>CAYLRA010000092.1:0-2657 GCA_964386045.1 uncultured Verrucomicrobiaceae bacterium | reverse complement strand
ACCCCCGACCGGCTGATTACAAGTCAGCTGCTCTACCTGCTGAGCTACGCCAGCACACACGCGACAAGCCGCCCCGCCTTAGCGAGGGGCGCGATTCTATTCGAACCGCTTGTTAGAAACAATCGAACCACACAAGTTTTTTCGGTATTCGATATTCGGCGCGACGGTGAGCAACTGAGCGCGCACCGACTCAGCCAGATCCCCTCCTTCGAGCAGCACCCAAAGCTCTTCACTTGTACGCGGCATCTCGCGCATTGCTGCCTCATACCCCTCCGCCTGTCGCTTTTTCAGCAGAGACTCGGCCGAGCCCTGCTGACGAAACAACCCCAGAGAGATACCGTTGGCCAGCTCTCCATCATTAATAAGAAAGCTGTCGACACCTGCGTCCTGCAGCACCTTCAACTGCGCCAACGCCTCATCGCGAGATGCATACGGCCCCAGATGGACCCAATAATCTGTTCGCAGCGGAACCGAGACCCCAACGATGTCGGCAATCAGGCCAATCGCGCGGAGACGATCGCGGACTTGACGGGCACTGATCAACTCCGGGAACGCGCCGAACATCCCGCACACCGCCGACCGATCAGCCTCCGGCTTCACCGGCTCCGGACTCACAACGGCGACCGCCTTGTCGCGCGACGACGAGTCGCTCGACGCACTCAGCAAGCTCAGCGCCCCCCCTTCTGCTCGCAAGGCAGGCACCAACGACCCATCAATTGGCGCACCCATGCCACCGTAGCGGTACCAAGCGAACACCAACGCATTCAACACCAACAGTGCAACCACCATCCATCGCAGCATCCATCGACTCCAGCATCTACAAACCCATCAAGGAAGGACGTGGCGCAACCCATCAAGAACCAGCTCAGGCCGATGCTCGCACCCCAGGAATTCCGATGCCTTCAGCAAAAGCCCCGCATCTCCACCGGTCAGATAAAGCTTAGGGGGCTCGGCCAGCAGACGGCAGCTATCGACTATAGCTCGCTCCAACGCCCCAACCAGCGCCAACAGCACACCGTTAAGCACACACGATTCCGTGCTGCGGCCCCAATCACGCTCCGCCTGCCACCCAGCCTCTTCGTATCGCACACGGTCGGTCTTACGGAGCAGCGATTGCCGCATCACCTGCGCCCCGGGAATGATATAGCCGCCACGGTGCAGGCCAACTCGGTCGACCAGATCAATGGTCAATGCCGAACCCGCATCCACCACCAGCACGGCGCCCTGAGTCTCGGAGTAGGCAGCAATGATGGCCAGCCAACGATCTACCCCAAGCGCTCGCGGATCCATGTATCCATTACGCACACCCGCGCAAAAATCCGATACCTGTGCAAACTCAGCTCTGGCGGCACAACGCTGCTGCAGCAACTCAGCAAAACGAGACTGCGCGTCGTCCGACCGTACCGAGGCTACGCGCACACGAGATATCTCCTCGCCCCAGGCAGGTGGAAGCCCATCAACCAACCAGGCTTCCAACGCACTGCGACCGCGAGCAACCATGCCACCCGCCTCATCAACCAACCGCCATTTCACAAATGAATTGCCGAGATCCAGCTCAAGGATCACGCTTTAATCCTCACACTAATCTCTCCGCCATGCACCGCCTGTACGGCTCCATCAATCTCCAGCAGCAATGCTCCAGAGGCATCAATGCCAACAGCGACCCCTGTCTGCATTCGGCCGCCGGCCTCCGTTGACACCACGCACCCCTTCAGACAATCGAGTCGATCCCACTCGTGCAAAAAGGGAGAGAGGCCCTCACGCTCAAACAACCTCATCGCCGATACCATCTGTTCAATCAATGCCGAGAGAATCGTGTTTCTGGAGACAGGTACATCCGCCACAGATTCGACATCCGTCCATGGCTGCCCAATGGCATCGACTCCCTCCGCCCCGCTCATTCGCACATTGATGCCGATGCCGATAACCACCGTGCAGCGACCATCCAGGTCCCCGACAACCTCCAGAAGGATGCCCGCAAGCTTCCTGGAATCGACCAGCACATCATTGGGCCACTTCAGCTCAATGTGGCATTTAGTAAGAGGGGCGATAACACGCGCGACAACAACCCCAATCACCAAGCTAAGCCCTTCGAGCGCCGCCACTCCTCCCTCGAAGCTCCACAACGCCGAGAGGTATATGTTGCGCCCAAACGGACTCAACCAAGGCCGCCCGCGCCGGCCACTTCCTTCCGTCTGGCTTTCGGCCACGACTATCGCACCAGAATGTACACCTTCGCGGACCAGCTCAGACGCGCGCCGATTGGTCGAGCCAATGCGTTCATGCACCTCGAAATGCTGCAGCCAATCCGACGCATCGGGCGACAATCGCATTCGAATCAGGCTCACATCCAGAAGCTCAATGCCACCCGCCAGACGATAGCCTCGCCCCCGAACAGACTCGAAACGCAGTCCGAATTGTGTCTGCAGGTGCTGCAGCCGCTTCCATACCGCTGCGCGACTCACCCCTACAAGGCGGCCAAGCTCCTCCCCCGAATGAAATTCACCATCCGCCAACAACCTGATGATCTGCAGCGCATCGGTCACAACCGCAACTCCAACCTCGTTATTCTTGAACATCGCCACCAGTTTGAGCAGACGGCATCAAAAACAAAAACCCCCTGTGGATTTACCACAGGGGGTTGGTGCAAGGCCGGG
>CAYLRA010000091.1:0-3589 GCA_964386045.1 uncultured Verrucomicrobiaceae bacterium | reverse complement strand
CGCATCGCGCTGCGCGTCGTTGAGATCGTTGAGGATGTGGGAGACGTCCATAGGGCGCGCATTCTACCTGCTGCGGCTTGCAGGTCTCCCCCTGCGCAGCAGGGGGAGTGCCCGAAGGGCGAGGGGGTCCGCCCTTTATCGAACACCGGACCCCTCCGCCTCGCTGTGCTCGGCACCTCCCCTATTTCATAGGGGAGGACTTGTACGCACAGCGTCTACAATCCCCAGACCAACGTGCGCAAGGAGCGCCCAGTGCGGCCCATCGACATTTTTCAGACCATCCGCGACACCCGCCCCGACCTGCGCAAATCGGAGCAGAAGGTGGCCGACTTCGTGCTCGCGGCGGCGCACGAGGTGATCCACATGCGCATCGTCGACCTGGCGCAGGAGGCGCACGTCAGCGAGCCGACCGTGGTGCGCTTCTGCCGCGCCATCGGCTGCAACAGCTTCCAGGCGTTCAAGGTCGAGCTGGCCCAGTACGTGGCGCAGAAGCCGCGCTTCCGGCCGTTCTCGCTGTCCGAGCACGACTCGGCGCAGCAGTACACCGCCAAGGTGTTCGACGCCGTCATGGAGACGCTGGGCCATGTGCGCGAGCGGCTCGACCCGGCACAGATCGAGGCGGCGGTGACGGCGCTGGCGCACGCGCAGCGGGTCGAGCTGTACGGTTTCGGCGCCTCCAGCGCGGTGGCCTCGGACGCCCAGCACAAGCTGTTCCGGCTGCAGATTCCCAGCACCGCCTACGCCGACCCGCACCTGCAGCACATGTCGGCGCTCTCCCTCGGCTCAGCCGACGTGGTTGTCGCCATCTCGCAGAGCGGCCGCACCCAGGCATTGCTGGAGTCGCTGGCGCTGGCACACCGGGGTGGCGCGCAGATCATCGCGCTGGCGCCCGGCGACACACCGGTGGCGCGCGCTGCCGATATCGCCATTGCCATCGATATAGAGGAAGAGACCGAGCGCTACACGCCGCTGCCGTCGCGCATCGCCCACATGGCGGTGTTCGACGTGCTGGCGGTCGGCGTCGCCCGGCTGAAAGGCCCCGGCATCGGCGAGCACCTGCGCCATCTCAATCGCGAGCTGGAGGGGCTGCGGCGCGACCGCTGAGTCCTCCTGGCAGACTTCCTAGACCCGAAAGCGCTGCACCAGCGCCTCCAGGTCGTCAGCCATGCGCTGCAGCCGCGCGCCGGAGCCGGCGACGCGGTCGGTGTCACGCGCAACGGTTTCGCTGTAGTCGCGGATCGCCGCGACATTGGCCGCCACCTCCTGCGACACCGCGTGCTGTTGCTGCGTCGCCGTTGCGATCAGGTGGTTCATCTGACTGATCTCCGCCAGCTCGGTGGTGATGGTGCGCAGCCGCTCGCGGTTGCGGTGCGTTTCGGCGACGCAGAGGTCGGCACTGCGCTGGCTCGACTGCATCACCGACACCGCAGTGCGGCTGCCGGCCTGCAGCTGCTCGATCATGGTCTGGATCTCCTGCGTCGACAGCTGCGTGCGCTGCGCCAGCGAGCGCACCTCGTCGGCGACGACGGCGAAACCGCGGCCCTGCTCGCCGGCGCGCGCTGCCTCGATCGCTGCGTTCAGCGCCAGCAGGTTGGTCTGTTCGGCGATGCCGCGAATGACATCCAGCACCGAACCGATGCGCGCGCTGTCGTTGTCGAGCGCGGTGACGGTTTCCGCGGCGGCGCGAATCTGGCCAGCCAGCGCCTCGATCTCGCGCGCCATCGCCTCGCCAGCCTTGCTGCCGTCACGTGCATTGGCATCGGCGCGCGCCGCCGATGCCGACGCCTGCTCGGCATTGTTCGCCACCTCGCGCACGGCGGCCGACATCTGTTCTATCGCCGCCGCCACCTGCTCGGTCTCGCGGCGCTGGCGGCCGGCGACATCCTGCAGCTTGCCGGTCAGACCGCCGAGCTCGGCGCCGGCACCGTTCAGGCTGACGGCCGACTCGTGCACCTGACGCACCAGCTGGCCGACATCACCGAGCACGCCGTTGAAGCTCTGTGCCACCGGCGAGTTCGACGCGACGCGCTGGCTCAGGTCGATCGCGGTATCGCGGCTGATCGCCCGCGTCGTCTGCATCAGCGCCTCCGCCTCGTCGGCCTCGGCGCGGGTGCGCAGCGCCATCATGCAGAGCACGATGGTCTCGACGACAACATAGGCGGCGTGCAGGAAGATGACCCACCAGTGGGCATCACCGTCGTGCAGCACATGAACGCCGGCACCCTGCGTCTGCCAGTGAAAGAACAGCAGGTGATGGACGGCGATCACCGCCGCGGCCACCACCAGCGGCAGCCAGTCGCGGTAATAGACCAGGACCGCCAGCAGCACGAAGATGCCGAAGTGCATCTCGATCATGCCGCCCGATTGGTGGATGTGCAGCGCGCTGAAGATCATGAAGCCGGTGGCGAAGGCGACGCGCGACAGCCGCGAGCCCGGCGCGAGCTGGCTGATCACCGCCACCACCACCAGCGTGCCGCCACCGACCAGCAGCGCCGACGCCCAGGTGGCGTGCCAACTCGCCAGTGCCAGCGCGTACAGGAACAGCAGCACCGAGATCGACAGCATGTAGAGGTCGGAGCGGCGGTACCACTGCTGGGCCGTCATCAGCTCATTCGCGTTGAGACTCATGTCGAATCGCCTGTTCGGGTGGATGGGTACAGCCGAATCAACCCGCCACGGTCTGCAGCGGAATGCGGCTACCACCACTATAGGAGAGGTCGCCGATCATGTCGGCCAGCGTGATGGTCGACAGCTGGCGGTGGATCAGGTCGTTGATGACATGCCAGTTGCCGCGCTGCACGCAGCTCAGGGTCAGGCTGCAGTGCGAATCGTCGTGGGTGCACTCGGTCAGGCCGATCGGCCCCTCGATGGCGGCGATCAGTTCGGCAACGGTGATGCGGTCGGCCTCGCGCGCGAGCCGATAGCCGCCACGCAGGCCACGGCGCGAGCTGACCACGCCGCCGTCGACCAGCAGCTTCAGCAGCTTGCGCACGGTCGCCTCCGGCACGCCGGTTTCTCGGACGATCGCCTCGGTGGTAAGCTGCGCCGCCGCGCGCGCCAGGCTATCGGCGATCAGCAGACCGTAGTCGGCCAGTTTTCCAATTCGCAGCATGCCTTTACCTCTTTGTCGCCAGGCGTCAGCCGGTCAACCGGCGGGGCGAACAGGCCGGAGTCTATACCAAATTGGTATTGATTTTTAATACCCGACCAAATTAGTATGCCTTCCCCTCTTCCGTGAAAGAGATTGCCGCCGCGCGCACGCTCGCCGAAGAGCACGCGACGCGCCGCCCGGAGTCCGCCATGAGCAATTCTTCCGAATCCGCCACCCTCGACGCGCTGGTCCAGAGCGAGTACCAGCACGGCTTTGTCACCGACATCGAATCCGATCAGATTCCGCCCGGTCTCGACGAAGACGTGGTGCGGCTGATCTCGGCGAAGAAGGGCGAACCGGCGTTCATGACCGAGTGGCGGCTGAAGGCGTTCCGGCGCTGGCAGCAGATGGCGCTGCCGCAGTGGGCGCAGCTCGACATCGCGCCGATCGATTTCCAGGAGATCGTCTACTACTCGGCGCCGAAGTCGATGGCCGACG
>CAYLRA010000090.1:0-3670 GCA_964386045.1 uncultured Verrucomicrobiaceae bacterium | reverse complement strand
ACGACGGCGTCATGCCGCAGACCGAAGAGGCGATCCAGCACGCCCGTGCGGCCAACGTGCCGATCGTGGTGGCGATCACCAAGATCGACAAACACTCGGCCGATCTGGATCGGGTCAAGAACGAGCTGGTGGCGAAAGGGGTCATCCCGGAAGCCTACGGCGGTGACACCCAGTTCGTCGGCGTCTCGGCGCACACCGGTGAAGGTATCGACGATCTGCTCGACGCCGTATTGCTGCAGGCCGAAGTGCTCGAACTGAAGGCGCCGACCGACGTACCGGGTCACGGCATCGTGGTCGAGTCGCGCCTCGACAAGGGGCGCGGACCGATCGCCACCGTGCTGGTACAGAGCGGTACGCTGCGTCAGGGCGATATCGTCATCGCCGGCCTGCAATATGGTCGCGTGCGCGCCATGCTCGACGAGAACAGCAAGGCTGTCGCCGTCGCCGGCCCGTCGATTCCGGTCGAGATTCTCGGCCTCGACGGCACGCCCGAAGCGGGCGATCAGTTCGCCGTGGTCGAGAACGAGAAGAAGGCGCGCGAGATCGCCTCCTTCCGTCAGCACCGCGATCGCGAGATCAAGCTCAAGCGCCAGCAGACCGCCAAGCTCGACAACATGTTCGCCAACATTGGTGGCGAGAAGAAGACGCTCAACGTGGTCGTCAAGACCGACGTGCGCGGCTCGCTCGAAGCGCTGCAGGCGGCACTGGTCGATCTCGGCAACGAAGAGGTCAATGTCAGCGTGGTGGCATCCGGTGTCGGCGCCATCACCGAGAACGACATCAACCTGGCGCTGACCGCGCGTGCGGTGGTGTTCGGTTTCAACGTTCGCGCCGATGCGGTAGCGCGCAAGATCGCCGAGAACGAAGGGGTCGACATCCGTTACTACAGCGTCATCTATGACCTGATCGACGACGTGAAGAGCGCGCTGTCGGGTCTGTTGTCGCCGGAGAAGCGCGAAGAGATCGTCGGTGTCGCCGAAGTGCGCGACGTGTTCCGTTCGCCGAAGTTTGGCGCCATCGCCGGCTGCATGGTCATCGAGGGCACCATCTACCGCAACAACCCGATCCGCGTACTGCGCGACAACGTGGTCATTTATGAGGGCGAGCTGGAGTCGCTGCGTCGCTTCAAGGATGACGTTGCCGAAGTGCGCAACGGTTTCGAGTGCGGTATCGGCGTGCGCAACTACAACGACGTCAAACCCGGCGACAAGATCGAAGTGTTCCAGGTCAAGGAGATGGCTCGCACGCTGTAAGGCGCGCGGGAACCTGCCATGCCGAAAGAGTTCAGTCGCACGCAGCGGGTTGGCGATTTCCTGAAGCAGGAGCTCGCCAGCCTGATCCAGCGCGAAATTCGCGACCCGCGTGTCGGCATGGTCAGCGTCACCGATGTCGAGGTCAGCCGTGATCTCTCCTATGCACGCGTTTTTGTCACCGTGCTCGGGTGCGCCACGCTGGAAGAGGCGAAGCCGGCGATCGATGCGCTCAATCACGCCGCCGGTTTCCTGCGCTCGCAGGTATCGAAGGTGATGAGCGCGCGCACGACGCCGAAGCTGAAGTTCCAGTTCGACACCAGCGTCAGCCGCGGCGCGCAGATGAGCCGGCTGATCGACGAGGTGGTCGCGGCCGATCGTGAACACGCGCGCAGTCGCGGTGACGGTGCGCCGGGCAGCGAAGGCGATGCTGGCGGGGAACAGTCCATCGGTGGTGAGGCCGTTGGTGGTGACCGGGACTGATGCGCAGGCGCGGTCGCAATCTCGACGGCATCCTGGTGCTGGACAAGCCGCAGGGCATCACGTCGAACGGCGTGCTGCAGCGGGTCAAGCGGTTATACTTCGCCGCCAAAGCGGGGCATACCGGCAGTCTTGACCCCTTGGCGACTGGCGTATTGCCGATCTGCCTGGGTGAGGCGACCAAGTTTTCGCAATACCTGATCGATGCCGACAAGGCCTACCGAACCACGGTCATCTTCGGTGTCACCACCGCCACCGGTGATGCCGATGGCGAGGAGCTGAGCCGGGTCGATGCCGGTGCGTTGGGTGCCGACGCTGTGGAGCGGGCGTTGCAGCCGTTGCGCGGCGAGATCGAGCAGGTGCCGCCGATGTATTCGGCGATCAAGCGCGATGGACAGCCGCTCTACAAGCTGGCGCGCGCCGGCGTCGAGGTGGAGCGCGAGGCGCGTCGGGTGGTGGTGCACGAGCTGGTGCTGGAGGCGTTTCGCCCCGGTCCGCAGCCTGAAGCCGACCTCTATGTTCGTGCCAGCAAAGGGACTTATGTGCGCACGATCGCCGAGGATCTCGGCGCGGCACTCGGTTGCGGCGCGCATGTCGGCAGGTTGCGGCGAGTCATGGCCGGTCGCTTCAGTGAAGCCGACTGCGTGACCTTCGCGCAGCTGGAGACGCTGCGCGGCGACAGCGAGGCGGCGGCGACCGACTGGTCGGCATTGGACGCGTTGCTGTTGCCGCCGGAGCTGGCGGTGTCGACGCTGCCCGCTCTGGTGCTGGCCGAATCGACCAGCTTTTACCTGCGGCAGGGTCAGCCGGTGCTGGTGCCGAAGGCGCCGACAGCCGGGCTGGTCCAGCTGCACTCCGCGGCCGGGGAGTTCCTCGGCATCGGCGAAATTCTGGACGACGGGCGCGTGGCGCCGCGACGTCTGGTGGTCCGGCCTGCCGGTTAGTCCGCGCACGGGTTGCGCGGGTGGCGGCAGCCGGATAAACGTTCCTCCCTTCGTGGAGGCGAACCTGTCTGTAGATATGCGCGGGCAGGCTCGATTTTGTTGGCATATCTGTAAACGAGGAAACATGTCATGGCGATGTCCGCCCAAGAGAAAGCGCAAGTCATCAAGGATTACCAGCAGGCAGAAGGCGACACCGGTTCGCCGGAAGTTCAGGTTGCCCTGCTGACGATCAACATCAACAAGCTGCAGGGCCACTTTGGCGATCACAAGAAAGATCACCATTCGCGCCGCGGTCTGATCCGCATGGTCAACCAGCGTCGCAAGTTGCTCGACTACCTGAAGCGCAAGAATTTCGATCGCTACGCCAAGCTGATCGAGCGCCTCGGTCTGCGTCGCTAAGCGGGCAATGCCGTTGCGGGGAGCCGAGTGCTCCCCGCCGCGTTCTGGTCCATCCGAAAGCGGACCAGCCATTCAAAAAAATTAGGGAGGAGTTCATTCGTGAATCCCGTCATCAAGTCATTCCAGTGGGGCGCTCATCGCGTCACCCTGGAGACCGGGCGCATCGCCCGTCAGGCCTCCGGTGCCGTGCTGGCGACCATGGACAACACCACCGTGCTCTGCACCGTGGTTGGTGCCAGGTCGGTCAAGCCGGGCCAGGATTTCTTTCCGCTCTCCGTGCATTACCAGGAGCGCACCTACGCCGCCGGCAAGATCCCCGGTGGCTTCTTCCGGCGTGAAGCGCGCCCGAGCGAAAAAGAGACGCTGACCTCGCGCCTGATCGATCGCCCGATTCGCCCGCTGTTCCCGGAAGGCTTCCAGAACGAGGTACAGGTGATCTGTACCGTCATGTCGGCCGAGAAACATTGCGACCCGGACATCATCGCCATGATCGGCACGTCGGCGGCACTGGCCGTCTCCGGCATTCCGTTCAACGGCCCGATCGGCGGTGCCCGCGTCGGTTACAGCGATGTCAACGGCTACCTGCTGAACCCGACC
>CAYLRA010000089.1:0-3948 GCA_964386045.1 uncultured Verrucomicrobiaceae bacterium | reverse complement strand
TCGGCATCGCGCTCGGCAGCTGGTGGGCCTACTACGAGCTGGGCTGGGGCGGCTGGTGGTTCTGGGACCCGGTCGAGAACGCCTCGTTCATGCCGTGGCTGGTCGGCACCGCGCTGATCCACTCGCTGGCCGTCACCGACAAGCGCGGCGTGTTCAAGAGCTGGACCGTGCTGCTCGCCATCTTCGCGTTTTCGCTCTGCCTGCTCGGCACCTTCCTGGTCCGCTCCGGGGTGTTGACCTCGGTGCACTCGTTCGCCGCCGATCCCTCGCGCGGGCTCTTCATCCTCGCCTTCCTCGGCGTCGTCGTTGGCGCCTCGCTGACGCTCTACGCACTGCGCGCGCCGGCGGTCGGTTCGATCGCCGACTACGGCGGCCTGTCGCGCGAGGTGCTGCTGCTGGTCAACAACGTGTTGCTGCTGGTGGCGACACTGTCGGTGCTGTTCGGCACGCTGTTCCCGCTGCTGATGGACGCGCTCGACCTTGGCAAGTACTCGGTCGGACCGCCGTACTTCAACGCCGTGTTCGTGCCGCTGATGGCGCTGCTGCTGGCCTTCATGGGGATCGGTCCGAGTGGCAACTGGAAGCGCAGTCGCGCCGACGAACTGTGGCGGCGACTGCTGCCGGCGCTGGTCGCCAGTCTGGTCGTCGGCTTCATCTTCCCCTTTGCCTACGCTGGGGCCTTTCATGCCGGCGTGGTGCTGACGGTCTGCCTCGCCGGCTGGGTCGTGGCGTCGCTGGTCGTCGAAGTGCGCCACAAGGTGCGCAACGCCGCGTCGCTCGGCGCGGGCCTGGCGCGGCTGTCGCCGGCCTGGTGGGGCATGGTGATCGCCCACTTGGGCATGGCGGTGACGGCGCTCGGTGTCGGCCTGACCACGGTCTACAGCGAGGAGCACGACGTGCGCATGGTGCCCGGCGGCAGCGATGTCGTCGCCGGCTACGAATACCGCTTCGAGGGCACCGAGCCGGTGCGCGGCCCGAACTATGTCGGCGAGCGCGGCACCATCGTCGTCAGCCACGGCGATCGCGTCATCACCACGCTATATCCGGAGAAGCGCCGCTATCTGGCGCGCGCCGACCAGGTGATGACCGAGGCGGCGATCGACGCCTCGCTGCTGCGCGACCTCTATGTCGCGCTCGGCGAACCGCTCGATGGCCCCGGCCAGAACAGCGGCGCGTGGGCGGTGCGGCTGCACTACAAACCGTTCGTGCGCTGGATCTGGCTCGGTGCCATTTTCATGGCGATCGGCGCCGGGCTGGCGGCGGCGGACAAACGTTATCGCGCGGTGCGGCGTGCACGCGCGACGGCGACCGACAATGCCGTGGCGGTGTAGACGATGCAGCGACTGAAACTGTTCATTCCGCTGATCATCTTCGTCGTCATGGCGCTGCTCTTCTTCGTCATGCAGAAACGCATCGGCGAGGGGACCTACGACCCGCAGGCACTGCCGTCGGCGCTGCTGAACCGCCCGCTGCCGGCGTTCGACCTGCCCGATCTGCTGGCCGGTCAGCGCGTTACCGCCGAAGTCATTCGCGGCGAAGTGGCGCTGGTCAACGTCTGGGCCACCTGGTGCCCGACCTGCCACTACGAACACCCGTTTCTGAACGAGCTGGCCGCGCGCGGCGTGGTCATCCTCGGTGTCGACTACAAGGACCAGCCCGACAAGGCGAAACAGTGGCTGGCAGAGAAGGGCAACCCCTATCGCGTCGTTCTCGATGACCGCGACGGACGTTTTGGTCTGGATCTTGGTGTCACCGGCGCGCCGGAAACCTATGTCGTCGACGGCAATGGCATTGTCCGTTTCCGCTATCAGGGGGCACTCGACGAGCGCATCTGGCGTGAGAAGGTGGGGCCGGTCTACGACCAGTTGAAGCACGAGGCGAGCCAATGACTCCTGTGGCCGTTGGCACTGACCGTGACGCAGCGTGTGCCACGGGTACTTCCGGCATCCTCGGAGACAGGATGTCTCCGGGGAAGCGTACATGGATGTACTTGCAGCGGTGCCGGAAGTACCCGTGGCATGCGCTGCCGCACTGGTGCTTGGCGGTGTTGCTGCTGTGTGTGGGCGCAGCGCACGCCGCCATCGACCCCTACACCTTCGAGGACGAGGTGCAGCGCGCGCGCTACCAGCGTTTCATTGCCGAGCTGCGCTGCCCGAAGTGCCAGAACCAGAATCTCTCCGGTAGTGACGCGCCGATCGCCACCGACCTGCGCCGCGAGTTGTACCGGCTGATCGTCGACGGGCACAGCGATCGTGAAATCGTCGATTTCATGGTCGGTCGCTATGGTGAATTCGTCCTCTACCGGCCGCCGCTCGACAGTCGCACCGTCGTGTTGTGGGCACTGCCCGGTGTGCTGCTGCTGATCGGCGCCATCGCCATCGCGCTGGTCGCTCGCCGCCACCGTCGCGCATCGGTCGCGGCGCCCCTGGATGCCGCCGAGCAGAAGCGTCTGCAGACCTTGCTGCGCGAGGATGAAGCTTCTCAGCGGCGCGACCCGCAGGAAACCCGACCCAAATGATTTTTGTTGCTGGCGCCGTTGCGCTCTCCCTGTTCGCCGTGTTGTCGCTATTGCTGCCATTCTGGTTCGGACGTCGGCGCCAGCTGCGCCAGCGCGACGAACGTCAGGCCGTGGTGGCGTTGATTCGCACCCGGCTCGACGAATTGGCGCAGGAGCGCAGCGCCGGCCTGCTCGACGACACAGCCTACCAGCAGCTGAAAGTGGAGCAGGAGCGCCGCCTGCTCGACGAGAGTGGTGCCGTCGCCGAGGGCGGTGGACAGCGTCGCGGCGGACTGCTGTTGCTGGTGGTCGCCGTCATCGTGCCGCTGGTGGCGTTTCCGCTCTATGCACACCTCGGCGCCGCCACCGACTGGCGGATCCAGCAGCTGGTCGAGCGCAGCCAGCGCGCCGAGTCGCATCGCGCGGCGCTGAACGAGCTGGCGCCGCTGCTGGAGCGGCAGATCGAGCAGCGCGGCGACGAGGAGGGGCGCCGTCGCTTCCTGCTGGCGCGGGTGCAGATGGAGCTCGGCAACCCGGCCGGCGCGGCCGCGCAGTACGGCCATCTCGCCGGGCAGTTTCCGCAGGATGCCTCGATTGCCGGCCAGCACGCGCAGGCGCGCTACCTCGCCAGCAACCGGCAGCTGACACCGGCGATCCGTGCTGAGGCGGAGCGGGCGCTGCAGCTGGACCCGCACCAGACCACTGCCCTCGGCCTGCTTGGCATCGCCGCCTTCGAGCGCGGTGACCACGCCGAGACGCTGACGCACTGGCGCAAGCTGCTGGCGCAGCTGCCGCCGGGGTCACCGAACGCGCAGATCATCACCGACGGCATCCGCCGCGCCGAAGCGCTGGTCGGCGGCAAGGCTGGCGAGCAGACCGACAGCAACGAGCCGGTGACCGGACCGCGGCTGGCCGTCACCGTGACGATCGACGAGTCGCTGAAAAGGCAGCTCCCGAACGGTGCCACGCTGTTCGTCTTCGTCCGCGCCGCCGGCGGTTCGCCGATGCCGCTGGCCGTCGTTCGCCAGCCGGTCGGCGACTGGCCGGTCGCGGTCGAGCTCTCCGACGCCCAGGCGATGGCCGAAGGGATGGACCTGTCGTCGCTGGTGGCTTCCGGCGGGCGCGGCGAACTGGTCGCGCGCATCACCGCCTCGGGCGAAGTGCGGCCGCAGCCGGGGGATTTCGAAGGCATCGTCGCGCTCGAACTGGACGGTTCATTACGGCAGGTGGAGGTTGTGATCGAGCGCCGGCTGTAGATCGACGAGAGCGTTAACAGCCCCTTCGCAAAACCTTTACACTACGCCGCCAACACCTGTCGGGCAGTGCCTTTCGGCGTACTGATAATTTTATAAGAATCCCGATAAAACAATTTCTTATGGAAGATATCTCAAGCTCACTATGAGACTTAAGTGCATCAAGCTGGCGGGCTTCAAATCGTTCGTCGACCCGAC
>CAYLRA010000088.1:0-4409 GCA_964386045.1 uncultured Verrucomicrobiaceae bacterium | reverse complement strand
TTTTGCCATGGTCGACGTGGGCGATGATGGCGATGTTGCGCAACTTCTCGATCACAGGAGATACATCCGGGGTGTTTGTCAGGGGCGCGGATTGTACACTTCGCGCCCAGCTGCAACCACCGTGGTTGGCCGCAGGTTTGCTAGATATCTGCAAGGCAAATCGGGCCATGATCGGCAACCACCACAACCACGCCGGCCAACGCCATAAGTAGAAACCGTCGACGAGGGGTAGCCATGACAGGCTGGAAACATCGCGGAACCTTCATTCTGGCCGCCGCCGGCTCGGCGGTCGGTCTCGGCAACATCTGGAAATTCCCCTACATCACCGGCGAATACGGCGGCGGCGCGTTCGTGCTGGTCTACCTGCTCTGCATCGCCGCCATCGGCATTCCGGTGATGATCGCCGAGGTCATGGTCGGTCGCCGCGGCCGCGCCAACCCGATCGACGCCATGCGCAGTGTCGCCGTCGAATCGGGCCGCTCGCCGCTGTGGAGCCTGGTCGGCATCGGCGGCGTCATCGCCGGGCTGCTGATCATGATGTTCTACAGCGTGGTCGCCGGCTGGGCGCTGGAATACATGTGGCAGAGCGCCAGCGGCGGCTACATCGGCCGGCCGGCCGCCGAGGTCAGCGGCCATTTCGGCGCGCTGACCACCGACTTCCCGACACAGATGGCCTGGCACGGGCTGTTCTCGCTGCTGACGGCCGGCGTGGTCGCCGCCGGCGTCACCCGCGGCATCGGCAAGGGGGTGGAGATCCTGATGCCGCTGCTGTTCGTGCTGCTGCTGGTGCTGGTCGGCTACGCACTGGCCGAGGGCGATTTCGCCGCCGGCGTGCGCTTCCTGCTGCAACCCGACTTCAGCCGGCTGAGCCCGACCGCGGTGCTGGTCGCGCTCGGCCACGCCTTCTTCACGCTGAGCCTCGGCATGGGCGCGATCATGGCCTACGGCGCCTACATGCCCAGCCACGCCTCGGTGGCGAAGTCGGTACTGGCCATCGTCGCCATCGACACGCTGGTGGCACTGACGGCCGGGCTCGCCATTTTTCCGCTGGTCTTCTCGCACGGGCTGGAGCCGGGCTCGGGGCCGGGCCTGATGTTCGTGACGCTGCCGCTCGCCTTCTCGGCGATGAGCGGCGGCGCCGTGGTCGGCACCGTCTTTTTCACGCTGGTCAGCATCGCCGCGCTGACCTCGTCGATCTCGCTGATCGAACCGGGCGTCGCCTGGCTCGAAAAGCGCGGTTTGCGCCGCGCACCGGTGACGTTCGGGCTGGTCGCCATCACCTGGCTCGGCGGCCTGTTCTGCATCCACTCCGGCGCCGTGTTCAACTTCCTCGATGCGTTGACAGCGCGCTACCTGCTGCCGCTGGGCGGGCTGGCCATCGCCCTCTTCGTCGGCTGGCGGATGAAGCGCAACATCGCCTTCGGCGAGATCGGCATCCGCTCGCACCCGCTGCGGCTGCTCTGGTACGTGACGCTGCGCTTCGTGTCGCCGCTCTGTATCCTCGCCGTCTTCGCGCACAGCCTGGGACTGGTCTGAGACAACCGATGAACCTGCTCGACGACCTGCGGCGCAAGCCACTGCATCTGGCCGTACTGCTGATCCTGGTGGTGGCGGGTGCGCTCTATCTGTACGCGATGCAGCAGGAGCGCCGCCACGACGCCGCCGCGCGCGACTACCTGCAGCAGGCGCTGGCCGAGGTCGCCAACTGGCAACCGCAGTCGCTGCGCCGCCACCTGGCGCCAGCCGCGCAGCAGGCTGTCTCCGACGAACAGCTCGACGCACTGGTCGAGCGCTATCGCGAGCTGGGCAGCTTCCGCCGCATCGATGAACTGCGGTTCACGCGACTGACGGCGGCGCTGTCGCTGCTGAAGGGTGACACCCTGCTCGGCTACAGCGGCACCGTCCACTTCGAACACGGCAGCGCGCACCTGAGCGCCATGCTGCAGGTCGACGCGCAGGGCTACCACCTCTACAACTTCAACCTCAGCACGCCGCAACAAAACCCGCGCTGATCCGCCGCTGTTGCATCACCACCGGGCGACTGGCGTACCATCGCCGGATGCACCGACGACGCCGCGGTTTCGACGGCGGTGCGATGCAGTCAACTTCCCCTCCTGTACAAGCAAGGAAATGCCCGATGAGTCTGATCAAAGAGTTCAAGGAGTTCGCAGTCAAAGGCAATGTCGTCGACATGGCTGTCGGCATCATCGTCGGCGCGGCATTCGGCAAGATTGTCTCGTCGATGGTGGCCGACGTGGTGATGCCACCGATCGGCTACCTGCTCGGCGGCGTCGACTTCTCCGACCTGGCCATCACCGTGCGCGCCGCCAGCGAGGCTGGCCCGGCCGTGGCAATCGCCTACGGCAAGTTCATCCAGACCGTCATCGACTTCACCATCATCGCCTTCGTCATCTTCCTGGCGATCAAGGGCATCAACAAACTGAAGCGGCAAGAGGCAGCGGCGGAGGCGGAGGCACCGGCGGCACCACCCGAGCCGAGCAGGGAGGAGCTGCTGCTGACCGAGATCCGCGATCTGCTGAAACAGCAGAAAGGCTGAGCGAAACAGACAGTCGCAAAGGGGGTGCTCAGGCGCCCCCTTCCACGTTCACCGGCTGCGCCGCCGGCACATGAATATGGTGTCGCGCCAGCACGAAATAACAGCTCCAGGCGCCGACACCACACACCGCCATCACCACCACCAGCGGCAGTGCGCTGCCGTCGTGCCACAGACTGACCGCGGCGCCGGCCAGCGTGCCCATCCCGTACTGCAACACCCCCATCAGCGCCGCTGCACTGCCGGCGCGCCGGCCCTGTCGCGACAGCGCGATCGCCGACGCATTCGGCATGACAAAGCCGAGTCCGCTCAGGAACAGGAAGAACATCGGCAGCAACAGCGGCAGCCCGACATCGCCACCCAGCGCAGTCACGGCCACCACCACCGTCGCCAGCGCCGCCACCGTGAGGCCGCCGGCCAGCAATCGCCCCATCGACACGCGACCGACCAGCCAGCCGTTCAGCTGCGACGCCGCGATCAGGCCGCAGGCGTTGGCGCCAAACGCCCAGCTGAACTGGCTGGGCGACAGGCCATGCAGCTCGATCAGCGCAAACGACGAACCCGAGATGTAGGCGAACATGCCGGCGGCACCGAAGCCGGCACAGAGCGTGAACAACAGGAACTGGCGATCGCGCAGCAGCTCGCCGTAGGTGCGCAGCACACTGCCGAACTGCAATGGCTGCGTGTGACGGCGATCGACCGTCTCGATCATGCCGAAGCGCACCGCCAGCAGCAGCGCGACACCGAACAGCGCCAGCAGCACGAAGATCGAACGCCAGCCGGACAGCGTCAGCAACAGGCTGCCGATCATCGGCGCCAGGATCGGCGCCGCCCCCATCACCAGCGTCAGCATTGAAAACGCGCGCGCCATCGACGCCGCATCGCAGCGGTCGCGCACGGCGGCGCGCGCGATGACCACACCGGCGCAACCACCCAGCCCCTGCAGCAGTCGCCAGAGCTGAATCTGATGCACGTCGGTGGCAAACGACGTGCCGAACGAGGCAATGACGTAGAGGATGAGGCCGACATAGAGCGGCGGCTTGCGACCGAAGCGGTCGCTGAGCGGCCCGTACAGCAGCTGGCCCGCAGTCAGCCCCACCAGGAAGATGGCCAGCGTCAGCTGCACCTGGCCACCATCGGCATTCAGTTCGGCACCAATACCTGGCAGCGCCGGCAGGTACATGTCGATGGAGAGCGGACCGATCGCGGTCAGCGCGCCGAGCACGATCAGCCAGCCCGGCAGGCCGCGCAGCGGCGGGTGAAGCGGGGGATGGGGAGAAGACATCGGGGGGACAACCGGCAGCGGGAATGGCCGCGATTATCTCCGGGCAATGGGGGGTGCCGGCAAACGCAGTTTTTCAAACGCGACGATCAGTGTCGTTGAACAGCCAGGTCCTCCCCTGCGAAGCAGGGGAGGTGCCCCGAAGGGGCGGAGGGGTCCGCTCTTCGTCGCGGTTCGATCAACCCCGGACCCCCTCCCCCCTTCGGGGGACTCCCCCTATTTCATAGGGGGAGACTGAAAACCACCCCTACTCGTCGCCCTCGCTGTCATCGCCATCGTCACCCATGCCCAGCTCCTTGATCTTGCGCGTCAGCGTGTTGCGGCCCCAGCCGAGCAGGATGGCGGCGTCGCGGCGGCGGCCGTTGGTGTGCTTCAGCGCCACCTCGATCATGATCTTCTCGAACGACGGCACCGCGACATCGAGCAGCGCCTGCTTGCCGAGCCCCAGCTCCTGGTCGGCCCAGCGCCGCAGGTTTTCCTGCCACTCGCCGCCGGCGGCCGCCACCGCTTCGCGGCTCTGCGTCAGCATCTCCGGCGGCAGGTCGTTGACGTGCACCTCGCGCCCCGACGCCA
>CAYLRA010000087.1:0-4799 GCA_964386045.1 uncultured Verrucomicrobiaceae bacterium | reverse complement strand
GATCGCCGCCAGCACGATCACCAGCTGCCAGCCCCAGAACACGAACGCCGCCAGCCGGTCGGAGAACAGCCTCACCTGGCAGGTGCGCTGCACCACGTAGAGCGAAGTGCCGAACAGCGCGCAGCCGCCGAAGGCGAAGATCACCGCGTTGGTGTGCAGCGGCCGCAGCCGCCCGAAGCTGAGCCAGGGCACGTCGAAGTTCAGCGCCGGCCACACCAGCTGCGCGGCCAGCAGCACGCCCACCGCCATGCCGACGATGCCCCAGACCACGGTCATGATGGTGAACTGACGCACCACCCTGTAGTTGTAGGCAGGGTGCTCGTAGACAGGATGCTCGGGGGCGGAGGAGAGCGGTTGGCTCATGGGCAGACTTCCCGGTTGGGGGTTGCGGGGTGGCGTCGGCGCGGCATAGCCCTCGGCCATCGAGGGAACGGGCGCAGCCATTGTCGATCGCCGGGGCGCGGCGCTCCATGACCTAAGTCAACAGCGTCGGGGTTACCGTCAGTACAAAACAATCTGGATGGTTCAGGGGTTGTGCGCCGGTCAACCGCCGGCCAGCTTAACCGTGAAGCCGCGTTTCTCCAGCTCGTTTTTCAGTACGTCGCGGTGGTCGCCCTGAATTTCGATGGTGAACTCCTTGACCGCGCCGCCGCTGCCGCAGCGTTGCTTCAGCACTTTGCAGAGTGCCTGCAGAGCCGCTGCATCGAGCGCCAGCCCGCTGATGACGCTGACGGTCTTGCCACCGCGCCCGCCGGTCTGGCGCTGGATGCGGGCGATGCCGTCGCCCGCCATTGCTGCCGATCGTTTTTTGCAGGTGCATTGGCTTTGCGGTTGCTGGCATTCGGGGCAGAGGCGCCCCCTGTCGGTGCTGTAAACCAGAGCCATTGCACAGTCCGGCCACTGAGAGTGAGATGCCGGCAAGTATAATCGCCGGCGCCTCGATCACGGCTGCGACCAACTGTCGCGGCCGGCCGCCCAACCCCGGAGTCCCGACCGTGACCGACACCACTCCCCCCGAGCTGCTCGCCGAGCTGCGTGTGCAGCTGTTCGATCTGCAGGGCCAGCTCGCTTTCCAGGAAGATACGCTGCAGGCGCTCGATGCGGTGGTGACGCGCCAGCAGCGGCAGATCGACACACTGGAGCGACAGCTGCAGAGTTGGCGCGAGCTGGTCGAGGATTTGCAGGGCACGCTGGAGAGCCAGAGCGAGCAGGCGCCGCCACCGCATTATTGAGGTGCGCCCCGGGGTTTGCCGGAGGTGCGCCGGGGGTCCGCTCTGCTAGACTTCACGCGCTCGCCCACCACTCCAATAACGTCTTCGGTCACCCCTTGGTGACCGGCCGAGCAATCCTGTCGAGAGATGCACCTTGGCGAAGTCGATGAATGAGCTGACGTCGGACCAGCGCGACGGCCTGCAGGAGATCGCCAATGTGGCGGTCGGGCAGACCGCCGACCGGCTGGCGCGCAGTTTCACCGCCTTCGTGCAGATGCCGATCCCGCGTGTGCTGCTGGTCGATGCGGTCGATCTGCGCATGGCCTTCTCCGCGGTCGACGAGGCCGAGCGCGTCACCGCGGTGACGCAGGCGTTCTACGGCGAGGGGGTCAGCGGCGAGGCGCTGCTGCTGGTCTCCGACGGCGGCGCCGACGAGCTGGCGCGGCTGATGGGCTACTCCCCGACCGATGACGACAGCCTGCAGGTGGAGCGGGTGCTCGAAGTGTCGTCGCTGCTGACCGCCGCCTGCATCCAGAGCGTGCTCGACCAGCTGGAGATCGACGTGCTGATCGCCCACCCGGTGCTGCTCGGTCGCCACACGCGGATCGGGCAGCTGCTCGGCGAGCGCGACATGCCCTGGGATCGCACGCTGGCGCTGGAGCTGACCTACCGCTTCGAGGGGTTCGACCTGCGCTGCGACCTGATCCTGCTGTTCCATCAGAATGCGCTGCCGGTGCTGCTGCGCAAGCTCGACCTGCTGCTTGAGTGAACCGATCGTGAGAGGTTTCTGACCGTGGGAGTTCCGGCCTGAATGGAAGCGCGTGACTTCGTCGACCTGCACTGGCTGCTCGACATCATCCAGAGTTCGAACATCGGCATCGTGGTGGTCGACCGCGAGATGCGTGTCGAGCTGTTCAACCGCTTCATGCAGGTACACAGCGGCATCTCGCCCGACATCGCCATCGGCAAGCCGCTGCTGGAGCTGTTTCCGGAGCTGTCGGCGCAATGGTTGCAGCGCCGCGTGCGCTCGGTGCTGGAGCTCGGCATCCCGGTCTACACCACCTGGGAGGAGCGCCCGCACCTGTTTCGTTTCGCGCTGCGGCTGCCGATCCATCACCAGCTTGGCGACATGTACCAGAACGTCATGCTGGTGCCGCTGCACGATGCCGCCAACCGCGTGCAGCGCGTCGGCCTCGTCGTCTACGACGTCACCGAGAGCGCACTGGCGCGACGCAAGCTGGAGGCGACCCAGGTCGAGCTGCAGCAGTTGTCGCGTATCGACCGGCTCACCGGCCTGTGGAATCGCGGCTATTGGGAGGAGCGGCTGCGCGAGGAGTTCGCGCGCGCCGGGCGCACCCGTGAAGAGGTGACGCTGGTGATGTTCGACATCGACCACTTCAAACAGATCAACGACAACTTCGGCCACGCCGTCGGCGACGAGGCGATACGGATGGTGGGGCGGATGCTGAAGGCCTGCTCGCGCGATGTCGATGTCTGCGGCCGCTACGGCGGCGAGGAGTTCGCCGTGCTGCTGCCGGAGACCCCGGTCGAGGGTGCGTTCACCTTCTGCGAGCGGTTGCGCGAGACCATCGCCCGGCATGTGATCGACACCGCCGCAGGGCCGCTGCAGTTCACCATCAGCCTCGGCATCGCTGCCTGGCGGGATGAACTGACCGAAACCCGCAACTGGATCGAAAGTGCCGACCAGGCGCTCTACGCCGCCAAACACGGCGGTCGCAACCAGACCCAGGTTTTTGCGGCGGACGCGAGTTAAGGCTCATCGTCATTCCGTGACTGCGCGCGGAATGACGTCATGGCTTTTCAGAGCTTTCGTGGGGTCAGCCCCGCATCACATCCTCGGCGTGCAGCCCTTTCTCGCCTTGCATCAGATTGAACTCCACCTCTTCGCCCTGGTTCAGCGAGCGGTAGCCCTCGCCGCGGATGGCGCGGTAGTGCACGAAGACATCCTCACCGGACGGTGGCGTGATGAAGCCGAATCCCTTGGCATTGTTGAACCATTTGACGACGCCCTTGATGCGCTCCGACATGGTCTGTACCTCTGACAGCTGATCTTATTATTGGAATGACCCCGGTCGCGCCGGAATGGACGGCATGTTAAGAGGCGGCGTGGAAGGTTGTCCACGCCGCCGCTTCGCCGTCTGTCGTGCGGAGGCTTACAAAAACGTAATCAAAGCGCTGTGATGTGATCGCGCTGCTGCTGCAGTTGCTGCAGCGCGACACGCTGCGCGTCGCACTTCTCGCGCTCCCTGGCCACGACATCAGCCGGAGCCTTGGCGGCGAAGCCGGGGTTGCCGAGTTTGGTTTCGATGCGCTCGATGTCCCTGGCAATCCGCTCGATCTCCTTTGCCAGCCTCGCCAGTTCGGCACCTTTGTCGATCAGGTCGGCCATCGGTACCAGCAGCTCGACTGCTCCGGCCAGCTGCGTCGCCGACAGCGGTGCCTCTTCTCCGTCGCCCAGCCAGCGAATTTCACTGAGCTTTGCGAGCTTCTTCAGGAAGGTGGCGTTCTCCTCCGAGCGGCGGCGATCGTCGGCATCGCCATTGCGCAGCAGCAGCGGAATCTCGCGACCGGGTGCGATGTTCATCTCGCCGCGAATGTTGCGCACTGCTTCGATCACCTTCTTCAGCCACTCGATATCGGCCTCGGCTGCCGCATCGATGCGCTCGGCGTTGGCGACCGGATAGCGCTGCAGCATCAGGCTCTCTCCGCTGATACCGGCGAGCGGTGCAACGCGCTGCCAGATCTCCTCGGTGATGAACGGCATCATCGGGTGCAGCAGGCGCAGCGTCGTCTCCAGCACGCGAATCAGCGTGCGCCGTGTGCCCTTCTTCGCTGCGGCGGTGGCGTTGTCATCCCACAGCACCGGCTTCGACAATTCCAGGTACCAGTCGCAGTATTCGTTCCAGACGAACTCGTACAGTGCCTGCGCGGCGAGGTCGAAACGGAAGCCGTCGAGCGCCTTCGCCACTTCTTCCTCGGTGCGCTGCAGCTTCGAGATGATCCAGCGGTCGGCGAGGCTCAGCGTGTAGTCGGTTGATCCATCTTGCCCGCAGTCCGGAGCCTCACCGCCGGCCGCTCCCGGCGTCCTGCCTCCCGCGGCACTAGTACTTCCCTGTACGTCGTCCTGTGCTTCGGTGTTCATAAGCACGTAACGGGTGGCGTTCCAGATCTTGTTGCAGAAGTTGCGGAAGCCTTCGATGCGGCCGATGTCGAACTTGATGTCGCGACCGGTCGCCGCCAGCGAGCAGAAGGTGAAACGCAACGCATCGGTGCCATAGGCGGCGATGCCATCGGCGAATTCGGTGCGGGTCTGTTTTTCGATTTTCTTCGCCAGTTGCGGCTGCATCATGCCGCTGGTGCGTTTGGCGACCAGTGCGTCGAGGTCGATGCCGTCGATCAGGTCGATCGGGTCGAGCACGTTGCCCTTCGACTTCGACATCTTCTGCCCCTGCGAGTCGCGCACGAGGCCGTGGACGTAGACCGTTTTGAACGGTACCTGCGGGCTGCCGTCGTCGTTCTTCACGAAGTGCATGGTCATCATGATCATGCGCGCGACCCAGAAGAAGA
>CAYLRA010000086.1:0-5121 GCA_964386045.1 uncultured Verrucomicrobiaceae bacterium | reverse complement strand
GGCGCTGCAGCGAGGTTTGCAGAGAACCCTGCGACTTGTTCAGGTTGCGCTGGGCGTTCAGGGAGGCCAGGTTGCTGTTGATGATTTGTGCCATTTCGTCTCTCTCCTAACTCCCGGTTGGGCGCCTGCCCTGGGAGGTGGTTTCTGCTGAAGATGTGAGGTTCACACCGCCGACAAGATCGTCTCAGGACAGGCTATCGGCGCCGCCTTTGGAATCTTTAGCCGACCCACTTAGAACGCTTGGCTATCGATTCCGGCTGTTTCGTGCATTCGGTTCTAACGCTGCGGCCTGTGCCGTTCTCTGTATCGTCCGGTTGGGGGATTGCTTGAGGGGGAGCGGGAGGAGTGGTCATGCGGAGTTGATGTATTTAGCTTTAAAGCTACAATGCGCGACATGAACAGGATCGAGCACTACCTCACGGAAGCGGGGCAGGACCTCTACCAAGAATGGGTGGAGCGACTGAGGGATCGCAGTGCCAGGGCGAGAATTACCGCACGGGTCAACCGTATGGCTGCTGGAGCCTTTGGCGATAGCAAGCCGGTTGGTGACGGTGTCTGGGAGCTGCGCGTGGATTGGGGGCCGGGCTACCGGGTCTATTACGCGCAGGCCGGCAAGGCACTGGTTTTGCTGTTGCTGGGCGGGGACAAGCGCCGGCAGCAGGCCGATATCGACAAAGCCATTGATTGCTGGAGCGATTACCAGCGGAGGACGCCATGAACAGATCGCGCAGTCATGACGAAGTGGTCATCGAAATGATCCGCAACGACCCGGCATTTGCCGAGGAGTATCTGCGGGCAGCATTCGAGCAACTGGATGAAGAAGGTGGCGAGGCCGGCTTTCTGATAGCGCTGCGCCATCTGGTGGAGGCGCGTGGCGGCATGACCGAGATCGCCGCCAAGGCGGGGCTTTCGCGAGAGAGCCTGTATCGCGCGCTTTCTCCCAAAGGCAATCCGACCCTGCACACCATGCGGCAGGTGGTACATGCCACTGGTCTGACGTTTGCGGCGTTGGCGTAGGTTGAAAGCTGGTTCAAGGGGCTGTGAGTATGAAATGTCCGGTCTGTGGTGGGGCAGAGCTGGTGACCGACACCCGCGATGTGCCTTACATCTACAAAGGGGAAGCGACGGTCATTCCCGATGTGACGGGAGACTACTGCCCGGCGTGTTCGGAAATCGTGCTTGATGCAGTGGCGGCGGATCGTTACGGCGCGGCCATTCGCGAATTCAACAGGCAGGTCAATGCCGCAATCGTCGACCCCTCGTTCATCGCCGGCGTGCGCAAGAAACTCGCCCTCGACCAGCGCGAGGCGGCGGAGATCTTCGGCGGTGGCGTCAACGCCTTCTCGCGCTACGAGAACGGCAAGACGAAGCCGCCGCTGGCGCTGGTGAAGCTGCTGCGCGTGCTCGACCGGCACCCGGAGCTGCTGGAGGAGGTGAGGGCGTCGTAGAGGCTGGCTTTGCGCCAGGATTTTTCTCTCCTGGCCCCTAAAGAATCCACCCCGCGCGCCGTTAGCTATGCTGTTCCGGTATTCCCGGCGAGTACCGCACCCCTCAAGTCCGGTGGAGGTTTCCATGGTCAACCAGCGCGCCCTTTCCCAGTACCAGACCGTCAATGTTGCCGCCGCCGTCGATTCGGCCTCGCCGCACCGGCTGGTGCAGATGCTGATGCAGGGCTGCCTGCAGCGGCTGGCCGAGGCGAAAGGGGCGATGTCGCGTGGCGATGTCGCGGTCAAGGGCGAGGCACTGGGCAAGGCGATCGACATCGTCGGCGGGTTGCAGAACTCGCTGAACAAGGAGGTGAAGAGCGCGCTGCCGCAGCAGCTCGACGAGCTCTATACCTACATGCAGCGCCGGCTGGTCGAGGCCAACCTGCACAACGACGAGGCGATGGTCGATGAGGTCGCCAGGCTGATGCGTACCGTCAAGGAAGGGTGGGACGGCATTGCCACCGAGGCGGCTGCCGCCAGCTGATGTCGTGCCGGGGTGGCAGTCCTGCTGCCCCTTTTGCGCGAATCGTGTACCGTTGACAGAGCTTTGGTAGAACGCCGAAGCGCACGGTTGCGAGGGCAGAGCGATGGAGCGTCCGGCGCTGGTTCTGGTGGTCGAGGACAATCCGGTAGAACGCACCCTGGTCGAGCGCATGCTGGCGCAGGGCGGGTTCGCGGTGGAGTCGGTCGACAGCGGTGGTGCGGCATTGGCCGCGGCGGCGGAGCTGCGGCCCGATCTGATCCTGCTCGACGCGCTGCTGCCCGATATCGATGGTTTTGAGGTCTGCACCACCCTGCGCGGCGACCGCCGCACCCGCTTCACCCCCGTCGTCATGCTGACCGGGCTCGACGACATCGCCTCGATCGAGCGTGCCTACCGCGTCGGTGCCACCGACTTCCTCTCCAAACCGATCAAACACACTCTGCTGGTGCAGCGGCTGCGCTACCTGTTGCGGGCCAGCGCGAATGCCGATGAACTGCGCCGCTCGCGCGAGTCGTTGGCGGCGGCGCAGCAGGTGGCGCGGCTCGGTCACTGGGAGTACGAGATCCGCCAGCAGCGCGCCCGCTTCTCCGATGAGTTGATCGCGCTGTACGGGTTGGACCCACTGGCGGGTCCCGGCTTCCAGCCGCTGCTGGCCGCCTGTCATCCGGAGGACCGGCCACTGCTGTCGCGCCAGCTGCACGCCGCCATCGACAGTGGCGAGCGGGCGCGGATTGAACACCGGCTGCTCGCCGGTGACGGCAGTGAGCGGATCATGGAGATGCACCTGGCACCGGTCGATGACGAACGCGGCGCGCGACTGCTCGGGCTGGCGATGGAGGTCACCGAGCGCAAGCGCAGCGAGCGCGAGATCCTGCGGCTCGCCTATTTCGACCGCCTGACCGGGCTGCCCAACCGCTCGCTGCTGGAGCATGTGCTCGACCAGCAGATCCCGCTCAACCATCGCAATCGGCGCCAGACGGCGCTGTTGCTGATCGACATCGACCATTTCAGCCGGGTCAACAACGCGCTCGGCCACGGTGCCGGCGATGTCGTGCTGCGCCAGATCGCGACGCGGCTGTCGCGCCGGCTGACGCCGCCGTCGGCGGCTCGGCTGCTGGAGCGGCTGTCGCTGGCGGCCGAACAGGTCTGCGATGTCGGTCAGGCACTGGTGGCGCGCCCCGGCGGTGACAACTTCATGTTGTTGCTGGCGGTGGACGATGCGGCAGCGGCGCGGTGCGAGGCCGAGGCGATCCGCGAGTTGCTGAACCAGCCCTACCTCTATCGCGATCAGGAGATCTTCATCTCCGCCTGCATCGGTGTTGCCCTCGCCGATTCGGCGGGGCTGGCCGCCGATGCGCTGATGCAGCGCGCCGACATGGCGCTGCGCGAGGCCAAGCGCGGCGGTCGTGACGAGATCTGTGAATACCAGGAGCGGCTGGTGGCGCAGGTGGCGGCGCAGCTGGCACTGCAGAACGACCTGCGGCGGGCGCTGGCGCGCGGCGAGTTCCAGCTGCACTTCCAGCCCAAGGTGGCGATTCGCGGCGGCATCGTCAGCGGCTTCGAGGCGCTGCTGCGCTGGAATCACCCCGAGCGCTGCATTGGGCCGGCGCAGTTCATCGCCGCGGCCGAGGAGAGCGGCCAGATCGTCGAGCTGGGGCGCTGGGCGCTGGTGAGTGCCTGCCGCCAGTTCCGGCAGTGGCTCGATGCCGGGCTGGTGCACGGCCACATCGCCGTCAATGTATCGGCGCGGCAGTTTCGCCAGCCGAGGTTGTCGGCGCTGGTGCTGGAGGCGCTGGCCGAGAGCGGGCTGGCGCCGCACCATCTCGAACTGGAGATCACCGAGGGGGTGCTGATGTCGGAGCCGCGCGCCGAGTCGATCATCGCCGGCCTGCGTGAGGCGGGTGTCTCGATCGCGCTCGACGACTTCGGCACCGGTTTCTCGTCGCTCAGTTACCTGACGCGCTTCCCGATCGATACGCTGAAGATCGACCGCTGCTTCATCAGCGGCATCACCCATCTGTCGCAGAAGGCCGCCATCGTCTCGGCGGTCACCTCGCTGTCGCACCAGCTCGACCTCAATGTCGTCGCCGAGGGGGTGGAGACCGAGCAGGAGCTGCAGGTGGTCGGCGAGCTGCAGTGCGATGAGGTGCAGGGGTTCCTGATGAGTCGGCCACTACCCTCGGAGGCAGTGGCCGGCTGGCTCGATTCGCGGCGACAGCCCAGCCGGTTCACCAGCGCGAACCCCGCCAACCTGCGTCATTAATTTGACCTTGCCCAAATATCGACTAAAACTTTAGCGCCGTTAGTCAAGCTGCCGGCACCGGTGGCGGTGGGGATTTCCTGTTCGCTGCCCCCGATTGAGAACAACAAACCTCTCCTTCATTGCTGTCTCCGAGAGCGCAGACAAAGGCCTTCATTTTATGTGGCAAGAGCATCGCGTCGTCCTGGTCGATGACATGGCCCAGCGCCGGCACGATTTCGGCGTCGTCCTCGACTTCCTCGGCGAGGCACCGGCCCGTCTCGATTGTGCCGAATGGGGGCGCCGCAGCGGCAATGGCGAAGGCCGCACCGGCACGCGTGCCATCACGGCGGTGATCCTTGGCGAGTGCGCCGAGTCGCGATCGCTGGCGAAGCGGCTGAAGGAGGTGCACGAGTGGGACCTGGCGGCGCCGGTGATCCTGGTTGGCGACCACGATGTCGACGCTGTCGACGACACCGACCTCAGGCGCAAGGTGATCGCCCACCTCGATTACCCGCCCAGCTACAACAAGCTGCTCGATACGCTGCACCGCGCACAGGTCTATCGCGAGCAGTACGACACTCGCAGCGGCCGCCCGCAGCAGCGCGACCTGCAGCTGTTCCGCAGCCTGGTCGGCACCAGCCGCATGATCCAGAAAGTGCGCGAGATGATGGCGCAGGTGGCGGATAAAGACGTCACCGTGCTGATCACCGGCGAATCGGGCACCGGCAAGGAGGTGGTCGCGCGCAACCTGCACTACAACAGCCATCGGCGGCAGAAGCCGTTCGTGCCGGTCAACTGCGGCGCGATTCCGCGCGAGCTGCTGGAAAGCGAGCTGTTCGGCCACGAGAAGGGTGCCTTCACCGGCGCCATCACCGCGCGCGCCGGCCGCTTCGAGCTGGCGCAGGGCG
>CAYLRA010000085.1:0-5283 GCA_964386045.1 uncultured Verrucomicrobiaceae bacterium | reverse complement strand
AGGAGATGACCGAGATCGCCGCCATGATCAGCACCACCACCACCACCACCGCCGCAATCCGCGACACCAGCAGCAGGTTCAGTCGACTGAGGTAGGAGCGCACGCCGAGGCCGACCGCCAGCACCAGCAGGAAGATGGTGAGACCGGTCACCAGCGTGGTCTGGATGAAGGCGAGCGCCAGCAGCACCGGCATGAAGGTGCCGGAGGTGCGCAGGCCGACCAGCACGCGCAGGAAGATGACGGCGAGCGCGCCGACCGGCACCAGCAGGATCAGCTTGAAGATCGACTGCTGCTCGATCGGCAGCGAGTAGATCGAGAAGTCGACCAGGGCGATGGTCTCCTCCGCGCCCTGCAGCATCGCCACGGTGCGCGCCGACACGCGGTTGCTGATGACGCTGAAGCTGACTCGGGAGTTGCTGCCGCCGGTGACCTCCAGCAGCGACGGGCCGCCGCGCTGCCACATGAAGAAGTTTTCCGGTACGCCAACCTCGCCATTGGTCGGGTTGAGCACCAGCCAGCGGCCATCGACCAGCACCTCGACCAGCTCCTGCGGATCGAGCGCCTGACGGTCATCCTCCAGATAGATGCCGCGTACCAGATGGGCCGGTATCGACGCCGCGGTGAACAGGTCGACCGCCACCTGCGCCCGCGTGACGCTGCGGTAGTAGCCGAACAACATGGTGGCGTCGCGGTTGTTGGGGTCGTTGAGCTGCTTCAGCAGCTGCACGGCGAAGCCGCGATTGTCGGCCGACAGGTCGCGCGCCTGCGCCACCAGACTGTCCATCGCCACCCTCACCGGCAGCTGCAGCAGCGTATTGAAGCGGGTCTGGTCGATCTCGGTGCTCGGTTCGCCCGGCAGCGTGTCGATCAGCGCGCCGTCGCGGCGGTAGACCGACAGCTTGTAGAAGAGCCGCTGGCGTCCGTCGGTGCTGCGCCGCGCCCACACCGCGCGGTCCTGGCTCGCCACCGGCTCGATGCCAAAGCCGTAGCCGGAGGCCGAGAAGGTCTCGTCGAGCACGCGCATGTGGCGCTGCACACGCGGCAGCGCCAGCGACGCCTTGACCGGCGTCTCCGGCTCGGCGTCGAACTCGATCTTGGCCTCGATGGTCCAGACCGTGCGGTACTCGCCGGGCCAGAGCGGGAAGCCGAGTTCGAGCGACTTGTAGGCGGTCAGGCCACAGCCGAGCAAAAACAGGAACAGGGCGATCAGGTAGACCTGCGCTTTGACCGACATGGAGAGGTTTCCCTGTTATTTATTTCTTGCCGAGCACGTGTTTACGGCTGACATCGACGATGCAGTTGTCGCGCAGGAAGTTGCGTCCGATCAGCAGCTCGTACTCGTAGTTGCTGCGATCGTTCAGCGTCACTTCGATCCGGCGGTGGTGGCCGTCGGCCGACACCTCGACCATCACCACGGGGCGCCGTGAGAAATCCTCGCCCTCGCCCTTGATCCTGACCCGGCGCACCCACGGCAGCTCCATCACCACTTTCTCGCCATTGTGCGGACCCGCCTTGAAGCGTACCCACGGCTCGCCGTCGCGCTCGAACTGTTCGATGTCGGTGGCGTGCAGCGACGAGGTGGTGGCGCCCGTGTCGATGCGCGCCTCCAGTCGCAGATTGCCCGGCTGCACGTTGAAGAATTCGACTTCGCCGATGATCAGCTTGCCGTCGATCTCGCCACTGCGCGGTTTCGGTGGCGGCGGGCAGGCCGCTGCCGCTGGTGGCGGCGGCAGCTCGGGGCAGGCCAGTGGGGGTGGCAGCTCCGGGCAGACCACCGGCTCCGGACAGGCCGCCGGCTCGGGCGGCGGCGGGCAACTGAGCGGCGTCGGCGCGGCCACCTCGACCGGCGTGGACTGACAGGCGGCCATGGCGACGCACAGCGCCAACAGACCCGCCCGCGACATCTGATTCACTGCTCTCTGCACTCTCACTGCTACAGCCACCTCATCGCATTCGTTACTGGGGGGACAGGTCGACGGCATCGCGCGCCTCGATGTAGGCCTGCTCCGAGATCCCGTGGTACTGGCGCACGCTGTCGGCAAACGGCTTCCACGATTCATAGACCTTGCGCGCCATCGGATCGCGCGCGGTGATGTCGGCCAGCACCGCGTCCGAGGCCCGTTTCAGCGCGCGCAGCACGTCGACCGGCAGCGGTCGCACGTCGACGCCGCGCGCAAGCAGATCCTGCAGCGCGGCGTCGTTGCGCGCCGTGTATTCGTCGAGCATCTCCTGATTGGCGGCACGGGCGGCCACTTCGACGATGGCGCGCAGGTCATCCGGCAGCGAGGCCAGCGCGCGCGCATTGACCAGCAGCTCCAGCGTCGGGCCGGGCTCCTGCCAGCCGGGGTAGTAGTAGTACCGGGTGACTTCGTGCAGCCCCAGCGCGATGTCGTTGTAGGGCGCCACCCACTCGGCGGCGTCGACAACGCCGGTCTGCAGCGAGGTGTAGAGTTCACCGCCCGGAATCGTCACCGCCGTGCCGCCAGCGCGACTGAAGACTTCACCGCCGATGCCGGGGATGCGCATCTTGAGGCCTTTCAGATCGGCCACCGAACGGATTTCGCGATTGAACCAGCCGGCCATCTGCACACCGGTGTTGCCAGCCGGGAACGGCACCACGCCGTGGGGCGCGTAGAGCTCGCGCCACAGCTCCAGGCCGCCGCCGAAGTATAACCACGCGTTCATCTCCTGCGCGGTCAGACCAAAGGGCACGGCGGTGAAGAAGGGTGCCGAGGGCATCTTGCCCTTCCAGTAATAGGCCGCGCCGTGCCCCATCTCGACCGCCCCCTGCGAGACGGCATCAAAGACACCAAAAGCCGGCACCAGTTCACCGGCGCCGAACACCTTGACCTGCAGCCGGCCATTGCTCATCGCCGCCACCTTCTCGGCGAAAAACTCCGGCGCGCGACCGAGACCGGGCAGGTTCTTCGGCCAGGTGGTGACCAGCGTCCAGCGGTAGACGCGCTGGTCGCCGGCGGCGGTCGTCACACCGGCGCTGAAGTGGCGGCTGCGCTCGATCACCAGCAGCCAGCCGGTCGCAACCAGCGCGGCCACCAGGGCGAGGATGATCAGGGGATAACGATTGCGGTGGATGGCGTTGCTCAAGTGTCAATCCAGATTGTTATCAGGCCAGCGCCTGTAGTTTCGCGTATTGCAACACCAGCCACTTGCTGCCCTCGTCATCGAAGTTGACCTGCACGCGCGCGCTCGGCCCCTGCCCCTCGAAGTTGAGCACCACCCCCTCGCCGAACAGCTCGTGCTGGACGCGCTGACCGAGATGAATGTCGGTCTGCGGCACCGCGACGCCGGCAAATCGACCCGCGGCGGAGAGCGGTCGGGTCACGCTGCCCTGCAGTCGCACCTCCTGCACCAGGTTGGCGGGGATTTCGCGGATGAACCGCGACGGGCGATTGTAGCTTTCCTTGCCGTAGAGGCGGCGCGATTCGGCGTAAGTCAGGAACAGCTGCTGGCGCGCGCGGGTGATGCCGACATAACAAAGACGGCGCTCCTCCTCCAGCCGGCCCGGCTCCTCCATCGACATCTGGTGCGGGAACAGCCCCTCCTCCATACCGACCAGGAACACCAGTGGGAACTCCAGCCCCTTGGCACTGTGCAGCGTCATCAGCTGCACGCTCTCCTCGAATTCGGCCGCCTCGTGTTCGCCGGCGTCGAGCGCGGCGCTGTCGAGGAAGACGTTGAGCGGCGGCAGCGTGTCGTCCTCCGGCGCGAAGGTCTGCGCGGCGGCGATCAGCTCCTGCAGGTTCTCCTCGCGCGCCAGTCCCTTTTCGCCTTTCTCGGCACGGTGGAAATCGAGCAGACCGGAGTGGCGCACGACATGGTCCATCAGCTCGCCGAGATCGCGTTCGTCGGTGTCGCGGTCGAGCCGCTCGATCAGTTCGAGGAACTGGCCGAGGGTGGTCAGAGCACGCGCCGGCAGCAGCTTGTGGGCGATGACTTCGTGGGCGGCGCGCCACAGCGAGATGCCCTGTTCGCGCGCGTAGTTGCGCAGTGTCTGCACGGTCTTCTCGCCGATGCCGCGCGTCGGTGTGTTGATGACGCGCTCGACGGCGGTGTCGTCGTCGCGGTTGACCAGCAGCCGCAGGTAGGCCAGCACATTGCGGATTTCAAGGCGGTCGTAGAAGCGCAGGCCACCATAAATACGATAGGGGACGCCGGCGCGGATCAGCGCCTCTTCCAGCACCCGCGACTGCGCGTTGGAGCGGTAGAGCACGGCCGATTCGTCGCGGCGGTTGCCCGCCTCGCTCCACGCCTGCAGCCGCTCGACGACGAAACGCGCCTCGTCCAGCTCGTTGAACGCGGCGTAGAGGCCGATCGGCTCGCCGGCCTCATCGCTGGTCCACAGCTCCTTGCCGAGCCGGCCCTGATTGTGGGCGATGACGGCGTTGGCGGCGTCGAGGATGTTGGCGGTGGAGCGATAGTTCTGCTCCAGCCGGACGATCTGCGTGGCGGCGAAGTCCTGGCTGAACTGCTGGATGTTCTCGATGCGGGCGCCGCGCCAGCCGTAGATCGACTGGTCGTCGTCGCCGACCGCGGTGATCGACACACGATCGCCGGCCAGCACCCGCAGCCAGGCGTACTGCACGGCGTTGGTGTCCTGGAACTCGTCGACGAGGATGGCGCGGAAGCGCTGCTGGTAGTGCGCCAGCAGCTCGGGGTTGTTCAGCCACAGCTCGTGCGCGCGCAGCAGCAGCTCGGCGAAGTCGACCACCCCCTGCCGCGCGCAGGCCTCTTCATAGGCGCGGTAGACCTTCAGCAGCGTCTGGCCGTGCAGGTCGCGCGGGCTGATGTCGAGGTGGTCGGGGCGCAGCCCTTCATCTTTATTGGAGTTGATGAACCACTGCGACTGCTTCGGCGGCCAGCGCGCCTCGTCCAGCGCCAGCTCGCGGTGGATGCGCTTGATGATGCGCGCCTGGTCGTCGCTGTCGAGGATCTGGAAGTTCTCGACCAGCCCGGCCTCGCGCCAGTGCTGCTTCAGCAGCCGGTGGGCGAGCCCGTGGAAAGTGCCGACCCAGGCGCCGCGCAGCGTCTGGCCGAGCACCCGTTCGATGCGTTCGCGCATCTCGCGCGCCGACTTGTTGGTGAAGGTGACGGCGAGGATGGCGTGCGGCGACACCCCTTCGGCCTGCACCAGCCAGGCGATGCGGTGCACCAGCACGCGGGTCTTGCCCGAGCCGGCGCCGGCCAGCACCAGCAGGTTGCCTGCCGGCGCCGCCACCGCATCGCGCTGCGCGTCGTTGAGATCGTTGAGGATGTGGGAGACGT
>CAYLRA010000084.1:0-5441 GCA_964386045.1 uncultured Verrucomicrobiaceae bacterium | reverse complement strand
GCCGCAAACCGCGACGCAGTTTCCGGTTGACCCCGGTCAAAGTCAATTGGCGACCACACGGCGATACTGCACCCGCCAAACAACCCGCCGCGAACCGGACAGGAGTCGAACGATGAACCACCAGACCATCAAGACGCAGCTGCAGACGCGGCGCGGCGAGCTGCTGGCGCGACTGCAGAAGCTGCACCCACACGTTCACCATCGCGAGGAGCCGTTCCCCGCCGATTTCAGCGAGCAGGCGATCGAACTGGAGAATCTCGACGTGCTGTTCCAGCTCGACGAGGCCAGCCGGCACGAACTGCAGCAGATCAACAATGCACTGGAGCGGCTGCAGCAGGGCAACTACGAACACTGCGTGGTCTGCGGCAAGCCGATCGGTCCCGCACGGCTGCGCACGCTGCCCTACGCCGACACCTGCGTCGACTGCGCGCAGCAGCGCTGACCTGATCCCGCCGGGGCGCGCCAAACGGCGGTAAGATGGCCGCCATGGACAGCTCGCCCCCCCCTCACACGCCGCCCCTCCTGCAGGACCGCTTCGGCCGCGGCATCACCTACCTGCGGCTGTCGGTCACCGACCGCTGCGACTTCCGCTGCGTCTACTGCATGGCGGAGGAGATGACCTTCCTGCCGCGCGCCCAGGTGCTGTCGCTGGAAGAGCTGGCACAGGTCGGCCGCGCCTTCGTCGAACTCGGCGTCAGCAAGATCCGGCTGACCGGCGGCGAGCCGCTGGTGCGCAACAACGTCATGCAGCTGGTGCGCGAACTGGGCGCGCTCGACGGCCTGCGCGAACTGGTGCTGACCACCAACGGCGCCCGCCTCGACCGCTTCGCGCAACCGCTGAAACAGGCCGGCGTGCGCCGCCTCAACATCAGCCTCGACAGCCTGCAGCCGCAGCGTTTCCGCGAGCTGACCCGCACCGGCAATCTCATTGATGTGCTGCGCGGCATCGAAGCGGCGCGCGACACCGGTTTCGAACGCATCAGGCTCAACGCGGTGATCCTGAAAGGTCGCAACGACGACGAGGTGCTCGACCTGGTCGACTTCGCCCGCGACAAGAAACTCGATCTCTCTTTCATCGAGGAGATGCCGCTCGGCCAGATCAGCGAACACGATCGCGCGCAGGCATTTGTCTCCAGCGACGAACTGCGCGCGCGGATCGACCAGCGCCATCCGCTGCTGGCCAGCGCCGAGAGCAGCGGCGGCCCGGCGCGCTACTACCGCATGGCCGACAGCGACAGCCGCATCGGTTTCATCTCGCCGCACAGCCACAACTTCTGCCACCTCTGCAACCGTGTGCGCGTCACCGTCGAGGGACGATTGCTGCTCTGCCTCGGCAACGAACACTCGGTCGATCTGCGCGAACCGCTGCGGCGCGGCGGTGTCGACGCCCTGCGCGAGGCGATCGTCGCCGGCATGGCACTGAAACCGGAGCGCCACCACTTCGAACTCGACGGCGCGCCGCAGATCGTCCGCTTCATGAACAGCACCGGCGGCTGATCAGCCCACCGACGACATTCCGTCGCCGCCCGATCGCCTGCAGGAAATCATCTGCAACTGCTTGATTCGATGGCTGCACACAACCATCATGGCCGTGCGCTCCCGCCCTCTGGAACGCTTCTGCGCCGCGTGTACCTTCCGTGAATCACTGGAACCCGCCATGACCCGCTGGAACTATCGCGTCATCCGCAAGCAGTGCGCCAACAACGGCGACATCTCCTATCAGGTCCACGAGGTCTACTACCGGGAGGATGGCAGCGTCGACTGCTGGACGCAGGAGCCGGTGCAGCCGCTGGGCATCAGTGAAGGGGAACTGCGCAACGACATCTATGCCTTTCTGTCGGCCTTCCGCCTGCCGGTGCTGGAGCAGTGTTACCACCACGGCGAACTCTGCCTGGTCGATCAGCGCCTGCCGCGCGGCGGCCACGATTCACTGCAGGCCGATTACCACGGGCGCGCCACGCGGGCGGCCGGCTATCTGTTCCAGGTACTCGGCAACCACCTGCTGCTGAAACAGGACCCCGAGCTGCGCCGGGCCTACGATCGACTCGAACAGGCGGTCACCGATCTCTGCGTACTCTCGGACCGCACACCGGCGGTGAAGCTGGTCGCGGAAGCCTGAACGAAACCAGATGGCGGGTCGCGCTCAGTGGCGCAACCAGCCCAGATAGCCGCAACGCTCGACCTCCTCGTCGCTGACGTTCACTACCCGCTCGCGCTCGGTGGCCTGCAGCTGCGCGGCAACATGGGCGCCGTGCCCATCCTGCTCACCCTCGGCGCAAAGACCATAGTCGTGCTCGACGGCATGCTCGCCAGGTTGCAGATAGGCCTGTGCCGCTTCATAGACAGCCGAGTACGCTTTCAGCGCCACGGCGTAATCACCATCGATATCGATCTGCCGACAGGCTGAGATATCGGAGACACAGCCGGTGAACGCTTTTGGTGCGGCCTCGTTGCCTTGCGTCCGTTTCAGGAGCGCGCGCAACTGTTCGGCGGCGAGGCCGGCACAGGCATCCGCCGCGCGACCCGCCAGGAAAAGATGTTGTCCGCTCATCGAAAAACCTCCGGAAAACCAGCAAAAATCTTCCGCAAAGAGCGCCGGTGGCAACGGCGGGAGAGACGACCGCCCCTCCGCGCTCAGGCTCGGTGCGAGCCGGAGCGCCATTGTGCTACCGCAGGATTGCAATTGCGTGACCGACGGCACCCCTTTTCCTAGACCAATTACTTCTCACGACATTTCGATTTATTACGCGAAGCCTGCCGCTACATTTCTCCGTTAGATGATCGACGCCACGCCTTGAACGAGCGGCTGCGCGCCAATGCATCTACACTGCGCCACTGGCCCGCTGTCCAGAACCACGTCCGATGCCCACCCACCCGACCCCTCTACCGCTGACCGCCGAGCGCCTGCGCCGCGGCGAGACACCGTCGCTGACGGCACTGCTGGGCGGTGAGCAACAGGCGGCCGATGCCCTGCGCGCGCTGACGCCACGCTGGTGGCACCTTTTCAAGACACACAGCGATCTGCACCCGGCACTGCTCGACATCCTGACCCCGCTCGGCGCACCGCTCGCTGCCGCCTTTGCCGCCGAGTCGGCACTGAGCCGACCCGACCACCCGTGCTGGCAGTGGCTGCGAACGCTGCACCGCGCCGGCATCGGCTTCCACCCGGAGCTGGGGCGCGGTGGCGAGCGCCTGCTGAATGATCTGGCCGGCTGCGTTGCGCAGGTGGCCAGCACCGGCTGGGAGGCGTCGCTGGCGGCACTGACACAACACTGGCAACGCGACCGCGAGCGGCTCGACAAACTCGAACAGCGGCTGGAGGCCGCCGAGCGCGGCCAGTGGCAGGCGCGCCAGGCACAGCAGCTGGCAGCGCGCCAGCTCAACCGCAGCATGGGCGGACGGCCACTGCCGGCGGCGGCCGTCGCCTTCCTGCAGAGCGAGTGGTACCAGGAGCTGCAGTGGTGTCTGCTGACCCACGGCGAGCAGAGCGACGCCTGGCAGCAGCGCGCCAACCTGACCGACGCCCTGATCGCCTCGCTGCAGCCGCCGATCGACGACGGCGCACGCCAGCCGCTCTACGCCCTGATCGCCGAGATCGGGCCGGCGCTGCGCGAGCTGCTGGCGCAACGCGCCCACGACGATGCAGCGCTCGACCAGCAGCTGGCCGCGATCGAACAGCAGCATCTGCGACTGCTGCGCGGCGAAACACTGCAGCGCACCCCCTACACATTGATCGACAACCCCGAACTGTGGCCGGAAGGGGCAGCCCTCAGCAGTGAGCTGCTGGCGCCGCTGCAACAGCTGGCCGAAGGTGACTGGCTGCTGGAGACACCGGGAGGACGCCGGCTGAAGCTGGCGCGGCGGCTGGAGCCGTGGCAGCAGCTGCTGCTGGTCAACCGCCTCGGCGCCCGCGCCGAACTGCTCGGCGCCGAGAATGTCGCTTTCCGGCTGGCGATCGGCGATCTGCGACCGCTGGCCGGTGATCACTGCATCGACCGGGTGACCGAGGAGCTGTTGCAGCAGCTGATCGACCACTACCGGCTGCAGCAGAAGCGGCGCGCCGACGCGCAACGGCTGGCCGAGGCGCGCGAACATGCCGAACAGCAGCTGCGCGAGGAGGCCGAAACGGCGGCGCGCGAACAGGCGCGACAGAAGGCACTGGCAGAGGCAGCCGCCGCCGCAGCGCGCCAGGCCGAAGCCGACGCGCAGCGCGCGGCCGCCGAGCGCCAGCGACTCGACGACGAGCAGCGGCAACGGGAAGCGCGGCAACTGCAGCAGGCACAGGCGAAACAGCAGGCGGAGCACGAACATCAGCAGCGACAGCAGGCGCGCGAGCAGGAGCAGGCGCGGCGGTTGCGCATCACTGCCGCCGCCGGCGACGATCAGCGCCGGCGCCAGGCACGCGGCGCCGTCTCGCTGCTGGCGGTCGGCGACTGGCTGGAGCTGCGCGACGAACTCGGCACCAGCCAGCGACTGAAACTGGCGGTCAAGCTCCCCTCTACCGGCCGGCTGCTGCTGGTCGACCGCGAGGGGATCAAACGCGCCGACCTGACCGGCGATGAACTGGTTGAACAACTGGCGACCGGGGCGGCGACTCTGCTGGCCAACGCTCCGCGCTTCGAGGACACGCTGGCGCGAGTGGTGGATGGACTGCGCCGCGATCGCGGGCCACGGGAGTGAGGTAAACGAGGATGGTGGTGGAAAAAACGGGCGAATCGGAACAGGAGCGGCGCAGCGAGAGTCGGGTCGACGGGCGCGCCACCATCTTCGTCGAACGACTGGCGGCCGACTACGATGGCTCGCGCCCGGCCAGCATCATCGTCTGCCGCAGCCTCGACATCTCGGCCAACGGCATGCAGGTGCGGATGGACCAGCCGGTGCCGGTCGGCGCCATCCTGCGCCTCTGCGCACAGTTCCCCAACGGCGAACGCTCGCTCTATCTGGTCGGCGAAGTGCGCTGGGTGCGGCGCGAAGGCACGCTGCACTGCATCGGCTTCAGCCTGTACGAATCGGAGCAGACCGACATCGTCGCCTGGAAGGAGCTGATCGCCCGCTACCTCTCCGACGACGACTGAGAGCGCCCCCCCATGCAATAGGGGAGGTGCCCCCGCAGCACTCCGATCAACCCCGGACCCCTCCGCCTCGCGTTGCTCGGCACCTCCCCTACTTTGCAGGGGAGGACCGGCACGCTCAGTCTTCATCCTCTCCGGTCGGCTCCAGGCGGAGGCTGAAACCGCCGCCACTGCTACCGGCCGCCGGCGTCGCCGCTCCACCGCGCCCCTGGTCGTGGAACTTGATCTTCAGCCGCAGGTTGTTGGCCGAGTCGGCATTGCGCAGTGCGTCGTCGAGCGAGATCTTGCCGTCGCGGTAGAGCCGGAACAGCGCGGTGTCGAAGGTCTGCATGCCCAGGTTCTCCGACTTCTCCATGATCTCCTTGATCG
>CAYLRA010000083.1:0-5455 GCA_964386045.1 uncultured Verrucomicrobiaceae bacterium | reverse complement strand
CGCCGGAGCAGATTGCGGCGCACAAGAGCTCGCACACCGGACGCTTCCTGAAACCGCTGCTGAAGTAGTGTCCCCCCAAACAGAAACGGCGCCGAAGGGCGCCGTTTTCATTTGCGTAATGGCCGCGTCAAACCTTTTTGACGAACTGCGATTTCAACCCCATCGCGCCGATACCGTCGATCTTGCAGTCGATGTCGTGATCACCCTCGACCAGCCGGATACCTTTCACCTTCGTCCCCACCTTGACCACCAGCGACGAGCCCTTGACCTTCAGATCCTTGATGACGGTGACGGTATCGCCATCCTGCAGCACATTGCCAACGGCATCGCGGATTTCGCGCACTTCATCGGCTGCCGCAGCCACATCCGCCTGCGACCACTCGTGCGCGCACTCCGGACAGACCAGCAGACCAGTGCCATCGTCATAGGTGTATTCGGAGTTGCATTTGGGGCAGGGAGGTAACTGGCTCACGCGATTGTTCCCATGATGGATGGACGGGCGCGCATTTTACCTCGCCAAGCCGATCATTTCGCGGCTTCGCAGAACTCAGCCCAGCCTACGGACTCGGGCAGCGTCCGAGCACATAGGGGTCCAGCGCCTCGACAAGCTGACGGGGAGGCTTCGCAGAATGATAGTGACCGCCCGATGATTTCCAGGATGCCGTTTCCAGCCAGCCGGTAACCTGTCCAATGATCCCCACCAGCGCGTCATGCTCGACAAGACACCAATATCCCGAAAGGGGAAATACGACGTGCAGGCCTTTCCCAAGATACTTCCGATCAATGGTGAGACGGCTTTTCAGCTGAACCTTCAGTGTCTCGACGCCGTCCTTGTGGTAGGCCAGAAAATCCGCACCGAGCCAATCATCGGCCAGCTTGATGCAATTGAAGTCGTAATCGGCCAGCACGCCGGCAACCTTCTGGAAGTTGTAGATCTCCTGCTGCTTACCGGAGAGATTTCTGTAATCGATGCGCTCGAATTTCATCATCGAACATGACCGCCAGAGACGCTCAGCGACTCAATTTTATTTCGTCACTGCGATCGACACTGATCTTCGGCATCCACCAACTGCTCGGATCGAGCTGCGCTTCGAGCTTGTAGCGCAGGCTGCCGCTACCCTGCTGCATCATCAGATCGCGCAGCAGGCTGACGCTGCTCAGCAGATTGAACGAAGCGGGAATGGTGTAACGGGTGGCGCCGCCGGCAGCTACCTGCAGCGGCTCGCGGCTGACACCCTTGACCAGCTCGTGACCCTGCAGTTCGATCTTGTAGGTGATGCCATTGAGCGCCAGCGCGGTGCGGTTCGGGTTGGTGATGACGACGTCGACGAACAGCGGCTGGTAGAGCCCTTCGGTCTGGCCCATGCGGATCGCGGCGATCGCCACCTCGGGTTCGACGAAATCGCCGCGCAGCATGGCGCAGCCGGAGAGAAAAGAGAGAGACACGACAAACAGGGTGGTGAGCAGGCGACGCACAACGAAATCCTCCGTCATTGGTGATGCGTCACCTTACTGCAGCGACAGCCGGCCGCAAAGCGACCAGCGCGCCGCGACCTACTGTGCGTGATACCTCTTTATTGAGCATGGTATCTGGCCGACAGCTCGTGCACCGACTCGATGAAGGCGCGCGCGTGCTCGGGATCGACCTCCGGCGTGATGCCGTGACCGAGGTTGAATACATGGCCACTGCCGTGACCATAGCTCTCCAGAATTGCGCCGACCTCGGCGCGGATACGCGCCGGGCTGGCGTAGAGCACCGACGGGTCCATGTTGCCCTGCAGCGCAACGCGATCGCCGAAGCGGCGACGCACATCGCCGATATCGACGGTCCAGTCGAGGCCGATGGCATCGGCACCGCTGTCGACGATCTGATCGAACCACGGCGCGCCGTTCTTGGTGAACAGGATGACCGGCACCTTGCGGCCTTCGCGCTCGCGGATCAGGCCAGCGACGATTCTCTTCATATAACTCAGCGAGAATTCGAGATAGGCCGAGTGACTCAGCGCACCACCCCAGGTATCGAAAATCTGCACGGCTTGTGCACCAGCTTCGATCTGGCCGTTCAAATAAGTGATGACGCTCTGCGCCAGTTTGTCGAGCAGCGCGTGCATCACCTGCGGCTGATCGAATGCGAGTGCCTTCGCCGCACGGAAATCTTTCGAGCCACCACCTTCGACCATGTAGGTGGCGAGCGTCCACGGACTGCCGGAAAAACCGATCAGCGGCACGCGGCCGTTCAGTTCTCGGCGAATGGTACGCACCGCATCCATGACATAGCCGAGATCGCGCTGCGGATCGGGAATCGGCAGTGCGTCGACATCGGCAGCGGTGCGTACGGTTTTGCGGAAGCGCGGACCTTCGCCGGTTTCGAAATAGAGGCCAAGCCCCATCGCATCGGGCACGGTCAGGATGTCGGAGAAGAGAATCGCGGCGTCGAGCGGGTAGCGCTCCAGCGGCTGCAGCGTCACTTCGCAGGCCAGCTCCGGGTTCATGCAGAGCGCCATGAAATCGCCGGCGCGCGCGCGCGTGGCGCGATACTCCGGCAGATAGCGCCCAGCCTGACGCATCATCCACACCGGCGTGACATCGACTGGCTGACGCGCCAGTGCGCGCAGGAAACGGTCGTTTTTCAATTCGGCCATTTGAATTCCACTGTGGTTATGGCGACCAGGTCCTCCCCTATGCAATAGGGGAGGTGCCCCGAAGGGGCGGAGGGGTCCGCCCTTTTCTCAAAATTGATGAGCTGGTCATGCAGGCAGAACGGACCCCTCCGCCTCGCTGCCGCTCGGCACCTCCCCTACTTCGCAGGGGAGGACTCTCAACAACAAAAAGGCACGTAAACCGTGCCTTTTTGCTCATTCAATCCATTGGTGCAAATCAGACCCCGAGGTAGTCGAGAATCCCCTCGCCCGCCTGACGCCCTTCCCAGATCGCGGTGACGACGAGGTCGGAGCCGCGCACCATGTCGCCGCCGGCAAACACCTTCGGGTTGCTGGTCTGGAACTTGAACTTCTGCTCCTCGGCAGCGACGACGCCACCCCAGTCATTGACCGCCACCCTGGCGCCTTCGAACCACGCCGGCGGATTCGGACGGAAACCGAACGCGATCAGCACGACATCGGCCGGCAGCGTCTCCTCCGAACCGGGAACCACCTCGGGGCGGCGGCGGCCGTTGCTGTCCGGCTCGCCGAGTTGCGTGGTGACGACCTTGACGCCTTCGACACGGTCGCTGCCGATGATCGCCACCGGCTGACGATTGAACAGGAACTGCACGCCCTCTTCCTTCGCGTTGGAGACTTCGCGGCGCGAACCGGGCATGTTCTCCTCGTCGCGGCGATAGGCGCAGGTGACGCTCAGTGCGCCCTGGCGAATCGACGTGCGGTTGCAGTCCATCGCCGTATCGCCGCCACCGAGCACGACGACACGTTTGCCCCTGACGCTGACGAACTCCGACGGATCTTTTTCCCAACCCTGATTGTGGTTGACGTTGGAGATCAGGAACGGCAGCGCATCGTAAACGCCCGCCAGATCTTCACCGGGGAAACCGCCCTTCATGTAGGTGTAGGTGCCCATCCCCATGAACACTGCGTCGTAGTCGCGCAGCAGTTCGTCCACGGTGATATCGCGCCCCACTTCGGTATTGAGGCGAAACTCGACGCCCATCTCCTCGAAGATGGTGCGGCGGCGCGACATCACCGATTTTTCCAACTTGAACTCGGGAATGCCGAAGGTGAGCAGGCCACCGATCTCCGGGTATTTGTCGAACACCACCGGCTTCACGCCCGCGCGCACCAGAATATCGGCGCAGCCGAGACCCGCCGGGCCGGCGCCGATGACGGCAACCTTCTTGTCGGTCCAGACGCGCTTCGACAGGTCGGGGCGCCAGCCCATCGACAGCGCGGTGTCGGTGATGTACTTCTCGGCCGAACCGATCGTCACCGCGCCGAAACCGTCGTTCAGCGTGCAGGCACCTTCGCACAGACGATCCTGCGGACAGACGCGACCGCACACTTCCGGCAGCGTGTTGGTCTGGTGGCTCAGTTCTGCGGCGGCGAACAGGTTGCCATCGGCGATCAGCTGCAGCCAGTTCGGAATGAAGTTGTGAACCGGGCACTTCCACTCGCAATACGGGTTGCCGCAGGCGAGACAGCGGTGTGACTGATCCTCGACCTGCTCTTTCTCGAACGGCTCGTAAATTTCGACAAACTGATGACGACGCACTTCCACCGATTTCTTGTCGGGGTCCTCGCGCTCGACGTCGAGAAACTGAAACGAATTGTTCAAACGCTCTGCCATATCTGTCTCTCTGCCGGCGCTGCTTACTGCGGGCTCTGCTTGGTCATCTTCGACAGCGAATCGAGGTTCGCCGCCTTCGGTTTGACCATCCAGAACTTGCCGATGTAATCGGAGAAATTGTCGAGAATCTGCTTGCCCCACGCCGAGCCGGTCTCACTGACGTACTCGCGCAGGATGCTGCGCAGGTGACTGCGGTAGGCCTCGAACGCCTCGGAGTTGATGCGGCAGATTTCGACCAGCTCGTTGTTGAATCGATCGACGAAGAGATTTTCCAGATCGAGCACGTAGGCAAATCCACCGGTCATGCCGGCACCGAAGTTGTAGCCGGTGCTGCCGAGCACGGTGACATGACCGCCGGTCATGTATTCGCAACAGTGGTCACCGGTGCCCTCGACGACGGCATGCGCACCGGAGTTGCGCACAGCGAAACGCTCGCCCGCGCGACCCGCGGCGAACAATTTGCCGCCGGTGGCGCCGTAGAGGCAGGTGTTGCCGATGATCGCGCTCTGCTGCGACTCGAAGCTCGAGTTGCGCGGCGGATGAACCACCAGCTTGCCACCCGCCATGCCTTTGCCGACGTAGTCGTTGGCATCCCCTTCGAGGTACATGTGCAGGCCGCCGGCGTTCCAGACGCCGAAACTCTGCCCCGCAGTGCCCTGCAACTTCAGCGTGATCGGCTTGTCGCTCATGCCGAGATCGCCGTAGCGGCGCGCAATTTCGCCGGAGAGGCGCGCACCGATCGAGCGGTCGCAGTTGCAGACGTCGAAGGCAAATTCGCCGCCCGACTTCTGCTCGATGGCATCGCGCGTCACGCCCCAGATCTCCTCGGCCTTCAGACCCGGATCAAACGGCGGATTGGCCGCCTCGATGCAGTATTCGGGCTGACCAACGGCGGCCGGATCCTTCCACAGCATCGGCGACAGATCGAGCTTGCGCTGGCGTTCGGTTTCCGCCGCACGCACCTTCAGCAGCTCGGTGCGCCCGATCAGCTCGGCGATCGAGCGCACGCCGATGCGGGCCATCCACTCGCGCGTCTCCATCGCCATGAACCGGAAGAAGTTCATCACCATCTCGACGGTGCCGATGAAGTGTTCGTCGCGCAGACGCTCGTCCTGCGTGGCGACACCGGTGGCGCAGTTGTTCAGGTGGCAGATGCGCA
>CAYLRA010000082.1:0-6209 GCA_964386045.1 uncultured Verrucomicrobiaceae bacterium | reverse complement strand
AGGTGAGTCGGCCTGTAAGCCGGGTTCTGTCGTGGACAGTCATTCATCTAGGGCCTGCGTCACCACAAGCCTCGAGCGACCTACCCGAATCCACCGCGGGCCGCGGCAAAGGATTCCTATTTGGTCTTGCTCCGAGCGGGGTTTACCATCGCCACGGACTGTTACCAGCCGCGCGGTGCGCTCTTACCGCACCTTTTCACCCTTACCGGCCCCTCCCGAAAGAGGTGCTTAGGCGGTGTCCTTTCTGTTGCACTTTCCGTGGGCTCACGCCCCCCAGGGGTTACCTGGCACTCTGCCCTATGGAGCCCGGACTTTCCTCTCCCCCGCCACTAACTCTGGGCGCCAGACCGGATCGCGGTGGCCTGAACGCCAGAGTTAGTGACGGGGCAGCGACTGCCCGGCCGACTCGGGGCGGGACTCTACGCGCTGGCTCCCGACAACTCAAGGCGCGATCGATCAATCGCGCTGCCACTGCAGCGCCAGTTCATACAGCTCGTTCTTCTTGCGACCGGTCAACTTCGCCGCCAGCGCCGCCGCCTGCTTCAGCGGCAACTCCTCCAGCAGCGTGCGCAACACCCGCTCGCTGGCCGCATCTTCGCCCTCAGCCGCGACATGACCACGCACCAGCAGCACGCACTCGCCACGCTGCTGATTGCTGTCGGCTGCAACCCAGTCACACAACGCATCCAGCGGCGCCCGGTGAATGGTCTCGTGCAACTTGGTCAGCTCGCGCGCCAGCACCACTTCGCGCTCGCTGCCGAACGCCACGCGCATCGCCTGCAGCGTCTCCAGCAGACGGTGCGGCGCCTCATAAAAGACGAGAGTACGCGTCTCGCGCGACAACTCATCGAGCCGCTGCGAGCGCGCCGCCGCCCTGGCCGCCAGGAAACCCTCGAAGACGAAGCGGTCGGTCGGCAGACCGGCGGCGGAGAGTGCAGCGATGGCGGCGCAGGGGCCAGGGATCGGCACCACGCGGAACCCCTCGCGCAGCGCACTGTCCACCAGCCGGTAGCCGGGGTCGGAGATCAGCGGCGTGCCGGCGTCGGAAATGAGCGCCACCGAGCGACCGTCGCGCAGCGCGGCGAGCACCGCCGCCTGCTCCGCCGCCGAACTGTGGTCGTGATGTGAAACGCAGCGCGTCGCAATGGCAAAGTGGTCCAGCAGACGGCGGCTGTGGCGAGTATCCTCGGCGGCGACCAGCGCCACCGACTGGAGCACCTCTACCGCGCGCGGTACCATGTCGCCCAAATTTCCGATCGGTGTCGCCACGACATACAGCACCGCATCGCTCGCGTTACTCAAGGACCTCTCCCGTGAAATTCGAACCTCAGCCTCTCCGCCGGAAGGGCCAGAGCGCAGCCGCCCGCATCATGTCGGCAAACGTGCGTGCGCGCAAACCGGCGGCGCTGCTGCTGGCGGCCGTGCTGGCCGGCTGTTCGGCCTCGCCGGAAGTCAAGGAAGGGGTCTCCACCGCATCGACCGGCCTGACCGTCACGCAGCTGCTGGCCGCCGCTTCCGGCGCCACCGGCCTGACCCAGGCGCGCTTCCTGCTCGACGCCGCCAACACGCTGATCAGGGAGGACAAGGCGGACAAGGCCTCCGAGGTGCTGAACAAGGTCGACAAGGATTCGCTCGACCCGGCCACCCGCGCCCGCTACATCGAGATGCAGGCGCGCCTGGAGCTGGAGCGCGGCAACCCCGACGCGGCGCTGGCGCTGCTGCAGGAGCCGGAGCTGCTGAAGTCGGCGGCGCAGTTCCCGCAGGCGCAGCAAACCTCGATCAGCCTGCTGCGCGCCCGCATCCTCGACAGCACCGGCGACCACTTCGCCGCCGCGCAGGAGCGCATCTTCCTCGACCCGCTGCTGAAGGGGCCGCAGAAGGATCGGAACCGCAAGGCGATCTGGCGCTCGCTGCTGTACATCGACATCCCGACGCTGCGCCGCTACCGCGACAGCGCCGTCACCGACGAACTGCGCGGCTGGCTCGACCTGGCACTGATCTCGAAGACCACGCAGGGCAACCTGAAGGCGCAGGCCGAGCAGCTCGACCAGTGGGGCCGCGACTGGGCCGGCCACCCGACGGCGCGCGCGCTGCCGGGCGACCTCGCCATCGTGCGCGATCTGGCGGCGGAACAGCCGAAGCAGGTAGCGCTGCTGCTGCCGCTGTCGGGCAAGCTCGCGGCGGTCGGCAGCGCCGTGCGCGACGGCTTCATGGCCGCCTATTACGACGCCAGTGCACGCGAGGCGGGATTGCCGGTGGTACGACTCTACGACACCGAGGCCGGCACCCCGCTGCCGCAGCTCTGCCAGCAGGCGGTCAGCGACGGCGCCGAAGTGATCATCGGCCCACTGGAGAAGAGCCAGGTGGCGCAGCTCTACCAGCAACCGCCGAGTGTGCCGACGCTGGCGCTCAACCGCGCCGACATCGACAACGCGGTGCCACCGGCCCTGCTGTTCCAGTTCAGCCTCGCCCCCGAGGACGAGGCGATGCAGCTCGCCGACATCGCCTGGCAGGAGGGGCATCGGCGCGTGCTGGTGATCGCCGCGCAGGCTGAATGGCAGTCGAAGGAGATGCAGGCCTTCACCCGGCGCTGGCAGGCACTCGGCGGCGAGGTGGCGACAGCTGCGCTGTTCCAGGACCAGCAGTCGCTGTCGCCGGTGGTGAAGAACGCGCTGAACATTCCGCGCAGCGAGGCGCGCGCCAAGGAGGTGGAGCGGCTGCTCGGGCGCAACGTCGAATTCACGCCACGCCGGCGCAAGGATGTCGATTTTGTCTTCATGCTGGCGCGTGCGCAGGAGGCCCGCACCATCAAGCCGATGCTCGCCTATCACTACGGCGGTGACCTGCCGGTCTACGCGCTGTCGCGCATCTACGGGGGGTTACCGTCGCCCCAGCTCGACCGCGACCTCGAACAGGTGCGCTTCACCGAGATGCCGTGGATCCTCGACAACCAGCAGCCGCTGAAACAGCAGGTCCTGACTCACCTGCCGCAGAGCCGCGGCCTGTTGCGGCTCTACGCGATGGGCGCCGACAGCTTCTATCTCTACCCGCGCCTGCGCCAGCTGAACCAGCTGATGGACAGCCGCATCCCCGGCCAGACCGGCTTCCTGTCGCTCGATAACCAGCAGATCGTGCGGCGCGAGCTGAAACTGGCCGAGATACGCAACGGCCGCCCGGTCGAGCTGCCATTGTCACTGCGCACGGACGAGCGCGATTTTTCCAGGGAAGGCAACGGTGTCGGAATCCTCCAACCATGAACGACTGGCGCGCGGCGCCGAAGCCGAACGCGCAGCCGAACGCTGGCTGCAGGCGCGCGGGCTGCACACACTGGCGCGCAACTACCGCTGCCGCCGTGGCGAGATCGATCTGGTCATGCGTGACGGCGACGGTATCGTCTTCGTCGAAGTGCGCCTGCGCAGTCGCGCCGATTTCGGCGGCGCCGACGCATCCGTCGATGGCGCCAAACAGCGGCGTATCGCACTCGCCGCACAGCACTTCCTGCTCTGCCATCCGCAGTGGCAAAACGTGCCGTGTCGCTTTGACGTCATCGCGGCGCGCAGTACGGATAAATGGCAATGGCTGCGCGATGCCTTTCAGCTGCACCACTGACAGACGAGCAGGTTGCTGAAATGAGCGGCGATTCAGAAGCGAACGGTGAGCTCGACCTGGTCAACCACGTCATCGACAGCTTCCACAACCACATCGACGCGGCGATGCAGGCGGTCGAAAATCTGGCGCCGGCACTGGCCGATGCCAGCACGCTGCTGGTGCAGACGCTGCTGAACGAGGGGCGCATCTTCTGCTGCGGCGAAGGAGGTTCCGGCCTGCTGGCGCAGCAGTTCGCCGCCGCGCTGCTGTCGCGCTACCAGCGCGAACGGCCCGGCCTGCCGGTGATCTGCCTGAATGGCGACGCCGCGGCGATGACCGCCATCGCCACGGACAGCTCCTTCAACGAGATCTTCGCGCGACCGCTGCGCGCACTGGCGCAACCGCAGGATCTGCTGCTGCTGATCAGTCACGGCAGCGGCAGCGGCACCGGCCTGCAGACCGTGCAGGCGGCACACGATCGCGGCATGCCGGTGCTGGTACTCTGCCCGGAAAAGAGCAGCGACCTGCGCGCCCTGCTCGGCCCGGAGGATCTGGAGCTGCACATCCCCGGCGACCAGCGCGCACGCTTCTTCGAAATAGCGCTGCTGGCGCTGAACAACCTCTGTGAACTGATCGAACTGCAATTGTTTGGAACGGGAGCCTGAGTTGAACACTTACCGAATCTGCGCGGCAGCCCTGCTGACGCTGTCAGCCCTGCAGCTGACCGGCTGCAGCAACATCATTGGCGCCACCACCGACAAACCGCTCGAACAAAATCAGACTTCGCGCAGTGTCGGCTCGGCCATCGACGATCAGGTGATCGAGACCACAACGCTGGTCAACGTGCGCAAATCACACACGGCACTCGAAAATGCCCACCTCGTCATCAACAGCTACAACGGCGTGTTGTTGCTGGCAGGCCAGGTGCCGAGCGAAGAGACACGCCAGATCGCAGCGCAGACCGCGGCCCGCGTGCAGAACGTGAAGCGAGTGCATAACGAGTTGACGGTTGGACCCAACACCGAGCTGCTGGTACGCACCAGCGACACCGGCATCACCACCAAGGTCAAGAGCAAGCTGCTGACCCACCGGGAGGTATCGGGCCGCAGGATCAAGGTGGTCACCGAGAACGGCGTCGTCTACCTGCTCGGGCTGGTCAGCCGCCAGGAGGCCGACCTCGCCTCGGTGCTGGCCCAGCAGACCGGTGGCGTGCAGCGCGTGGTGCGCCTGTTCGAGTACACCGACTGATCGCCCCCTACTTGACGACCTTCAGTGACGGGCGATTGGCACGGTCGCCCGTTTTCCCCTCATCCTTCGGCGGTTCGGGCTCCAGATCCGGTTCCGCCTCGAACATCATCCCGCGCCCGTTTTCCCGCGCATAGATGCCGATGATGGCGCCCATCGGAACGTAAAGCTCCTGTGCCACACCGCCGAAGCGCGCACTGCAGGCCAGTGCCCGCTCATCCATCACCAGATGGCTGACCGCCGACGGCGCGACATTCAGCACGATCTGGCCATCCTTCACATAACCGACCGGCACCCGCACCTCCGGCAATGTCGCGTTGACCATCACATGCGGCGTGCAGCCGTTGTCGACGATCCAGTCATAGATCGCGCGCAGCAGGTAGGGGCGGCTGGAGGTCATGCTCACGACTGACTCCCGACTGGCTTGCACCAGCAACTCATCGAAGAAACAAACGACAAAAACAAACGGGCGGTACCTGCCGGCACCGCCCGTCCATCGCTAGACCACATCGTCACCTCACACCGGATTCAGTGGTCAGTGAACATCCTTCCAGTACTCGCGGTTCAGCAGCCACGCGAAGACGAACAGCAGCGCCAGGAACAGCAGTACGTAGATGCCGATGCGCTGGCGATCGAGCTGCATCGGCTCGGCGATGTATTCGAGGAAATTGACCAGGTCGTAGATCGCCTTGTCGTACTCCTCGGGGGTCAGCGCGCCCGGCGTGGTCACGGCCAGGCGACCACAGGGGTTGAGCGCCTTGCCATCGTCGCCGAACAGAATCTCCTCGCCGGTCAGCGGGTCGCGCCTGATGCCACCGTTGGCCGCCTGCACCGGGCCCGGTGCGCACTCCTGCACCCCCTGCAGGCCGGCCAGCACATGCGGCATGCCGACATCGGGGAAGACCTTGTTGTTGACGCCGTAGGGGCGCGCCGGATCCTGGTAGAAGGTGCGCAGATAGGTGTAGAGCCACTCCGGGCCACGCGCGCGCGCCACCAGCGTCAGATCCGGCGGCACGGTGCCGAACCAGAGCTTGGCATCGGCGTCACGCATCGAGTTTTCCATCAGGTCGCCGATCTTCGCCGACGCGTCGAACTTCAGGAACTGCTCGACCATCTCCTCCGGCACACCGACACCGGTGGTCAGGCGGCTGTAGCGCTCGTACTGCAGCGAGTGGCAACCCATGCAGTAGTTCATGTAGAGCGCGGCACCGCTCTGCAGCGACGCCTTGTCGGTCAGATCGAGCTTGATGCGATCGAGCGGAATCTTGGGACCCGCGGCGACCGCCAGCAGCGGAAACAGCGCAAAAAACAGAGCGATAATTTGCTTCTTCATTTCATCGTCACCCGTTCCGGAACCGGCTTGGTCTTCTCGATCG
>CAYLRA010000081.1:0-6365 GCA_964386045.1 uncultured Verrucomicrobiaceae bacterium | reverse complement strand
CGCGAAGGTGGCCGTACCGTCGGCGCCGGTGTCGTCGCCAAGATCACCGAGTAAGTGAAAAGGGGGGCGCCACCTGGCGGCGCCCCGTGATCAAAGGCCAGTAGTTCAATTGGTAGAGCACCGGTCTCCAAAACCGGGGGTTGGGGGTTCGAGTCCCTCCTGGCCTGCCAAATCCGTCACCTCTTCGCTCGAGCACTTAGCGAAGAGGTGTTTTCGCTTAGCGAAAAAAGAATTGAGACAGGATAAAACAGCGCTATGAACGGCAAGGCCGAAATCGAAAGCCGGTTCGACGGCTTGAAGTGGGGGCTGGTCGCGCTGCTCATTGTCGCAGGCGTGGTCGGTAACAGCTATTTCAGCGATCAGTCACTGCTTTACCGCGTGCTGGCGTTGGTGGCTCTGGCGGTTGTGGCTGGATTCGTCGCGGTCAAAACGGCGCAGGGCGAGGCATTCTGGAAGCTTGCCCGCGAGGCTCGGACGGAGATTCGCAAGGTCGTATGGCCCACTCGTCAGGAGTCGACACAGACCACGCTGATCGTGGTGGTGTTCGTGCTGGTGTCGGCGCTAATTCTCTGGGGTCTGGATACCCTGCTGGGGTGGCTGGCATCCCTGATCATCGGGTGAGGTGGCAATGGCGATGCGTTGGTATGTGGTTCACGCCTACTCGGGCTTCGAGAAGAAAGTAGCCTCATCGCTGAAAGAGCGCATCGCGCTGGTTGGCATGCAGGAGAAGTTTGGCGAAGTGCTGGTGCCCACCGAAGAGGTGGTCGAGATGCGCGGTGGTCAGAAGCGCAAGAGCGAGCGCAAATTTTTCCCGGGTTACGTGCTGGTACAGATGGAACTCGACGATGACACGTGGCACCTGGTCAAAGAGACGCCGCGAGTTATGGGGTTTATCGGTGGCAAGGCCGACAAGCCGGCACCGATCACCGATGCAGAAGCCGAGGCGATCCTGCAGCGAATTCGCTCTGGCGACAAGCCGAAGCCGAAGACGATCTTCGAGCCTGGCGAGATGGTGCGTGTTATCGATGGGCCCTTCAACGACTTCAATGGCGTCGTTGAGGAGGTCAACTACGAAAAAAGTCGTCTGCAGGTGGCAGTACTGATCTTTGGTCGGTCGACACCGGTGGAGCTGGAGTTCAGTCAGGTCGAGAAGGCCTGAGTGTAAAAGGCGGCGCGTCGTCAATGGCGCCCGCGGGGAGGCAGGGCTGTGGCTTGTTGAGGGCTGCGAGACCTGTCGCTATTTACCCATTGAGAGGAGTGATCCGTAATGGCCAAGAAAGTACAGGCCTACGTCAAACTGCAGGTCGCTGCAGGCAAGGCTAACCCGAGTCCGCCAGTTGGTCCGGCGCTCGGTCAGCATGGCGTGAACATCATGGAGTTCTGCAAGGCGTTCAACGCGCAGACCCAGAGCCTGGAACCGGGCATGCCGCTGCCGGTGATCATCACCGTCTATTCCGATCGCAGCTTCACGTTCGTCACCAAGACCCCGCCAGCGTCCTATCTGTTGAAGAAGGCGGCTGGCATCCAGTCTGGTTCGAGCAATCCGAACACCAAGAAGGTGGGCAAGGTTACTCGCGCCCAGCTCGAAGAGATTGCCAAGGTCAAGCAGCCCGACCTGACCGCTGCCGATATGGATGCAGCCGTTCGCACCATCGCCGGCAGTGCGCGTTCCGCCGGTCTCGAAGTGGAGGGGGTCTGACATGGCCAAGCTTACCAAGCGTCAAAAGCTGATTCGCGAGAAGGTTCAGCCCGGCAAGCAGTTCGCCATTGCTGATGCCGTTGCCTTGCTGAAGGAGCTCTCCCTCGTCAAGTTCACCGAGTCGGTGGATGTGGCGATCAACCTCGGCATCGATGCGCGCAAATCGGATCAGGTCGTGCGTGGTGCCACTACCCTGCCGCACGGTACGGGTTCCGTCGTACGTGTCGCCGTGTTCACCCAGGGTGCCAATGCCGAGAAGGCGAAGGCGGCTGGTGCCGATCTGGTCGGCATGGAAGATCTGGCTGAGCAGGTGAAGGCCGGCAATCTCGATTTCGACGTGGTGATTGCGTCGCCTGACGCGATGCGCGTTGTCGGTCAGCTCGGTCAGGTGCTCGGTCCGCGTGGCCTGATGCCCAACCCGAAGACCGGTACGGTGACCCCGGATGTCGAGACCGCGGTCAAAAATGCCAAGGCTGGTCAGGTGCGTTTCCGTGCCGACAAAAACGGCATCGTGCATGGTGCGATTGGCAAGGTGACGTTCGACGTCAATGCGATCAAGGAGAACCTTGAGGCGCTGCTGGCTGATCTGAAGCGTGCCAAGCCGGCTGCTGCCAAGGGTATTTACCTGAAGAAAATCACGCTGTCGACCACGATGGGCCCCGGCCTGGTGATCGATCAGGGCAGCCTGGAGGCCTGAGCCTCCGCTGCGTGAACTGGCCCCTCGGGGCCAAGGCAACAGCAGGGAAGCTGTTGGCTTAACAAGCTTTGGAGTCTTTGGACAGGCTCTCCCGAGACCGAGCCGAAGGCTGTCAAAGACCGTAGGTGTCGAGGTGTCGCTCTGCGTTCGCAGGTTGCGCCGAGGCCTAAGCTCCCGCGTCACAGCAGTGCGTGACAGGGTGCCTACGCAGATGGTGGATTGGATTTGTTCACCAGCAGGCGGTAACTGCTGTGCGGTTGTGAAACTGCATCAGAAGTTGCCAAAACATTATGTGATCGACAAATCCGGGAGTTAATCCGTGGCTTTAGGACTCGAAGACAAAAAGGCCATTGTCGCCGACGTTAACGAGACCGCCGCCAACGCCCTCTCGCTGGTAATCGCCGACTCGCGCGGCTGTACCGTGGGCGAGATGACGGAGCTCCGCAAACTGGCTCGCGAAGCCAATGTGTATCTGCGTGTCGTGCGCAATACGCTGGCTCGCCTGGCAGTTGCCGGAACCAACTTCGAGTGTGCCCAGCAGGCCTTCAAAGGCCCTTCGCTGTTGGCATTCTCGCTGGAGGATCCGGGCGCGGCAGCCCGTATTTTCAAAGACTTCGCGAAGACTCACGAAAACTTTGAAGTGAAGGCGCTGGCAGTTGGTGGACAGTTGCTCGGTGCGGAACAGCTGGATCGACTGGCGACTCTGCCGACCCGCGAACAGGCCCTTGGCATGCTCGCAGGTGTATTGCAGGCGCCGCTCAGCAAGCTGGCTCGTACCCTCAACGAGATGCCGAGTGGCATCGCTCGTGCGGTGGCGGCGGTTCGCGATCAGAAAGCGGCCTAATTCGTTTTACGTTTTATCAATACCTTTTCAGGAGAGTTGAAAATGGCTCTGTCCAAAGACGATATCCTCAATGCAATTTCTGAAATGTCCGTGATGGATCTGGTAGATCTGATCAAGGGCATCGAAGACAAGTTCGGTGTTTCTGCTGCAGCTCCGGTCGCTGTTGCTGCTGCTGCCGCCGCTCCGGCTGCTGCTGCCGAAGAGCAGACCGAATTCAACGTCGTGCTGACTGGTGCTGGCGCCAACAAGGTTGGTGTCATCAAGGTTGTACGTGAGCTGACCGGTCTGGGTCTGAAAGAGGCCAAGGCAGTTGTTGACGGCGCCCCCGGTACTGTCAAGGAAGGTGTTTCCAAGGCTGATGCCGAAGACGCCAAGAAGAAGCTCGAAGAAGCAGGCGCTTCGGTCGAACTCAAGTAATCGAGTTCGTTACCGTAGAGCACAGTGCTGCAGTAAAAGGCTGGTGGGTTTCCCGCCGGCCTTTTGCTGTTTCATCCCGCCGGCCGTATCGCACAGCGGCTTATTGCGCGGGTTGAATAACGAATTGTGATCGGCAGCAGTGGCTGCCGATATGTCCGAAGCTGGCCAGTTGCCGGTTTCGGACGGGGCCCGTAGGGCGCACTTCAAGTCAGGAAACGATGCTGGGGAGTACTGATGGCTTACTCGTACACTGAGAAAAAGCGTATTCGCAAGGATTTCGGCAAGCTGCCAAACATCATGGAGGTTCCATACCTCCTGGCGATTCAGCTCGACTCCTACACCAAGTTCACGCAACAGGGCGTGACGGTCAAGCAGCGCGACGATGTCGGCCTGCACGCGGCATTCAAGTCCGTTTTCCCCATCGTTTCCTACTCCGGCAACGCTGCGCTCGAGTATGTTGACTACACGCTTGGTCAGCCGGTGTTCGATGTCGCCGAGTGCCAGCTGCGCGGGGTTACTTTCGCTGCGCCGCTGCGCGTCCGTGTGCGGCTGATCATCTATGATCGTGAGTCGTCGGCCAAAGCGATCAAGGACATCAAGGAGCAAGAGGTCTACATGGGGGAGATTCCCCTGATGACCGAAAACGGCACCTTCGTCATCAACGGTACCGAGCGCGTTATCGTCTCGCAGCTGCATCGGTCGCCGGGTGTCTTCTTTGATCATGACAAGGGCAAGACCCACTCCTCGGGCAAGCTGCTCTATTCCGCACGGATCATCCCCTACCGTGGTTCGTGGCTCGATTTCGAGTTCGATCCCAAGGATCTGGTGTACGTCCGTATCGATCGCCGGCGCAAACTGCCGGCGACGATTCTGTTGCGCGCGCTCGGTTACACCGCCGAGGAAATGCTCGGCATGTTCTTCGACGTCAACGCGTTCAATGTCGACAAGGATGGTAATTATGTCGTCGAGCTGGTGCCGGATCGCCTGCGCGGCGAGATCGCCTCGTTCGACATCGTCGACAAGGATGGCTCGGTCATCGTAGAAGCGGGGCGTCGCATCACCGCTCGCCATGTTCGTCAGATCGAGAAGTCAAAGCTCAAGGAGCTGCTTGTCCCACAGGAGTATGTGGTCGGACGTTCGCTGGCGAAAGATGTCGTCAACCCGAAAGGTGGCGAAGTTCTGTTCGAGTGCAACGCCGAGATTACGGCCGACATGCTCAAGAAGTTGGGCGAGGCTGGCATCAAGCGTGTTGAAACCATCTATACCAACGAATTGGATTGCGGCGCCTTCGTCAGCGAAACGCTGCGCGTCGACCCGACCCGCAGTCAGCTTGATGCGTTGGTTGAAATCTACCGGATGATGCGTCCGGGTGAGCCGCCGACCAAGGAGTCTGCGGAAAACCTGTTCCAGAACCTGTTCTTCTCTGCAGAGCGCTATGACCTGTCTGCAGTCGGTCGCATGAAGTTCAACCGCCGTCTCGGTCGCGAAGAGATCAAGGGCGAAGGCACGCTGTCGCGCGAAGATATCGTCGCTGTGCTGAAGATGCTGATCGACATCCGCAATGGCAAGGGCATCGTTGACGACATCGACCATCTCGGCAACCGCCGCGTGCGTTCGGTGGGCGAGATGGCCGAGAACCAGTTCCGCGTTGGCCTGGTTCGTGTCGAGCGCGCGGTGAAAGAGCGCCTGTCGATGGCCGAAAGCGAAGGCCTGATGCCGCAGGATCTGATCAACGCCAAGCCGGTCGCGGCGGCGGTGAAGGAGTTCTTCGGTTCGAGCCAGCTGTCGCAGTTCATGGACCAGAACAACCCGCTCTCCGAGATCACGCACAAGCGCCGTGTTTCGGCGCTTGGCCCAGGCGGTCTGACCCGCGAGCGTGCCGGCTTCGAGGTGCGCGACGTGCATCCGACGCATTACGGCCGTGTCTGCCCGATCGAGACGCCGGAAGGCCCGAACATCGGTCTGATCAACTCGCTGGCGACGTTCGCACGCACGAACCCTTACGGCTTCCTCGAAAGCCCGTACCGCAAGGTGGTTGATGGCAAGGTCACCAACGAGATCGAGTTCCTCTCGGCCATCAATGAGGCGGAGTATGTGGTCGCGCAGGCTTCGGCTGCGGTCGATAACAAAGGCAACCTCAGCGAGGATCTGGTTGCCGTTCGCCACATGAACGAATTCACCGTCAAGACGCCGAAAGAAGTCCAGTACATGGACGTCTCGCCGAAGCAGGTGGTGTCGGTGGCGGCGTCGCTGATTCCGTTCCTCGAGCACGACGACGCCAACCGCGCGTTGATGGGCTCGAACATGCAGCGCCAGGCGGTGCCGAACCTGAAGGCCGAGAAGCCGCTGGTGGGTACCGGCATGGAGCGTGCCGTGGCGCGCGACTCCGGCGTTTGTGTGGTGGCGCGTCGCGGCGGCGTGGTCGACATGGTCGACTCCGCTCGCATCGTCGTGCGCATCAATGAAGCAGAGGTGGCTCCGGGTCAGGCACCGGTCGATATCTACAACCTGATCAAGTACACCCGCTCCAACCAGAACACCTGTATCAACCAGCGCTCGATCGTGAAGGCCGGCGACACGGTGTCAAGCGGCGACATTCTCGCCGACGGCTCTTCGGTCGACCTCGGTGAGCTGGCGCTCGGCCAGAACATGCGCATCGCCTTCATGCCGTGGAATGGCTACAACTTCGAGGATTCGATCCTGGTGTC
>CAYLRA010000080.1:0-7047 GCA_964386045.1 uncultured Verrucomicrobiaceae bacterium | reverse complement strand
TGGTCGGCGGCGAGACCGCCGAGATGCCGGGCATGTACGAGGGCGACGACTACGACCTGGCCGGCTTCGCGGTCGGCGTGGTCGAAAAATCCGAAATCATCGACGGCAGCCAGGTGGCGGTCGGCGACGTGCTGATCGGCCTCCCCTCCTCCGGCCCGCACTCCAACGGCTACTCGCTGGTGCGCAAGATCATCGAGGTCAGCAACGCCGACCTGAGCCAACCCTGTGGCGACACCACCCTCGCCCGCGCGCTGATGGCGCCGACCCGCATCTACGTCAAGCAGCTGCTGGCGCTGACCCGCGCCTGCAAGGTCACCTCGATGTGCCACATCACCGGCGGCGGCTTCCTCGAAAACCTGCCGCGCGTGCTGCCGGACAAATGCGCCGCCGTGCTCGATCTGACCAGCTACAAACGGCCGCCGGTGTTCGACTGGCTGCAGCAGGCCGGCAACGTCGACCCGCGCGAGATGCACCGCGTCTTCAACTGCGGCGTCGGCATGGTGGTCTGCGTGCCGGCCAGCGAAGCCGATCGCGCCATCCAGATCCTGCGCGAGCAGGGCGAGCAGCCGTTCCGCTTCGGCTCGATCCAGCCGCTCGCCGATGGCGCCGAGCAGGTGCAGCTGCAGGGGCTGTAGACCGTGTCATCCGCCAGCTGCCGCATCGTCGTGCTGATCTCCGGCGGCGGTTCCAACCTGCAGGCACTGATCGACCGCTGTGCCGACGGCGCCACTCCCTCCCAGGTCATCCCGGCACGAATCGCCGCCGTCATCAGCAATCGCGCCGACGCGTTCGGGCTTGAGCGCGCCGCCAAGGCCGGCATCGCCACCGAGGTGCTGAACCACCGCGAATTCCCCAGCCGCGAGGCCTTCGATCGCGAGTTGCAGATCCTGATCGACAGCCACCAACCCGACCTGGTCGTGCTGGCCGGCTTCATGCGTATCCTGAGCGCCGGTTTCGTCGAGCATTACCACGGCCGCCTGCTGAACATTCACCCATCGCTGCTGCCGAATTACCCGGGACTCGACACCCACCGCCGCGCCATCGAAGCGGGCGATGCCGAAGCCGGCGCCACCGTCCACTTCGTCACTGGCGAACTCGACGGCGGCCCGCCGGTGTTGCAGGCGGCGGTGCCGATCGAAACAGGGGACACCCCCGAGCGGCTGGCCAAACGGGTATTGACCGTCGAACACCACATCTACCCGCAGGTGGTCGACTGGTTCGCGCGCGGTCGTCTTGAACTGCGCAACGACGGCGCCTGGCTCGACGGTGCGAAACTGGCGCCCCACGGCCTGCGCTGGCAACCCCGATAAAACGGATCGGCCATCGATCCAACTCGTCATCGATCCAACTACAGGGAGCCGAAGGCGCCGATGAGACGACCACTGCTGATGACTGCCGCGCTGCTCGTGGCCACCACACTGCACGCCGTCGAGCTGAAGCCATCGACGGCCACCTATCAAACCCGCCAGGGAATGATGAGCGCCACCGGCACCCGCACGCTGGAGCAGCTGGAGAGCGGCCAGTGGCAGCTGACCAGCCGCGCAAAATTGATGATGCTGGAGCTGGTCGAACAGTCGCGGTTCGAACTCAAACAGGGGCAGGTGCAGCCGCTGCGCTACGACTACATCAATCCGTTCAGCAAGAAGCGCAGCCGCACGCTGCAGTTCGACTGGAGCAACCTGCAGGTCACCGAGACCCGCGGCAAACAGACCTTCGCGCTGGAACCGTCAACCCTCGACCGTCTCTCCATCCAGATCCAGTCACAGCTCGACCTGTGCAGCGCGCCGGACGACTTCACGCAACGCACCTACGCCGTCGCCGATCGCAGGAGCATCAAGAATTACGTGCTGGAGAAGGTGGGCGAGGCGACGCTCGACACGGCGGTCGGCAAGCTGCAGACCATCGAGCTGAAGCGCTATCGCGAAGGGGAGCCGGCGGACGCCACCCGCATCTGGGTGGCGCCGGCGTGGGGATGCCTGCTGGTGCGGCTGGAAGGGCAGGACGACGGCGAGTCCGCCACGCTGGAACTGACCCGGGCCAGCGTCGACGGCGTTCCCGTCAAAGGGCAGTGACGCCTCAGGTCTTCGGCAGCGTGACGCCGGTCTGCCCCTGATACTTGCCACCGCGATCGCGGTAGCTCACCGCGCAGACATCATCCGACTCCAGGAACAGCATCTGCGCGACGCCCTCGTTGGCGTAGATCTTCGCCGGCAGCGTCGTGGTGTTGGAAAACTCCAGCGTGACATGCCCCTCCCACTCCGGCTCCAGCGGTGTCACGTTGACGATGATGCCGCAGCGCGCATAGGTCGACTTGCCGAGACAGATGGTCAGCACGCTGCGCGGGATGCGGAAATATTCGACGGTGCGCGCCAGCGCGAACGAGTTGGGCGGGATGATGCAGTAGTCGCCCTTGACGTCGACGAAACTCTTCTCGTCGAAATTCTTCGGATCGACCGTCGCCGAATGGATGTTGGTGAACACCTTGAATTCATCGGCGCAGCGCACGTCGTAGCCGTAACTCGACGTGCCGTAGGAGATCAGCTTGTGGCCGTCGCCGTCGTAGCGCACCTGTTCGGGAGCGAACGGCTCGATCATGCGATGCTCGGCGGCCATACGCCGAATCCAGTTGTCCGACTTGATACTCATGCGCGGTTTCCGACCCGGTGACGGGGGCAGTCAAAAAGGAGGCCGATCATACCGATGACGTCCGGAGCAGGAAAGGCGACGTCATCCAGCCGACCCGACCAGCGGCAGCAAAAGGGGACGCCTTCGGCTTGCACGTATGGTCGGTCTGGGCTATTCCGACCTAACCTGCACGATAACCATAACGGCGGGCAGCCAATCCAAACCCCGGGGGACCTCAACGGAGTAGGCCTTCAACGTCGCGAGGTCACTGCATGGGAGGCTCAGGGCTCCAGTTTCCACCTGGCACAGCACTACTCGACCCCCTGCTGCTCGGGCCGGATGCGGGTCCCCTGCTGCAGGGACAATACAACCCGTGGCTGGTGCTGCTGTCGCTCGCCGTCTCGATCTTCTCGGCGACGATGGCGCTGCAGACCGCGCATATCGCCCGCGCCACCGACACCCCGCTCTATCGGCAGGTCGCCATCGCCACCGGCGCAATCGCGCTGGGCGGCGGTATCTGGACGATGCACTTCATCGCCATGCTGGCGTTCGAGCTGCCCGCCCACGTCCACTACCACGCCGGCCTGACACTGCTGTCGATGCTGCCGGCGATGGCCGCCTCCTGGTTTGCCCTGCGCCTGCTGGCCCGGCCCGAGAGCGCGTGGCCGCAGCTGCTGATGAGCGGCGCGCTGGTCGGACTCGGCATCGGCACCATGCACTACAGCGGCATGGCCGCGATGCACACCTCGCTGCGGATGCGTTACGAACCGGCGATGTTCGCCCTCTCCATCGCCGTCGCCGTCGCACTGGCGGTGCTGGCGCTGTGGGTCGGTTACGGATTGCGCCGCACCACCCTGTCGCGCACGCCGCGACTGCTCGCCAGCGGCACGGTGATGGGACTGGCGATCACCGGCATGCACTACACCGGCATGGCCGCCACCCGCTTCATCGGCGAGGCCGAGACCAACAGCAGCGGCCCGCTGCTCGATACCGTGCCCGCCTCGATTGCCCTCTCGGTCGCCACCGTGCTGGTGACACTACTGGTCTACGCGCTGAACGGTCTGGTGCGCCTGCGCACGCTCTACCGGCAGCTCGAGGAGAGTCAGTCGCGCCTGCGCGAGACCGCCGCCAGTGCCGAACGCGCCGCCGCCGCCAAGAGCACCTTCATGGCCAACATGAGCCATGAGATCCGCACGCCGATGAACGCCATCATCGGCTTCACCGAGCTGCTGCTGCAGGGCGACCTGACACCGCTGCAGCGCAGCCACCTGAACACCATCCGCACCTCGTCGCGCTCGCTGCTCGGCCTGCTCAACGACATCCTCGACACGACGCGGCTGGAGAAGGGCGCACTGACCCTGGAGACACTCGACTTCTCGCTGAAGGGGCTGGCCGCGCAGATCGAATCGTCGCTGCGACTCGGTGCCGAATCGAAGGGGCTGACACTGACGACCCACTACCCGGCCGAGATGTCGGAGCACTTTCGCGGCGACGCGCTGCGCCTGCTGCAGGTGCTGACCAACCTGGTCGGCAACGCCATCAAATTCACCGAGCGCGGCGGCGTCGAACTCCATTTCGATTACGAAGAGGGATGGGTGCACCTGCAGGTGCGCGACAGCGGCATCGGCATGACACCGCAGCAGCTGGCGTCGATCTTCGCGCCGTTCACCCAGGCCGACACCTCGATCAGCCGCCGCTTCGGCGGCAGCGGCCTCGGCACCACCATCGCGCGCCAGCTGGTCGAGCTGATGGGTGGCAGCATCGACGTCGAGAGTGAACCGGGGCGCGGCAGTATCTTCCACGTACGCCTGCCGCTGCCGGTCGGCAACAAACCCGCCGCCCGCGACACGGTCGCCCCGCTGCCGTCACTGCCGCCCCTCGCGCTGCTGGTCGCCGACGATATCGCGCAGAACGTCGAGTTGCTGACGCTGACGCTGGAGCGGCAGGGACATAACGTCACCGTCGCCCGCGACGGCGACGAAGTGGTCGAACGGTTCAGGAGCGGCCACTTCGATCTGGTGCTGATGGATGTCCACATGCCGCAGACCGATGGCCTGCAGGCGACGCGCCTGATCCGCCAGCACGAGCGCGCCACCGCGGCGACGCCGACGCCGATCATCGCCCTCACCGCCAGCGTGCTGGCCGACGATCGCAACGCCGCGCGCCAGGCCGGCATGGATGGTTTCGCCGTCAAGCCACTCGACCTGCCGCAGCTGTTCGACGAGATGGCGCGGGTACTGCAGTTGCAGCGTGCACCGCTGTGCGGACCGAACGGCGACACGGAGCCGGTCGCATCGCTGATCGACTGGCACACCGGCATCTCGCTGTGGGGCAGCCGGGCGCGGCTGGCGCGGACGATGCACCGCTTCCTCGACACCCTCGACCAGCACCATCCACTGCCGGCCGCCGGCGCCGTCGATATCGACTGGAAAGCGTTGCTGTTCAGCCTGCACGGGCTGCGCGGCGCCGCCGGCAACCTGGCGCTGCCGGCGATCGCCGAGCTGGCCGCACAGCTGGAGCGAGCGGCGCGCAGCGGTGGTGCGCACGAGCCGTTGTGGCCACTGCTGGCGCAACTGCAAACGCTGCTGCTGGATGCCCGACGCGAACTGACGGCCAGCGGCCTGCTTGACGATGAGCAGCCACAAGTCGCCGCCGCCCCCGCCTCGGAGCCATCGACACTGCAAACACAGTTGACGCGGCTGGCCGCACGACTGGCACACAACGAACTGGACGACGCCCTGCTCGACGCCCTCTGCGAAACACTTGCCGGATGCGGCGAACGCGAGCGCGCCCGCGCACTGCGCATGGCGGTCGACAATTTCGAGTTCGATGCGGCGCAGGCGATTCTGCGGCAGCTGTCGGCGACCGCCATCGCCACCGCAGCTGAATGACGCTTTTTTCAGCGACTGCAAACAAACCCAAACAAAAAACCAGAACAACCAAAAAGAACGACAAGCGACGAACGACGAAAGAAAGGAAACCGGTCATGCACCCGATGAACGATCCGCGCCCGACGCTGCTGCTGGTCGACGACGAACCGGTCAACCTGCAGGTGTTGCGCCACACGTTGCAGGATGACTACCGGCTGCTGTTCGCCAAGGATGGCGCCCGCGCACTGGCGCTGGCGCGAGAGGAACACCCGGACCTGATCCTGCTCGACATCATGATGCCGGGGCTGTCGGGTTACGAGGTGTGCCAGTCGCTGAAGGGCGAGGCGACCACCGCCAACATCCCGGTGATCTTCGTCACCGCGCTGGCGGAGGCCGACAACGAGGAGCTGGGCTTCGATCTCGGCGCGGTCGACTACATCACCAAGCCATTCAACCCGCATGTGGTGCGCGCCCGCGTGCGCACCCATCTGTCGCTGGTGCAGGCAGCGGAAGTGCGCGAAACGCGCCTGCAGATCGTGCAGTGTCTCGGCGCGGCGGCCGAGTTCAAGGACAACGAGACGGGCCTGCACGTCATTCGCATGAGTCATTTTGCGAAGACGCTGGCGCTGAAGGTCGGCTACGGCAAGGCGGCGGCCGACGACCTGCTGCACGCGGCGCCGATGCACGACGTCGGCAAGATCGGCATCCCCGACGCCATCCTGCAGAAACCCGGCAAGCTGACAGCGGAAGAGTGGGAGATCATGCGCCGGCACACCGTCATCGGCGCCCGGATCATCGGCGACCACCCGTCCGGCATGCTGAACACGGCCGCCACCATCGCGCTCAGCCACCACGAGAAGTGGGACGGCAGCGGTTATCCGCACGGCTTGCGCGGCGAGGCGATCCCGCATGTCGCCCGCGTCGTCGCCATCGCCGATGTGTTCGACGCGCTGACCAGCGTGCGCCCCTACAAACCGGCCTGGCCGATCGACGAGGCGGTGGCGCTGTTGCGCAGTGAACGCGGCGCGCACTTCGACCCGGAGCTGGTCGACGCCTTCATCGACTGCCTGCCCGAGGTGCTGCGGATCCGCGAGCGCTGGGCGGACCAACCTTAAAACAGAGTCTGTCCACGAGCTCGTGGACAGACTCTCAGTCGTTCTTGATGACGATGTTCGGAAACGCCTGCCCCTGCTGCTGGCCGCGCCACGCCAGCTGCGCGGCGGTGCGGCGCGCGATGTCGCGATAGAGCGCGGCCACCTTCCCATCCGGCTCGGCAGCGACGGTGGGATTGCCACCGTCGACCTGCTCGCGAATCGAGCGCGCCAGCGGCAGCGAACCGAGCAGCGGCACGCCGTAGTCGGCGGCGATGCGCTCGCCGCCGCCCTCGCCGAACAGGTGGTCGACGTGGCCGCAATTCGTGCAGAGATGCACCGCCATGTTCTCGATGATGCCGAGCACCGGCACGTCGACCTTGCGGAACATCTCGATGCCCTTGATCGCGTCGAGCAGCGCGATGTCCTGCGGCGTCGTCACCACCACCGCGCCGGAGACC
>CAYLRA010000079.1:0-7090 GCA_964386045.1 uncultured Verrucomicrobiaceae bacterium | reverse complement strand
CGGTGCGAAAGTGAGGGTGAGGAAATGCAAGTCATTCTGCTGGAAAAAGTGGGCCGCCTGGGCAACCTCGGCGACAAGGTCAACGTCAAGCCGGGTTACGGCCGCAACTTCCTGCTGCCCTATGGCAAGGCCGTTGCCGCCACTGAAACCAATGTTGCCGAGTTCGAGCAGCGCCGCGCCGAGCTGGAGGCCGCTTCCGCTGCCCGTCGCGCCACCGCCGAGGGCCGTGCCGCCAGGCTGGCCGAGCTGGTGGTGAGCATCGCCGCCAACGCCGGTGACGAAGGCAAGCTGTTCGGCTCGATCGGCACCCGCGACATCGCCGATGCGGTGAGCGCAGCCGGTGTCGAGGTCGAGAAGAGCGAAGTGCGCCTGCCGAACGGTGTCATCCGCGAGACGGGTGAGTTCGAGGTCGACATCCAGCTGCACTCGGAAGTGACCCAGACCATCAGGCTGGTGGTCACCGCCGGCTGATGCCGGGCGCGCCCTCTGGGGGGCGCAGTGACGCAGCACGAGGCATCCGCCGTGGGCCGTCCGTCCACGGCGGATGCTTTTTTTTTGTGGATCGCTGACAATCGCCAGCCCCGGAAAGACAGGTCAGGCCGTGGATTCCGATCTCTACGACAGCGTCTACGAGGCGCCGCCGCCTCTCGATGACGACATCGCCCAGCTGAAGGTGCCGCCGCACTCGGTGGAGGCGGAGCAGTCGGTGCTGGGCGGCCTGATGCTGGCCAACGATGCCTGGGACCGCGTCGCCGATCTGGTCTCCGAGGGCGATTTCTACCGCCCCGAACACCGCATCATCTTCCGTCACATGGCGAAGCTGGTCGAAGCGAGCCAGCCGATCGATGTCGTCACCATCGCCGATGCGCTGGCCAATGCCGACGAACTGGAGCGGGTCGGCGGCATCGTCTACCTGGCCGAGCTGGCCAAGGACACCCCCTCCGCCGCCAACATCCGCGCCTACGCCACCGCCGTGCGCGAGCGCGCCAACCTGCGCGCACTGATTCGCGCCGCGCAGGGCATCGCCGAGGCTGGCTTCCAGCCGGAGGGGCGCTCCTCCGGCGAGCTGATCGACGATGCCGAGCGCCGCATCATGCAGATCAGCGAGGAGCGGCCGAAGACCGGCGGCCCCGAAGCGGTCAACCCGCTGCTGAAGCAGGTGGTCGAGCGCATCGACGAGCTGTTCAACTCCGAGGCGACCATCACCGGTCTTTCCACCGGCTTCAAGGATCTCGACGACATGACCTCGGGGCTGCAGCGCGGCGACCTGGTGATCGTCGCGGCGCGGCCGTCGATGGGCAAGACCACCTTCGCGATGAACCTGGTCGAGAACGCGGTGCTGGCGAGCGAGAAGCCGGTCATCGTTTTCTCGATGGAGATGCCGTCCGAGCAGATCATCATGCGGATGCTGTCGTCGATCGGCCGCATCAACCAGACCAAGGTGCGCACCGGCAAGCTCGATGACGAGGACTGGCCGAAACTGTCGGCGGCGATCAGCAAGCTGAAGGACCGGCCGCTGTTCATCGACGACACGCCGGCGCTGTCGCCGACCGAGGTGCGCTCGCGCACGCGGCGCATCGTGCGCGAGCACGGCGAGCCGGCACTGATCATGGTCGACTACCTGCAGCTGATGCAGATCGCTGGCAGCACCGAGGGGCGCACCGCCGAGATCTCGGAGATCTCGCGCTCGATGAAGGCGATGGCGAAGGAGTTCAACTGCCCGATGGTGGCGCTGTCGCAGCTGAACCGTGGCGTGGAACAGCGACCGAACAAGCGCCCGGTCAACTCCGACCTGCGTGAGTCGGGCGCCATCGAGCAGGATGCCGACATCATCATGTTCATCTATCGCGACGAGGTCTATAACGAGGAGTCGCAGGACAAGGGGGTGGCGGAGATCATCATCGGCAAGCAGCGCAACGGTCCGATCGGCACCGCGCGGCTCGCCTTCATTGGCAAATACACCCGCTTCGACAACCTGGCGCAGAACTACGGCCAGGACAACTTCGGCTGAGCACAAAGTCCTCCCCTATGAAATAGGGGAGGTGCCGAGCGTAGCGAGGCGGAGGGGTCCGGGGTTGATTGCTGTGAAGCGAAGGGCGGACCCCCTCGCCCCTTCGGGGCACTCCCCCTATTCCATAGGGGGAGACTGGTGGCGCTTCGATCACTTCTCGCGCGTCGCTGGCGGCGCCGCTTCGTCGCTGTCGTCATCCACTTCTGCATCCGGCGTCCGCCACAACCTGCCCGCCAGCACGCCCAGCTCGAACAGCCACCACATCGGCAGCGCCAGCATCGTCTGCGAGATCGCGTCGGGCGGCGTCAGCACGGCGGCGACGATGAAGCAGCCGACGATGACGTAGGGTCGCTTGGCGACCAGTGCCTCGACGCTGGTGACACCGGCGCGGATCAGCAGCACGACGGCAATCGGAATCTCGAACGCGAAACCGAACGCGAACAGCATCTTCAGCGCGGTGTCGAGGAAGTCGCTGATGTCGGGCGCGTAGGTGACCCCTTCCGGCACCACACTGCTGAAGAAGCCGAACACCACCGGAAACACCAGGTAATAGGCAAACGCGAGGCCGAGATAGAACAGCAGCACGCTGGAGAGCAGCAGCGGAATCGCGATGCGCTTTTCGTGGCGGTAGAGACCGGGCGCGATGAAGGCCCAGATCTGGTAGAGCAGATAGGGGATCGTCAGCATCAGCGCGGCGACCAGCGCCAGCTTGAACGGCGCGAAGAAGGTCGACGTGACGCCGGTGGCGAGCATCGTGGTGCCGGGCGGCAGCAGCTTCTGCAGCGGTTGTGCGAACAGCGTGTAGAGCTCGCTCGAAAAGGCCATCAGTGGCAGTACCACCACGGCGATCACCAGCACGCAGCGCAGCAGCCGGCTGCGCAGTTCGGTCAGGTGGGCGACCAGCGGCAGCGGGGTATCGTCGCGGTCGTCGTCGCTCATGTCGGGCGGCTGTTGTCGGCGGAGGGCGCGGTCTTGTCGGATGGTGCGGCCTTTTCCGGCGGGGCGGTATTGGCGTCGGGCGGGGCGGACGGTTGTGCTGGCGCTGCGGGTTTGTCGAGCGGGTTGATGTCACAGGGCAGTTGCTGCAGTTCGCGAGTGGTGTCGCTCAACTCGTCGCGCATCTGCCGGAGCTCTTCCTGCGCCTGCTTCAAATTATCGAGCACAGCCTGATTGTGAATCTCGCGCTTGATCTCGTCGTAGCCGATCTCGCGCTCGATCTCGCTGCGCACCTCGTTGAACGAGCGGCGCAGTTTTGCCAGCCATAGGCTGCCGGTCTTGATCACGCCGGGCAGGCGCTCAGGTCCCAGCACCAGCAGGCCGACGATAAAGATCAGCACCAGTTCCGAGAAGCCGATATCGAACACGACGCGCGTCTCAGGACTTGTGGTTGTTGTCGGTCTGTTTCTGCTCGACCTGACCCTCGATCACATCCTTGTCCTTCTCGTCGAGCTTCGGTTCGTCGTCGCCCATGCTTTTCTTGAAGCCCTTGATGGCGGCGCCGAGATCGGTGCCGAGTGACTTCAGTTTCTTGGTGCCGAACAGCAGCACGATGATGACCAGGATGATGATCAGTTCTTTCAGGCCAATACCCATCTCGTTCTCCGCCTTGCGTTATTTCGGTGTGCGCGACGCTTTCTCTTCCAGCCCCGACAGCTCGAAACGGCGCGCCAGTTCGTTCAATACCGCGCGGTAGTCGGTGCCGAGGTGCGACAGCATCACCAGCGTGTGGAACCAGAGATCGGCGCATTCGTAGACGACATCGCGGTTGTCGCCGGACAGCTTCGCGTCTTTCGCCGCGATGATCGTCTCCGCGCTCTCTTCGCCGATCTTCTTCAGAATCCTGTCGAGGCCGTCGCGATGCAGTTTTGCCACGTAGGAGCTGTCGGGGCTGGCGTTGCCTTTGCGCTGCTCCAGCACCTCGTTCAGTGCCGCCAGCACGCTGTCGATATTCGCGCTCACGTGTAGATCTCGTCGGGGTTTTTCAACACGGCATCGACGGTCTGCCACTGGCCGTCGCGCAGCACGCGGAAAAAGCAGGAGCGGCGACCGGTGTGGCAGGCGATGCCGCCGAGTTGTTCGACCTTCAGCACGATGACGTCGTTGTCGCAATCGAGACGGATTTCGCGCACCGTCTGCACATGGCCCGACTCCTCGCCCTTGCGCCAGAGCCGGTTGCGCGAGCGCGACCAGTAGATGGCGCACCCCTCGGCGCGGGTCAGCGCCAGCGCCTCGCGGTTCATCCACGCCACCATCAGGATGTCGCCGCTGGCGGCGTCCTGCGCGATGGCCGGCACCAGCCCGCGCGTGTCCCACTGGACTTCGTCGAGCCAGTCTTCATTGGCAGGGGAGGGGGTGTTCATCGCAACCAGCCGAAGTAAAACAGGGGGCCATTATGGCCCCGGGGTCAGCGCCGCGCCAGCAACAGCAGGCCGGCGGCGAGTGCGACCCAGCTCGGCCACGGCAGTTGTGTGAGCCAGTCGGCCAGCGCCGGCGTGCCGAGCAGCAGCGCACCGACGATCAGCAGGCGGCCCAGCGGTCTGCGCCAGCGCCAGCTGGGCAGCGGCGGTGGCTGCAGCGGCGCGGGTGCGTGCGCCAGCGGTGTGTCGAGGCGGCGCAGCAGTGCGTCGGGCACCTCCGGCAGCTGCTCCAGCCAGCCCGGCAGGCGCTGCTTGATCTTGCGTGCCAGTGCCAGTGGCGAGTAGCGCTGGCGCAGCCACTCTTCGAGCAGCGGCTTGGCGGTGGTCCACAGGTCGAGTTGCGGGTAGAGCTGGCGACCGAGTCCCTCGATGTTGAGCAGGGTCTTCTGCAGCAGTACCAGCGACGGCTGTACCGTCATGTCGAAACGGCGCGCGACCTGGAACAGGTAGATCAGCAGCTCGCCGAAACTGATCTCGCCCAGCGGCTTCTGGAATACCGGCTCGCAGACGGTGCGGATCGCCGCTTCGAAATCCTGCACCCGCGTTTGTGGTGGCACCCAGCCGCACTCGATGTGCAGCTCGGCCACTTCGCGGTAGTCGCGGCGGAAGATGGCGAGCAGGTTGCGCGCGAGGTAGTACTGATCGAATTCGGAGAGGCTGCCGATGATGGCGCAGTCGATGCCGATGTACATCGGCCGCGTCGGGTGCGAACGCGACACGAAGATATTGCCGGGGTGCATGTCGGCGTGGAAGAAACTGTCGCGCAGCACCTGCGTGAAGAAAATCTCGACGCCGCGCTCGGCCAGCAGCTTCATGTCGGTGCCCTGCGCCTGCAGTGCCGCGACATCGGTGACCGGGATGCCGTCGATACGCTCGACCACCAGCACGTTCTGGCGCGTGTAGTCCCAATGTACGTCGGGCACATAGAGCAGGCCGGAGTCGAGCCAGTTGCGGCGCAGCTGCGCGGTGTTGGCCGCCTCGCGCTTCAGATCGAGTTCGTCGAGGATGGTGTTCTCGTAGTCGGCGATCACTTCGAGCGGGCGCAGCCGCTTGCCATCGGGAAGATGCCGTTCGATCAGTCGTGCCAGTGTGTAGAGCAGCGCCAGATCCTGGCGGATCACCTTCTCGATGCCGGGGCGCAGCACCTTGACGACGACGGCGCGACCATCGCGCAGCGTCGCCGCATGTACCTGCGCGATCGAGGCCGAGGCCAGCGGCTCGCGCTCGAAATGGGCGAACAGTTCGTCGACCGGTGCGCCGAGCGCGGCCTCGATCAGCGCCACCGCCTGCTCTGAAGGAAAAGCGGGTACCTGATCCTGCAGCCGGGCCAGTTCATCGGCGATATCGGTCGGCAACAGGTCGCGCCGCGTCGACAGGATCTGCCCGAATTTGACGAAGATCGGGCCGAGTTCTTCGAGTGCGCGGCGCAATCGTTCACCGCGCGGCTGTTTTGGTGTGCCGAGCACACGCCATGGCGAATATTTCACGCTCCACTTCAGCGGCGCCGGCAGCGTGTCGGCGTCGACCAGCAGGTCGAGGCGATGGCGCACGCTGGCGCGCAGGATGGTCAGGGTTCGGCGCAGGCGCATCGACATCGTTCAGCGTCGCTGTGCCAGTTGCAGGCGCAGTCGCTGCACGCGTGCAGCGAGCCTGTCGCAATCCATCGCCAGCCGGTCGACGTCGCTGTTGAACTGTTCGACCTGCCAGCGCGGCGCCAGCCAGTCGCTCTCCTCCACGATGAAGTCGCGCACCTGCCGCTGCAGTTGTTTGCCGGCGTAGTGCAGCAGGCCGAAACCTTTGCGCGCCCCCTGCGCCAGCGCGTGGCCGGCGACATCGCCGAGCAGGTTCGTCAGCGGCTGCTCCCAGTCGATGTCGAGCTGTTTCAGTATCTGCTGCAGCGCCTGCAACGCCTGCGAGTCGCCGCGTACGGTCAGGTTGCCGTTGATCAGTTCGGCGGCCGGATCGTCGGCGGCGAGCAGCTTGGCAAAATCCTGCGCGCTGCCACTCAGCGCAGCGGTGATCTCGCCTTCCCACTGCGCGGCGAAGCCGAGCTGGTCGGTTTGCGGCAGCAGAAACAGATCGAGTGCCGGTTCGGTGCAATGGAGATGAAAGCTGTTGCCGGCCAGTGCGGCGAGCCGCGCACGACTGGCCGGGTCGAGGGCGAGTGCGCGGTTGGCGGCAAATTCGAGCGCGGCGATGGCAGCGGTCTGGATCACGTGTGCAATTCGCTCATGATTTCAATGCGCCGCTTACGGCTTGATGCCGCGATGCAGGGCGACGATGCCGCCGGTCAGGTTGAAGAATTCGGCGCGGACGAAGCCGGCGCTCGCCATCATCTCTTTGAGTGTCTGCTGATCCGGGTGCATACGAATGCTTTCGGCCAGGTAGCGGTAACTGTCGGCATCGTTGGCGACCAGCTTGCCCATCACTGGCAGCAGCCGGAACGAGTAGAGGTCGTAAGCCTTCGACAGCAGTTCGCTCTGCGGCCTGGAGAACTCCAGCACCAGCAGGCGGCCGCCCGGTTTCAGTACGCGCAGCATCGAGCGCAGCGCGGTGTCCTTGTCGGTGACGTTGCGCAGGCCGAAGGCGATGGTGATGCAGTCGAAGTGGTTGTCGGGGAACGGCAGCGCCTGCGCGTCGGCCTGCACGAATTCGATGTTGC
>CAYLRA010000078.1:0-7121 GCA_964386045.1 uncultured Verrucomicrobiaceae bacterium | reverse complement strand
AGAAGCGGATGCTGCAGGAGGCCGTCGACTCGCTGTTCGACAACGGTCGTCGTGGCCGGCCCGTCACGGGTCCGGGAAACCGTCCGCTGAAGTCGATCTCCGACATGCTCAAGGGCAAGCAGGGTCGCTTCCGTCAGAACCTGCTCGGCAAGCGCGTCGACTACTCCGGTCGTTCGGTCATCGTGGTCGGCCCGACGCTGCGCCTGCACCAGTGCGGCCTGCCGAAGAAGATGGCGCTGGAGCTGTTCAAACCGTTCATCTTCGGCAAGCTTGAAGCGCGCGGTCTGGCGACCACGATCAAGGCCGCCAAGAAGATGGTCGAGCGCGAAGGCCCGGAGGTCTGGGACATTCTCGCCGAGGTCATCCGCGAGCACCCGGTGCTGCTGAACCGCGCACCGACGCTGCACCGTCTCGGTATCCAGGCGTTCGAACCACAGCTGATCGAGGGCAAGGCGATCCAGCTGCACCCGCTGGTCTGCGCCGCCTACAACGCCGACTTCGACGGCGACCAGATGGCCGTGCATGTGCCGCTGACACTGGAGGCCCAGCTCGAAGCGCGCGCGTTGATGATGTCGACCAACAACATCCTGTCGCCCGCCAACGGTGAGCCGATCATCGTGCCGTCGCAGGACGTCGTGCTGGGTCTGTACTGGATGACGCGTGATCGCGTCAACGCGCTGGGCGAGGGGATGGCTTTCGCCAACCCGGAAGAGGTGCACCGTGCCTATGAGTCGCACAGTGCGCACCTGCAGGCGCGCATCAAATGTCGCCTGCGTCAGGTCACCTTTGACGAGGAGACCGGGGAGCGCCACGACGTCACCCGACTGGTGGAAACTACCGTCGGTCGTGTGCTGCTGTGGCGCATCGTGCCCGAGGGGCTGGAGTTCGATCTGGTCAACCAGTCGATGACCAAGAAGGCGATCTCGCGTGTGCTCAACCAGTGCTATCGCCGTGTCGGCCTGAAGGCAACCGTCATCTTCGCCGACCAGCTGATGTACACCGGCTTCGAATATTCGACTCGCTCCGGCGCGTCGATCGGTGTCAATGACTTCGAGATTCCGGCCAAGAAAGTCCAGATCATCAGCGGCGCCGAAAATGAAGTGAAGGAGATCGAGCAGCAGTACGCTTCCGGTCTCGTCACCCAGGGCGAGAAATACAACAAGGTCATCGACATCTGGTCGCGCGCCAACGACCTGGTCTCCAAGTCGATGATGGAGGGGCTCTCCACCGAGGCTGTCACCAACAAGAAGGGTGAGGAAGAGCGTCAGCCCTCGTTCAACTCTGTATTCATGTACGCCGATTCCGGTGCGCGGGGCTCGCCGGCGCAGATCCGTCAGCTGGCCGGTATGCGCGGTCTGATGGCCAAGCCGGACGGCTCGATCATCGAGACGCCGATCACTGCCAACTTCCGCGAAGGCCTGAATGTACTGCAGTACTTCATCTCGACCCACGGTGCGCGCAAAGGTCTGGCCGATACCGCACTGAAAACGGCGAACTCGGGTTACCTGACCCGCCGTCTGGTCGATGTCGCGCAGGATCTGGTGATCACCGAGTTCGATTGCGGCGCCGATGCGGGGCTGCGCCTGACGCCGGTCATCGCGGGCGGCGACATCATCGAATCGCTCGGCGATCGCGTCCTCGGCCGTATCGTGGCGCGCGATGTCGTGCGTGCCGACAGCGGAGAAGTGCTGCTCGCGGCAGGCACGATGATCGACGAGAAGCTGGTTGCTCAGCTCGAGCAGATGGGTATCGACGAGATTGAAGTGCGCTCGCCGATCACCTGCAAGACCCGTTACGGCGTCTGCTCGATGTGCTACGGCCGCGATCTGGCGCGCGGGCACCTGGTCAACACCGGTGAGGCAGTTGGCGTCATCGCCGCCCAGTCGATCGGTGAGCCGGGTACCCAGCTGACGATGCGTACCTTCCACATTGGTGGTGCGGCATCGCGGGCGACCGCTGCCGACAACATCCAGATCCGGGCTGATGGCGAGGTGCGCCTGCACAACCTGAAGCTGGCCCAGCGCGACGATGGCACGGCGGTGGCGGTTTCCCGTTCCGGCGAGGTGGCGATTGCCGATGCCTCCGGTCGCGAACGCGAGCGTTACAAGCTGCCCTACGGCGCGCTGCTGAAAGTGGCGGATCGCAGCAAGGTCAAGGCGGGCCAGATCGTGGCGACCTGGGATCCGCACACCCACCCGATCATCACCGAGGTGGCCGGTCGCGTGCGTCTCTCCGGCATGGAAGAGGGGATCACGATCAAGCGCCAGACCGACGAGCTGACCGGCCTGACCAGCATCTCGATCATCGATCCGGCCGAACGTCCGGCCGCCGGCAAGGACATGCGCCCGGCAGTGACGCTGGTCGACGAGAAGGGTGGCGAGCTCTGCCTGGCAGGCACCAACGTGCCCGCCCACTACTTCCTGCCAGCCAGCGCCATCATCGGTCTGGAGGATGGTGCGACGGTCAAGGTGGGCGACGTCATCGCGCGTATCCCGCAGGAGACATCGAAGACGCGCGACATCACCGGTGGTCTGCCGCGGGTTGCCGACCTGTTCGAGGCGCGCAAGCCGAAAGAACCGGCCATTCTGGCCGAGATCTCCGGCACGGTCAGCTTCGGCAAGGAGACCAAGGGCAAGCGTCGTCTGGTCATAACGCCGACCGACGGGTCGCTGCTGCCGGATGGCTCGGATCATTACGAGGTGCTGATCCACAAGTGGCGCACGCTGACGGTGTTCGAGGGTGAGCAGGTCGAGCGGGGTGAGGTGGTGTCGGAAGGCGCGCTCAACCCGCACGACATCCTGCGCCTGAAGGGCATCGAGGAGTTGGCCAAGTACATCGTCAACGAGATCCAGGACGTCTACCGCCTGCAGGGCGTGAAGATCAACGACAAGCACATCGAGGTCATCGTGCGTCAGATGCTGCGCAAGGTCGACGTCATGGCCGCCGGCGACTCGTCGATGATCAAGGGCGAGCAGGTGGAGTACGTGCGTTCGCTGGAAGAGAACGATGTGATGGTCAAGGAGAGCAAGGTGCCAGCCACGGTAGAGCGTGTGCTGCTGGGTATCACCAAGGCATCGCTGGCCACCGAGTCGTTCATCTCCGCGGCGTCGTTCCAGGAGACTACCCGGGTGCTGACCGAGGCTGCCGTCACCGGCAAGCGCGACTACCTGCGTGGCCTCAAGGAGAACGTCGTGGTTGGACGCCTGATCCCGGCCGGCACCGGCCTCACCTATCACGCTGAGCGCAAGCGCAGGCGTGAACAGGATGCGCGTCCGGGGGCTTCAGCGATGGATGTCGAGGCGGCGCTGACCGAAGCACTGAAAGACAGCGCCTGAGAGGGCGCGCGTGCGGCCGGTGAACACCGGCCCATGGTTGACGAGGCGGGGGCGCCTCTTTAGAATTCGCGCTCCCTGAAATAGGCATGGTCCGTGCGCGTGTCGTGCGCGAGCTGAAAGCGGCCTTCGGCATCAGCAGTACGGGTGGCGAAGGCGTTTTGTTTTGGAGTTCAGTTAATGGCAACGATCAACCAGTTGGTCCGCAAGCCGAGAAAGCGTCCGGTCGAGAAAAGCGACGTTCCGGCGCTGCAGGGCTGCCCCCAACGCCGCGGCGTCTGCACCCGCGTCTACACCACGACGCCGAAGAAGCCGAACTCGGCGCTGCGCAAGGTGTGTCGCGTGCGCTTGACCAACGGTTATGAGGTCACCTCTTACATCGGTGGTGAGGGCCACAACCTGCAGGAGCACAGCGTGGTGCTGATCCGCGGGGGCCGTGTCAAGGATCTGCCGGGTGTGCGTTATCACACCGTGCGCGGCAGCCTCGACACCTCTGGCGTCAACAACCGCAAGCAGGCTCGCTCCAAGTACGGGACCAAGCGTCCGAAGTCGTAGTGTCATCGCCGCGTCAAATGGATGCGGCAAAGTTTTGATTTTCATCAACCTCGAGTAAGGCCGGGTCTGTCGCCAACGAGCGGCCTGTCGCCCGGAGTTACCTGAAGAGAAGGGTATAGTCATGCCAAGAAGACGCGTTGCCGCCAAGCGCGACGTGCTGCCGGATCCGAAATTCGGTAGCGTCAAGCTCGCAAAATTCATGAACCATGTCATGGTCAGCGGCAAGAAAGCCGTTGCCGAGCGTATCGTTTACGGCGCGCTCGATATCGTTCAAAAGCGTCAGAGCAAGGATCCCCTCGAAGTGTTCGAGGCGGCGCTTGATGGCATCGCGCCGATGGTCGAGGTCAAGTCTCGCCGGGTTGGTGGGGCCACCTATCAGGTGCCGGTTGAAGTTCGCCCGGCGCGTCGCGCTGCGTTGGCGATGCGCTGGCTGGTGGATTACTCGCGTGCCCGCGGTGAGAAGTCGATGGTGCAGCGGCTGGCCGGCGAGATGATGGATGCCGCCGATGGCAAGGGTGCTGCCGTCAAGAAGCGCGAAGACGTGCATCGTATGGCTGAAGCCAACAAGGCCTTCTCGCACTACCGCTTCTAAGGTCGCGACCGCTTCGGCGGTCGTTCGCATACCGCCCATTTCAAGTTTTTCGAGGAATTCATCGTGGCACGCAAGACCCCTCTCGCGCGGTATCGCAATATCGGTATCTGCGCCCACGTCGATGCTGGCAAGACCACCACGACCGAGCGCGTTCTGTTCTACACCGGCCTCAGCCACAAGATTGGCGAAGTGCACGACGGTGCAGCGACGACCGACTGGATGCCGCAGGAGCAGGAGCGTGGCATCACGATCACTTCGGCGGCGATCACCACGTTCTGGAGCGGCATGCAGGCCCAGTTCGATGAGCACCGCGTCAACGTCATCGATACGCCCGGCCACGTTGACTTCACCATCGAAGTCGAACGTTCGCTGCGCGTGCTCGACGGTGCGGTAGTCGTTCTCTGTGGTTCCTCGGGTGTGCAGCCGCAGACCGAGACGGTATGGCGCCAGGCGAACAAATATGAAGTGCCGCGCATCGTTTTCGTCAACAAGATGGACCGCTCCGGCGCCAACTTCATGCGCGTCGTCAATCAGCTGCGCGACCGGTTGAATGTCAATGCCGTGCCGATGCAGGTCACGATTGGCGCAGAAGACGAGTTCAAGGGTGTCGTCGATCTGATCAAGATGAAGGCGATCATCTGGAACGAGGCCGATCAGGGCATGACCTTCGAGTACCACGACATTCCGGCCGATCTGGTCGAGGAGTGTCAAGAGGCTCGCGAGTACATGATCGAGTCGGCTGCCGAGGCCAACGAAGAGCTGATGAACAAATACCTCGAAGGCGAAGAGCTGAACGAGGAGGAGATCAAGGCGGGTATCCGTGCGCGCACGCTGGCCAACGAGATCGTGCCGGTCTTCGGTGGCTCCGCGTTCAAGAACAAGGGTGTCCAGGCTGTTCTCGATGCGGTCATCGAATATCTGCCGTCGCCGCCCGAGGTCAAGGCGATCCAGGGCACGCTTGAAGATGGCGAGACGCTTGCCAGTCGCGAAGCTGATGACGCGGCCCCGTTCGCGGCGCTGGCATTCAAGATCGCGACCGATCCGTTCGTCGGTACGCTGACCTTCATTCGCGTCTATTCCGGCACGCTCAACAGTGGCGATGGCGTTTACAACTCGGTCAAGCAGCGCAAGGAGCGTATCGGTCGTCTGGTACAGATGCACGCCAACGAGCGGCAGGAACTGAAAGAGGTTCTGGCTGGCGACATCGCGGCCTGCGTCGGTCTGAAGGATGTCACTACCGGAGACACCTTGTGTGATCCGAATAACATCATCGTGCTGGAGCGCATGGAGTTTCCGGATCCGGTCATCTCCGTTGCCGTCGAGCCGAAGTCCAAGGCCGACCAGGAAAAAATGGGTATCGCACTGTCGAAGCTTGCGCAGGAAGATCCTTCGTTCCGCGTCAAAACCGATGAAGAGACCGGCCAGACCATCATCTCCGGCATGGGCGAGCTGCATCTCGACATCATCGTCGACCGCATGCGTCGCGAGTTCAAGGTCGAGGCGAACATCGGCAAGCCGCAGGTCGCCTATCGCGAGAAGATTCGCAACACGTGTGAAATCGAAGGCAAGTTCGTGCGTCAGTCCGGTGGTCGTGGCCAGTACGGCCATTGCTGGATCCGCTTCGAGCCCGCCGAGGACGAGAACGCGGAAGTTCTCGTGTTCCAGAACGAGATCGTCGGTGGCGTGGTTCCGAAGGAGTACATCCCGGCGATTCAGAAGGGTATTGCCGAGCAGATGCAGAACGGTGTTCTGGCCGGCTATCCGCTGCTGGGCCTGAAAGCCAGTGTCTTCGACGGCTCCTATCACGATGTCGACTCGAACGAAATGGCGTTCAAGATCGCCGCGTCGATGGCGACCAAGGAGCTGGCGAAGAAAGGTGGCGCCGTGCTGCTGGAGCCGATCATGAAGGTCGAGGTGGTCACGCCGGAAGATTACATGGGTGACATCGTCGGTGACCTGAACCGTCGCCGTGGCCTGATTCAGGGCATGGATGACAGCCCCTCTGGCAAGGTGGTCAACGCCGAGGTTCCGCTGGCTGAAATGTTCGGGTACGCCACCGATATGCGCTCCGCTACTCAGGGGCGCGCGACCTACACGATGGAGTTTCTGAAATACGCCGAGGCGCCGAACAACGTCGCCGAGGACATCATCGCCAAGAGCAAAACCAAGTAACGGTTGCTTGTACGTTTTAACAGCTGAGGGTTATTAATCGTGGCAAAAGGCAAGTTTGAGCGCACCAAGCCCCACGTAAACGTGGGCACCATCGGGCACGTTGACCATGGCAAGACGACGCTGACAGCGGCCCTGACCCGCGTCTGCGCGGAGACCTGGGGTGGCGAGATGCGTGCATTCGATCAGATCGACAATGCACCGGAAGAGCGTGAGCGCGGCATCACCATCAACACCTCGCACGTGGAGTACGAGTCGCCGACGCGCCACTACGCCCACGTCGACTGCCCGGGCCACGCCGACTACGTCAAGAACATGATCACCGGTGCCGCCCAGATGGATGGTGCGATTCTGGTCTGCTCGGCGGCCGATGGCCCGATGCCGCAGACCCGCGAACACATTCTGCTGTCGCGCCAGGTCGGCGTACCGTACATCGTCGTGTTCCTGAACAAGGCCGACATGGTTGACGACGC
>CAYLRA010000077.1:0-7141 GCA_964386045.1 uncultured Verrucomicrobiaceae bacterium | reverse complement strand
CGCCGATACCACCGCACATGCCGAGGCAGTGGCCGCTGCCGAACAGGCCGAGCAGCAGGCCGGCGAACAGCATCTCACTCATCGCTGTTGCCCGATGCGTCGGGAGCTGGCGTTGGTTGTGGTTCCTGCTCAGGTTCGGGTTTAGGTTCGGGCTTGGGCTCGTCGAGTATTTCGTCGTCAAACAACAGTCGCTTGCCTTCCATTTCGAGGTCGTCGAACTGGCGCGTGCGCACCGCCCACAGGAAGGCGGCGATGGCGCCGCCGGCCAGCAGCACGGCGATCGGGATCAGTACGTAGAGGCTTTCCATTACTCCCCCTCCCGCGTCGCGCCCAGCCGGGTGCGCTGCAGCCGCAGCGCGTTGGCGACCACCAGCAGCGAGCTGGCCGACATGCCGAGCGCGGCCAGCCACGGCGCCACCAGCCCGGCCGCCGCCGCCGGCAGTGCGACGGCGTTGTAGAGCAGCGACCAGGCGAGGTTCTCGCGAATGTTGGTGCGGGTGCGCCGCGCCAGCGCCAGCAGTGCCGGCAGCCGGTCGAGGCGCGGCGACAGAAAGAGGCAGTCGGCGCTGGTCTTGGCCAGCTGCGAGGCCTCGCTCATCGCCACCGAGACATCGGCGGCGGCCAGCACCGGGATGTCGTTGATGCCGTCGCCGACCATCAGCACGCGGCGGCCGTCGGCCTGCAGCGCGCGCAGGTAGTCGAGTTTGCGCGCGGGGCTGGCGCCGGCCTCGACCCGGTCGATGCCGAGTTGCCGCGCCAGTTTTGCCGCGGCGTCGGAAGGGTCGCCGCTGAGCAGATGCACACGCAGGCCGCGCTGCTGCAGCGCCAGCACACTGCTGGCCGCATCGCGGCGCAGGGTGTCGTCGAGGCGGAAGCTGCACAGCGCCACGCCGGCTTCCGCCAGCACCACCCAGTGACCCTCCGTCTGCGCCGGGAGCGCATCGCCATCCAGCGCGAAGGCAGAGGTACCGAGCCGGTAGTGGCGACCGGCAACCACCCCTTCGACGCCGCCGCCGGTGACGTGTCGACGCTGCTGTGCCGGCTCGACCGCCTGCCGTGCAAAGGCCCTGGCGATCGGGTGCGAGGAGCCGCTCTCCAGCGCCGCGGCGATGGCGCGGCAGACCTCGGCGCTGCGTCCGCCGAGCGGTCGCACCTCGGCGATACGCACTGCCCCCTCGGTCAGCGTGCCGGTCTTGTCGAAGATGACGTCGGTGATGCGCGGCAGCTGCTCCCAGGCGTCGCCGCGTGTCACCAGCAGGCCGAGCTGGCGCAGCCGGTTGGTGGCGGCGGTGATGGCGGCCGGTGTCGCCAATCCCAGCGCGCAGGGGCAGCTGACCACCAGCACCGACAGCGCGACCCAGAAGGCGCGCGCGGGATCGATGAAATGCCACGCCAGCCAGGTCGCCGCCCACAGCAGCAGGATCAGCGCGGTGAAGTGGTTGGCGATGCGGTCGGCCAGCAGCGCCAGTCGCGGTTTTTTTGCCTGCAGGCCGAGGCTCTGCACCGTCGCCAGATAGAGATCGGCGCCGGTGGCGGTGACGCGCAGCAGCAGCGGCTGGTCGCCGTTGACGCTGCCGGCCAGTAGACGGTCGCCGGGCCGTTTCGCCACCGGCAGGAATTCGCCGGTCAGCGCGGCTTCGCTGACGGCGGCTTCCGTTTCGATGAGCTCGCCGTCAGCCGGCAGCGTGGCACCGGCTGCCACCAGCAGGTGGTCGTCGATGCGCAGTTCATCGATCGCCACCGATTCGCTGACAGCGTCGTTCAGGCGCGTCGCCGTCAGCGGCAGCAGCGTGCGCAGGTCGCCGCTGCGGCGGCCGCCGTAGTGGCGCGCGCGCATCTCCAGGTAGCGACCGCCGAGCAGCAGGAAGACGAACATCGTCACCGATTCGAAATAGACCTCGCCGCTGCCGCGCCAGGTGGCCCAGATGCTGGCGGCGGTGGCCAGCGCCAGCGCCACCGCCACCGGCAGATCCATGCCGGCGCGGCGCAGTCTCAGCGCGCGCCAGGCGCCGGTGAAGAAGGGCTGCGCCGAGTAGAGGATCACCGGCAGCGTCAGCACCAGGCTGGCGATGCGCATCAGGTCGCGCCAGGGGTCGCCGACATCGTCCGAGTAGAGCGCGACCGCCAGCATGCCGACCTGCATCGAACCGATCAGCGCCACGCCGAGGCGGCGCAGCAACGCCTGCTCTTCGGTGCGGCGCAGCTGCTCGGCGCCATCCGGCGTGTAGGGCTGCGGCTGGTAGCCGACCTCGGCGATGGCGCGGCCGATGGCGGAGAGCGGCTGCGCGTCGAGTCGCCAGCGCACGCTGGCGCGCTGTTCGCTGAGGTTGACGCGCACGCTGCTGACACCGGCGAGCCGTTGCAGGCGATGTTCCAGCAGCCAGACGCAGGCGGCGCAGTGCAGGCCGCCGATCAGCAGTTCGACCTCGACCTCGCCGTCGCCGAGTGCACGCAGCCAGCGCCGGCGCAGTTCGGGGCGATCCCAGTGGCTGAAGTCGGTGCGCGCGGCGGCCTGTGGCAGTTCACCGTTCTGTTCGCGGTAGCGGTAGTAACTGCCGAGGCCGCTGTCGACGATGGTGCGGGTGACGGCGAGGCAGGCGGGGCAGCAGAACGAACGGTTCTCGCCATCCACCTGCAGCGAGTGGTGCGTGCCGCCGGCGACCGGCAGGCCGCAGTGGAAACAGGCGGGTTGGGCGGCGGCGCGTGTGGTCATGGCGTGGCGTCGGCCGCCTGCAGCGCGATGTCGACACCGGCGCCGAGCCGGGCACTGCCGCGCAGGCGCCAGCGCGTGTCGGTCGGGTCGCCCAGTTCGAGGTGCCAGCGGCCCTGCGGCAGCTCGGCGATGGCGGTTGCGTAGTCGCGGCTGCCGAGATGGACGAACGTCAGCGTGTGGTCGCGGCGATTGTCGAGCGGATGGATCAGTTGCAACTGCAGTTGCGCGGGTGGCGCGATGTCGCCGCTCAGCTGCAGTGCGGCGTGACCGTCGGCGTCGAAGCGCAGCGCGGCGCGCAGGTCGAGCTGCAGCGCGGTGCGGTCGGCCGCCAGCTGCTGGTTGATCGCCAGCCCCTCCTTGTAATAGTTGTCGTGCACGCGGCTGTCGTCGTGTGCCAGTGCCACGAACAACATGCTGATGCTGGCGACGACGACGCAGCCGGGCAGTGCGATCAGGAACCAGGGCCAGAACTGGCGATACCACGGCGTTACTGTCTCGCTGTTCATGTTCAGGGTCTCTCTCATCGTCGCTTCCTCGTCATTCTGCGCGTAGTCGCAGAATCCATTCGGGTGTGCCGTGACCATGGATTCTGCGACTCCGCTTCGCTTCGCGCAGAATGACGGAACCCGGATGGCTATCGTGTCACTCGCGGGCCGAGAAAGCGGCTTTCGGCGTGGGCGCGCAGCCTCGGGTTGTTCTCCACCTCGATGGCGAACTCGATCTCGATATTGGTGCTGCGCAACAGCGCCGGGTCGATGGTGAGCCGCAGCGGCAGCTCGCGCACTTCGCCGGCCTCCACCGCGATGCGCGTGGCGCCGATGATGGCCGCGCCGTCGAGGCCGCTGGCGGAGACGGTGAAGGTGTGGTCGCGCTCATCCATGTTGAGCAGCTTCAGCGTGTAGGTGTTCTCGACCAGGCCATCGCTGGTGGTGCGGTAGAGCTGGGTGCGTTCGCGCACCACGTCGAGTCCGACCGGCACACGCGTCAGCAGCACCGCGGCGAACAGCGCGACCATCACCAGCAGCGCCACCGCGTAGCCGATCATGCGCGGTCGCAGCGCGCGCGATGGCCGCCCCGCCAGCGCGTTTTCGGTGGTGTAGCGGATCAGGCCGCGCGCATAACCCATCTTGTCCATCACCGCGTTGCAGCCATCGATGCAGAGCGCGCAGTTGATGCACGCCACCTGCAGGCCGTCGCGGATATCGATGCCGGTCGGGCAGACCTGCACGCAGATGCTGCAGTCGATGCAGTCGCCGAGGCCGAGCTGTTTCGGGTCGGCGCTCGGCTTGCGCGCGCCGCGCGGCTCGCCGCGTTTCGGATCGTAGGAGACGATCAGCGTGTCGCGGTCGAACATCACTGACTGGAAGCGCGCGTACGGGCACATGTAGATGCAGACCTGCTCGCGCAGCCAGCCGGCGTTGATGTAGGTGGCGCAGGTGAAGAAAACGGTCCAGGCGTAGCCGTGGACGCCGGCGTCGCCGGTGAACAGATCGACACTCAAGGCGCGGATCGGCGTGAAGTAGCCGACGAAGGTCATGCCGGTCCAGAACGCGACCACGCCCCACATGCTGTGCTTGAGCCCCTTGCGCCAGAGCTTTTCGACGCTCAGCGGCGCCCGGTCGAGTTTGATGCGCTGGTTGCGGCTGCCTTCGGCGACCTGTTCGCACCACATGAAGATCGCCGTCCACACCGTCTGCGGGCAGGTGTAGCCACACCAGATGCGGCCGGCCCAGACGGTGACGGCGAACAGCGCGAAGGCGCCGATGATCAGCAGCCACGCCAGCAGCGGCAGATCCTGCGGCCAGAGGGTCAGGCCGAGGATGTGGAACTTGCGCGCCGGCAGGTCGAACAGCACCGCCGGGCGCTCGCCCCACGACAGCCACGGCAGCAGGAAGTAGCCGATCAGCAGCGGCCAGCCGGTGTAGAGACGGATGCGCTGGTAGAAACCCTCGATCGCGCGCGTGTAGATCTTCTCGCGCTTCTGGTACAGATCGATCTCGGCGACTTCGGCCGGGGCGAACTGCTGGACGGGGATCTTTTCCGGTTCGCTCATGAAGTACCTGCTGTACGGCGGTTCGGTCCTCTCCTGCGTCAGTAGGGGAGGTGCCCCGAAGGGGCGGAGGGGTCAGCCCTTCACTGTGCTTCGATCAACCCCGGACCCCTCCGCCTCGCTGTGCTCGGCACCTCCCCTATTGCATAGGGGAGGACCATGCTTACTCCGCGCCGTGCGAGAGGGAGTAAACATACGCGGCGACGATGTGAACCTTGTCGGCGCCGAGAATATCCCTGTGCGCCGGCATCACGCCGCTGCGACCGCTGCGCACGGTCTGCTGGATCATCAGCGGCGAGCCGCCATAGAGCCAGATGTCGTCGGTCAGGTTGGGGGCGCCGAGCAGCGGGTTGCCGGTGCCTTCGGCGCCGTGGCAGGCGACGCAGAACATCATGTATCTGCCCTTGCCAGCCTCGACATCGGCGGCGTCGGCATCGCGCCCGCTCAGGCTGATGACGAAGGCGGTGACCTGGCGAATGCCGTCGTCGCCGAGTGCCGCGCCCCAGCCCGGCATCACCCCCTGGCGACCGCTGCCGATGCTCTCGACGATGCGCTCCGGCGTGCTGCCCCACAGCCAGTCGCCATCGGTCAGGTTGGGAAAGCCGAGGCTGCCGCGACCGTCGCTGCCGTGGCAGGTGCTGCAGTTGTTGGCGAACAGGCGCTGGCCCATCTTCATCGCGGCGGGGTCCCGCGCCAGTTCCGGGATCGGCGTGCTGGCATAGGCGGCGAACAGCGGCCCGTATTTCTCCTGCGCCCGATCGAGCTCTTTCTGCAGCTGCCCCTCCTGCGACCAGCCGAGCAGCCCCGGAAAGGAACCCAGCCCCGGGTAGGCGATGACGTAGCCGACCCCGAACACGATGGTGATGATGAACATGTAGAACCACCACGCCGGCAGCGGATTCTCGTACTCCTCGATGCCGTCGTAGACGTGACCGGTGGTGCCTTCCGGCCCCTTGTCGGTGCTCTTGCGATTGGCGAGCAGCACCCAGGTGACCCCGACCGTGCAGATCGTGGTCAGGACGATGATCCAGGCACTCCAGAACGGGCTCATTGCTCTTCCCCTTTCGATGGCTTGTTGCCCGGCGCCTTGCGCTCGGCTTCGGTGTTGTCATCAGCGAACGGAAGATTGGCCGCTTCGTCGAAGCGCGATTTGCGTTTGCCGCTGTAGGCCCAGAAAAAGATCGCGATGAAGGCGACGAAGACGAAGACGGTCGCCGCCGCACGCAGGTCGTTCAGTTCCACGGTTGCACCTCAGCGTTGCTGTTTCAGCAGCGTGCCCAGCTGCTGCAGATAGGCGATCAGGGCATCCATCTCGCTGATGCCGGCCACCGCATCTTTCGCGCCGGCGATGTCGTCATCGCTGTAGGGCACGCCGAGTCTGCGCAGCGTCGACATTCTCGCGGCGATATCCCGGCCATCGAGTGTGTTCTCCAGCAGCCATGGGTAGGACGGCATGATCGACTCCGGCACCACGTCGCGCGGGTTGTAGAGGTGGGCGCGATGCCACTCGTCGGAGTAGCGGCCGCCGACGCGCGCGAGGTCGGGACCGGTGCGTTTCGAGCCCCACAGGAACGGGCGGTCGTAGACGAACTCGCCGGCCACCGAGTAGTGGCCGTAGCGCTCGGTCTCCGAACGCAGCGCGCGAATCATCTGCGAGTGGCAGCCGACGCACCCTTCGCGGATGTAGATGTCGCGCCCTTCGAGTTCGAGTGCGGTCAGCGGCTTCAGCCCCTCGACCGGCTCGGTGGTCTGCTTCTGGAACATCAGCGGCACGATCTCGACCAGCCCGCCGAAGCTGATCGCGACGATGATCAGCACGATCATCAGGCCGATGTGTTTCTCGACGACTTCGTGTTTCATTTGCACGCTCCTCGTCGAATCAGGCCGACTGGGCCGGTTGGGTTGAAGTGATGAGGGTGTTCGCGCGGCTGCCGTTGCGCGCTGTCTGCCAGGTATTCCAGGCCATCAGCAACATGCCGAGCAGGAAGAAGGCGCCGCCGATCAGGCGCACGATGTAGCCGGGAATACTCGCCTCGACCGACTGCACGAAGCTGTAGGTGAGCGTGCCGTCGACGTTGTAGGCGCGCCACATCAGCCCCTGCATGATGCCGTTGACCCACAGCGCGGCGATGTAGAGCACGGTGCCGATGGTGGCGAGCCAGAAGTGGGTGTTGATCAGGCTGACGGAGGCCATCCGCTTCTGGCCGAACATGATCGGAATCAGGTGGTACATGGCGCCGATCGACACCATCGCCACCCAGCCGAGCGCGCCGGAGTGGACGTGGCCGATGGTCCAGTCGGTGTAGTGGGAGAGGGCGTTGATGGTCTTGATCGACATCATCGGCCCCTCGAAGGTCGACATGCCGTAGAACGACAGC
>CAYLRA010000076.1:0-7474 GCA_964386045.1 uncultured Verrucomicrobiaceae bacterium | reverse complement strand
TGCGGCGAATCATCTCCCTGTTGCTGGAAAACGAACCGGGTGCGCTGTCGCGGGTAGTCGGGTTGTTCTCGCAGCGCGGCTACAACATCGACACGCTGAATGTCGCTGCTACCGAAGATCCGACGCTGTCGCGGCTGACGCTGACGACGGTCGGCGACGACCAGAAGATCGAGCAGATCACCAAGCAGCTGAACAAGCTGGTCGACGTGGTCAAGCTGGTCGACCTGACCGAAGGGGCGCACATCGAGCGCGAGATGATGCTGGTGAAGGTGCGTGCCACCGGTGCGCAACGCGCCGAGATCAAGCGCTGCACCGACATCTTCCGCGGCCAGATCATCGATGTCGGCCCGACCGTCTACACGGTGCAGATCACCGGGCCGTCGAGCAAGCTCGACTCGTTCCTCGAAGCGGTGGGCGAGGCGGCGATCCTCGAAGTGGTGCGCACCGGGGTCTCCGGCATCGCGCGCGGCGAGAAGGTGCTGAGCGCCTGATCGATCCCCCTGTCCGGCACATGCGGCGCGGCCTCCGGTCGTGTCGTGTGTGCCGGGCTTCTCCCAGGACTTCAGCCCTCAGGCCTGGATGAACACTCCCCGGTGCGGCGCGGCTTTCGCGACGCTTCGCTGGCTCTGTTGTTGCCAGTGATGGGCGGCGTCGCGCGGCATGACGGCTGTCAGAACGTCGTCGGCAATCGCCACCTGCAGCGGCGCTGCGTTGAGGAAGGCGGTTGAGGGCTGGATACCGATGATGGCGGTGAAGCAGCGGGAAAAGTGCGCGGTGCTGGCGAAGCCGGCAGCGAGCGCGGCCTCGGTCACCGAGTGGCCTTGCGCAAGGTAGATTGCCCCGACCGCGACTCGATAGCGGAGACGGTAGCGCGTGATGGGAATACCGATCTCCTGCTTGAACAATTTCACCAGTCGCGATTCCGACAGATGGACGGCTGCCGCCAGCTTGCTGACTGCGAGGTTGGTGCGGACGCTCGCCTTGATCTGCGCGATGACCCTGGCGATACGTGGGTCACAGAGGGGCAGTGCCCCCCGGTCCAGCGTGGGTGGCAGGATCAGGTTGTCGAGCGTCCGCAGCGCATCGTCGACAGGTGGCGTGGTATTGCGCAATTGCCGCAGCGAGTCGATCAGCTGCGCTTCGTTGCGATGATGCAGCGAGACGCGACCGTAGCTGTGACGCATGCACTGCTTGAGCGCGGCGTAGTCCGGGCCGATCGGATTCAGGAAACAGACGGCGGTGGTCGCGGTGGAGGTGTCGAGATCGCGCAGCCGGATCGGCGTGCCGGCGCGCAGCAGTACCGTGCGGAATTTTTCGACGCCACCGTCGCGCAGGCGCCAGCTGATGCTTCCCTCCAGGCAGACCATCAACTGGTCCGCGGCCAGCGTGTAGTCGCGCACGTCGATGTGGAAGGCGCCGAGCAGCAGCGTCCGCTGCGAGCCCATATAGAGTTTGTGCGTGGTGGAGAGCTGATACGACACCATGGTTGTGCACCGGGTCGAGCGTTTTTTGATCGTTATATCGCTGCGCCAGACTATACGGCGATCGCTGACCCGCCGATCAGGCTATTTTTGTGAACTCCGCTGCAATTCCGGGGCTGGTATTCGCCGACCCCGCCACAGCGCCAGCGCCATCAGCGCGCCGAGCGCCGCGTGGATCGTGCCGATAAAGGCATGGGGGTGACGACTGAAGAAGCTGCCTCCTGCCGTCTGCGAGTAGGGCATCGCATGGACGAAGCCGCCCGGCTTGCCCGCGGGCGATTCGAACGGCACCCGACCGCTGGGCAATACCACCACCGAGGGGCCGTTGTTCAGTACATGGATCAGCGGCACCCGGCTCTCCACCGCGCGCAGCACCGAGTTCTTCACGTGTTGCCACGGTTGCCGGCTGGCGCCGAACCAGGTGTTGCTGGAGACCGCCACGAATACCGCGCCGGTCGGGTTGGCGGGCAAACCCTCCGCGGCAAAGATGGGAAAGATCGTTTCGTAACAGATCAGTGGCACGAGACGCATCCCGCTGCCATCGAACACGCTGCGCTGGTCGCCGCGGTCGATACCGCCGAAGAAGGGACCGAAATAGCGCTTCATCGCATCTCCGAGTGGCGGGTAGACGTCGGCCAGCGGCAACACCTCGCCAAACGCCACGCGCTTGATCTTGCGATAGGGCGGCGCCACGTCGCCGTGCGCGTCGATCAGTGTGATGCTGTTGAAGCGGCTGCCGGTCTCGTGCTGCTCCTGATCCTGCAGCAGCAGGTCCGCGCCCAACCGTTTCATCGCCACCGCGATGGCTTCGGCGATGCGCGGCTCGTCAAAAAATTGCTTGCGACGCCCTTCGGGCCAGATCACCAGCTCCGCGCCCGCGGCGACCAGGCGTTCCGTCATCGCCAGCTCGGGTGGATAGGCGCGACTGAAGCCGGGGTAGACCGGCGATTCGATCAGCACCGGCCGGTCGTGAGGCTGGACGATGCCGATGCGCTTTCGTGGCCACTCGCCGATGGCGTGGTCCCACTGGTCGAGGCTCCAGGCGCCGGCGAGAAACCAGAAGGCGAGGAAAGCGACTGCCACCAGTTGCGGTAGCCGCGACCCGGTCGTGGGGCGCAGCCACTGGTAGATCAGCACATTGCTCAGCCCCAGCGCGAAGTCGATGCCGTAGACGCCGGTGATGGCAGCACCCTGCAGCGCGATCGGGAAATCCGCCTGCGTGGTCCCCAGCTGAACCTTGAACAGCATCGGGAAATCGGCGTGGAACAGCGTCAGCAGCAGCGGAAACAGCAGCAACTTCCACGCGGGCAGATAGCGTCCCAGCAGACTGAAGCCGCCAACCAGCAGTGCCAGCAGTTGCGCGCCGTAGAACCAGAACAGCAGCGCCATGGCGAAACTGCGTCCGCTGTCGAGCCCTTTGAACAGCGTCAGAAAGTCGATGATCCAGGGCGCCGTGCTGCTGCTCCAGGCGAGGCCTGCGATCAGCCCGTAGCCATAACTTGCCAGTGCGCCGCGCCCGTCGATGGCAAGCAGCAGCGGGACCAGTGCAAACCAGGTGGTCCAGTAGAGCGCGCTGTCGACGAAGGCCAGCGACAGCAGCAGGCCCGAGGTCGCGGCCAGCAACAGGCGATAGCCGCAGGTGTCGCGAACGAGCATCCACCGGGCGGCGAGTGGAAGTTTCGGACAGCGGTTCACGGGCTGACCCGCGGTGGTGTCAATGCCCGCAACGCCAGCTCCTGCTGCTCGGCGGAGAGCGTGGCGTCTTCACGAATCTGGCGACGCTGCAGCAGGTAGTCGGTCAGTGCGTTCTGGTTTGCATAGAGTTGCGTTGCCAGCGTCGGCCCGAGGTGCTCGACCTGCAGTCGTTGTGCGGCACGCAGCGACGCCTGGGCAAACTGCAGCGTGTCGACAGCGGTGGTTGTCTGCAATGCATCGGTCTCTGCCGCCAGCGCTTGACGATAACGAAACAGCGGTGGAAACAGCGCCGCCAGTGTCTCGCCCTGCGCGCCCGGAAAACTTTTTTGCAGCAACAGCCCGATGCGTTCGACCGAGTTCTCATCCAGATCGTCGGGCAGGTCGAGCACGATCTGTTCGAACAGTCGCGCCAGGGTTTCATCCGGGCGGGGTGTGTTCGCGGCGTGTGCGAGAAAGCGGGCGACATCTGTTTCGATGACGGCGAAATCGAAAGGCCACCGCTGCGCCGAGATCGGATCGACGTGGTGTGCGGGTTTGGTGTCGGGCTGCAGCCATGCGTCATCGCTGAAGGGCCGATGGTCGGGCTGTTCGATGGCGGCGTAGAGCCAGCCCAGTCGGGCGACAGCCGCCAGCAGCACTGCGGTTGCGAGCAGCCTGCCGACGTTGCGCATTCAGAGAACCGGGTCGCCCATGGCGGCTTGTGCTTCCAGCGTGCGGACGATTTCGATTTCGCCGGGTTTGAAGTGTTGGGCCAGTAATTGATGCAGCTGTGACTGCATCTCCTGTTCCGGTAGCCCCGCCGCCTGGATGTTGCGCTTTTCCTGCTGATAAGCGGCATGGCGTGCCGGCCAGTCGGGAATGGCCGGGACATCTTCCACGTAGCGACGGCGCAATTGCGCCTGCTGACGATTGCGCTCTTCGGCCGACAGCGTCGAGCGTTGCGCAAGCTCCATGCTGGCCATCATGTAGCGGGCGTCCCGGTCCTCCATGGCGAACAGCTGGCGCGCCACGTCGGCGCCGAGGTACATCTCGCGCAAACTGACTTGCTCGCGGTATTCCGCTTCGTGGTTCCGTGCATCGCCCTGCCGTTGATAGAGGTTGTCGAGCTCCTGCTGAGCCTTCAGCAGCTGGTAGTAATTGCCGACCAGCTGCGCGGCCTGTTCTCCGGCAGCGCCGGAAAGACCCACGCGCACCAGCTCCTGCAGCGCTTCGACCTGCGCGGGGTCAAGGGTCAGCTCCGGGTAGCGATGGGCGAGTGTTTCGTTCAGCGCGTCGAGGGTGAGGTGATCGATCACCACGTTGCCGTCGTCGTCGAGGCGGACTTCGCTCAGGTAGCGCGCGATGTAGGGGATGTCGAAATCCTGTATCGCCAGCGAAGTGGCGTTTTCGTCAGGCGTCTGTTGTTTGGTTGGCGGATGTCTGGTGGGCGAGCTGTTCCATTCGCTGCCGATGGTTCGTCTTTCCAGTATCGGTTGCTCGCCGGTGGCAGGTGTATCCATCGCTGCAACGGATACTGGAGAGGGTGATCTGAGCGACAGCATGATCGCAGTGGCGCTCATGGCGGCGACGACAACGGCGAAAAATATTCCGGTTTTATTCATGTTCTGATCACGCCTCTCCAGGGTGAGAGCGCGTGCTCCCTGTTGATGTGCGATGCCAGCGGTGCCGGTTGCCGAGCCATTGTGCGCATCAGGCCGGGCGGAGACAACGGGTGCGAAGGCATCAGCGCGAAGAGTGTCGATTCGTGAAAGAGGGGAGAGGAAGGTGCGTGCTAGATTCCCGCCCCGTCGTATCAAACACGAATGGCGGCGGGATCTGCAGTCGCTCCCGCGTTAAGGAAAACCATAACAACCGGACAGAGGACGATTCGATGAGCGTTAACGCATGGAGTAAATCGTTGTTGGCAGTAGCGGCACTCACGGTGTCATTCACGGTGAGTGCCATCACCAATCCATCTCCGCCAACTCCGCCGCCCGGTGGCTGCACCAGCAATTGTGGTTTTGAGCGCGGCCCCAACCCGACCGTCGCATCGCTTGAAGCCAGCGCCGGCCCATTCGCGGTCAGCACCATCAGTGTTCCGAGTTCGGTCAGTGGTTTTGGCGGCGGGACCATTCATTACCCGCGCGGAACCACGGGCACGATGGGGGTGATCGCGGTGGTGCCAGGGTACGTCTCGGCCGAATCGTCGATTCGCTGGTGGGGGCCGCGCATCGCATCGCACGGTTTTGTCGTCATCACCATCAGCACCAATTCCGGCACCGACCAGCCCAACAGCCGCGCCCAGCAACTCAATGCCGCGTTGAATTACGTCATCAGCCAGAGCGCTTCCAGTCGCAGTGCGATCTACGGCATGGTCGATCCGCAGCGCCGGGGCGTGATCGGATGGTCGATGGGCGGTGGCGGTGCGCTCAAGCTGTCGGCGGACGATCCGACGATCATGGCCAGCATTCCACAGGCACCGTGGTACAGCGGCCGCAACAGCTTCAATACCATCAGGACGCCGACGCTGATCATCGCCTGCGGCAGCGACACCGTGGCACCGGTGAACAGCCATGCGTCGCCGTTCTACAACGCGATCCCCGGCAGTACGCCCAAAGCCTTTCTGGAGATCGGCCGCGGCTCGCACTACTGCGCCAACAGCGGAAACGCCGACGCCAACATCCTCGGCAAGTACGGCGTTGCCTGGATGAAACGCTTCATCGATCGGGATACCCGCTACAGCCAGTTTCTGTGTGGCCCCAACCACACCTCGGCGCGCTCGATCTCGCAGTATCGGCAGACCTGCCCCTACTGAGTCATCGCGCAACCTGTCGCCAGGGAAGGAAGCAGGTGAAAAAAAGCCCCGAGTCATCGGGGCTTTTTTGTTTGTGTCGCGGTGTTCGTTGCGGCGCGCCGAGCTGGCTTTCTCGCCGAGCGTTGCCCGGCTAACCGCTCTCCGCGTCGTTGGTCTCCTGAATATCCTGCCAGCCGCCCAGCTCGCGCCAGCGGTTGACGATGCCGCAGAACAGTTCGGCGGTTTTCAGCGTGTCGTAGGCCGCGCAGTGTGCGTCGCCGCTGTTGAACGCTATGCCTGCCAGCGCGCAGGCGCGCGCCAGCACGGTGTGGCCGTAGGCAAGCCCCGCCAGCGTCGCGGTGTCGAATACCGAGAACGGGTGGAACGGGTTGCGTTTGACGTCGACCCGTTCCGCAGCCGCCATCAGGAAGCCGTGGTCGAAGTGGGCGTTGTGTCCGACCAGCACGGCGCGCGTGCAGCCGTGCAGTTTCACCCGATGACGGATTTCGCGAAACAGCTCGCCGAAGACGATCGCTTCAGGTTGTGCGTTGCGATCCGGGTGTTCGAGGTCGATGCCGGTGAATTCCAGTGCGGCGCGTTCGATATTGGCGCCGGCAAATGGTTCGACGTGGAAATCGAACGTCTTTTCGATCTGCAGTACGCCATCGTCACTCATCGTCAGTGTGGTCGCGGCGATCTCCAGCAGGGCATCGGTGGCGGCGTTGAAGCCGCCCGTCTCGACATCGACGACAACCGGCAGGAAGCCGCGGAAGCGTTGCGCGATCAGGCTTTTCGGCGTCGGGCTGCTCATGCGTCCACCACGCGCCAGCCGATCGTTTCGCCGGCACGCAGTGGAATCAGCGGTTCGGCGCCGAGACGAAACTGCTCCGGCACGGTCCACGCCTCGCGTCGCAGAGTGATGGTGTCGCCATTGCGAGGCAGGCCGTAGAAATCCGGCCCGAAGTGGCTGGCGAAGCCTTCGAGTTTGTCGAGCGCCCCCGCTTCGTCAAAGGCTTCCGCATACAGCTCGATGGCGGCGAAGGCGGTGAAACAGCCGGCGCAGCCGCAGGCGGCCTCTTTTTTATTGCGTGCGTGCGGCGCCGAGTCGGTGCCGAGGAAGAACTTCGGGCTGCCCGAGGTGGCGGCGGCGATCAGTGCCTGCTGGTGGGTGTTCCGCTTCAGGATCGGCAGGCAGTAGAAGTGCGGACGGATGTTGCCGGCCAGCATGTGGTTGCGGTTGTAGAGCAGGTGGTGCGCGGTGACGGTCGCGGCGACATTGCTCGGCGCCTCGCGTACATAGTCGACGGCGTCACTGGTGGTGATGTGTTCGAAGACGATCTTCAGCGCCGGGAAGTCGGCGACGATGCGGCGCAGGTGGCGGTCGATGAAGGCCTTCTCGCGATCGAAGACGTCGATTGCGCTGTCGGTCACCTCGCCGTGCAGCAGCAGCGGAAGTCCCGCTTGCTGCATCGCCGCCAGCACCGGGTAGATTTTCTGCAGGTCGGTGACGCCGGAGTCGGAGTTG
>CAYLRA010000075.1:0-8169 GCA_964386045.1 uncultured Verrucomicrobiaceae bacterium | reverse complement strand
ATGACGGTATCGCGATCATCACCATCAACCGCCCCGAGCAGCGCAACTGCCTCAGCCGCGAAGTGCGCGAAGGTCTGCGCGCGGCGTGGCAGCGTTTCGAAGGTGACGACAAACTGCGTGTCGCCATCCTGACCGGCAGCGGCGAGAAGGCGTTCTGCGCCGGCGGCGATCTGAAGGAGATGGTCGAGCGCGGCCTGAAGGTACCGCCGCGCGACATGTTCCCGCTGCCTTACGACAACATCGAGCTGTCGAAGCCGACCATCGCCGCGGTCAACGGCGTCGCCTTCGCCGGCGGCTGGATGATCGCGCAGGCGTGTGATCTCTGTGTCGCCAGCACGGCGGCCAAGTTTGCGATTACCGAAGTGAAGGTCGGGCGCGGATCGCCGTGGGCGGCGCCGCTGATCCACATGATTCCGCAGCGGATCATGATGGAGATCATCCTGACCGGTAAGCCGATCACGGCGCAGCGCGCCTACGAGATCGGGCTGGTCAATCGCCTCGCCGAACCGGCGGCGCTGCTCGACTGCGCGCTCGAACTGGCGAAGGAGATTCTCGACGGCGCACCGCTGTCGGTGAAGGCCGGTCGCGAGACGGTGATGCTGGCCACCGAGATGGGGCGCTCCGCCGCGCTGCAGGCGGCGCGCGCCGCGCACGAGTACACCTACAACAGCGAAGACTCGCAGGAAGGTCCGCGCGCCTTTGCCGAGAAGCGCAAACCGGCGTGGAAAGGACAGTAAATCCAAATCAGCGATAACCGTAACGAGCAATAACCATAATCAGAGAGAAACCGGATGAGCCAGCTCCCCGCCATTGCCATCTCCCACATCGGCCTGTGCAGCGCCGATCTCGACCGCTCGCTGCGCTTCTACACCGAGGGGCTCGGCTTCACGCTGGAGCGCTCGATCGACGAGATCGGCGCGCCGTTCGACCAGTTGATGGAGCTGCCCGGCAGCCGCTGTCGCGTCCACTACGTCAAGCTCGGCGGCGTCATGCTGGAGCTGATCGGCTACCTCGACGGCGGGGTGACGGGTTCGGCCCAGCGCCGCCCGATGAACCAGCTCGGTTTCACCCACCTGACGCTGATCGTCGGCGACATCAAAGCGGTGGCCGAGCGTGTCGTCGCCTTCGGCGGGCAGCTCCATGCCGAGACGCGCGTCGACTCCCCGTTCGGCCCGATCGTCTTCTGTACCGATCCCGACGGCGTGCGCATCGAGCTGTTCCAGGCAGCCGGCTAGCCGTCTCGCCAAATACTGTTAACCGCCCCGGAGACGCGATCCATGGTCGTCACTAAAAGTGCTGCCGCCGAGTGGCGCAGCTTCTGGTTCCTGCCCTTTGCCGCCGCGCTCGGCTACTCCACCTCGGTCATCCACATCTATTCGCTCGGCCCGTTCATTCAGCCGCTGCAGGAGGCCTTCGGCTGGTCGCGCGCGCAGATTTCGCTCGGCGTCACCATCTCCTCATTCATCAGTGCGCTGTTCTGCATCCCGATCGGCATGCTGGTCGACCGCATCGGTCCGCGCCGCGTCGGCCTGGTCGGCGTGCTGCTGATTGCCGGTGCCTTCGCACTGCTCAGCACGGCAACCGGCACCATGGCGAATTGGGTATTGCTTTGGGTTGTTCTGGCCATTGCCACACTTTGGGTACAGGCGACAGTCTGGACCAGTGCGGTGGCCAGCCGCTTTGAAGCATCGCGCGGCATGGCGTTCGCGATCACGCTGTCGGGGGCTTCAGTCAGCGCGGCGGTGTTTCCGGTGCTGGCGACCTGGCTGATCGGCGCCTACGACTGGCGCACCGGTTTCATCAGCATGGGGGCGATATGGGCGGCGCTGGTCTTCCCGATACTGCTGTTCGGTTTCCGCGGCGCGCAGGACTCCCGCGACCAGGCGCAGGTACAGGCGTCGAAAGATGCGAAGAAGCTGTTGCCGGGGCTGACGCTGGCCGAGGGGCTGCGCACGCCGACGCTGTACAAACTGCTGATGGCGAGCGGTCTGTTCTCGTTCACGGCGATCGGCGCGCTGGTGCATTTCGTGCCGATCCTGACCGGTGCCGGCGCCGAACCGCTGGCGGCTGCCGGGGTGGCGGGGCTGGTCGGCATCTTCTCCATTGTCGGCCGCCTCGGCACCGGTTTCCTGCTCGATCGGTTTCCGGCGCATGTGGTCGGTGCCATCGCCTTCATGCTGCCGATTGCGACGGCGCTGCTGCTGATCTTCAGCGGTGCCCACCCGGCCAGCCAGGTGCTTGCCGCCATCGCGCTGGGGCTGACGGTCGGCTCGGAGGTGGATGTCATCGCCTTCCTCGCCGCCAAACATTTCGGCCTGAAGAACTTCGGCGCCCTGTACGGCGCGCTGGTGATGGCGCTGTCGCTCGGCACCGCGTTCGGCCCGCTCGCCGCCGGTTCGGTGTTCGACCACTTCAACAGCTACGAGCCGTTCCTGATGCTGGCGACCGTGCTGATGGGCATCAGCGCGCTGGCGCTGCTCAGCCTCGGCAACCCGCCCAGGCAGGTCGAGCTGACGCCGCAGCCCGAGTGAGTTTTGCGACAGCCGCGACCCGCATCATCCGAATCGAACAACCATCCCATTCGAATAACGAGAGGAGAGCACGATGGTCATGACGAAAGAGGGGCTGGCCGAATGGCGCGGCTACTGGTTCCTGCCACTGGCCGCGGCGCTCGGTTACTCCAACTCGGTGTTTCACATCTACGCACTGGGTCCGTTCATCGAGCCGCTGCAGCAGGAGTTCGGCTGGTCGCGCGCGCAGATTTCGGGCGGCCTGACGATGGCGGCACTGGTCAGCCTGCTGTTCAGCATTCCGGTCGGCATCCTGATCGATCGCATCGGCCCGCGTCGCATCGGCCTGTTCGGTGTACTGGCCATGGGGGCAGCTTCGGCGCTGCTCGGCACGGCTACCGGCACCATCTTCAACTGGCTGATGCTGTGGGTGCTCATCGCCTTCGGCGTGATCTGGGTGCAGGCGACGGTGTGGACCAGCGCGGTGGCGAGCCGCTTCGAGAAATCACGCGGCATGGCATTCGCGGTAACCCTCTCCGGCGCCTCACTCAGTGCGATGGTGTTCCCGATGCTGGCGACCTGGCTGATCGACGGGTGGGGCTGGCGCGTTGGCTTCGTCGGCCTGCCACTGATCTGGGTGGCACTGGTATTTCCGGTGCTGTTCTTCTGCTTCCGCGGCGCCCGTGATGGCAGCCGCCGTGCGACCAGCAAGGAGCCGACCCCGGCGCGGGTGCTGAGTGGCTTGACGCTGGCCGAGGGGCTGCGGTCAGCGGCGCTCTACAAACTGCTGCTGGCCAGCGCCCTGTTCGCCTTCACTGCCTTCGGTGCGGTGGTGCATTTCGTGCCGATCCTGACCGACAGTGGCGCGTCATCGCTCTCTGCTGCCGGCATTGCCTCGTTGATCGGTATCTTCTCGATTGTCGGCAGACTCGGCACCGGGCTGCTGCTCGATCGCTTCCCCGGCCATGTGGTCGGCGGCGTCGCCTTCCTGCTGCCGGCGGTCGCGCTGTCGCTGCTGCTGGTCGACGGCACCAACCCGCTGTTCCAGATGGCGGCCGCTGCCACACTCGGCCTGACCGTTGGCTCGGAAGTCGATGTCATCGCCTTCCTCGCCGCCAAACACTTCGGTCTGAAGAGTTTCGGCGCCCTCTACGGCGCGCTGATCATGGCACTGGGTATCGGCATCGCCATCGGACCGCTGGCCTCGGGCATGGTGTTCGACCACTACGGCAGCTACACGCCATTCCTGCTGCTGGCGATCGGCCTGATGGTGGTCGGCTCGCTGTCGCTGCTCAGCCTCGGTCGTGCTCCCGCGCAAGTCGGCGTGGCGACGCAACCGGAAGCCTCCTGACCCGCTCGAAATGCCGGGGGCGATTCACCGAGCGCTGGACGCACCCGGCTCAGAACTGGATCTGGCACTGTCACAGACGGCGAGCCGCTTCCCCGGGCGCCTGGAGAATCACATCAGCCTGCAAGGCTGGTATGGCTGACACAGAGTTTTGAACACCCTCTAGATTGCCAATACGGAAACAAGTATTACCGATAGGACGATGCTTGCTTTCTTGAAAGTTTTCATTCAGAAAATGCAGGGGTTTATTTCGTTGAGTTTTCTTTTTTTAGTCTCCAAGACAATACCCTCTATCTCGGATTTTATTTTTTTGTAAAAAAGAATTCTATTCTCATATCCGGGTGTTTTTTCATTTGAGGCAATAAAATTATCCATTCTTTTTGTAATTTCATCTTTAATTTCGATTGCAATGAGTAGATTGATAATTCTCATCTCACCTCCATCGAATCCAATATGTCTGACAACAGACCACATAAAATCAGCTTTATCGCTGGCATCTGCATTAGATAGATTTTTGCAGAATGAATGTCTAATTGAGTCGGAAACCTTCGGAACTCTGAAAGGATCTCCCGTTTCTTCAAGTCGGTCGTTGATTATAAATATCTTTCCAATTTCTTCTTCTATCAAAGATCCTTCGGCGAGGGTCATAGAAGGAGTCGAAAAAAAAAGACAGAATAATGAGTAGATATTTATTCATGGATCCACCTTTAGGGAATATCCAAGTCAGGGATTTGAATTTCTGGAAGCGGGGGAAACTCACCTCCACCAGAAGGGCTGGGAGGAAGGCCAAAGCCTGCTCCGATTATGGTTAGCGTACCAAAGTTGGGAAACGCTTCATTGTGAATAAGTATTGGCTGACCTCGTGCCGTGTTTTCTAATAATCTTCTAGCGTTGCCCCAAGATTCTCTGTCGGGAACAGTGACGCATCCGTGACTAGTTCCTCCAAAATGGAGGCGAAGGTGCCCCATCACGTTGGGTACCTGATCTGGATAATTTGAGGGAAATCCTTCCGCATAATCATTGATCACCTCATCATGTCGAACCAACGCGTAGTAGTCAGGGCTTAGTGATGAACCCCATGGAAAATCACTAATGGTATAAACACCAGGCGGGGCTGGTGAGTACACGTCTTCTACTCCGGAGAAGGCCGTTATAGTGACAGTTTCTTGCGTATCTAGATCAGTCAAGGTAAGAGACCCTGTATCTCTATCAAAGGTTGCCTCCACCAACAGCCCTAACGGGTCATGCTTTTTTAGAGGGCCACTTTCGGCATAAGCAAAACTATTCATCCCGCCGAGCAACCCAATCGGATCTGTCTGTGTATATCTCCCCGTTGCAGGGTCGTAGTACCTAAACACGTTGTAGTACAACCCACTTTCTTCATCGTGATACTGCCCCGGAAAGCGCAGTGCGATGTCGACGTGTTGGCCATCGCCATCCGGGTCGGTCTCCGCCGGTGTGGTACCGAACGCATCGCTACGCCAACGCCACACAATATTTCCCGCTGAATCGGTTGCCACTCTCGGCGTATGTAAGTGATCTGCGTGCAGGTAGTGGATGGCCGGCTTTGCCTTACCGTTCTGCTCCATCTCGATGGCTGCTATCGGTTGGTTACCCAGCCAGATGTAGTGCGTGGTTTTGGTGTCGCTCTGCTCGGCCAGCAGCCGGGTATCCGGCGCATAACTGAAACGGGTGTGTGCTTCGCCCTTTTCTGTGTAGATCGTCTTGCCGATGCGCAATCCCAGCGGGTTGTAGTCGTAACGCGCGACCAGTCTGTCACTCGTGTAGAACGCCTCGGGCCGGTTGCGGGTGTTGTAATCGAAGCGGCGCTGGGCGGTGATGTCGTCCCCATCTGCCGCTGATCTTTCCACGACCAGGTTGCCGCGTTCGTCGATCAGTACGTCGGTGTCGCCACGCTTGAGCAGCCGATTGCCGGGCCCGTATTGGTAGTCGATGGTCGTGCCGTTGCGCTGTTCGCGGAGACGATTGCCCACCGGGTCGTAGGCATAGCCAATGCGGTTTTCCTCACCGACCTCTTTGACCAGCCGATCCACGGCGTCGTAGCCGTAGCGATGGGTGGTATCGTCGATCGTCAGTCGTTCGATGTTCTGGTACAGGTCGTAGTCGTACCGCTGCGACCCTGCCGCAAATCGGAATAGCCAAGCTATCTTCTCCCTGCCCGGTCCTGCTGCGCTTCGTCGAGCTTCAGGAAGCTTTCCTGGGTGATCATTTTTTCCAGGTATTCGGCCAGGTGTTTTGTGTCTTGGCCAACTACATCCGTAGAAAAAACATAGGCTGATTCGGAGTCCATTGGTATTAATTTGATTATGGATGAGTAGAATTCCAGGCGCAGACCCAAGTCCATAGATTTTATTTTTTGCGATTGCTGAAGCAAGTTATCGTCCCAGTATCCGCCGATATATCTACTCTCATAGTATCCGAGCAGAACCTTGTGGATCGCCGGCGGTTCAGCATCTCGATTCCCCCAGCCATCACCCTCGACTATCAAGGTTCCATAGTTCGGGTACTGCTCACCACCGGCACTTCGAGCCGAGCAGGGTTTATGTGCTTAAGAGGTCAGATAAAAGCTGATGATTTGCTTGAGCTGGCCATTTTCATCAAATTGAGGTGTCAATCCTTCACTTCTGAATTCACATTCCTTCTCGGTCGGCTTTAACCCTTGCCCAATAGTGCCAAAGATGAAAGAGTCTTCGCTTTCAGATAATGCCTTTAGTGCCATTCGGTGATTATTCCAGATAGGGGATGTTTTTCCTCGTTTCTGTATCCACCACCGCCAGAAATTGTACTTGCCGTGAATGGTCAATTGACGGCATCCCAAGAGCTCTTTGCTTTCGTCAATCAAGGACAGTGTCAGCGTATAGCCACCGAAATGGCTGCCCAAGATTAACCCTCGCTTCTTGGCGAGAAACCCATCGCCTCCAGCTGATGCTGCGCTGGCTATGGTGATCGATAAAATGACCGCTAAGATCTTCATCTGACAATTAGCACTCCATATCTGGTCAGGTCGCCATTAATTCCCAGCGAGCCTCGAATGCCGGCTCTATTGGAAACGGTTTCGGTCGATGTTTGGATAAGAATTTCGTGAATTATCTGATACAGCTGATTGTTTTCTTGAGACGGGGTTATAGTTACACAGCCCCAACTATTTAATCCCAGATGAAGCCTGAACCCGTTTCTCCCCGTCGCATCATGTCGGTCGTTGTAAGGATGAGAATCGACAGCATCGAGTCTGAACCACCCTTCATGAGCTGGATTGCTATCGTTTCTGTTATCGAGAATGTCATATCTGCCTGACGGAATTGGGATATTGAACGGACCGGGAGTCGCGGTTGGGTATCGGTTTTCTCCGGTGAAAACATCGTTCAGCAGTAGGATTTGATTAATCTGTCCGGCGATATAGCCAGTAGATGTCGTAACGGTGATCATGGGGGCTGTTGGATCCAGATTGTCCAAATCCATAACCGTCAGCGTTCCTAATGATGTGTCAAAAACCATTTCGACTAGGAGTCCGAGAGGATCAATCTTTGTCAGAGGTGAGCTCGTTGCATACGCAAAGCTGTTGATCCCTCCCTGTAACCCAATCGGATCTGTCTGCGTATATCGGCCTGTTGCAGGGTCGTAATACCGGAACACGTTGTAGTACAGCCGGCTCTCGGCATCGTGGTATTGCCCCGGGAAGCGCAGGGCAATATTGGTATGGTTTCCGTCGCCATCCGGATCGGTGTCCACTAGGGTGGTGCCGAACGCATCGCTGTACCAGCGCCAAACGATTTTCCTTGTGTCCTCTGTCGCCACTCGCGGTGTTCCCAGGTGGTCGGGGTGCAGGTAGTGGATCGTGGGCGCTGATCGGGTGTTGTTGTTTTTGTCTTTGTCGATGACAGCGACGGGCTGGCTGCCCAGCCAGATGTAGTGCGTGGTTTTGGTGTCGCTCTGCTCGGCCAGCAGCCGGGTATCCGGCGCGTAGCTGAAGCGGGTACGTGCCTCGACTTTTTCCGTGTAGATCGTCTTGCCGCTGCGCAGACCCAAGACGTTGTAGTCGTAGTGTGCTGTTAGTTTTTCGTTCGTGTAGAACGCTGTGGGCCTGTTGCGGCTGTTGTAGTCGAAGCGTCGGTTATGGCCGGAGGCTGCGTCTTGTACGGCGTTGGTTGGCGAGGTTTCCGCCAGTAGGTTGCCACGTTCGTCGATCAATACTTCCATATCACCACGTTTGAGCAATCGATTACCGGGGCCATAGCGGTAGTCGATGGTCGTGCCGTTGCGCTGTTCGCGGAGACGATTGCCCACCGGGTC
>CAYLRA010000074.1:0-8340 GCA_964386045.1 uncultured Verrucomicrobiaceae bacterium | reverse complement strand
AGACGCAGCCCCCGGCCATAGCCGACGCTTCGACTACAACAGCCGCAACAGGCCCGAGGCGTTTTACACGAGTGACAGACTGGTCGCGCGTTACGACTACAACCCGCTGGGATTGCGCATCGGCAAGACGGTCTACACGGAAAAGGGAGAAGCACACACCCGTTTCAGTTATGCACCGGATACCCGACTGCTGGCCGAGCAGACAGACAGAAAAATCATTCATTACATCTGGCTCGGAAACCAGCCAATAGCAGCCATCGAAACAGAGAGGCACGGCAATGCAGCACCAGTTATTCACCACCTCCATACCGACCACCTGAATACGCCGCGCGTGGCAACCGATGCATCGGGAAAAATCATCTGGCGCTGGCACAGCGAAGCATTTGGCGTCACGCCGGCAGAGACGGATCCAGATGGTGATGGCAATCACGTCGACATCGCGCTGCGCTTTCCGGGTCAGTATCACGACGAAGAGAGCGGGTTGTACTACAACGTGTTTCGGTTTTACGACTCTGCAGTGGGGAGATACACACAGAGTGATCCGATTGGGTTACGAGGAGGCCTTAATACGTTTTCGTACGTAAAAAGCAATCCAAACAAATTTGGAGATCCACTTGGTCTTCTCGTAAGCATTGTCGTAGATACTGAGAATCATACGATTACAGTGACAGATAATGACCACAATGAATCTATAACGGTTACAGGATTTACTGGCGGCATCGTCAACACAGATGGAAGCATATCTCAACCCGGAACTAGCCCATACCTTTCCATTCCGGAGGGTAGATATTTTCTTACAGAAAACCCGAATCCCCGCCTAGGGCGAGAAGACTGGTATGGCGTGATTCGTGATGATGAGAGAATAGACGATTATTTCCTAGACGACGGCACAAGAAGGAGCGGTATTCGCTTCCACCTTGGAGGAACAAGCCATGGCTGCATTACAGTCAGCAACCAACAGCCTGACGCCTCTGTCGTCTGGGCTGAAGTTATTCGGATAATAAGATCTACTCGAACAGAACAAATGGATTTTCTCCAAGGGCCATACTTTTGGAACCCTAGAGGAACTATTACCACGTATGGAGAAATCATCGTTTCCCCAAGGATTCCAGCTCCAGAATGAAAACTTTCAAGAAAGCAAGCATCGTCCTATCGGTAATACTTGTTTCCGTATTGGCAATCTACTATTGGTTAATCTATAGAAAAATTCATAGCTTGAGCGACCCTATCGTCCCGGCGATCCACAAGGTTCTTCTCGGATACTATGAGAGTAGATATATCGGCGGATACTGGGACGATAACTTGCTTCAGCAATCGCAAAAAATAAAATCTATGGACTTGGGTCTGCGCCTGGAATTCTACTCATCCATAATCAAATTAATACCAATGGACTCCGAATCAGCCTATGTTTTTTCTACGGATGTAGTTGGCCAAGACACAAAACACCTGGCCGAATACCTGGAAAAAATGATCACCCAGGAAAACTTCCTGAAGCTCGACGAGGCGCAGCAAGGCAGGATAAAAGATTGGGCGAAAGGAATGAGGGGAACGATACATTTATACGAAAATGTAATGCCCCACTGAACACCGCTATTGATAATCCTCGGCCCTTCCCGCAGCAGGACCGGGCAGGGAGAAGATAGCTTGGCTATTCCGATTTGCGGCAGCGGCCTACAACATTACCCGACTGAAACAGCTGCTGGCTTGAGAGATGGCAGAAGGCACACGCATCCGTTGCGTATTTGCACATCCTGTGCAACGTCCTCATGGATCAGCCTCCTTGCCAGCCGTTCATTCTGAACGGCGATGGGAATTATCGCTGAAATGAGCATCGATCAGATGTGATCTTTACCACATTTGAAAGAGGTGAATCGTGGGTTTTTCAACAGGCTGCCAGGTCAGGTCTGAATGGCACTGAGCTGCGTACTTCCAGCCCTTCTGGTGGAGGTGAGCTTCCCCCGCTTCTATCTGACCTCTTAAGCACATAAACCCGGCTCGGCTCGAAGTACCTTTCACACCATCACCCAACCGCTCAGCGGCGCAGCGCCTGCAGCGATGGGTAGCTCTGCAGCAGCTTTTCGATATCAAGCGGTCCGCGCACGAAACCGATGTAATGGCCACGCGGGTTGATGACGACAATGTTGGAGCTATGCTCAACGAGATAGTTGTCACCGCCGCCCGGCACCTTGGCGAATGGGATCGACAGCGACGTCGCGAATTTCTGAATGTCCATGAACTCGCCGGTCACGCCGCGAAACGTCGGGTCGAAATAGCGGACGTAGAGATTGAGCTTGTCGAGCGTGTCGCGTGCCGGGTCGACACTGACCATGATGATTTGCATCTGTTCGCGCTGCTCGAGCGGCAGCTGGTGGTAGAACTTGCCGAGGTCGACCATCGTGGTCGGGCAGACGTCGGGGCAGTAGGTGAAGCCGAAGAAGAGCAGCGACCATTTGCCATCCAATGCTGCCGGCGTGAATGGTTTGCCCTCGTCGTCGACCAGATTGAAATCACCGAAATCGCGTGCGCGTTCGAACAGGAAGACGCCGTTGTTGCGCAGCGCGGCCTCGGACATCAGCTTCGGCTTGACCATCGTGTAGACGAAGCCGCCAACGATCACCACCACTGCCAGCACCAGCAGCACCACGGTCAGCCAGATGCCGCGGCGCCGTGAAGAGGCCTTGGGGTTCGCTTGCAGATTGTCCATCGTCACTCCATTCAGGCCGGCGAGGCTGCGCTTACCAGCCCGCCCATCATCGGCTGCGGAAACAGGTAGTGATCCAGCAGCATGATCAGGAACAGCGCCATCAAATAGATGATGGAGTACTTGAAGGTTTCCATCGGCGCTTTCGGGTTCTTGCCGATCATCATCACCACTGCCCAGTAGAGGAAGCCGAGGCCGAGCACGACGGCGCCGAGCAGGTAGAGCGGTCCGCTGAGACCGGTGGCGAACGGCAGCAGTGTCACGGCGAACAGGATCAGCGTGTAGAGCAGCGTGTGCAGCGCGGTGTATTTGACGCCGTGCGTCACCGGCAACATCGGGATGCCGACCTTGGCGTACTCATCGCGCCGCGCGATCGCCAGCGCCCAGAAGTGTGGCGGTGTCCACGCGAAGATGATCAGCACCAGCAGCAGGCCGTGGCCGTGCACGTCGTTGGTGACCGCGGTCCAGCCCAGCAGCGGCGGCATGGCGCCAGCGAGTCCACCGATGACGATGTTCTGCGGCGTCGCGCGCTTCAGCCACAGCGTGTAGATGACGGCATAGCCGACGTGTGAAGCGAGTGTCAGCCACGCGGTGAGCTGGTTGACCAGCAGGATCAGCACCGCCATGCCGGTGACACCGAGCACGCTGGCGAACAGCACCGCGTGCAGCGTGTCGATGCGCCCCTGCGCCACCGGGCGGTTGTGGGTGCGCGCCATCACCTTGTCGATGCGGCGATCGACCAGATGGTTGACGGCCGCCGCCGACGCCGCGGTCAGCGCGATGCCGAGATTGCCGAAGATCAGCGCATTCCACGGCACCATGCCCGGCGTCGCCATGCACATGCCGATCACCGACGTCAGCAGCATCAGCAGCACGACGTTCGGTTTGCACATCTCGTAGTAGTCGCGCCAGCTGGCGGAAGCGGTTGCCGTCATCGGACTGTTCATCTCCGCTGACCTCTTATCGTTGTGGGTTCGACGCGCTGCCGACCGGGGCGGGCTGGGCGGTGGCGGGCTGGGCGGTGTAGACGCGGTGGGTCAGCGTCACCAGGGCGAGCAATAGTAACGCACCGCCCAAATTGTGGGCGACGGCGACCCACAGCGGGAAGTGCAGCACGATGTTGCCGATGCCGAGTGCGAGCTGCGCCACCAGCAACACGCCGATCACCGTGCCCATGCGGCGAGTCTGCGCCAGCACCGGGTGCGCGAACAGCCGCCAGATCAGCCACGCGAGATAAAGCGCGACGACAATGGCGCCGATGCGGTGGGTCAGGTGAATGGCGACGCGGCCAGCGTTCTCCATGGTGCCGCCGAGATAGTTCGGCCCGACATGCTGAAACAGGTTGAAGCCGTGGGCGAAATCGGTCTCCGGCAGCCACTGGTGCTGGCACTTCGGGAAGTCGGGGCAGGCGACCGCCGCGTAGTTCGATGTGGTCCAGCCGCCGAGGAATATCTGCCCGATCACCAGCAGCAGGCCGATCATCACCCACGGGCGAATCTTGGCGACGCGCAGCAGCTCGCGATCCGCCAGTTGCCAGCGCCAGTTGGCGAGTCGCTGCACCAGCAGCCACAGCAACGCGAAGGTGGTAAAGCCGCCGAGCAGGTGCGCGGTGACCACCTGCGGCCACAACTTCAGCGTCACCGTCCACATGCCGAACAGCCCCTGCAGGATGATGAAGCCGAGCAGGAACAGCGGCAGCTTCAGCGGTTGCTGCGGGCGATGGCGATGACGGAACGCCAGCGCCACCAGCCCGATCGCGAGCAGGCCAAGGCCGGCGGCGAAGTAGCGGTGCACCATCTCCGGCCAGGTCTTGCTGTGGTCGACCGGCATGTCGGGCCAACGCTCGTTGGCGCGCGCCACGTTGTGCTCCTGGATCGGCCATAGCGCATGGCCATAGCAGCCGGGCCAGTCGGGGCAGCCGAGGCCCGCATCGACCAGCCGGGTGAAGGCACCCAGTCCGATCACCACCACCGCCAGCGCGCAGGCGAGCAGTGCCAGTCGATAACCGGGACGTCGCTTGGCGGCTTCTCTCATCAGTTCAACTCCTCGTTCTCATGGGAGTTCTTGACCAGGAATTTCAGATCACTGAGCACGGCGTGGCCGTCGTGTCGCGCGTTGAAATACATCATCAGCCAGCCGTGAGGATCGACAACGAAGAAACGCGGTGCCTCTTCGGCGTTGGCAAGGCGGGCGAAGTAGTTATCGAACACCGCGCGCTCGGCATACAGCACGGTGACGTCGGCATGCTGTTCGCGCAGCAGCTGCTCTACCTCTGGCGACAGCGGGCGCTGGGTTGCCACGGCGTAGCGGCGCACGCGGTTCGATTCGCGACCCAGCGCGATATCGACCTGCCGCGTCAGATACAGCGCCTGTTCGCACGCCTCGCCACAGCCGGCATGTACCGGCACCAGCAGCGTCCAGCGCTTCGTCGCGGCCGCGTAGTCGAAGGGCTGTCCCGCCGCGTCGCGCAGCGGCAGCTCGTTGATCGGCAGCGGCGGCATCACCAGCTCGCCGTTGTTCCTGGTCCCGAGCAGCGCCGGCAAATCGATCAGCCCCCGCTGGGTCGCGCTGTAGAGGGCGATCGACGCCGCCACCACCAGCACCATCGTGCCGATGATCAGGAACAGATCGCGCCGGTTGCCGTGGCGCGCCTTCGTTGCATTGTCAGTTGCCACCGTTCTCTCCTTCATTCGGCGCCGCCGGAGCCGCGCCCCGGATCAGTCGCCACAGGTTGCTGCTGGCAAACAACCACGCCAGCACCAGCGCCACACTCATCGCAAACCACTGCACCGCATAACCGACATGCTGCGCCGGCCCCTGGTTGACGATGCGCCACTCCACCGCCAGCGCACTGGCCGAATCGGCGTCCAGCCGCAGCGAGAAGGGCAGCAGCTCGACACCGAGCTCGCCCGCCAGCTGTGCGAAATCGAGATGCGGCACCACCCGCGGCCAGCCCGAACCAGCGTCGCCGCCGGCCAGTTCAAAACCGGCGCGGTCGCGATAAAGGTGACCGCGCAGCACCACTTCGCCATTCACCGCCGGTACAACCGGCAGTGAACGCCGACCTGCATCCCCTTCGATCCAGCCGCGATTGACCAACACCCAGGCTTCGCCGCCAGCGATACGCAGCGGGCTGACCACCTCGTAACCGAAACGGCCGTGGCGGATGCGGTTGTCGATGAGCAGCGTGCGTGCATTGTCGAGTTCACCGCGCACACTCACCCGCGTGTAATCCGCCGCGCCAGCTTCCTGCGCCGTCAGCTCCTGGATCGGCGCCGCACGCAGCCGATCGAAGGCAGCCGAGGTTTCACGCTTCTCATCGGCGCGCGACAACTGCCAGAAGCCGAGCGAAACCAGCAGCGGCAACAATAACGCGGCCAGTACCGTCAGCGGCCAGTTGATCTGCCAGTTCAGCGATGGGCGCTGCATCGTCATCACATCCGGGTTTTCAGATCGGGGCGCGGGCTGTGGGTATACTGCGCACCCTCACCAAACACCGGCGTGAAGAGCACGCCCCGCCAGCAGGAGCATCTCGCCATGTGGCTGAAAGTGGCCATCGTTGTACTGTTCATCGCACTGATCGCCAGCCTGACCAGCGGCTTCTGGTACCTGATGAAGGATCAGGGCAAAACCCGGCGTACCTGGTACGCACTGGGAGTCCGGCTGCTGTTGGCAACACTGCTGATGGGATTGCTGGTCTACGGAATCCGTACCGGCCAGCTTGGCTCGAAAGCGCCGTGGGATGCCTACCGTGCAGCCCCGGCGCAGGAAGCGCCCCGGTGAGCGGGGCGCGATCTCATCTCTGATATCAGATGATGTAGACAAACAGGAACAGGCCGACCCACACCACGTCGACGAAGTGCCAGTACCACGACGATGCCTCGAAGCCAAAGCTGTCGTCATGGGTGAAGTGGCCCTTGTAGGCGCGCAGCAACTGGATCAGCAACATCGTGGCGCCCATCAGCACGTGCACGCCATGGAAGCCGGTCAGCATGAAGAAGGTGGTGCCGTAGATGCCAGAATTGAGCTTCAGCCCGTAGTGAACATAGGCCTCGTAGTACTCGAGCATCTGCAGGCCGACGAAGACGAAACCGAGCACCACGGTGATCAGCAGCCAGTTGATGAACTTCTTGCGCTGGTTCGCCTTCAGCGCCGAGTGGGCGACATGCACGGTGAACGAGGAGGTCAACAGGATGATGGTGTTCCACAGCGGTAGCCACTTGAACATGGCGACCCAGCCTGGGAACGACAGGTTCCTCTCGGGGCCAGAAAACTCGCCCTGGTTCGCCATCACCTGATTGGCGACGCCACCCACCGCCTGTTGCGGCGTCTCCATCAGCGGCCAGCTGTACTGGAACCCGTCCCACAACAGTTTGTTCATCGCCCCGTCGCCCTCGCCGGCGAGCCACGGGCCGGCCAGCGTGCGCACGTAGAACAGCACGCCGAAGAAGGCGAAGAAGAACATCACCTCGGAGAAGATGAACCACTGCATGCCGATGACGTAGGACTTCTTCAGCTGCGAGCTGTTCATGCCCGCCATGTTTTCGCGGATGACGGTGCGGAACCAGACAAACAGCGTGGCGATGAAGAAGACCAGGCCGAGGCCAAGGTAGAAACCGCCGTTGCTGCTCGCCGTCGAGGCGAAGGTCGGGTGGAAGCTGTTGACCAGATGGGCCGCGCCGTAGACGGTCAGGAACAGACCGATCGAGGCGCAGATCGCCAGCTTGCTCTGTTCGGGCACATAGTAGGTTTCATGCCCGGAAGTGGATTGTCCTGCCATCACTTGTCTCCGCTTTCTCTTGTTTGAGAAAAAATACCGCGAGAAAAATTAACCGCTTTATCGCGCCGCAACCGGTCTCGGTTGCACCATGTCGGTCACGTCAAAGATGCTGTAGGAGAGCGAAATCTCGCGAATGTCCGCCGGAATGTCCTGGTCGACGATGAACTGCAGCCACAGCTCCGCCGACTCGCCCGCCGCCAGCGGCTGGTGCTGGAAGCAGAAGCACTCGGTCTTGTGCACGTACTGCGCGGCGCGCGACGGCACGAAGCTCGGCACCGCCTGCGCGACCATGTCGCGCTCGGTGACATTGCGCGCGAGGTAGGCGGTGTTGATCACCTCGCCCGGGTGCACGTGCAGGACGGTGCTCTTCGGGCCGAAATCCCAGGGCATGTCCTGGGTATGGTTGGCGACGAACACCACCTTCACCGTGCGCGAGCGATCGACCTCGCTCTGCACCACTTCGTAGCGGCCGCCGGTGTACTTGCCGTTCAGCCCGAACACTTCGCAGAAGGTTTCGTAGAGCGGCACCATCACCACGAAGACGAAGGCGAACATGCAGACAGCGCCGACCACGGCCTTCATGGTCGTTTTCATGATCGCCTTGTCGGTGTTGTTTTCGCTCATGTTCGCACCTCGTTTGCAGACGGAAGTTCGCTCAGCTCTTCTTACTTCACTTCAGGCGGGGTACTGAAGGTGTGATAGGGCGCCGGGGTCGGCACCGTCCACTCCAGACCCTGCGCACCGTCCCACACCTTCGGATCACTGATCGGCTTGCCGGCAACAACCGTGCGGATGATGTTGAAACCGAACAGCAGCTGGCTCAGGCCATAGATGAAGGCACCGATCGACGACATCATGT
>CAYLRA010000073.1:0-8345 GCA_964386045.1 uncultured Verrucomicrobiaceae bacterium | reverse complement strand
GAGCGACGAGGATTTCCTGCCGCCGCAGATGGCCGGCGGGCCGACCGTCGCCAGCATCGACTCCACCGCGCTGCTGCCGGTCAACGGCATCGACCTGAAGGAGTACCTGGCCAATCTCGAACGAGGGCTGATCCAGCAGGCACTCGACGACAGCGGTGGCGTCGTGGCGCGCGCCGCCGAGAAACTGAAGACACGCCGCACCACGCTGGTCGAGAAGATGCGCAAGTACGGCATGTTGCGGGCCGGTATGGGCGAGGATGAGTAGTTGAAACCCTGACCCCTCCGCCCTTCGGGCACCTCCCCTACTTCGCAGGGGAGGACCTGGAGTCTCCCCCTGCGAAGTAGGGGGAGTGCCCCGCAGGGGCGAGGGGGTCTGTTTTTTATTCCATTGATTTTCCTTAATAAAATTCTGGCCCATCACTTGCAATAACCCTCTCCGAACAGTCGCGACGACGGATTTCCGTCACTACCGCGACTACACCGCTTCGGAGAGGGGCATGTCACCACCCGCCACCCACGCGTTACGACTCGATCAACCGCTGCCACCGGCCGCGGCGCAGCTCAACTCCGCCTTCGAGTTGTTCAACGAGCTCTCCGAGCAGCTGGCCGAGACCTATCGCGCCATGGAGCTGCGCGTCGGCGAGCTGAACCGCGAGCTGCACGAGGTGGCGGAACAGCGGCTGCGCGAGCTGCAGGAGAAGGAGCGCTTCGCCGCGCGGCTGCAGAGCCTGTTGACGCTGCTGCCGGCTGGCGTGGTGCTGGTCGACCGCTACGGCCGCGTCGCCGACAGCAACCCCGCTGCGCAGGAGCTGCTCGGCCAGCCGCTCGATGGCGAGCGCTGGCTCGACGTCATCGCCCGCGCCTTCGCACCGCGCGGCGACGACGGCCACGAAATTTCATTGCGCGATGGCCGCCGTATCGGCATCGCCACGCGTTCGCTCGACGGCGAAGCGGGACAGTTGCTGCTGTTGACCGACCTGACCGAGACGCGCGCGCTGCAGCAGCGGCTGGCGCGTCACCAGCGCTTGTCGGAGATGGGGCGGATGATGTCGTCGCTGGCGCACCAGATCCGCACGCCGCTGTCGGCGGCGATGCTCTACGCGGGCCATCTGTGCGAGCGCGACCTCAGCGCCGAACAGACGCAGCGCTTCTCGCGCAAGGTGCTGGAGCGGTTGACCCACCTCGAACAGCAGGTGCGGGACATGCTCATCTTCGTGCGCGGCGACGTGCGGCTGACCGACACCTTCACCGCCGCCGAACTGTTCACCGAGCTGCAGGCGGCGGCTGAAATGGCACTGGCGTCGACGGATGCGCAGTGCGACTGGCGCTGCGAGGCCGGTGCGGTCGTCGTGCACGGCAACCGTGAAGTGCTGGTCAGCGCGCTGATGAACCTGGTCAACAACGCACTGCAGGCAGCTGGTCGCGGCGCGCGGTTGCAGATCGGTGCCGACAGTAATGACGCCGAACTGATCGTCACCGTGCGCGACAACGGCCCCGGTTTCGACGCCGGCGTCGCCAGACAGCTGGGCGAACCTTTCTTCACCTCGAAGGCACAGGGCACCGGTCTCGGGCTGGCGGTAGTGCGCGCCGTTGCCGAGGCGCACGGCGGCAGCTTCGCGCTGACCAGCGAGCCGGGGCAGGGCGCCTGTGCGGCGTTGCGACTGCCGCTGTTCGATCTCAACAAACAGCAGGGAACCGAACCATGAGCCGAGAACTGCCGGAGCAGGCCCGCATCCTGGTCGTCGAGGATGATCCGCAGCTGCGCGAGGCGCTGGTCGACACGCTGGAGCTGGCCGGCGCACAGGTGCTGCAGGCCGACAGCGGCGAGGCGGCGCTGGCACTGCTGGAGCACGACAGCGCCGATTTCGTCGTCTCCGACGTCAACATGGGCGGCATGGACGGGCTCGAATTATTGAAACGTCTGCGCAGGCTGCAGCCGCAGCTGCCGGTGCTGCTGATCACCGCGTTCGGCAGCGTGTCGCGCTCGGTCGAGGCGATGCGCGCCGGCGCGGTCGACTATCTGGTCAAGCCGTTCAAGCCGCAGTTGCTGGTCGAGACGGTGGCACGCCATGTCGGCGGTGCCGGCGAGAGCAGTGGCGACGAGCCGGTGGCCGAGGAGCCGTCGAGCCGGCAGCTGCTGGCGCTGGCGCGTCGCGTCGCGTCGACCGATTCAACGGTGCTGATCTGCGGCGAGAGCGGCACTGGCAAGGAGGTGCTGGCGCGCTACATCCACCGCCAGTCGCCGCGCGTGCGCGGACCATTTGTGGCGATCAACTGCGCGGCGATTCCCGAGAACATGCTGGAGGCGATGCTGTTCGGCCACGAGAAGGGGGCGTTCACCGGCGCCGTCGCCAGCGCGCCGGGCAAGTTCGAACAGGCCAATGGCGGCACGCTGCTGCTCGACGAGATTTCCGAAATGGCGCTGCCGCTGCAGGCCAAGCTGCTGCGCGTGATCCAGGAGCGCGAGGTGGAGCGGCTCGGCGGTCGCGCACCGATCGCGCTCGACCTGCGCATTCTGGCGACCACCAATCGCGATCTGCGCGCCGAGGTGGCGGCCGGTCGTTTTCGCGAGGATCTCTACTACCGTCTCAGTGTTTTCCCGCTGCAGTGGCAGCCGCTGCGCACACGGCGCGCCGACATTCCGGCGCTGGCGCAGCGGCTGCTCAATCATCACGCCACCCGCATGGGAAGAGCCTCCGTCCGTCTCGATGCGGAGGCGACTCGCGCGCTGTGTGATTACGACTGGCCCGGCAACGTGCGTGAACTCGACAACGTTGCGCAGCGCGCGTTGATCCTGCAATCCGGCAATCTCATTGGCGCTGCCGATCTCTGTCTCGACCCCTATGCCGCCGCCGGCGCGCTGGCGGCGCCGCCAGCGGTCGCGGCTGCCTCCGTGGTGGGCACGGCCGCCAACGAGAGCGGGGCGCTGAACGGCGACCTGCAGCGGCGCGAATACGAAATCATCCTCGACACCTTGCGCGCGACCGAGAGCAAGAAGAGCGCGGCGGAACGGCTCGGCATCAGCCCGCGCACGCTGCGCTACAAGCTGGCGCGGATGCGCGAAGAGGGGGTCGATCTCGGTCGCTTTGCTGTCGGGTTGTAAGCGGCGGGCCTTCAGAAATGACAAGAACAGGCGGCGCGGATCGTCGCCATACATCCCGATGGAGCGGCGTTGTCTTTGGGGTGGAAAACAGATGGGTGGGTTGTTGTCGTTATCGATCGCCGCTACGCGCTGGCCCGGCCGGCCGCGGCGTCCTGAGTCGCCGCACCGCCGAATAATCGCTGCCACAGCGCAGCCTGTGCCGCGCTGTCGCCGGCGGCCGGCAGGTCGTAGCCGCTTGTGGCAATCAGAATCCAGGCGATCGCACAGGCATAGGCCAGATTGGTGACAAGCTCCCGGTCCGGGTGCTGCAGGAAACAGCGCTGGCTGGCCAGTCCGCGCACGGTGCTGGCGAGATCCGGGTTGAAGGCGAGGTAGTCGTCCCAGACGTGGCGGTGCTGCGCCGGGGTGATCTGGAACGGCCCGAGGCCGTCGCCCGCTGGCGGAAAACGACCGTTCAGCTCGACCACCTGCCGCAGCAACTGCTCGGCGCCCGGCAGCGCCACGTCCAGGTAAGCCAGCGTCGGACGGATCACCTCATCCAGCAGTCCGTCGTCGGCGAGGGCGGGGGTCTGCCCGCGCTCCACATCACCATTCACTGCGCTCGTCTCTCCTCTTTGCGGGGGCGGTTGCTCCCCAGCCCGCAGATGATAGCCGCATCCGGCGGTGTGGCCACCCACGTCCGGCTGGCGAACGAAAGACCCCCCTCGATCGCGAAAGCGCGTCCCAGTTCACGTCCGGGTACTGGGATTGGGCGACCGGGCGACTAGACTAGCCGGTGTACTGCCCGAGACAGGACTGAGCAATTGATGAACGGTTTTTCCGAGTGGACGCCTCACCCGGCGCTGTTGTGGACGCTGGTGGGTGTACTGCTGATGCTTCTTGGCTATCTGGCGCGGGTACACGCCCACCGCCTGATCGAGCGCGCCGCGCGCGGTGGCCAGCGCTGGCTGCGGCTGGCCGGGCGCGGTTGTGCCGCGCTGTCGCAGCGCATCGACACCCGCAACCGCGAGGTGATGCTGGCGCTGCAGTTCGAGATCACCCGCCGGCAGCTGGAGCGCGAGTTCCACCGCGTCGCCGCCGCTGTCGAGCAGGACATGACCAAGTTCCAGCACCTGGAGCGGGCCATCACCGAGCACATCACCGTGCTGGCCGAGGATTTCGAACGCTCGACGCAGGTGCCGCCGGCGGCGCCGGGCTGGATCGGCGCGGTCGACGCCATTGCCAAGCTGCAGGCCGAGAACAACCCCGAGGCGGTCGCCCGCGTCCTCTCCGACATCCACACCTCGGTGCAGGACCAGCAGCGCGAGACGATGCGCGAGTACCGCTGGGCGGTCAACGCGCGCCACAAGATCCTCGCCGACCTGCGCCCGCTCTGGCGCCGCGCCGCCAATCTGGTCGAGTCGGTCGGCCGCGACAGTCGCGACCTGCTGGCGCGGGCGCACCGCATCGACACGTTGATGGCGGCCTTTCGCGAGTTGTGCGCCCACCGCGCCGACGCCCGCATCGAGTCGTTCCTGGCGCGCTGGGTGGTGGCGCTGCTGTTGACCGGCGCCGCGGTCGGGCTGGCGATCGTCAATGCCGCGCTGCTGACCGAGCCGCTGGCACAGGTGCTCGGCGCCGCCAGCGCCGCCCCGCCGGCCTGGGTGGCGGCGGCCTACACGCTGGCGCTGGTGGCGGTGGCACTGCTGCTCAGCGAGGCGACGCAGGTGACGCGGCTGCTGCCGCTGATCGGCGGCCTGCCGCGCAACACGCGAATCATGCTGACGGCGATGGCGACGGTGCTGCTGCTGGCGCTGGCGGCCGGGGAGTCGCTGCTGCTGACCGAAGTGGAGGCGCTGGCCGGACTCTCCGAGTCGGCCGCCAACTGGAGCCTGGCCGGCCTCGGTTTCCTGCTGCCGCTGATGCTGGCGCTACTGTCGCCGGCGCTGGAGTCGCTGCTGGCGACATCGCGCCCGGTACTGGCCGCGCTGACCGCGCAACTGCTCGGCTTCAGCGCGGTGCTGCTGCGCCTTGGCGCCGGGCTCTGGCTGGAACTGGGGCGCCTGCTGCACCACCTGTTCGACCTGGCGATCATCGTGCCAACTGCGGCGGCGGAGGCACTGGAGCGGCGTCGGCGCGCGCGTCAGGGGCAGCCCGAATCGCCGCCGCCACCGGCGGCCAATGTCACGGCCGTCAATTTCGAGAAGGGACGCAAGGCGGAGTGACGATGTTCACTCCGCCGCTCGTCAATCCACGGGGCCGCCAAACAGCTGTACCAGCTCGTCGATGAAGCGCCCCAGCTCCAGCGTCATCACCGAAAACTCCTGATCGAACTGCGCGCGGGCATCTTCCAGTGATTCGATGCGCTCCTGAAACGCATCGGAGAAGCGCAGCCGGCGCACGATCAACTCCTCGTCGAGCACGCAGTCCAGCGTTTCGCCCCAGCACAGCTCCAGCTTCGTCACCTGCTTGCCGGCCTCGATGTGCTGCAGCACTTCGTCGCTGCGCAGATCCTGGCCGCGCACCCGTACCACGTTGCTGCTCTCCTGCACGTCGCGCAGTTCGCACTGCTGGCCCAGCGTGAACGGCGCCGGCAATGTGCCGTTCCGCAGCCAGTCGGTCATCACCACGGCCGGGTTGGCATTGCAGGCGAGCGGCACGATCGGCAGCGACTCGACATCCTCGCGCAGCTTTGTCAGCAGCTCCTCGGCGCGATTGCGGCTCGACGTGTTGACCAGCAGCCAGCCATTCGGGCGGTCGATGTAGGCATTGCTGCGGCTCGAACGGGTGAAGGCGCGCGGCATCAGGTCCACCACGATCTCCTCTTTCAGCTGCTTGCGCTCCTTGCGAAACACCTGCCGCGCCTGTTCGCGTTCGATCGTCTTCACCTTCTCGTCGAGCGCTTCGGCAACCGCCGCCCCCGGCAGGATTTTCTGCTGCTTGCGCAGGCTCAGCAGCGTGCAGCCATTGGTGTGGTGCGCCAGCATTTCACCTTCTGGTAACGCGGGTACCCAGCCGACGCGTGCAATGTCCTGACTGCCGCACGGCTGAAACGGCGATTGCGACAGCGCCTGTTCGAGTTGTTCGTCAGACCAGGAGAGCGGTGCGCGCAGTTTGTAGATGCAGAGATTCTTGAACCACATGGAGAGTGATGTCTCGTGAAAACGGTGAGAAAAAATGTCCGGCCGCGCGATGCGGGATCGCGCGGCGAGCAGGTGTTACGGGATCAGCCGATGAACGGGAACGGCGTTTTCATGCGGGCGACGGCGAAGATGTAACCGACGACAACGATGGCGGCGATGTAGGCGGTGGCGCGAATGGCACGGGTCGAGGCGAAGCGCATGACGACCAGACCGAGGCCGATGTAGAGGATCAGGCCGATCACCTTCGCCGTCAGCCAGCCGGGCGCGAAGGGATTCTGCTGCAGCGTCGCAATCATGCCGAACGCCGTCAGCAACAGCACGGTGTCGATGACATGCGGCGCGATCTTGAGCCATTTTTTCTGCAGCGCTGGCGAATCCGCCAGCTTCATGCCGCCGCGAATGATGAAGCCGAGAATCGACAGTACGGCGCACAGCATGTGCAGGTGTTTCAGGCCGGTGTACATGGTCAGTCCTTTTCAAGCGTTGGAGTATTGGCGGTGTCGCGGATGGCGGTGACGGTCAGGTCGAGCTGGCCGTGTTGCAGGCGTGCGCTGAGCGCTGCACCGACGGCGACGCGTGTGGCATCGCGCACGACCCGGTTGTCGGCGTCGCTGACAATGGCATAACCGCGCGCCAGCGTGTTCAGCGGGCTGACACTCTGCAGCAGTGCCGCTGCTCCCTGCAATCGTTGTTGTTCGCGCTGCAGTTTGCGTCGGATCAGTTGCGGCAGCTGGCGCTGGCACAAGAGCAGGCGGCCGCGCAGTGTGTCGACCGCGCGACCCGGGTGACGTGCCAGCAGTCGGGCCTGCAGCAGTTGCAGGTGTCGCTGCTGGTCGCGCTGGCCGCGGCTGATGGCGCTGCGCAGTCGCAGCTCCAGTTCATCGAGGCGCAGTGCGCGCTGCTGCAGTTGTCGCCCGGGATGCTGCGCATGCAGCCGTCGCGTCAGGCTCTCCAGCCGATGCTGCGACTGCTGATGGTGGTGACGCCAGCGCTGCAGCAACCGCTGTTGCCACTGCTGCAGCGTGCGCAGCTGGGCGCGCTGGTCGGGGCTCAGCAGTTCGGCGGCGGCCGACGGTGTTGGCGCACGCACGTCGGCAACGAAGTCGGCGATGGTGGTGTCGGTCTCGTGGCCGACCGCCGATACCACCGGCAGACGGCTGGCGGCGATGGCGCGCGCAACGCGCTCGTCATTGAAAGCCCACAGATCCTCCAGCGAGCCGCCGCCACGGCCGGTCAGTATCACGTCGAAGTCAGCGCGGCCGCGTTCGGTCAGCAGGTTTGCCACGGCGATGGCGCGGGCGATGGCCGGTGCCGCCTGCTCGCCCTGTACAACGACTGGCAGGATAGTGACGCGAATGGCCGGCGCCCGTCGCTTCAGCACCGTCAGAATGTCGCGAATCGCCGCACCGGTGGGCGAGGTGATGACGGCGATATGGTGCGGCTGGCGCGGCAGCGGCTTCTTGCGCGCCGCGTCGAACAGCCCCTCCGCCTGCAGCTTCTGCTTCAGCTGCTCGAACTGCAGCGCCAGCAGTCCGGCGCCGGCCGGTTGCATCTGCTCGGCGATCAGCTGGTAGTCGCCGCGCGCCTCGTAGAGGCTGACACTGCCGCGCACCAGTACCTTCTGGCCCTCGGTGGGCTGGAAGCGGATGTGCAGGTTGCGGTTGCGGAACATGGCGCAGCGCACCTGCGCGCCGCCATCTTTCAGCGTGAAGTACCAGTGGCCGGAGGAGGGGCGGGAGAGGTTCGATATCTCCCCCTCGACCCAGACGCCGACGAAACACTCCTCCAGCAGCGAACGCGCCAGCCGGTTCAGCTGGCTGACCGAGAGCACGTCGGTGGGGGTGGCGCTGGTGGGGGTTGGGGATTTCATGGCGGCGCATTGTAGCGGCTGCCCGGTTCGCGGTGACACCGGCTGGCCCGATCGCGCTTTGAGGCGGCGGGTGCCCGCAGCGTGGTCGTTTACCGGCCCCGGGCATTTCATTACAATGCGCCGTTTTCTCGCTCCCGCCGAGGAGACCTGCCAATGCTCCGTGTGATCCAGGAAGCACTGACCTTCGACGATGTCCTGCTGGTGCCGGCCTATTCCGAGGTCACGGCCAAGGACGTCAGCCTGAAGACCC
>CAYLRA010000072.1:0-8398 GCA_964386045.1 uncultured Verrucomicrobiaceae bacterium | reverse complement strand
ACCGGGAGTGCGGCGGTGTTGCGCCATCCGCACCCCCTTTCCCTTCGCCTGGAAGAGAGTAGTCGGTGTATTGCTACACCGGGGTCAACTATGGGCGCCATGCCCTGGCTTTTCAATGGCGCGGTTAGAGAGTTTTTTTCTAAACGCGCCCCGAACTGAAAAATTGCGCCTGTTTGGCTACGAATGTTGCGTCGATCAGGTGTTGGCCTCGCGCACGATGCGCTGCTTCTCGCGGTTCCAGTCGCGATCCTTTTCGGTATCGCGTTTGTCGTGCAGCTGTTTGCCCTTGGCCAGCGCGATTTCGGCCTTGACCAGGTGCCCCTTCCAGTAGAGCGAGGTGCAGACGCAGGTGTAACCCTTCTGCTGTACGGCGCCGATCAGGTGGTTGATCTGGCGCCGGCTCAGCAGCAGCTTGCGGGTGCGGCGCGGGTCGGCGACGAAGTGGGTCGAGACGGTGTCGAGCGGCGAGATCAGCGCGCCGATCAGAAAGGCCTCGTTGTTCTTCAACAGCACGTAGGAGTCGACCAGCTGGCACTTGCCTTGGCGCAGGCTTTTCACTTCCCAGCCCTGCAGCGCCAGCCCCGCCTCTAACTTCTCTTCCAGGAAGTAGTCGAAGCGCGCCTTCTTGTTCTGGGCGATGTTGCCGCCCTGATGCTGTTTCCTGGCGTTCATGGAGGCTGTTTTCTGGCTGGGCGTGGCGACCGGCGCGTGTTGAGCGGGCCTGCGCAAAAGGCCGGGCATTATAGGGGCGGTGCTTGGCCTTGGGTATCGGTTTGGGGAGAATGCCGCGTTCGACAAGCACTTATCGTTATATTGGCGCGAGACCGCATGAGCCCGGGAAGAGATCACGCATGGCACTGAAACAACGATGACACGCCAATCGATACACGGTGGCTGGGGTTCGCCATGGACCTTCGTGGCGGCGGTGACGCTGGCGACGGTGGGGCTCGGCAACCTGTGGAAGTTCGCCTATCTGGCCGGGGCCAACGGTGGCGCCGGCTTCGTGCTGGTCTATCTGGTGGCGTTGCTGCTGGTGGCGACGCCGCTGCTGGTGGCGGAGGTGGTGCTCGGTGCGCGCGGTCGCGCCGATCCGATCCACTCGATCCAGGTGGCGACGCTGGAGTCGGCGGCCGGGCGCGGCTGGCGGCTGGCCGGCTGGCTCGGTGCGTTGGCCGGGCTGCTGGTGCTCTCCTATTTCTCGGTGGTGTCGGGCTGGCTGCTGGTCTACGTGCAGTGGATGGCGGACGGTCGTCTGGCCGAGGCATCGCCGCGCCAGATCGGCGAGCAGTTCCAGCAGCTGGTGGGCAGCAGCGGTCGGCAGATGGCGGCCCATGCGCTGTTCATGGCGCTGGCGTGGGGCGTGGTGTCGCTCGGTGTCCGGCGCGGGCTGGGCTGGCTGGCGCAGGTGCTGCTGCCGCTGCTGGTGATCATGCTGGTGGTGATGGCGGTCTACGCGGCGCGGCAGGGTGACCTTCCGGCGGCGCTCGATTTCATGTTTTCACCGCGTTCGATCGACCTGCGCGGTGACGCCATGCTGACGGCGCTGGGGCAGGCTTTCTTCTCGCTCAGCCTCGGCATGGGGGCGATGGTGACCTACGGCGCCTATGCGCCCGATCGCCGCTCGATCACCCGCATGCTCGGCGCGGTGGTGTTGCTGGATACGACGGTGGCGCTGCTGGCGGGGCTGGCCATCTTCCCGCTGGTGTTTGCCCAGCATGTGCAGCCGAGTTACGGGCCGGGGCTGATGTTCGTGACGCTGCCCTACCTGTTCGGTGGCCTCGAATACGGCGCGCTGCTCGGCGTGATCTTCTTTGCGATGGTGCTGCTGGCGGCGCTCGGTTCGGCGGTGGCGCTGCTGGAGCCGGGCACGGCGTGGCTGGTGCAGCGTTTCGGCTGGCGGCGACCGCTGGCGGCGCTGCTGCTGGCGGCGGTGGCGTGGCTGCTCGGGTTGCTCAGCCTCTTCTCGTTCAGCCTCTGGCCCGACTGGCGACCGGGCGGGCGCACGCTGTTCGCCTGGATCGACTGGTTCAGCGCCGACCTGCTGCTGCCGCTGACCGGGTTGATCCTGGCGCTGTTCGTCGGCTGGCGGATGCGTATCGAGGCGATTCGCGACGAGCTGTTCGGCGAGCATCCGGTCCTGTTTGCGCTGTGGCGTTTCCTGTTGCGTTATATTGCGCCGCCCGCGGTACTGGTGCTGCTGCTGGTTGGCCTGCGGCGCGTGTTTGCCGTTGTCTGAGTGCGCCGTGACGGAGTGAGTGAGTCGGCATGAACGTGATCGATCGCAGCGCGCTGGTGCCCTATCCGGCGGCGTCGATGTATGCGCTGGTCAACGACGTGGCGTCCTATCCGGCATTTCTCGACGGCTGCGTCGGCGCCGAGGTGATCGCCGCCGACGCACAGTCGATGGTGGCGCGGCTCGACCTGGCCAAGGGCGGCATGCACTACAGCTTCACCACGCGCAATGTGCTGGCGCCGCCGTCGCGCGTCGATCTGACGCTGGTGGAGGGGCCGTTCGACCATTTCCGCGGCCAGTGGCAGTTCACCGCGCTCGGCGAGGGCGCCTGCAAGGTGGCGCTGCATCTGGAGTTCTCGATGGCCGGCCGGCTGCGCAAGCTGGCGCTGCGGGTGTTGTTCAACGGTGTCGCCAACCACATGGTCGATGCGCTGGTGAAACGCGCCCATGCGCTCCATGCCAGCGGCGCGCTGAAGTGAAGCCGGCGTCGTGAGTGAGGCGAAACCATGAAGGTCGAAGTGGCTTACGCGCTGCCGCACAAGCAGCAGATCATCGCGATCGAGGTGGAGGAGGGGTGCACCGCGTTCGAGGCGGCGCAGCGTTCGGGCATTGCGCGCCATTTCCCCGGACTCGATCTGGAGCAGGTCGACATGGGGGTGTTCAGTCGAGTCGTTGCCAAACCGCGTGAGGAGAAGTTGCGCGAAGGTGACCGCATCGAAATCTACCGGCCACTGATCGCCGATCCCAAGGAAGCGCGCAAGGCTCGCGCAGCGAACAGGGAACCGCGAGCGGCAAAGAAGTAGGCGCGGTTATTGGGTGGCAGCGCCGCCTGGCAGGTAGTCGCCGCTGAGCCCGACCAGCACGTCGCCGTCAAAGGTCAGCGTCAGGCGCTGGCGGGTGTGGCTGCCATCGCCGCGCAGCAGCGTGTAGAGGTAGTCCCAGCGTTCGCTGTTGAAGGTGTCCTCGATCAGCGCGGTGCCCATCACGAACTGCACCTGGCTCTTGTTCAGCCCCGGTTTCAGCTGGTCCACCATCTCCTGTTTGATGATGTTTCCCTGGTCGATGTCGAGGCGATAAACCCACGGAAATTCGAGCGTGCTGCAGCCGCAAAGCGCGAGGAAAATCAGCGGGATGAGTGCTTTTTGCATTTGCCTTTAAATTCCACTAAGGTGCTCGGGTATTGCGTCGACCGCAGTTCGGCGCGGGATCATACCCTATCTCGTTCCGGCAAGGCGAAACCCCCTTCTGTACGTCGTGTTCGGAATCCACGCTGGAGACTATTCACCCATGACCGGAGAAAATCAGGAGTTGCGCAAGGCCGGCCTGAAGGTGACGCTGCCGCGCGTGAAGATTCTCCAGCTGCTGGAGCATGCCGAGGAGACCAGTCAGCACCTCAGCGCCGAAGAGGTTTACAAGCAGCTGATGGAGAGCGGTGAGGATGTCGGCCTGGCCACCGTCTACCGCGTGCTGACGCAGTTCGAGAGCGCAGGTCTGGTGAGCCGTCACAATTTCGAGTCGGGTCACTCGGTGTTCGAGTTGTCGAAGAGCCAGCACCACGATCACATGGTCTGCACCGAGTCGGGCGAGGTGGTCGAATTCGTCGACGAGGTGATCGAGAAGCGTCAGCGCCAGCTCGCCGAGGAGCGCGGTTTCGAACTGGTCGACCATTCGCTGGTGCTCTATGTGCGCCCGAAGGGGAGCAAGGCCCCGCGCGTGAAATAAGCGTGATCACAGAGCGCGATCACGGATGGAAAGACGGCGCCTGCGGGCGCCGTCGTCGTTTCTGGCGTGTCGTTTTTCGGTGCGGTCGGCCCGCGGCGTCGCTCAGTGCACCGGGTTCAGCATCTCGCGGGCGTGGGCACGGCTCTGCTCGGTGATCTGGATGCCGCCCAGCATGCGCGCCAGCTCTTCGATCTTGGCTTCGCCCTGCAACTTCTGCAGCGCGACATGCACGTTCTGCTTCGAGCTGTTCTTGGCCACTGAAAAGTGGTGGTGCCCCTTGCTCGCCACCTGCGGCTGGTGGGTCACGCAGATCACCTGGCCGCGGCTGCCCAGTTCGCGCAGCAGGTTGCCGACCACCTCGGCGGTGGCGCCGCCGATGCCGACGTCGACCTCGTCGAAGATCAGTGTCGGGGTCGCCGTGGTCTGCGCCGTCACCACCTGGATGGCGAGGCTGATGCGCGACAGCTCGCCGCCGGAGGCGATGCGCCCGAGCGGCTGCGGCGGTGTGCCGGGGTTGGTGCTGACCAGCAGCTCGACCTCTTCGAGGCCGTGCGGGTGCAGCGGTTCGTCGCTCTCCTCGCCGCTGTTGCGCGCGGTCAGCGCCACGCTGAAGCGGCAGCCGCCCATGGCCAGTGCCTGCAGCTGTTTCTCGACCTGCTTCTGCAGCTTCTGCGCCGCCTGTTTGCGCTTTGCCGACAGCTCGCCGGCGGCCCGCTGGTAGTCGGCGGCGAGCTGCGCCAGCTCCGCCTGCAGGGTCTCGATGTCGTGGTCGGAGCCGCAGGCCTGGTCGAGCTCGGCCTGCAGTGCCGCCTGCAGTGCCGGCAGTTCGCGCGCCGGCACGCGGTGTTTGCGCGCGGTGTCGTAGATGGCGTCGAGGCGCTGCTCCACCGCCATCAGCCGCTCGGGATCGAGTTCGAAGCCGTCGACATGCTGCTGCAGTTCGCGGCTCGCCTCCTCGACCTGGATCAGCGCGCTGCCGAGCAGCTGCTCGGCTTCGGCCAGCGCCGGCTGCTTGCCGTCGAGCTCCTCCAGTGCGCGCAGCGCCTGGTGCAGGATGGTGGTGGCGTTGATTTCGCCCTCGCGGCAGAGCGCCAGCGCCTGTTGGCTGTTGCGCAGGATCTGTTCGCCATTGGCCAGCTGTTTCTGCTCCTGTTCCAGCTGCTCCAGCTCGCCATCGATCGGGGCCAGCTGTTCCAGCTCCTCGACCTGGTAGCGCAGCAGCTGCAGGCGGGCGTCGGTTTCGTCGCGGTTGGCACTGAGCGCGTTCAGTCGCGCCTGCCGCTCGGCGTGGCGACGCGCCAGCGCCGTGCACTGCTCGGCCAGTGCCGCGCTGCCGGCAAAGGCGTCGAGCAGGGTACGTTGCTGGTTCTTTTTCAGCAGCGACTGGTGGGCGTGCTGGCTGTGCAGGTCGAGCAGGAATTCGCCGATCGCTTTCAGGTCCTGCTGCGGCACCGGCTGGCCGTTGATGTAGCCGCGCGAGCGCCCCTCGGCGGTGATGACGCGGCGCAGCAGGCACTCGTCGCCGGCCAGCAGGTCGCGCTCGGCCAGCCACTGCCGCGCCGCCTTGAGTGTGGGTCGTGCGCCCCCATTGTCATTACCGCCACCGAGGTCGAAGGTGGCGTGGATGTCGGCGCGCTCGCAGCCGTGGCGCACCGCGCTGGCATCGGCGCGGTCGCCGAGGGCGAGCCCCAGCGCATCGAGCAGGATCGATTTGCCGGCGCCGGTCTCGCCGGTGATGGCGGTCATGCCGCGGTCGAATTCGACATCGATGCGGTCGGCAATGGCGTAGTTCTCGACGTGCAGGTGGACCAGCATGGTGGCGGCTCCGTGCGGCGGGGGTGGTGGTCATGAGGCTGTGGTTTTATACAGTATTCGTCGCCGGGCCGGCAAGCGCCGCGCGGCGCCGCCGTGCGGTTCGGTTTGGCGCGGACAATTTGGCTACAATCCGGCCACTTGAGTGCGGCCGTGACCGGTTGCGACGAATGACCGAAGGGGTGGTATCGAGACGATGGCAAACGAGCTGATCTCCGAGCGCGCACAGTTGCTGTTGAAGGCACTGGTGCGTCGCTACATCCGCGAGGGGCAGCCGGTCGGTTCGAAGGCGCTGGTCGAGGAGAGCGGGCTGGCGATCAGCTCGGCGACGGTGCGCAACGTGATGGGGGACCTGGAGGCACTGGGGCTGATCCGTGCGCCGCACACTTCGGCCGGGCGGGTGCCGACGGCGCAGGGTTACCGCTTCTTCGTCGATACGCTGATCACCATGCAGCCGCTCGAACACCTGTCGCTGTCGACGCTGGAGCTGGAGCTGCACCCGGACAAGTCGAGCCGCGAGCTGGTGGCGAGTGCGTCGCAGCTGCTGTCGCGCATCACCGCGCAGGCCGGGCTGGTGACACTGCCGCGGCAGGAGCGGCTGACGCTGCGCCAGGTCGAGTTCCTGCCGCTGTCGGACAGCCGCCTGCTGGTGATCCTGGTGGTGAACGAGCGCGAGGTGCAGAACCGCGTCATCCACACCCGCCGCCCCTACACGCAGATCGAGCTGACCCAGGCCGCCAACCTGATCAACCAGCGCTATGCCGGTGCCGATCTCGGCGCCGTGCGCCGCGCCATCGTCGCCGCGATGGCCGACGACAAGCAGCACATCGACCACTACCTGCAGATGAGCCTCGATCTGGCCAGCCAGGCGCTGGAGAGTGACGACGACGGTGCGCAGCGCGACTACTTGGTCGCCGGCGAGACCCAGCTGCTCGGTTCGACCGCGCCGGAGGAGATGGACAAGTTGCGCGACCTGTTCGAGGCGTTCCAGCGCAAGCGCGACATCCTCGAACTGGTCGACCGCTGCATCCAGGCCGACGGCGTGCAGATCTTCATCGGCGAGGAGGCCGGCTTCGAGGTGCTGGGCGACTTCAGCGTCATCACCGCGCCGTACCAGGTCGGCAACGAGCGGCTCGGCGTGCTCGGCGTCATCGGTCCGACGCGGATGGCCTACGACCGCGTCATCCCGATCGTCGACGTTACCGCGCGCATGTTGAGCCGCGCACTGCAAGCGCTCTGAGCTGCCGGGGCGCCGCGGTCACCGGGTTTCCCGAGCGCGCCCCTTGAATTCCCCCAGTCTCTCCCCATATAGCCCGCCAGGTTGTGTCGCGGGCCGTTGATACGGCTTTATCGATTCTGAAATTTCCTTATCTGACAGATAGTTATTCGTACAGGGGGCAAGGGGTGACCGAGGACAGCAAATCCGTTGAGATCGAGGCCGAAGCCGATGCAGTGGCGCCGGAAGGGAGTGTCGAGGCTGACGTGACGGCGCTGCACGACGAACTGGAGCAGCTGCGGCAGAAGCTCGGCGAGGCCGAGGAGCGCGCGCTGCGCATCGCCGCCGAGGCGCAGAACCAGCGCCGCCGCGCCGAGAAGGATGTCGAGAACGCCCACAAGTTCGCGCTGGAGAAGTTCGCTGGCTCGCTGCTGGCCGTGGCCGACAACCTGGAGCGCACGCTGGAGAGCGCCAACCGCGACGACGAGACGGTCAAGCCGTTCCTGGAGGGGGTCGAGCTGACCTACAAGAGCTTCATCGACGTGCTCAACCGCTTCGAGGTGCAGCAGGTCAACCCGGTCGGCGAACCGTTCAATCCCGAATTCCACGAGGCGGTGTCGATGCTCGACAACCCGCACGTCGAACCGAACTCGGTGCTGCACGTGATGCAGAAGGGCTACACGCTGAACGGTCGCCTGCTGCGCGCGGCGATGGTGGTGGTCGCCCGGGGTGCCGCCAAGGGGGTTGATACCAGCGCCTGAGATAGCGCCGGGGCGGCCTTGAAAACGCGCCGGCCGCGCCAATATACGGCGTCAGTCATCCATCGGTCGGCGCGCCGCGCCGGCAACCGAACACCGTCCGGACCGCCGGATCAAATTTGGAGAAAAATGTAATGGCAAAAATCATCGGCATCGACCTCGGCACCACCAACTCCTGCGTGGCGATCATGGATGGTGACAAGGTCAAGGTCATCGAGAACGCGGAGGGTGCGCGCACCACGCCGTCGATCGTCGCCTACACCGACGACGGCGAGATCCTGGTTGGCCAGAGCGCCAAGCGCCAGGCCGTCACCAACCCGAAAAACACGCTGTTCGCGGTCAAGCGGCTGATCGGCCGCCGCTTCGAAGACAACGTGGTGCAGAAAGATATCGGCATGGTGCCCTACAAAATCGCCAGGGCCGACAACGGCGACGCCTGGGTCGAGGCTGGCGGCAAGACCATGGCGCCGCCGCAGATCTCGGCTGAAGTGCTGAAGAAGATGAAGAAGACCGCCGAGGATTACCTCGGTGAAGAGATCACCGAAGCGGTCATCACCGTGCCGGCCTACTTCAACGACTCGCAGCGTCAGGCGACGAAAGATGCCGGCCGCATCGCCGGCCTCGACGTCAAGCGCATCATCAACGAGCCGACCGCGG
>CAYLRA010000071.1:0-8430 GCA_964386045.1 uncultured Verrucomicrobiaceae bacterium | reverse complement strand
CGCTGGTCGGCGGCCTGCTCGCCAGCCAGGCGCTGACGCTGTTCACGACGCCGGTCATCTATCTGGCGTTCGACCGGCTGGCGCGGCGATTGGCGAGGCGACAGCAAACCGCCAGTACCGGCGCAGCCGGTATCGTGAGATGACTGTGATGAACCGGATGAAGCGCCAGCGATGAATATGGCCGCGCTCTGCATCCGGCGCCCGGTGGCGACGGCGCTGCTGACGCTGGCGCTGATCCTGCTCGGCGCCGTCGCCTTCGTGCTGCTGCCGATCGCGTCGCTGCCGCAGGTCGACATGCCGGTCATCAACGTGCAGGCGGTGTTGCCCGGCGCCAACGCCGAGACGATGGCGGCCACCGTCGCCACGCCGCTGGAGCGCGCCATCGGCCGCATCGCCGGCATTACCGAGCTGACGTCGACCAGCAACCAGGGCAACACGCGGATCAGCGTGCAGTTCGATTTCGACCGCGACATCAATGCCGCCGCGCGCGAAGTGCAGGCCGCGATCAATGCCGCGCAGGGATCGCTGCCGGCCAACCTGCCGACGGCGCCGGTCTATCGCAAGGCCAACGTCGCCAGCTCGCCGGTCCTCGCCATCGCGCTGACTTCCGATTTCCGCTCGCGCGAACAGCTCTACGACGTCGCCTTCACGCTGCTCGGCCAGAAGATCGCGCAGGTGTCGGGCGTCGGCCAGATCAACGTCAACGGCAGTGCGCTGCCGGCGGTGCGTGTCGCCGTCAACCCGACCGCGCTCGGCCAGTACGGCATCGGCCTGGAGCAGGTGCGCACCGCGCTGGCCGCCGCCAACGTCAACCAGCCGAAGGGCGTGCTCGAATCGGCCGACCGGCAGTGGCAGATCGACGTCAACGACCGCGCCCGCCGCGCCGCCGACTACCGCGACCTGATCGTCGCCTGGCACGACGGCGCGCCGGTGCGCCTGTCCGATGTCGCCGACGTCAGCGACTCGCTGCAGGAGCTGCGCAACGCCGGCACCTCGAACGGCAAACCGGCGGTGATGCTGTCGGTGTTCAACCAGCCGGGCGCCAACACCGTCGAGATGGTCGACGCGATCAGGGCGCTGCTGCCGCAGCTGCAGGCGGCGATTCCGGCCGACATCGACGTGAGCGTCACCATGGATCGCACCGGCACCATCCGCGCGACGCTGCGCGAGGTCGAGCACACGCTGCTGATCTCGATCGGCCTCGTCATCCTGGTGGTCCACCTGTTCCTGCGCAGCGGCCGCGCGACGCTGATTCCGAGCGTGGCGATTCCGGTGTCGCTGCTCGGCACGCTGGCGGTCATCTACCTGCTCGGCTACAGCCTCAACAACCTGTCGCTGATGGCGCTGATCATCGCCACCGGCTTCGTCGTCGACGATGCCATCGTCGTCGTCGAGAACACGGCGCGGCTGATGGAACGCGGCGAACCGCCGGTGGCGGCGGCGCTGCAGAGCCTGCGCGAGGTCGGCTTCACCGTCGTCGCGATGAGCCTGGCGCTGGTCGCCGTGCTGCTGCCGGTGCTGCTGATGGAGGGGATCATCGGCCGCCTGCTGCGCGAATTCTCGGTGACGCTGTGCATCGCCGTGCTGCTGTCGCTGCTGGTGTCGCTGACGACGACGCCGATGTTGTGCGCGAAACTGCTGCGCCCGCATCGCAAGACGCAGCGGGAGCGCGGCGGCCGGCTGACGGCGGCCGGCGCCCGCATCGTCAGTGGCTACGGCGCCACGCTGCTGTGGGCGCTGCGCCACCGCTGGCTGATGCTGGCGCTGCTGGTGCTGGTTGGCGCGCTGAACGTCCATCTCATCGCCGCGCTGCCGAAGGGTTTCTTCCCGCTGCAGGACACCGGCCGGCTGCAGGGCACGTTTCTCGCCGACCAGTCGATCTCGTTCCAGTCGATGCGCGGCAAGATCGACGAGCTGATGCGCATCGTCGCCGCCGACCCCGCCATCGACACTTGGTACGAATACACCGGCGGTGCCGGCGCCGGGCAGAACAACAGCGGCCAGATGTTCGCGCGGCTGAAACCGCGCGACGAGCGCGACGTCTCCGCCGCCGAGGTCGTCGCCCGGCTGCGGCCGCAACTGGCGAAGGTGGCCGGCGCGACGCTGATACTGAACGCGCAGCAGGACATCAACGTCGGCGGGCGGCAGGCCGCCGCGCAGTACCAGTACTCGCTGCTGGCCAGCGATTTCGACGAACTGCGGCAGTGGGCGCCGCGATTGTTCGAGGCGCTGCGGGCGCTGCCGCAGCTGAGCGACGTCAGCAGCGACTGGCAGGAGCGCGGCCTGCAGACCGTGCTGAACGTCGATCGCGAGGCGGCCGCCCGGCTCGGCATCTCCGCGGCGCGGATCGACGCGACATTGAACGACGCGTTCGGCCAGCGGCTGGTGTCGACCATCTACGAACCGCTGAACCAGTACTACGTGGTGCTGACGCTGCGGCCCGAGTTCACGCGCGACCCGCAGTCGCTGCGCCACATCCGCGTGACCAGCGACCGCGGCGAACAGGTGCCGCTGTCGAGCTTCAGCCGCTACGAGATCGCCAGCGCGCCGCTGGCGGTCAACCACCAGGGACAGTTCGCGGCGACCACGCTCTCCTTCAACCTGGCCCGGGGCGTCACGCTCGGCGAAGCGGCGGCGGCGATCGACGGCGCCTTTCTCGCGCTGGCACCGCCGGGCTCCGTGCGCGGCGGCTTCGCCGGCACGGCCCGGGTGTTTCAGAAATCACTGGAAAACCAGCCCTGGCTGATCCTGGCGGCGCTGGTTGCGGCCTACATCGTTCTCGGCGTGCTGTACGAAAGTTTCATCCATCCGCTGACGATCCTGTCGACGCTGCCGTCGGCCGGCGTCGGCGCACTGCTGGCGCTGGCGGCCTTCGGCAGCGAACTCGGCATCATCGCGCTGATCGGCATCCTGCTGCTGATCGGCATCGTCATGAAGAACGCCATCATGCTGATCGACTTCGCGCTGATCGCCCGCCGTGAACACGGGCTCGATGCGCTGGCGGCGATCCACCAGGCGGGCCTGATGCGATTCCGTCCGATCATGATGACGACGCTGGCCGCCATCTTCGGCGCGCTGCCGCTGGCACTGGCGCTCGGCGACGGCTCCGAGCTGCGCCGGCCGCTCGGCATCACCATCGTCGGTGGCCTTCTGGTCAGCCAGTTGCTGACGCTGTATACGACGCCGGTGGTCTACCTGCACCTCGACAATCTGCAGCGTTATTTTCTGAGACGGCGCGGCGGGGCTTCCCTCTCCCCCGGCCCCTCTCCCTGAAGGGAGAGGGGAGCAAACCAACGCGCTGAACAATGGCAGCGATACCCATCATCGTGCGCTGGCGGCACAGTTTCTGTAGCAGCAGTCGATGCTCAGCCGGTAATCATCCGGCTGCACGATTTTCTCCCGGGTTTCTGCTGTAGCAGCAATGCCGCAGCAATATTCCGCCGTTCTGTCCGCAGGTGCGCAATTTTTGCGTCTGCGTTATCGCTCTCCCCGCTAACGATATAAGTTTTCCGCCGCTGCGCACCGTTTCATCTGGCGTGCATTCTGCAATTGCCTCTCTCCATGCAGCTTCGCGGTTCTTTGATGTTTTATGGGGAGAGAGTGGTAATGAGAAGAAGGACATTGTGGCTGGCCGTCTCCGCCACACTGACAGGCATTTCCACATCGGCGCTGGCACAGCCGCAGGCGCCGGCAGCGGAAAGACGCGCGCTCGAAACCGTCGTCGTCACCGCGCAGCGGCGCGAGGAGGCGGCCACCGACGTCCCGCTGGCGCTGTCGGTGCTGTCCGGCGACGACATACTGAACAGCGACCAGATCAGGACGACCAACGACATCGTCCGCTTCGTGCCGAATGCGCACGCCGAACAGCCGCGCGGGCCGTCGCGGGCACGCTGGTTCATTCGCGGCATCGGCACCAACAACACCGGCAGCAACACCATCAACCCGGTCGGCATCTATTACGACGACGTCTACATCGCCAACATCAACAGCCAGGGTTTCCCGCTGTTCGATCTGGACAACGTCATCGTGCTGAACGGCCCGCAGGGAACACTGTGGGGCAAGAACTCCAATGGCGGCGCCATCAACTATGTCTCCAGGGCGCCGGGTTTTGAAAAAGACGGTTACGCCAAATTCGGTTATGGCAGCGACGGCGAGAGCCATCTGCAGGGCGCGCTGGGCGGCGAAGTGCTGCCGGATCGCGTGGCGGGGCGTTTCTCGTTCTACCACAACGATCTCGACGGCTGGCAGAAGAACACCCACAGCGGCGAGGATCAGGCCGGCGGCACCGAGCAGGCACTGCGCGGCCAGCTGCTGGTGACGCCGACGGAATCGTTCGACATCCTGTTCAACGTGCACGCGCGCGATTTCAGCGGACTCACCTTCGGCACGCGCTACGTGCACAGCGACGTTTCGCCGCTGACCGGCGCCACGGCGACACAGCGCGCGTTCCTGTCGGTCTATCCGAACGGACTGCCGGAGACCGGCTACGACAGGACCAACGAGGCCGATGCCAGCCCCGAGAACCTGAAAGCGGAAGGCGCCCACATCAAGATCAACTGGGATCTCGGCTTCGCCACACTGACGTCGATCACCGCCTACGAGAACAACCACCTCTACACCCGCGGCGGCTACGCGCCGATACCGGTCGACAGCCCGTATTACGGCAACGGCCAGCCGTTCCGGCTCAGCTGGCAGGACTCCGAATCGGATCAGTTCAGCGAGGAGATTCGCCTGACGTCGCCCAACGGCGAGCGGCTGACCTGGCTGACCGGTCTCTACGCCTTCACCGGCAAGCTCGACGAGCGCAGCGTGACGGCGAACTACGTGCGCGGCGACAGCACCACCACCGCCAATGCCTGGGGCACCGGCCCGCAGTACACCGACACGATCTACACCCAGGAGACGAAGAGCTACGCGCTGTTCGGCAACGTCGGCTACGAATTCACCGACCGCTTCAAACTCAGCGGTGGCGTGCGCTGGTCGCACGAGGAGATCTCGATCGACTGGGACTATTCGGCGGCCAACAACGCCGGGACGGCGGCCAGTTTCATTGCCGACCTGCCGCGGACCGAATACTGGCTCTACCCGCACCGGGATCTGCGCTTCGTCGACGATGCGAAACAGACGTCGACGTCGGTGACCTGGGACATCACGCCGGAATACACGTTCAGCGAATCGATCAGCGTCTACGCCCGCTTCGCCCACGGTGTACTGCCCGGCGGTTTCACCAACACCGGCTACGTGCCGATTCCGGGAACGACGATCCGCGCCAATCAGATCTACAAGCTCGATCCGGAAGAGATCGACGCCTACGAACTGGGCCTGAAGACCAACTGGCTGGAGCAGCGCCTGAATGTCGATCTGACCGGGTTCTGGTACGACTACAAGAATCTGGTCGTGAACGTTCCAACCGTACTCGATCCCGCCAACCCGACGATCGCGACGGTACTGTTCCGCAACGCTGGAGCCGCGGAGATTTACGGTTTCGAGCTGCGCGCCAACGCGCTGTTGTTCGACAGCCTGCGCGTCGGCGGCAACATCGGGCTGCTGAGTACCGAGTACACCGAGGACACCGGCACCACCGCGACGATTCTCGGCGCGCGGGCGCCGCGCTCGCCGGAGCAGACCGTCAGTCTCTTCGCCGACTACCGGCAGGAACTGCCGTGGGGCGGCAGCCTGGTCTACGGTGTCGACGGCAACTGGCGCTCGACGTACTACTACTACCCGACGGTGTCGTCGCAGAAGACCAGTCGCGATCCGCTGCTGCGACAGGAGCCGTTCGCACTGTTCAACGCGCGCCTGACCTGGAATGTCGACAGCAGCGAAAACCTGGCGTTTCAGCTGTCGGCGCAGAACCTGACGGACAAGGAGTACAGCACGCACGGCCTGCCGATCAGCAACGGCGCCGGGCAGCGCAACTCCGGGCGGCCGCGCAGTTATCTGTTGTCGGTGACGGCGAGATTCTGAGTTTCGGGGACGTTCCGATTGCTTCCCCGGAGCGCATCGGATGTGCAGGACAGTGCACTGCCCCTGGCCAAACCGGGAACGGAGACATCATGAGCGCGCTTGCCCATTCCACATCGACCCGTCGTCACGCCAGGCATCACGCCGTCGCGCTCAAGCCCGACCTCCGTGAACGGAAAAATTTGGAGGAGAAGAAAAAACGTGCCGAGGTCGTGGTGCTGGTGCCGCGCCAGCACGTTCCACTGGTGGCGGTGCCCGCGCGCAAACGCTCCGGTGCCGCCGCGGCGCTGACGCTGCTCGGCGTCGCCGCCGTTCACGTCGCGATCGGCTGGGCGATCTCTTACCAGCCGGCACCGAAAATCACGCAGGCCGAAATTCCGCCGATGACCGTCGAGTTCTACCGCCCGCCGGTCGAACAGCCGCCCGAGCCGGAGCAGCCGAAAGAAGAGCCACCGCCGAAGCCGCCGGAGCCGGTGGTCCAGAAACCGAAGCCGGCACCGGAGCCGGTGCAAAAGCCGGTCGAACCCAAACCGGAACCCGTTCCCGTGCAGGAGGTGGTCGCGGTCGAACCGGTGCCGACACCGCCGCCACCGCCACCCGCGCCGGTGCTTACCAAGGCGTCGGCCGATGCCGGCTACCTGCGCAACCCGGCGCCCAACTACCCGCGATTCGCGCAGGACCAGGGGTGGGAGGGGAGCGTGATCCTGAATGTTCTCGTGCTGCCCAACGGCAAGCCGAAGGCGATCGAGCTCCTGCAGTCGAGCGGGCGCAAGATTCTCGACGATGCCGCCGTCAATTCCGTGCGGCGCTGGTCTTTCGTTCCGGCGACGCTCGACGACGTTCCGATCGAATCGTGGGTCGAGGTGCCGATCGATTTCAAGTTGCAGTGAACGTCGGATGAAAAAGTCAGGAGGACTTTTTCAGAGGTTTCCCGATTTTTTCGTTCTGTTGGTTGTTTTGTTCTGAGTGAGTACCCCCATGAAAAGCCTGTATCAATTTGCCGTAGACCTGACCATCTGGCTGCTGTTCGTGTTTTCCATCGTCACCTGGGCCCTGATTCTCATCAAGGGCGTACAGAACTGGCTGGTCGCCCGTCGCAATCGCCGTTTCACCAGGGCCTTCTGGAGCGCCAGCGACCTGAACGCGGCGGCGGCGCTGGAGAGTCGCGAGGGCTCCGCCGCGCGCGTGGCCGAAACCGGTTTCCGCACACTGCGCAACGCGGATTCCAGCTCCAGTTCCGCCCACGATCTGGAGCACAGCTGGGACCGGCAGGATCTGCTCGAACGCCATCTGCGCCAGCGCATCCAGAAGGAGCGCCGCTCGCTCGAAAGCGGCCTGGCGATACTCGCCTCGATCGGCACCACGGCACCGTTCGTCGGTCTGTTCGGTACGGTGTTCGGCATCATCGAGGCGCTGACGGCGATCACCAGCAGCTCGTCCGCCAGCATCGAGGTGGTGGCGGGGCCGATCGGTCACGCGCTGATCGCCACCGGCTTCGGCATCGCCGTCGCCATTCCCGCTGTCCTCGCCTACAACTATTTCCTGCGCCGCCTGAAACTGATCTCCGCCGATCTCGATGATTTCGCCACCGACTTCATCACGCTGGTGCAAAAGGCCGGATTCCGGATAAAGCCGGCCGCGGCCACCGCGACCCGATTGCCTGCCTGTAGCCGCAGCGCCGAGGTCTCCGGCATCGGCAGGGATCAATCGTCACCGGAGGTATTCGTCTGATGGCCATTTCCAGTGCAAGTGGCGGCGACAACGACGAAGTGCTGAGCGAAATCAACATCACGCCGATGGTCGACGTGATGCTGGTATTGCTCGTTGTATTCATCATCACCGCGCCGATGATGACGAACGCAATTACCGTGAGTCTGCCGAAGACGGAAGCGACACCACAGCAGCAGCAACCGGAAGAGCCGCTGGTGGTCAGCATCGATGCGGACGGGTTGATCTATCTCGGCAAGGAGGAGGTGCCGATCGAATTCGTCGAGCAGGAGCTGATCACGCGCAAGGCGGTGAACCCCGACATCAGGTTGAGCCTGAACGCCGACGAGGTGGTCTCCTACGGCGTCGTCGCCCGAATCATGGTGATCATCGAACGCGCCGGCATCGACAAGCTGTCGATCGTCACGCAGCAGGATGGCGCATAGCGACATCGGGACGAGCAACACCCGGATGCGTACAGGTGGATGGCGAACGCCATCCACCTTTTTTGTTGGCCAGTGCGGTCCTCCCCTGCGAAGTAGGGGAGGTGCCGAGCGCAGCGAGGCGGAGGGGTCCGGGGTTGATTGCGAGCGCGACGAAAGAGCGGACCCCTCCGCCCCTGCGGGGCACCTCCCCTATTGCATAGGGGAGGACTTGGGGCAGCTCGTAGGATGGGTTGAGCCGAAGGCGATACCCATCACCGCTTTGTTGGCCAGTGCGGTCCTCCCCTGCGAAGTAGGGGAGGTGCCGAGCGCAGCG
>CAYLRA010000070.1:0-8452 GCA_964386045.1 uncultured Verrucomicrobiaceae bacterium | reverse complement strand
TCATGGCTCCATTCTCTCAAGAGTTGGAGCCTCCACGAAACCCGGGGCGATTCAAACCTAAAAATCAGGAGTTTTAAAGTGGCCAGAATTAGAACCACTCCCCTCTACATCCTTCTACTTTTTTGCTTACAAGCCCATGCAGGATCACAATCCGGAAAGATCACTCAAATAATCGTCAGGGCTAGTGATAACTTGCACTACTTTTATCTCGATGGCCCCTCGGCAAATAAGCCATCATGCGCAGCCAGTCCATACTGGATGATCAACGAAACGAGTACAGCAGGAAAAACCCAGATCAGCATCTTGCTATCGGCACATGCACAGCAAAAGCCAATCAGCGTTTACGGGGCCGGCACATGTATTCGATGGAGTGACGGGGAAGATGTTGATTTAATAACCCTGCCTCCGTGAGACCAAAAGGTGACGGACTTCACTGCGACCCCGATGCTTTTCGTATCCGAATTCCGAATTCCGAATTCCGGAGACGGTTATTCCAACAGCAGCATTTAATCAAAAAAGACTTCGCTCCAGGATTTCAGTTTAGACGGGCATTAAATTAAGAGGGAGATTATGTCGATTAATAAATTTTTCACACCCTTGGTTTTCGCTTTTCTGCCAGTAAACGCTGTCATTGCCGAAACGTTTATTATCAACGAAACGACTATTGAAAATGTAGTAATAAACGGTGGTCAAGACTCACCGAATGCCGGCACTTCATGCATAAAATTGGCAGCCCCTATATCGGCAGCATGTTCTGGATATCTTGCAATTCGCAATAATAATAAAGAACTCATTTCTGCTGTCCTAACTGCAAAATCATCAAATGCTAAAGTTTGGGTTAGCTACTACAATCAGCAGCCCAGCTTGCATTGTCCTGACGTTGTGGTAACAACATGTGCATTAAGTTCAATAATGCTTAAGTAAACCAATTGTGGAGCGACAATGTAATTTAACAAGACACTGAACCGTAGGGCGCACGGGCGGTGTCATCAAGGGCGAGGGCAGGTCTTGCCTTTTGCCTCACCCATAACCAACACCGCGATAAAGGACTATCGCCATGGCCAGACCACTCAGACTGGAATTCGCAGGTGCTCTCTCCGACGCACCCACATCCGAGCAGCACCCACAATCAGAACCCAACACCCCTACCCTCAAACAGACGCTACAGCGCCGCCAACCCCCTCTGCATATCACGCTTGAGATCCTCGATCTCCTCAAGCCCCACCGCGACGCGGATCAAGTTGTCGGTGATGCCGGCGTCGCGTCGTTCCTGCTCGCTGATGCGGCCGTGTGTCGTCGTCGCCGGATGGACGATGGTGGTTTTCACGTCGCCGAGGTTGGCGGTGATGGAAACGATGCGGGTGGCATCGATGAAGCGCCACGCCGCCGCGCGTTTCTCTTCGGCGGATGCGCCGCCTTTGACACGAAACGCCATGACGCCACCGAAGCCGCGCTGCTGGCGCTTGGCCAGTTCGTGCTGCGGGTGCGATTCAAGCCCAGCGTAGTGGACGCTCTCGATGCCCGGCTGTTGTTGCAGCCATTGCGCCAGCTCAAGTGCATTGCGCGAATGCGCCTCCATGCGCAGCCGCAGTGTCTCCAGCCCCTTGAGGAAAACCCAGGCGTTGAACGGGCTCATGGTGGGGCCGGCGCTGCGGATGAAGCCGAGCACTTCGTTCATCTGCTCGGCGCGACCGACCACGGCGCCGCCGAGGCAGCGCCCCTGGCCGTCGAGGTATTTGGTCGCAGAGTGGACGACGATATCGGCACCCAGTTCGAGCGGTTTCTGCAGCGCCGGCGTGCAGAAGCAGTTGTCGACGACAAGCTGGCAGCCGTGCGCTTTCGCCAGCTGCGACAGCGCGGCGAGATCGGCCACCTCGTTCATCGGGTTCGACGGCGTCTCCAGGAACAGCAGCTTCGTGTTGGGGCGAATCGCTGCCTGCCACGCGGCAAGGTCGGTCAGCGGCACGAAGGTGGTTTCGACGCCGAACTTCGCCAAGTACTTGGTGAAGACGACGGTGGTGGTGCCGAACACGCTGCGCGAGCAGACGACGTGGTCGCCACTTTTCAGCAGCGCCATGCAGGTGGCGAGTATCGCCGCCATGCCGGAGCTGGTCGCCACCGCCATCTCGCCACCTTCGAGCGCGGCGATGCGCTCCTCGAAGTTGCGCACGGTGGGGTTGGTGTAACGCGAATAGACATTGCCCGGCTGGTCACCGCTGAAACGCGCGGCCGCCTCCGCCGCCGTCTCGAACACGTAGCTTGAGGTGAGGAACAGCGGCTCGCTGTGTTCACCCTCGGCCGTGCGGCGGTGGCCGGCGCGAATCGCCAGCGTATCCAGCCCGGCCTCGCGCAGTGCCTGCTGACGTTCGCGCTCGCGTTCGCTGTCGAATTCCCTGTCGCTCATTTCACCCCTCGATAGATCTGTCAGAGCATTGCTGCGCGTGCGTGTTCAGGAAACATCATTGTGCAGGCCGATCAACGAGCCGCCCCCGGTCACCACCTGCCGGTCGCGGGCGCTCTTGCTGTCATCGTTGCGCTCGGCGGCGAGCTGGTTGAGGTAGCTGGCGTCGACATCGCCGGTGACATATTCGCCGGTGAAGACCGAACAGTCGAACTGGCCAATCTTCGGGCTGCCTTCGACCGAGCTGGCGATCAGGTCATCGAGATCCTGGTAGACCAGCCAGTCCGCGCCGATCATCCGGCACACCTCTTCCTCGGTGTGGCCGTGTGCGATCAGCTCCTGCGCCGTCGGCATGTCGATGCCGTAGACATTGGGGTAGCGCACCGGCGGCGAGGCGGAGGCGAAGTAGACCTTGCGGGCGCCGGCTTCGCGCGCCATGTCGATGATCTGCTTGCAGGTGGTACCGCGCACGATCGAATCGTCGACCAGCAGGACGTTCTTGCCCTGGAATTCGAGGCCGATCGCGTTCAGCTTCTGGCGCACCGATTTCTTGCGCTGGTTCTGTCCCGGCATGATGAAGGTGCGGCCGATGTAGCGGTTCTTGACCAGCCCTTCGCGAAACTTGACGCCGAGGCCATGCGCCAGCGACTGGCCGGCCACCCGGCTGGAGTCGGGAATCGGGATCACCACGTCGATGTCGTGGTCCGGGCGCAGCCGCTGGATCTTCTCCGCCAGTTTCTCGCCCTGGCGCAGGCGCGCCTTGTAGACCGAGACACCATCCATGATGGAGTCGGGACGGGCGAAATAGACATGTTCGAAGATGCACGGGCTGAGCTGCGTCGACTCGGCGCACTGCTGGGTGTGCAGCTTGCCGGCGGCGTCGATGTAGATCGCCTCGCCGGGTTCGATGTCGCGCACCAGCGTGAAGCCGAGCACGTCGAGCGCGACGCTCTCGGAGGCGATCATGTATTCGTTGCCGGCGGGTGTCTCGCGCACGCCGAACACGGCCGGACGAATGCCCATCGGGTCGCGGAAGCCGATCACGCCGTAACCGGCCACCATCGCCACGCAGGCATAACCACCACGGCAACGCTGGTGCACGCCGCGCACCGCCTCGAAGATGTCGGCGGGGCTCGGCACCAGCTTGCCAAGACGCTGCAACTCGTGCGCGAAGACGTTGAGCAGAACCTCGGAATCGGATTCGGTGTTGAGATGGCGCAGATCGGACTGGTAAATCTCGCGGGTCAGCGCGGTGGCGTTGGTCAGGTTGCCGTTGTGCGCCAGCGCGATGCCGTAGGGCGAGTTGACGTAGAACGGTTGCGCCAGCGCGGCGCTGGAGCTGCCGGCGGTCGGGTAGCGCACATGACCGATGCCCATGCTGCCGGTGAGCCGCTGCATGTGGCGCGTGTGGAATACATCGCGCACCAGGCCGTTGTCCTTGCGCTGGTGCATGCGACCGCCGTCGCAGGTGACGATGCCGGCGGCGTCCTGGCCGCGGTGCTGCAGGACGGTGAGCGCGTCATAGATATCCTGATTGACGCTGCTGCGGGCAACGATGCCGACAATGCCACACATCTGGATAAATTCTCCGGTTAAACAAAGGCGTCGAAACGACAGACGGGATGCAGGGCCGAGCGCCCCTTCTCCACCAGTTCATTGCCCCAGTGCAGCAGCCCGTCGAAGGTGGCGCGCGACCAGCCCTCCATCACCTCGAAGCGGGGAATCAGCTGCGACTGCAGCCACCAGCCATCCTGCCGCACCGGCAGCAGCATCGGCAGCATGACGACGATGGCCATGACGATCAGCAGGCCGCGCACCGCGCCAAAGCCGGCGCCGAGCAGGCGGTCGAAGCTGCTCAACCCGGTCGAGCTGATGAGGGTGCCGAGCAGTTTGTTGATCAGCGCGCCGACCAGCAGCGTGCCGACGAACAGCGACACGAAGGCGAGCAACATGGCGATGGAGGGGGTTTCGACCCACTGGCTGTAGACGATGGCGAGCCGGGGATGGAAGGCGAGCGCAACGATGGTGGCGGCGACCCAGGCGACGAGGGAGAGGGCCTCGCGCACGAAGCCGCGCCAGAGACTGATCAGGCAGGAGATGAGCACGATGGCGATGATCGTCCAGTCGGCCCAGTTCATGGCGTGCTCACCCAGATTCATCAGTCGCGGCGGAACCCGTTACGGCAAGGCGCGGATTGTAGCAGAGCGCCCCCGCCCTCCCAATCGCGCACCATCGATTTCACATCCCCGATTCCATACCGACGACGCGCGCCGGATCACTCCGGTTCGAAGCGGACGATGATGCTGTTGACGCGGAAGGCCTTGTCGATCGCCTGCTTGTCGGCGGCGACCTGCTCGCGACTCAGCTTCGGGCCGACGAAGACGCGGGTGACATTGCCGCTGACGCGGGTGTAGGCCTTGTGGCCGCGCGCGGCGAGGTCGCCCTTCAGCTTCTCGGCTGCCGCGGCGTTGGAGAGCGCGGCGACCTGCAGCGCCCAGCTGGCCGGCAACCCTTTGGCATCCTCGCGATAGGCCGGCGCCGGTGCCGGTTTGGCGGCAACGGGCGGCGTGGCCGGCTTCGCGACAGCCGGGGCTGCCGCCGGTTCCGGCGCACGCTCGACGACACCCATGCCGCCATCGTCGGGCAGCGGCGGTGCCTGCGCCGGCGCGGGATCGATCCCCTGCGGGGGCTGCGGCTGCGCTACGGCGAAACGTTCGAAGGCGGGCGCCGCTGGAATCTCGGTTTCGCTGGCGACATCGTCGATCGGGCTGTCGGCCGAGAGCAGCCAGAACCAGCCCACGACGCCGAGCAGCAACAGCGCAACGGCGCCGGTCAGTCGCTTCTTCAGATGATCGGTCACCCTCTCCTCCCCTTTTTATCGATCGCTTCTTCATTGGCCGCATCTTCATCGGCCACGCTCTCTTCAACGGCCGGCTCCAGCATCGCCAATGCGGCGGCCACCGTGAAGAACGACCCGAATATCACCAGTCGCGAACCGGGCGCCAGCGTGCGCAACGCCTGTGCGAGCAGTGCCGTGACGGTACCGGCGTGCGCGGCGATGCCGTGTGCGGCGAGCCGCTGTACCAGTTGCGTCGCCGGCAGTGCACGCGTGTTGTCCGGCAGGTCGCCGGCATACCACTGCGAAAAACGTTCGCGCAACGGCGCGATCATGCCATCGATATCCTTGTCCGCCATCACCGCCAGCAGCGCGGCGCTCGGTGCCGGCGGTAGCGCGGCCAGCCGCTGTGCCAGATAACGCGTCGCATGGGGATTGTGTGCGACATCGAAGATCAGCTCGATACCGGCGTGTTGCAGACGCTGGAAACGACCCGGCAGCCGCACCTCGGCCAGCGCGGTGCGGATGGCGCTCTCCGGCAGCGCAAGCCCGGCAGCGTGCAGTGCCGCCAGCGCGGCGGCGGCACTCGGCAGCGGCAGTGCGGGCAGCGGCAGGTCGCGGTGACAGGGGGCATCGTCAAAACCGTCGCCGTACCAGCTCCACTGTTCGTCGCCACGCTCGAAACAGAACGCTTCGCCCACCGGCAGCCAGCGCGCGCCGAGCTGAGCCGCCGTCTCGCCCACCGCACGCGGCGGTTGCGGGTCGACACAGATGGCCGGTCGACCGGCGCGGAAGATGCCGGCCTTCTCGCGCCCGATCGACTCGCGATCATCACCGAGCCAGTCCTGGTGATCGAGGTCGATCGCCGTCACCACGGCGACATCGGCGTCGATCAGATTGACGGCATCCAGCCGGCCACCGAGACCGACCTCCAGCACGACGACGTCGAGTGGCTGTCGCGCCAGCAGCCAGAACGCCGCCAGCGTGCCGAATTCGAAATAGGTGAGCGTGCTGCCATCGAGTGCGGCATGTACCGCCTCGAAGGCGCGGCAAAGCTCATCGTCGGCGACCGTTCGACCGTCGATGCGGATGCGTTCGTTGTAGTGCAACAGGTGGGGAGAGGTGTAGCAGCCAACACGTTGGCCGGTGGCGATCAGCATCGCCTCCAGACAGGCGACGCAGGAGCCCTTGCCGTTGGTGCCGGCGACGGTGATGACCTGGTCAGCCAGCCGCGGCAGTGCCAGCCGCGCCGCCACCGCGCCGATGCGCCCGAGACCGAGTTCGATCTGGCGCGGATGGCTGGCCTCCATCCACGCCAGCCACTCGCCCAGCGAGTGCGGCATGGCGGGCGCCTCAGGCAACGGCCGGCTGGTTCGACAGTTTCGCCAGCAGGCGGGCGAGCGTGTCGCGCATCTGCGCACGGTGCACGATCATGTCGATGGCACCGTGCTCGATCAGGAACTCGCTGCGCTGGAAACCCGGCGGCAGCTTCTGGCGGATGGTCTGCTCGATGATGTTGGGACCGGCGAAACCGGCACGGGCACCCGGCTCGGCGACGTTGATGTCGCCGAGCAGCGCCAGCGAGGCCGACACACCGCCGTAGATCGGGTCGGTCAGCACCGAGATGTAGGGCACGCCGTTCTGCTTCATCCGCTCCAGCACCGCGCTGGTCTTGGCCATCTGCATCAGCGAGATCAGCGCCTCCTGCATCCGCGCACCGCCGGATGCGGCGAAGCAGACCAGCGGAATCCCCTCCTCCAGCGCGACATTGGCGGCGCGGGTGAACTTCTCGCCGACCGCATAGCCCATCGAACCGCCGTGAAAGCCGAACTCGAAGGCGACGGTGACCAGCGGCAGTGTCTGCAGCGTGCCGCGCATGGCGATCAGCGCGTCGTTCTCGCCGGTCTCCTTCTGCGCCTGCGTCAGGCGGTCCTTGTACTTCTTGATGTCCTTGAACTTGAGGCGGTCGACCGGCTTCAGGTCGGCAAACAGTTCGGTGCGCCCCGCTTCATCGAGGAAGCTGTCGAGGCGGCGACGGGCGCCGAGGCGCATGTGGTGCTCGCACTTCGGGCAGACGTCGAGGAAGCGCTCCAGCTCCGGGCGATAGAGCACCGCGTCGCACTTCGGGCACTTCTTCCAAAGCCCTTCCGGCACGCTGGCGCGGCGATCACCGGCCCCCTTGCCGTCCGAGCGAATGATGGTGGGAACAATCTTGTCGATCCAGCTCATGGCAGCTTCCGTTGAGAATTCAGAAATTAAAGAGCGTCGACACCGCGACGGATCTCGGCCAGCAGCGCGCTGGCACCCTGCATCAGCACCGCGCCGCGCTCGCCGCGCTGGGCCGCCTGGGCCAGCAGATCGACCAGTGCGCTGCCGACCACGACCCCCTCGGCGACACGGGCGACCGCTGCGGCGGAAGCGGCATCTTTTATGCCAAAACCCACCGTCACCGGCAAACGGGTGACCGCCTTGATGCGTTGCATCATCGTATTGACAGCGTCGATATCGAGGTGACCGGCGCCGGTGACCCCCTTCAACGACACGCAGTAGAGATAACCGCTGGCCAGTTCGGCGACGGCGCGGATGCGCGCATCGGTGGTGGTCGGCGCCAGCAGGAAGATGTTGTCGAGGCCAACCCGCTTCAACTCGACCGCCAGCTCGGGCGCCTCCTCGGGCGGCATGTCGACCGTCAGCAGGCCATCGACACCGGCGGCAACGGCGGCATCGGCAAAACGCGCGTACCCCATCGCTTCAACCGGGTTGGCGTAACCCATCAGCACCACCGGGGTGACGTCGTCGTCGCGGCGGAACGCGGCCACCATCGCCAGCACGTCGCGCAGGCTGACCTTGTGCGCCAGCGCGCGCTCGTGACCGAGCTGGATCACCGGCCCTTCGGCCATCGGGTCGGAAAACGGCACGCCGAGCTCGACGATGTCGGCGCCCGCCTTCACCAGTTCGTGCATCAACGGCACCGTCACCGCCGGCTCCGGGTCGCCGGCGACCACGTAGGGGACCACTGCCTTGCGCTGCTGGCTGGCGAGCTGCGCCAGCCGGTTGCTGATTCGACTCAACGTTCTGTCCTGTTCGTGAATGACCGGCTCAAATGGTGATGCCGTCGATACCGGCAATGGTGTGGATGTCCTTGTCGCCGCGACCCGAAAGGTTGATCACCAGCGTCTGGTCCGGGCGCATGGTCGGCGCCAGCTTCATGGCAT
>CAYLRA010000069.1:0-10047 GCA_964386045.1 uncultured Verrucomicrobiaceae bacterium | reverse complement strand
AGGTTGATCACCAGCGTCTGGTCCGGGCGCATGGTCGGCGCCAGCTTCATGGCATAGGCCACCGCGTGGCTCGACTCCAGTGCCGGCATGATCCCCTCGGTGCGGGTCAGGTGGCGGAAGGCGGCCAGTGCCTCTTCGTCATCGATGGCGACGTAGTCGACGCGGCCAATATCCTTCAGCCAGGAGTGCTCGGGGCCGACGCCGGGGTAGTCGAGACCGGCCGAGACCGAGTGGGTCTCGATGATCTGCCCGTTCTCGTCCTGCATCAGGTAGGTGCGGTTGCCGTGCAGCACACCGGGACGACCGGCCGACAGCGACGCGGCGTGGTGACCGCTGGCGATGCCATAACCGGCGGCTTCGACGCCGTACATCTGCACGCCGGCATCACTGAGGAACGGGTGGAACAGGCCGATGGCGTTGGAGCCGCCGCCGACGCATGCGACCAGTGCATCGGGCAGGCGCCCGGTCATCTGCAGACACTGCGCGCGCGCCTCGCGACCGATGACCGACTGGAAGTCGCGCACCAGCTGCGGATACGGCGCCGGGCCGGCGACGGTGCCGATGATGTAGAACGTGTCGTCGACGTTGGTGACCCAGTCGCGCATCGCCTCGTTCATCGCATCCTTCAGCGTGCGCGAGCCCGATTTGACCGGAATCACCTCGGCGCCGAGCAGCTTCATGCGGTAGACGTTCAGCGACTGCCGGCGCACATCCTCCTCGCCCATGTAGACCTGGCACTGCATGCCGAAGCGGGCGGCGATGGTGGCGGTGGCGACGCCGTGCTGGCCGGCGCCGGTCTCGGCGATGACACGCGGCTTGCCCATGTACTTGGCGAGCAAGCCCTGACCGATGGTGTTGTTCACCTTGTGCGCGCCGGTGTGGTTCAGGTCCTCGCGTTTCAGGTAGATCTGCGCGCCGCCCAGCTCGCGGGAGAGACGTTCGGCGTGGTAGAGCGGCGACGGGCGCCCGACATAGTGGGCGAGATCGCGATCGAACTCGGCCTGGAAAGCGGGATCGGCCGACAGCTTCTTGTACGCGGCATCCAGTTCGTCGAGCGCAGCGATCAGTGTCTCGGAGACGAAACGACCGCCATAGGGACCGAAGTGGCCGCGCGCATCGGGCATCGCGGCGTAATCGACGGGTTGTGTTGCGTTGGTCACGCGTGACTCCTGAATTCCGTCGCCCTGCCGGTCGCGGGGCGAAACATCAGATGGGTTGCAGATCAGCGGCGCGCACTGCCGCGACAAAGGCGGTGATGCGGGCAGAATCCTTGATACCGGGGCTGCTTTCGACACCGCCGCTGGTGTCCACCGCCCACGGTCGCAGCTGTTGTACGGCGCCACCGACATTGTCGGATGTCAGACCGCCGGCGAGCACGATCCGCGGCGCCAGCGCGGGTGGCACGAGCTCCCAGTCAAACGCTGCACCGGTGCCACCGGGCGTGCCGGGACGATAGGTATCGAGCAGCAGCGCACGCGCCGAAGCGTACTGGTCGCGCAGCGCCACGGCGTCGACGCCATCGCGCATCCGAATGGCCTTCAGGTAAGGCGTCCGGAACTGCTCGCAGTAGCTCGGGCTCTCGTCGCCGTGGAACTGCAGCAGTGCCAGCGGTACTTCGCTCACCACCTGCTCCACCCACTCGGGCTCGGCGTCGACGAAGAGACCCACCGTGGTCACGAACGGCGGCAGCGCCCGGCATATCCGTGTCGCCTGCTCGACCGCCACCGCACGCGGGCTTTTCGCCCAGAACACCAGACCGATCGCATCGGCACCCAGGCGTGCCGCCGCGATCCCGTCTTCGACGCGGGTGATGCCGCAAATCTTGATCCGGGTGCGGTGGGACGACATTACTTCCGGGCCGGGCTGGAAAAGGTCGCGATGTTAACAGAGCGGTCGCGCGGCTGTCTGCCGACGCGAATCACTGCTGCAGCAGCGGCGCAATGAATGCCGGGCCGGGCTGCTCGCAGGGCAACCCGAAGCGGTCGGGATAGGCGACATCGACCAGATAGAGCCCGTTCGGCGCTGCCGTCATCGCCGCCTGCGTGCGATCGCGCGCCGCCATCACCTGTGCAGTCCAGCCTTCCGGCTGGCGACCACTGCCGACGGCGATCAGCGTGCCGACGATGTTGCGCACCATATGCAGCAGAAAGGCGTTGGCCTGGATGTCGACCACCACCCAGTCGCCACGCCGAACCACCTCGATGAAATGGACATTGCGCATCGGCGTATTGGACTGACAGCCGGCGCCGCGGAACGATGAAAAATCGCGCTCACCGAGCAGCGACTGCGCCTCGCCGTGCATCAGCGCGGCATCGAGCAGCTGGTGGACCCGCGTCGCCAGAGGGTGGAAGTGCGCCGAACGCAGCGGCCGGTTCAGGATGACGTAGCGATAGCGGCGCGCCGTCGCCGAGAAGCGGGCATGGAAATCGTCAGCGACCGGTCGCGCCCACTTGATACTCAGGCTCTTCGGCAGATGGCTGTTGCCACCGAAGACATAGGCTTTCTCATCGCGGGCGACAGGGCTGTCGAAATGGACCACCTGATGCGAACCGTGCACACCAGCGTCGGTGCGACCGGCGCAGACCGTCGTCACCGGCGCATCGGCAACCCGCGACAGCGCCGCTTCCAGCGCCTCCTGCACGGTGGCAACGGCGGGATCGCGCTGTGACTGCCAGCCATAAAAAGCACTGCCCTCGTACTCCAGTGCGAGGGCAGTGCGTTGGCCGGCGTCGATTCGCGCCGTGAAGGGGGGCATACCGCTGGAGGGATGCTCAGCCGATACGGCCGAGCAGCGCGCTGGCGTCCTGCCGCTGGGCTTCGGTGCCCTCCTGCATCACCTCACCGAGGATGTCGCGGGCGCCGTCGGTGTCACCCATGTCGATGTAGGCACGGGCCAGATCGAGCTTGGTCGCCACCTCGTCGGCATCGGCGAGGAAGTCGAACTCGTCGTCGCCACCCGAGACTGGCGCCTCGGCTGCGGCGTCGGCAGTCACGGCATCGGCGGTGAAGGCGTCTGACGTGAAGGCATCCGGGGTGATGGCGTCATCGCTCGGCGAGTCGGCCAGCGACGAGTCGACCGCCGAAGCGACCGCATCGGCCAGCGGTTCGAACCCCTGGTCGGCAGCGGGGGCTTCGCCGAGCTCCAGATCGAGATCGTCCAAACCACCCAGTTCGTCCAGCCCTGCCAGCGATTCGGTAGCGAAATCGGTCGCGCTCTCCAGGTCGGCCAGTTCATCACCGCCCTGCTTCGCCAGGTCGTCGAGCGCAGACAGGTCAAACTCATCGCCACCGGCGAGATCGGTGGTCGCCGGCTCCGGCGCGAAATCGAGCGCCAGGTCCTGCAGCCCCTCGTCGCCGGCGCCGATGTCGTCCAGCGCCAGGTCGAGATCGTCACCCGCCAGATCCAGCTCTTCGCCAGTCAGATCCAGCTCCGCATCGGCCAGGTCCAGCTCCAGACCCTCGTCGGCAGCGACGGTGGGGGTCGGTTCGGAAACCGGTGCCGGGCTGTCAAAAGTCAGGTCAGCGTCGGCAAGGCCGACCGGTGCCTGCTCCAGCGGGCTCTCCGCAGCCGTCTCCGGCAGATCAAAGTCGGCAAAATCGTCGGCCAGCGACTCATCCAGGTCGAGATCGAGCTCGCCAGCAAACTCCTCGGCGGCGGGCGCTGCATCCTGCTGTTGCGTGGCGGCAAAGGCGGTGACGGCGGCTGCAGCCGCAGCGGCGGCCGGCGCGGCATAAGACGGCGAGGACGGCAGATCATCGAGCCAGCCGGCGACACCATCGACGCTCGACAGCATCTCCTTGACCTGTGCCACCGCCCCTTCGTCACCCTGCTGCTGCAGCTCGGCGAACTGGCGGCGGAAGGCATCGCGATCGCGCATTTCGAGGTAGACCTCAAGCAGCTTGATACGCAGATCGGTGCGCTGCGGCTCGGCATCGATGGCCCCCTTCAGCAACTCGACGGCCTGCTGATAGCGGCCATAGGCGATATAGATGTCGGCTTCGGCGATCGCATCGCCGGTCTCTGAGCGAACGCGCTGTACCGGCGCCTCCTCAGCCGCCGCCTGCGAGAACGCCTCGGCCTCGGCAACCTTGTCGTCGCTGATCAGCGCGGTATCGAAATCGGCGTTGTTCTCGGACTCAACCGGGGCCGGCTCGAAATCAAACGACAGGTCGTCGGCAAGCGGCATCGGCTCCTGCTCGGCGGCCTTGCGGCGACGCGCCAGCAGCACGCCGCCCAGCAGCAGGGCCAGCACACCGGCACCGGCGGCCGGTATCAGGGGGTTGGCGGTCAGTTGCTCCAGCAGTCCCGGTTGCGGCGCCGGGGCCGGTTTGGCCGGCTGCTCGGGCTGAGCGGGAGCAGCTTCGGCAACGGGTTCTTCCTCCATCGGCGCCGCGGCGTCGAAGGCGGGCTCATCGATGAACGAGGGATCGGTAACCTCGGCAACCGGTTCGGTCGTCTCGTCCACCGGTTCGGCAGATTCGGTACCCGGCTCCGAGGTATCAGCAGCGGCAGCCAGTTGCTCCTGCCCGCGCGTCTGCAGCGCGGCCAGCTGTTCATCCTTGAGCGTGATGAGACGGTTGAGCGTCGCCACCTGACGTTCCATGTCGTCGAGGCGGGACTGCAATTCGGAATTGTCGCGGCGGGCGCTGTCGAGTCCCTCCTGCGCCGAAGCCAGCTCGCTGCGCAGCGCCTCGGAGCCGGCGCCACTGCTGCCGGCACCCTCGCCGGTCGTCGCGCGGTCGCTGTCGCCCGGCGTGGCGATGGAGAGCCTGCCCTGCTCGCGGAAGCCGCCTTCGTCGGTACCCGTCGCCGACGGCGACCGGGCATCCAGCTGCGGCCCCGCAGTGCCAGCTACCGAGCCGCTGCCCGGCTGATAGGTTTCACCGGAGCGCCAGGCGCTGTTCTGCGCCGCCATCTCCTGCGTGGCTTCCGCCGTCGACAGGGTGCGCATCTCATCGGCGGAGGGGACGCGCAGGATATGACCGGCCTTGACCAGGTTGACGTTGTTGCGAATGAAGGCCTGCGGATTGGCGCGCTGGATCGCCAGCATCGCCTGTTCGAGCGAGACATCACCGGACGGACGCAGCCGCGCGGCGATCCTGCCCATGGTGTCGTTCTGCTGGACGCGATACTCACCGGGACCGGCACCCGGCATCGACCAGTCGTCGGCGGGGGCCGAGCGGGGAGCCGCGGCGGGCGCGGGCGCTGCGCTGCGGGTCTGCTGCTGTACCGTGGCGAGGCCGGAGCTACCGGCCGGGACGAAAGGGACCCTGGCGCCCTCGCTGAAGGTGGGCAGGTCGAGCAGCACCGCGTACTCGCGCAGCAGCCGCCCACTCGGCCAGCGGGTTTCGATGATGAAGTTCAGGTAGGGCTCGACCACCGGCTCGCGGGTGGTGATGCGCACTACGCCACCGCCGCGCCCATCCAGCTCGATACTGAAGCGGAGGTTGCCGAGGAAATAGTCGCGATCGACGCCGGCGCGCTCGAAATCGGCAAGCGGCGCCAGGCCGACCTTGATCTGACTCGAATCGAGATCCCCGGTTTCGAGCAGACGGATCTCGGCATTCAGCGGCTGGTTAAGGGCAGAGCGCACCGAGACGTTGCCCACGCCCAACGCGCTGGCTACATCGGCCTGCAACGCGCTGAGCGCGAGGACTGCCATCGCAAGCTTCTTCCGAACCATAGGAATACCTTTTCTCTCAATCCACTGATCAGGCCAACACCACCGCGCCGGACTCGATTGCCTTCGCGACAGCTCCTTTCGCAAATCTAGAATGGAAATGCAATAAACGCCGTAAAGCGTAGTCAGGCGTAGCTTTTTAGCAAGTTTTCTGCAACCTGGACAGCGTTAACTGCCGCACCTTTCCGGATATTGTCGGCGACGCTCCACAGGGTCCAGCGGCGACCGTCGCGATCGTCCTGCCGAATCCGCCCGACAACCACCCTCTCCTCCTCCATGCCGCCACCCACTGGCGCCAGCACTTCGCCCTGCTCCAGCCAGACGACACCGGGGGCCGAAGCCAGCACGGCGCGCACGGACTCAAGTGCCAGCGGCGCCTCGAATTCGACCTGCAGAATCTGGGTCTGGCCATAAAAAACCGGGGCAAACAGCTGCTGGGCGGCGATATCGAGCGCGTCGATTCTTAGTACTTTTCTTAGCTCATCGGCCAGCTGCAATTCTGTGTGGGTATAGCCCCAATCGGTCGGAGCGTCAAACAACGGCACGGAGTTGAAAGCGATCTGCACCGGGAACAGCGCCGTGTCAAAACTCTGCGCATTGAGCAGCCGCGCGGTCTGGCCGGCGAGCTCGCTGACGGCGCGCCGCCCCAGTGCCGACACCGCCAGCAGGTTGGTCATCGACACCCGGCTCAATCCGGCCAGGGTCGCCAGCGGTCCCAACAGCGTGGCCGCCTGCACCACGGAGGCATCCGGCAGCGCCGAAAGGCTCCCCGTCGACGGCTGCGGCAGATCGGCTACCTGCAGCGGCACATCTGCCTGCAACCGGAACGCACTGCTGGCGTCGATGACACGGCAGCCAGCCGCCAGCGCCTTCGGCACCAACACGCGGGCAACCTCGGCCGGCACGCAGAAGAAGGCGAACTGACAGCGGGCGAAATCGAATTCGGCGGCGATACCGATCGGGTACGAGCGGTTGAGGAAGGAGCGCGACGCCTCCTCGGAGTTCTCGCTGGCCAGCAGGTGCAGCTTGCCGACCGGGAACTCGCGCCGCTCCAGCTCGGCCAGCAGCGCCTCACCAACCAGACCGGTAACACCCACCACTGCCACATCTATGCGGCGCACCGACTCGGTCATCGATCAGGCCTCAAGCAGAATGCGCAGCATGCGGCGCAGCGGTTCGGCCGCGCCCCACAGCAGCTGGTCGCCGATGACGAAGGCGCTGACATATTCAGGTCCCATGTTCAGTTTGCGCACGCGGCCGACGCCGATCTGCAGACCGCCAGTGATCGAGGCCGGCGTCAGCTCCTGCGCGGTCAGCGCCTTGTCATTGGCGACGAACCTGACCCACGGGTTGCCGGATTTGATCAGCGCTTCGATCTCGGCCAGCGGCAGATCTTTTTTCAGTTTCAGCGTCAGTGCCAGGCTGTGGCAGCGCATCGCACCGATGCGGACGCAGAGGCCGTCGACCGGAATGGTTTGCGACGTACCGAGAATCTTGTTGACCTCGGCCTGCCCCTTCCACTCCTCTTTCGACTGGCCGTTGTCGAGCGGCTTGTCGATCCACGGGATCAGGCCACCGGCCAGCGGCGCGTCGAAGAACTCGTGCGGCACATCCTCGCGGATGGTCTGCGCCACCTTGCGGTCGATGTCGATGATCGACGACGACGGCGTCGCCAGCTGATCGGCCACCGCGGCGTGGATGACGCCCATCCCCTTCAGCAGCTCGCGCATGTGGTTGGCGCCGCCGCCCGAGGCCGCCTGATAGGTCATCGAGCTGACCCACTCGACCAGCCCCTCGCGGAACAGGCCGTTGACGCCCATCAGCAGAATCGAGTTGGTGCAGTTGCCGCCGATGAAGTTCTTGATACCGCGCTTCAGGCCATCGCGAATCAGTCCGCCGTTGACCGGATCGAGCACGATGAGGGCATCGTCATTCATCCGCAGCGTCGAGGCGGCGTCGATCCAGTAGCCCTGCCAGCCGGCCGCGCGCAGTTTCGGAAACACCTCGGTGGTGTAGTCGCCACCCTGGCAGGAGATGACCACGTCGAGCTTTTTCAGCTCGTCGATACTGAAGGCATCCTTCAGCGCACCGACCGGCTTGCCGACGTCGGGGCCAGCACCGCCGACATTGGAGGTGGTGAAGAAAATCGGTTCGATGGCGGCGAAATCCTTCTCGGCAATCATGCGCTCCATCAACACGGAGCCCACCATTCCACGCCAACCTACAAAACCAACCGTTTTCATCGCATTCACCTGCCTGATTGAAGAGTGGGCGCGGCAACCGCGTCCAAAAATGAATCGAAAGAGTATTAGGCCTTCGCCACCGCCGCCGCGACGGCATCACCCATCTCGGCGGTGCTGACCAGCGTGGTGCCGGCAGTATGAATGTCCGGCGTGCGCAGCCCCTGGTCGAGCACGACACCAATGGCACGCTCGATCGCATCGGCCGCCGACGGCGCATTCAGCGAATAGCGCAGCATCATCGCCGCCGACAGGATCATCGCCAGCGGATTGGCCTTGCCCTGCCCGGCGATATCCGGCGCCGAACCGTGGCACGGCTCGTACATCCCCTGCCCGCTGCTGTTCAGCGATGCCGACGGCAACATGCCGATCGAACCGGTCAACATCGCCGCCTCGTCCGACAGGATGTCGCCGAACAGGTTGCCGGTGACGATGACATCGAACTGCTTCGGCGCGCGCACCAGCTGCATCGCGCAGTTGTCGACGTACATATGCGTCAGCTCGACGTCGAGGAACTCCTTCGCCACCTCCTCCATCACGTCGCGCCACAACACCGTGCACTCCATGACGTTGGCCTTGTCGACCGAGCAGACTTTTTTACCGCGCTTGCGCGCCAGCTCGAAGGCGACGCGACCGACCCGGCGCACCTCCGACTCCGAATATTTATCGGTGTTGAAACCCTCGCGCTCGCCATTCTCCAGCGTGCGGATGCCGCGCGGCTCGCCGAAATAGATGCCGCCGGTCAGTTCGCGGACGATCAGGATGTCGAGACCGGCGACGATCTCCGGCTTCAGCGACGAAGCATCCGCCAGCTGCGGATAGAGGATCGCCGGGCGCAGGTTGCCGAACAGATCGAGCTCGGAGCGAATCTTCAGCAGCCCTTTTTCCGGGCGAATGGCGCGGTCGAGCTTGTCCCACTTCGGACCGCCGATCGCCGCGAACAACACTGCATCCGATGCGCGCGCCCTGGCCAGCGTCTCGTCGGGCAGCGGCACGCCGTTGGCGTCGATGGCGGCACCGCCCATCAGTGCTTCGTCGAATTCGAGACCGAGGTTGAAACGGCGATTGACCACATCCAGCGTCTTGCGTGCTTCTACCGTGATCTCGGGGCCGATGCCGTCACCGGAAATCACCAGAACTTTCTTGCTCACAAAAATCTCCCAAGTTTTTTCTATATCGTACTGGCACCCACCTGCGCCGGCCCGAGGGGGAACCTGTTGCGGGGAGCGTCAGCTGACAGGGATGTCCGCTGCCGAGCTGGTACATGGATGTACGTTTTTGCGTCTCCCCGCAGCAGGTTCCTCCTCGGGCCCTCCGCAAACGTCATCACAGCGACTGAAACACCCACGGTGCCTGCTGCCGATAACGCTCCTCGAAGCTGCGAATCTCGCCCTCGTCCTGCAGCGTGATACCGATGTCGTCGAGACCGTTGATCAGGCAGTGCTTGCTGAACTCGCCAACCTCGAACGGGATTCTTTCACCCTCCGGCGTGATCACCTGCTGCGCCGGCAGATCGATGGTCAGCTGATACCCCTCGGTCGCATACATCTGCTGGAACAGACGATCGACCGTATTGGCACCGAGCACGATCGGCAAAATGCCGTTCTTGAAACAGTTGTTGAAGAAGATGTCGGCAAAGCTCGGCGCAATGACGCAACGAAAGCCGTAATCCTCCAGCGCCCACGGCGCATGTTCGCGGCTCGATCCGCAGCCGAAATTCTCGCGCGCCAGCAACACCGACGCTCCCTGGTAGCGCGGGAAGTTGAGCGGAAACTCCGGATTCAGCGGCCGATTGCTGCAATCCTGCCCCGGCTGCCCCTCATCGAGGTAACGCAACTCGTCGAACAGGTTCGGGCCGAAGCCACTGCGCTTGATCGACTTCAGGAACTGCTTCGGAATGATCATGTCGGTATCGACGTTGGCGCGATCCATCGGCGCGGCGATACCGGTGAGTACGGTAAACGGTTTCATTTTCTTGACTCCTCACGCGAGCTCGCGAACGTCGACGAAATGGCCGGCAATCGCCGCTGCGGCCGCCATGGCCGGACTGACCAGATGGGTGCGTCCACCAAACCCCTGCCGCCCCTCGAAGTTGCGGTTGGAGGTCGAGGCGCAATGCTCACCCG
>CAYLRA010000068.1:0-10148 GCA_964386045.1 uncultured Verrucomicrobiaceae bacterium | reverse complement strand
ATGTGTTAGGCCTGCCGCCAGCGTTCAATCTGAGCCATGATCAAACTCTTCAGTTCAAACTACCAAGATTTCATTAGCCTGAAATCTCATAACCTGGCTCAGAAGTTTCGCGATTCGAAAACCACTAATGAATTGTCGAGTCACTTGCTTCTGATAATTGCTTGTCGCAATCACTCAGCCACAAGTGCCCACACAAATTGCCTGATCTCTTGTTAAACAGCCCCGTATCGCTCAGGATCCCGGGTTCGCAGCAGGTCACCCTGCTTTGCGAGGACGCGCATTATATCGCCCCATCTCGCTTTGGCAACCACTTTTTATCGCAGCGCCTTTCCTTCCTTTTCGCACCGGCCAAACCGTCGTTTCCGAGCAGCTCAGCTCTGGGCGAGGCGCGCATTATAGGGATGACGAATCCAACGTCAACGCCATTTTTTCATTACTTTTCAAAATATTTTTCAGTTTGATTCTTTTCCAGACAAACTGCTCGCCAAGCGACCAAGTCGGCCAGAAAACGAACGCCTGATCCCCCTCCCCATCCGCCACCCAAACAACAGCAGCAGCAGAAACAGATAGAACACCGGCTCGAAATAATCGGCCCGGATCAACCAGATGAAATGGAGACAGGCGAGCAGGGCGGCGGGATGGATGAGGCGATGCAACTGACGCCAGCGCCACCCGAGTCTGCGCTGCGCCCAATAGGTGGAGGTAACCGCCAACGGGAGCAACAGCAACCACGCCGCCATGCCCAACGTAATGTAGGTGCGTTCGATCAGCGCGACCTGAAGGTCAGACCAGGACCAGCCCACAATATAGAAGGCAGCTGCCAGCAGATGAATTGAGGCATAGAACCAGGCGAACAAGCCCACCAATCGGCGCACCTGGATGAACTGGGGCCGACCCGTCAGGTCGCGGAGTGGCCGCAGAGCCAAAGTAACCAACAAAAGCCGAAGTGCCCATCCACCAGTAAACGACACTATCGCCTGCCCGGGATCGGGGCCAAGCCCCTCGGACTGAGCCAACCAGACCAGCCATGCCAGCGGAGCCGACGCCAGCAACCAGACCAGCGCCTTGATCACCACCAGCATCAGAACGCTCTCCGCAGATTCATCCCCTTGTAGAGATGCGCAACCTGCTCGGCATAGCCATTGAAAAGTGTCGTCGGAATGCGGTTCGGATTGAACAGCGTTCCCGGCAGCCGTCGCTCATGCTTCTGGCTCCAGCGTGGATGGTCGACCTGCGGATTGACGTTGGCATAGAAACCATATTCGCTGGGCGCCGAGAGATTCCAGCTCGTTTTCGGCTGCCGCTCCTGCAGGGTGATCCTGACGATCGACTTGATACTCTTGAAACCATATTTCCACGGCACGACCAGCCAGATCGGCGCACCGTTCTGCGGCGGCAACACCTTGCCATAGAGACCAACACTGAGAATCGTCAACGGGTGCATCGCCTCGTCAAAGCGCAACCCCTCGACATAAGGCCAGTCGATTACCCGGGTCAGTGCACGCTGCCCCGGCATCTCGTCCGGACGCATTACCGTGGTGAAAGCAACATATTTTGCCCGCGAGGTGTAACCGACCCGATCGATCAGCGTCGACAGCGGAAAGCCAATCCAGGGGATCACCATCGACCAGGCTTCCACGCAGCGCAACCGATAGATCCGCTCCTCCAGCGTCACGCCACGCAACAAGTCGTCGAGATCGTATTCGCCCGGCTTTTCAACTTCGCCATCAATGACCACCTTCCATGGCTGGGTGCGAAACCTGCCCGAACGCGCCGCCGGATCCCCCTTGTCGAGACCGAACTCATAGAAGTTGTTGTAGTGGGTGACGTCGTGCTCCGGCGTCATCGCTTCATCGGTGTAAAAGCCCCCGCCACTGTCACTGTTGGCCGGCGTGTGGGGCAGCGGGGCACGATCCGCGTCGGCGGCAAATCCTGCCCATGGCGAGAGGGCGGTGAACGCGCCACCGACCGCTGCTGCACGCATGATCTGACGACGCCGCAGGTAAATGGACTCTGGCGTGATTTCCGAGGAGGGGATATCAGCGGGTGGGTGTATCGACACAGGGCACCTCGACGCAACTCAATATGGAAGTGCGTTGGATGCCCGACCGCAACAAAAATTACGTCCGGCCACGCATCTTCATGAACAGTGCACGGGCAGGTCCCGACAGGGCGTATGCCAGAAAGCCCGACAACAGCACGCTGGGCGGATCGAGCATGATGACGCCGTAGCCCACCACGATCAGCAGCAGCACCACGAACGGCACCCGACCGCGCAAATCGATACCCTTGAAACTGTGGTACTTCAGGCTGGAAATCATCAGGAAACCCATCGTCGCCATCAGGCAGCCGGCGACGATGGCCATCAATTGCGGCAACTCCTCACCGATCCAGCCAGCCTGTGCGCAGACCCAGACGACACCCGCCACCACGGCGGCGGCGGCCGGACTTGCCAGACCGGAAAAAAAGTTCGAGTCAGCCGTCTCGATCTGCGTATTGAAGCGAGCCAGCCGCAGCGCGGCGCACGATACATAAATGAAGGCGACGATCCAGCCGAACTTGCCCAGTTCGCCCAGCGCCCAGCTGAACATCACCAGCGCCGGGGCAACGCCGAACGAAACCATGTCGGAGAGGCTGTCGTACTCGGCGCCGAACTTACTCTGCGTGTTGGTCAGGCGGGCAACCCGCCCATCGAGTCCGTCGAAGACCATCGCGACGAAAATGGCGATGGCCGCCGTCTCGAAGCGACCGTGCATGCCGGCGACCACGGCATAGAAGCCGGCGAACAGCGCCCCGGTGGTGAACAGGTTCGGCAACAGGTAAATGCCGCGATGACGCTCCTTTCGACCGTCGACCGACACCTCCTCGATGTGCTCATCGACCGGCAACAGCGACTCGATGCCGGGCTTGCCGGTCCCCTCATCGTTCGGCCGTTGGTTCTGCTCAGCACTCATTCGACTATCCGCCATGAAAGGGCGCCCATCATACGAGAAACAGTGCGCGGAATTAAGAAACGCCGGTCAGGGCTGGCGTGCACTCTCCCAGAAGGCGCGCACCAGTGGATTGTCGAGCCGCTGCTCGGAGACACACAGGCCGATACGGAACAGCGGCAGCGGCGGCTCTACCTCCAGGCGACGGATCATGTCGCGCTGCGGACTGTTCAGCAGTACCAGCTCGGGCACCACGCCAACGCCGAACCCCAGCCCGACCATCGACACGATCGCTTCGTGACCGCTGACCTGGGCATAGATGTCGGGCTTGATACCCAGGTCGCGACACCAACGATCGACCTGCTGCCGTGCCAGACCACGCTCGGAGAGGATCAATGGCACCCGATCCCATGCAATCGGCGACTGGCGCACCAGCTCATCCACCGCGCAGGGCATGGCCGGCGCGATGAACAACAGCGGCGACTGAGCCAGCCCCTGCGCCAGCAGCCGCTTCGGCAATTTGTCCGGCAGCGCAGCAACCGCCAGATCCTCATGCCCGTGCGCCAACCGCTCGAGCGCATCGGCCTGATCGCCGGTATGCAGCTTGAGGTCAATGCCCGGGTGGCGATTGCGAAAACTGGCGAGCAACGCCGACAAGAGGCTATAGACCGCCGTTACCGAACAGTAGAGGCTGATCTCACCGCGCAGCTGCCGATAGTCGGGCCGCACACTTTCGAGGAAGCCGTGCCACTGCCCGAGACTCTGGCGTGCGTAGCGGTTGAGCGCATCGCCGGCCGGGGTCAGCCGCACGCTGCGATTATCCCGCTCCAGCAGCCGTTGCCCGAGCTCCTGCTCCATCCGCTGCACGCTGCGGCTGATCGCCGACGCGCTCAGATGCATCCGTTCGCCGGTTTGACCAAAATGAAGCGTCTCGGCCAGGTGGACGAACAGCTCCAACTCCCGGGTATCCATCGGCACCCCCAAAACGTTGCGACCCAGTGTTGCGCCCCTCTGTTGAACCCCTTTGTTGCGAGAGACGCAACACTGTATGGAAAATATGTCATTTTACGCAACATGTGAATTGGCGTATTTTTGTCCACCTTTTCCAACCACCCACAGGAGCCATCGCCATGGGTCAGAACTACTTCAACAGCCTGCCGTTCCGTCGGCAGATCGAGGAACTGGCCCAGTGCCGCTTCATGGACCGAGAGGAGTTCGTCAACGGCTGCGACTACCTGAAAGGCAAGAAAGTGGTCATCGTCGGCTGCGGCGCACAGGGCCTGAACCAGGGTCTGAACATGCGCGACTCCGGCCTCGACATCGCCTACACCCTGCGCAAGGAGGCGATCGCCGCCAAGCGTCAGTCGTGGAAGAACGCCACCGACAACGGCTTCGCGGTCGGCACCTATGAGGAGCTGATCCCGCAGGCCGACCTCGTGCTGAACCTGACGCCGGACAAGCAGCACACCTCCGTCATCAACCAGATCATGCCGCTGATGAAGCAAGGCTCGGCGCTGGCCTACTCGCATGGCTTCAACATCGTCGAAGAAGGCATGCAGATTCGCCCCGACATCACCGTCGTCATGGTCGCGCCGAAGTGCCCGGGTTCTGAGGTGCGCGCCGAATACGTGCGCGGTTTCGGCGTACCGACGCTGATCGCCGTTCACGGTGAAAACGATCCGAACGGTGACGGCCTCGAAATCGCCAAGGCCTATGCAGCAGCAACCGGCGGCCACCGCGCTGGCGTTCTGCAATCGTCGTTTGTCGCCGAAGTGAAGTCGGACCTGATGGGCGAACAGACCATCCTGTGCGGCATGCTGCAGACCGGCTCCATCCTCTGCTTCGAGAAAATGGTCGATGAAGGCATCGAGCCTGGCTACGCGGCCAAGCTGATCCAGTACGGCTGGGAAACCGTCACCGAAGCGCTGAAACACGGCGGCATCACCAACATGATGGATCGCCTCGGCAACCCGGCGAAGGTCAAGGCGTTCGAGCTGGCCGAAGAGCTGAAGGGCATCATGCGCACGCTGTACGAGAAGCATCAGGACGACATCCTGTCGGGCCACTTCTCGCGCACGATGATGGCCGACTGGGCCAACAACGACGACAACCTGCTGACCTGGCGTGCACAGACCGGCGAAACGGCCTTTGAAAAGCAGCCGACCGACATGAAGGCCGCGATCAGCGAGCAGGATTACTTCGACAAAGGCATCCTGATGGTGGCGATGGTCAAGGCCGGTGTCGAACTGGCGTTCGAGACCATGGTCAGCGCCGGCATGAAACCGGAGAGCGCCTACTACGAATCGCTGCACGAAACGCCGCTGATCGCCAACACCATCGCGCGCAAGAAGCTGTACGAGATGAACGTCGTCATCTCCGACACCGCCGAGTACGGTTGCTACCTGTTCGATCAGGCCTGCCGTCCGCTGCTGAAGGATTTCATGGGCAAGGTGCACACCGACATCATCGGTAAAGGCCTGAACCTGAAGGACAGCGGTGTCGACAACCGCGAGCTGATCGAAATCAACGATCAGATTCGCAACCACCCGGTTGAGCAGATCGGCAAGACGCTGCGTTCGTATATGACGGCGATGAAGAAGATTGTTTGATGTGTGAAGGGCTGCGAAAGCAGCCCTTCACAAAATGCAGAAAGCCCGGCCTTGGTGCCGGGCTTTTTGTTTGTGGGCAATGTCACTGCCGCAGTGCGAGTTCGTGGGGCAGGATTGATCGAACCGGCAGGTTCTCACCTGCCTTGCACACACAAACAAAAAAGCCCGGTCGATGACCGGGCTTTGTTTGTTTGGCGCGCTCGGCAGGATTCGAACCTGCGACCCCCTAGTTCGTAGCCAGGTACTCTATCCAACTGAGCTACGAGCGCGTTAGGCCGCGCACTATAGGGAAAGCGGTTTTGTCAGTCAACCCCCGAAAAACACTTTATTTATCGGGTTGTTGAAAAAATGGGCTGGGATAAAGCAGAGACCGGATTGCCGTCACGCCACCCCCCAGGGACGGGAGGGATGAATCGAAACGGCTACCGCCGCTTCGACCCCTTCGAGGCTTCGCCGCTGGCGCGGCTCGTTGCAAATTCGCTTTGCGAATTTGTCGAACCAGAGGGTTCTCACCCGACCTCTTCGGGATAAATAAAAAACCCGGCACATGGCCGGGTTTTTTATTTATGGCGGAGAGGGAGGGATTCGAACCCTCGATCAGGTTTTTGGCCCGATACTCCCTTAGCAGGGGAGCGCCTTCGGCCTCTCGGCCACCTCTCCGGAAAACTTGCTTAAACGACTTGCAGTAAATGCCCGCCATCAAAAGCGGGCGGCATCATAGCACAACCCAGGATGTATCAAAGCGTTGATTGCAGAGGTCAATTCTCGCCTTCGCCCTGCCCGCCCTTCTCCTTCTGGATGCGCTGGTAGATCTCTTCACGATGTACGGCCACCTCTTTCGGGGCGTTGACGCCAAGGCGTACCTGGTTGCCCTTGACGCCCAGTACCGTCACCGTGATCTCGTCGCCGACGACCAGCGTTTCGCCGACGCGACGGGTCAGAATCAGCATTGTCCTCTCCTGTGCTCAACTCCAAGATCGACCAACCCCCAGGTCGACCTTTCTACCCTACTTCTGCGCGATCAACTCTGCGGCTGATCGAGCTCGAATGCCGAGTGCAGAGCACGCACGGCCAACTCCATGTATTTTTCATCGATCACCACCGATACCTTGATTTCGGAGGTGGTGATCATCTGAATGTTGATTTTCTCGTCCGCCAGCGTCTTGAACATGCGGCTGGCAACACCTGCGTGCGAACGCATGCCAACACCAACCAGCGACACCTTGCAGATCTTGTTATCCGTTGTGACATCACGCGCGCCGAGTTTATTCGCGGTCTCGCGCAAAATCGCCTCGGCCTTGGCCAGCTCGTTGCGGTGCACGGTGAAGGAGAAATCGGTGGTGCCGTCGTGACCGACGTTCTGCACGATGACGTCCACCTCGACATTGGCATCGCCGATCGGGCCGAGGATCTGCCAGGCCACGCCGGGTGTGTCGGGCACGCCGACCACGGTCAGCTTGGCTTCGTCGCGGTTGAAGGCGATACCGGAGATGACCGGGTTTTCCATGGTGTCACTGTCCTCGAGCGTGATCAGGGTGCCGGGGCCTTCCTGGAAGCTGTGCAGGACGCGCAGCGGCACGTTGTACTTGCCGGCGAATTCGACCGAGCGGATCTGCAGCACCTTCGAGCCGAGGCTGGCCATCTCCAGCATCTCCTCGAAGGTGATCCTGTCGAGCCGGCGGGCCGAGCCGACGACGCGCGGATCGGTAGTGTAGACGCCGTCGACGTCGGTGTAGATCTGGCACTCGTCGGCCTTCAGCGCCGCGGCGAGTGCGACGCCGGTGGTGTCGGAGCCGCCGCGGCCGAGCGTGGTGATATTGCCGTGCTCGTCGACACCCTGGAAGCCGGCGACGACGACGACGCAACCCTCCTTCAGATCGGCCCGCATACGATCTTCGTCGATCTTCTGGATGCGCGCTTTCGTGAAGGCGCTGTCGGTCAGGATGCGCACCTGGTTGCCGGTGTAGGAGCGCGCCTTGCAGCCGCGCTGGTGCAGCGCCATGCAGAGCAGCGCGATGGTGACCTGCTCGCCGGTCGAGACCAGCACGTCCAGCTCGCGCGGGGTCGGCTGCTGCTGGATCTCTTTCGCCAGTGCAATCAGGCGGTTGGTCTCGCCGCTCATGGCGGAGACGACCACCACGATGTCGTGCCCCTGGTCGCGGAACCGGGCCACTTTGTCAGCGACCGCCTGGATGCGCTCGACCGAGCCCACCGACGTACCACCGAATTTTTGAACGATCAAACTCATGGTTGCTGCCAGGTCCCCGAACCAGTTGCGAAAGAGACGCAAAAAAGACGCGCGATTAAACACCAAAGCCGCGCCGAATTAAAGGAAGGGACCACGCCGTCCATCGGCCGCGCGGCCCGGAAATGGCGTCGGATCAACCTTTGGCGACGTAACGCTCGGCCAGCGCCAGCGCCTCGGGCAGCGCAGCCGGGTTGGTGCCACCGCCCTGCGCCATGTCGGGACGACCGCCGCCCTTGCCACCGACCACCGCCGCCGCCTGCGCCAGCAGCTCTCCGGCCTTGAAACGGTCGGTCAGATCCTTGGTGACGCCGGCGGCCAGCATCACCTTGTCGCCGTCGACCGCCGCCAGCAGCAGCACGCCGGAACCGATCTTGTTCTTGAGCTGGTCGAGCGTGTCGCGCAGGGTCTTGGCATCGGCGCCGTCGAGCCTGGCGGCGAGTACCTTAACCCCATTGACCTCTTTCGCCTGACCGAGCAGATCACCACCAGCAGCGCTGGCCAGCTTGCCCTTCAGCCGCGCCAGCTCTTTTTCCAGCGCGCGAACGTTGTCGAGGGTCTGCGCCACGCGCGGCACGACCTGCTCGGCCGGCACCGTGAAAGCCGCGGCGACCTGGTCGAGCAGCTGCTCGCGGCGCTGCACATAGGCCAGCGCGCCCTCCCCGGTCACAGCCTCGACCCGGCGCACGCCGGCGGCGACACCGCCCTCGGCAACAATCTTGAACAGGCCGATATCGCCGGTGCGGGCGACGTGAGTGCCGCCGCACAGCTCGCGCGAGCTGCCGATATCGAGCACCCGCACCTCGTCGCCGTACTTTTCGCCGAACAGCATCAGTGCACCGGTCTTCTGAGCGTCGTCGATGCCCATCACGCGGGCCTGTACCGGCTCGTTGGCCAGCACCTCGCGGTTGACGATCGCCTCGATACGGACGATTTCGTCGCGGGTTACCGGCGCGTTGTGGACGAAGTCGAAACGGGTCTTGTCCGGATCGACCAGCGAACCCTTCTGCTGCACATGGCCGCCGAGCACTTCGCGCAACGCCTTGTGCATCAGGTGGGTCACGGAGTGGTTGCGCATCGTCGCGGCGCGGCGGCTGATGTCGACCTGTGCGGTGACACGGTCGCCAACCGCCAGCGAACCGGCGCGCAGCTCGCCGTGATGACCAAACACATCGGCCTGAATCTTCTGCGTGTCCTCGACCGCGAACAGCGTGGTGCAGGTATTGCCCGCCACCAGCTCACCGCTGTCGCCGACCTGACCGCCGGATTCGGCGTAGAACGGCGTGTTATCGAGCACGACGACGCCGCTGTCGCCAGCGTTCATCTGCGCGACCGAGCTACCGTTGACGTAAAGCGCGGTGACGGTGGCGCCTTCGACGACGAGGCGCTCGTAACCCTGGAAGGTGGTTGGCTGGCCGCTGTACTCCAGCGCCGCCGCCATCTTGAACTTGCCGGCCGCGCGCGCCTGTTCGCGCTGGCGAGCCATGGACTGCTCGAAACCTTCGTTATCAACCTTCACGCCATGTTCGCGACAAACATCCGCAGTCAAATCGAGCGGGAATCCGTAGGTATCGTGCAATCTGAAAGCAACGCTTCCTGGCAGAGTCAGCCCTCGCCAATCCCGAACAAGATGCTCTCCAGCCTCATAGCCCTCCAAGGTCTTAGCTAATCGAGTCGCATCCTTCTCATCTAGAGGCCACTGACTAACAACGGCTTGTGCCTTGTTCTGCTTGCCCAAGAGCACTTGGTGTCTAGCACCACCTGTATGCAGAGAAACAATCGAAATCCCTTCCAAACTGAAACTCGGGACACGACTTCTGACCAACTCGATATCTAGAGCGGAATCAAGAATCTCCATTCCCTTTTCAAGCGTCTCGAAGAACCGCTCCTCCTCCTGCCGCAGCGTTTCGGCGATCCTGGCCTGCGCCTCGACCAGCTCCGCGTAAGCAGCACCCATCTGCTCGACCAGATCCGGCACCAGCTTGTAGAAGAAGGCAGCGCGCGCGCCGAGCTTGTAACCGTGGCGGATGGCGCGACGAATGATGCGGCGCAGCACGTAGCCGCGACCTTCGTTGCTGGGGATGACGCCGTCGGCGATCAGGAACGAGCAGGCGCGAATGTGGTCGGCCAGCACCTTCAGCGACGGGTTGTCGAGGTCGGTGGTATTGGTCTCGCGCGCAGCGCCCTTGATCAGCGCCTGGAACAGGTCGATCTCGTAGTTGGAGTGAACGTGCTGCAGCACCGCCGACACCCGCTCCAGCCCCATGCCGGTATCGACGCTCGGCTTCGGCAGTGGGTGCATGACGCCCGCTTCATCGCGGTTGAACTGCATGAAGACGTTGTTCCAGATCTCGATGTAGCGGT
>CAYLRA010000067.1:0-10353 GCA_964386045.1 uncultured Verrucomicrobiaceae bacterium | reverse complement strand
TGTCGTCGATCGGCAACGCCAAGAGCCTGCGCGGCGGCTCGCTGCTGATGACGCAACTGAAAGGGGGCGACGGACTGGTCTACGCCGTGGCGCAGGGTGAGCTGGTGGTCGGCGGCTTCGGCGCCGAGGGGGCCGACGGCTCGCGCGTCACTGTCAATGTGCCGAGCGCCGGTCGCATTCCGAACGGCGCCATCGTCGAGCGCGAGGTGCCCAACAACTTCGCCAGCAGCGGCAGCCTGATCTTCAACCTGCGACGCGCCGACTTCACCACCGCCAAACACGTCGCCGAGGCGATCAACGAGATGCTCGGTCCGCAGGTGGCGCAGGCGCTCGATGCCAATTCGATTCACGTCAGCGCGCCGCGCGACACCAACCAGCGCGTCGCTTACGTCTCGGCGCTGGAAAACCTGGAGATCAAGCAGGGGGCGGCGCCGGCGCGCGTCGTCATCAACTCGCGCACCGGCACCATCGTCGTCGGCAACCACGTCACGGTTGAACCCGTCGCGGTGACGCATGGCAGCCTCGTCGTCACCGTCGCCGAGGATATCCAGGTGAGCCAGCCCAACGCCTTTTCGCAGGGGCAGACCGCGGTGACGCCGCGCTCGACGGTGTCGGTGGAGGAGGAGCAGAGCCGCATGTTCGAGCTGAAACGCTCGACCACGCTGGAGCAGATCGTGCGCGCGGTGAATCAGGTCGGCGCCGCGCCCGGCGATTTGATGGCGATCATCGAGGCGTTGAAGGAAGCGGGCGCCTTGAATGCGGAAGTGGTGGTGATCTGACGTTTCGAGTCTCCCCCTGCGAAGTAGGGGGAGTCCCCCGCAGGGGGGAGGGGGTCTGCGCTTCAACTGCGGACCCCTCCGCCGCTTCGCGGCACCTCCCCTACTTCGCAGGGGAGGACCAACAGAGAGAGAACATCGTGGTTAGCGATACCCGTTCAATGCTTGCATCACCGCAGATCTACACCGACGTCAACGGTTTGCAGAACCTGAAGACGAGCGGTGGCGACGAGCGCGAGCAGCTGAAGCAGATCGCGCAGCAGTTCGAGGCGCTGATGCTGCAGATGATGCTGAAGAGCATGCGCCAGGCCAACGCCGTGTTCGCCGAGGGCAATCCGCTCGGCAGCTCCGAGCAGGATTTCTACCAGGAGATGTTCGACCAGCAGATCGGCGTCAGCCTGAGCGGCAGCGGGCGCGGCATGGGCATCGCCGAGGCGCTGGTGAGGCAGCTGCAGAGCCGCCATGCGCCGGCGCCGGACGCGGTGGCCAAGGCGGGAACGAAAGACTTCGCCGTGCCCGCGCGCAGCGCCATCCGCGCCGCTGTCGACACCGCCGCCGTGGCCGGCGCGCTCGATGCGGATTTCGATGCCGAAAAATTCTGGGAGACGGTCGATTCGGCGGCGCTGGCCGTCGCCGACACGCGCACGTTTCCGGTACAGACACGGCCGTTGCCCGATTTCGACGGCACGCCGGCCACCTTCATCGACGCGCTGTTGCCACTGGCCGAGCGCGTCGGCGCCGAACTCGGTGTCGACAGCCGCGTACTGCTGGCGCAGGCCGCGCTCGAAACCGGCTGGGGGCAGAAGCTGATCACGCGCGGCGACGGCGGCTCCAGCTACAACTTCTTCAACATCAAGGCCGGTCGCAACTGGCAGGGCGACACCGCCACGGTGTCGACGGTCGAGTATCGCAATGGCGTCGCCGTGCGCGAGCGCGCGGCGTTTCGCGCCTACGAGTCGCCGGAGCAGAGCTTTGCCGACTACGCGCAACTGATCGCCGGATCAAAGCGCTACCGGCAGGCACTGGCACAGGCCGACAACCCGCAGGCCTACGTGCGTGAACTGGAGCGGGCCGGTTACGCCACCGATCCGCGCTACGCCGACAAGGTGCTGCAGGTGATGAACGGGCGCCACATGAACGGTGAAGCCGCGAGCGCTGGTGAAACCAAGTGAGGAATAGACGATGGCCAGCCTGATCAGCATCGGCGTCACCGGCCTGATCGCCCACCAGTCGGCGATCGCCACCACCGGCAACAACATCACCAACGCCAACGTGCCGGGCTATTCGCGCCAGCGCGTCGAGCTCGGCACGCTGCCGGAACAGTACATGGGCTTCGGCCATATCGGCGCCGGCGTCCAGGTGCAGGGCATCGAACGCATTGTCGAGCAGTTCCTGATCAACCAGTTGCGCCTCGACACGTCCAACTTCAACAGCGTCGACACCAAGGCCTCGCTGTACGAGCAGCTCGACAGCCTGCTGGCCGACAGCAGCACCGGCATCGCGCCGGCGGTGCAGCAGCTGTTCGCGTCGCTGCAGCAGGCGGCGCAGGACCCGACCTCGGTGGCGGTGCGGCAGGTGGTGCTGAACGACGCCGGCACGCTGGCGCAGCGTTTCAATTCGCTCTATTCGATGCTGCAGAACCAGCAGGCGGTGGCGAATCAGCAGCTCGATGCGCTGGTCGGCCAGGTCAACAGCCTCGCCAGCGGCATCGCCCAGCTCAACAAGCAGATCGCCGAGGCGAGCCACGGCAGCGGCGCGCAGCCCAACGCGCTGCTCGACAAGCGCGACGAGATGGTGCGCCAGCTCTCCGAACTGGTCGGCGTCAAGGCGGTGCCCGATTCCAGCACCGGCTTCCTGAACATCTTCATCGGCAACGGCCAGCCGCTGGTGGTTGGCCATCGCGCCAACACCATCGCCTCGGTGCCGTCGCTCGAAGATCCCAGCGTGCGCGAGATCGTCTTCAGCGCCGGTGTCGGGCAGCAGCCGATCGGCCAGTTCCTCTCCGGCGGCAAGATCGGCGGCCTGCTCGACTACCGCGACGAGGGGCTGATTCCGGCGATGAACGAACTCGGCCGCATCGCCATCACGCTGGCCGATGCGCTGAACCAGCAGCAGCGGCTCGGCCTCGATCTCGACGGCAATGTCGGCAACAACCTGTTCACCGACATCAACAGCAACGCGGCGATGCGCGCGCGCGCGCTCAGCTCGGGCGCCAATACCGGCACCGCGGCGATCGATGTCCACATTGGCAACGCCAGCGCACTGAGCGGGCGCGACTACCAGCTCGCGTTCACCTCGGCCACCGACTACCAGCTGCTCGACAGCGACGGGCGCGTGCTGCAGACCGGCACCATCGGCGGCCTGCCGGCGACGATCGCGACGCCGGAGGGGTTCGAGCTTCGCTTCGATGCCGGCAGCACCTTCGCCACCGGCGATGTCTATCGCATCCAGCCGACGCGGCAGGCCGCGCGCGAGATCGGCGTGGCGCTGGCCAGCCCGCGCGGGCTCGCCTTCGCGCAGCCGATCGTCACCGGCGCCGGCAGCCTGAACACCGGCACCGGCGCGATCTCGGCCGGCAGGACCCTCGCGGTCTACCAGGCCGACGGCGTCACGCTGCAATCGACCTTCGCCGCGGCGAACACGCTGTCGCCGCCGCTGCTGGTGCGCTTCACCTCGGCCACCGCCTACGAAGTGCTCGACAACAGCGATCCGGCGAACCCGGTGGCGCTGGCACCGCCGGTCACCGGCACCATCACGCCGGGCCAGGCCAACACCGTCACCATCAACGATTCAGTGTCGGGCGATCCGGTCTACAGCTTCGACATCGGTGGTTATCCGGCCAGCGGCGACAGCTTCACCATCGGCTACAACCTCAACGGCAGCTCCGACAACCGCAATGCGGTGGCGCTCGGCGACCTGCGCCTGAGCGACCTGATCGGCGGCAACATGACGGTGGAGGAGGCCTACGGCGCGATGGTGGGCGATGTCGGCTCGAAAACGGCGGCACTGAAGATCGGCCGCGAAGCCGCCGACAGCCTGCTGGCACAGGCGCAGTCAAACCGCGATGCGGTCTCCGGCGTCAACCTCGACGAGGAGGCCGCCAACCTGATCCGCTTCGAGCAGGCCTACAATGCCGCCGCGCAGGTGATCAACATCGCGCGCTCGCTGTTCGACACGATGCTGGCCGCTGTTAGCCGCTAACGGGAGAAGAGAGCGATGACACGTATCTCGCTGATGCAGACCTTCAACCAGGGGTTGCGCGGCATGCTCAACGTGCAGTCCAAGCTGTACGCCACGCAGAACCAGCTGGCGACCGGCAAGCGCGTCAACCAGCCCTCGGACGACCCGGTGGCCGCGGCGAAAATCCTGCAGCTCGACGACGAACTGGCGCGGTTGACGCAGTACCAGAAGAACATCGACGGCGCCGAGAACAGCCTGATGCTGGAAGAGGCGCAACTGGAGTCGATAACCAACCTGCTGACGCGCGTGCGCCAGCTGACCACGGCAGCCGGCAGCCCCACGTTGACGAGAACCGAGCGGCAGGCCATCGCCGCAGAAACAAGCACGCGACTCGATGAGCTGCTGGCGCTGGCCAACACGCGCAACACCTCCGGCGAATACATCTTCGGCGGCTACAGGGGCGAGCAGGCGCCGTTCGTCGCCAGCGGCAGCGGCTACGCCTATCGCGGCGACGACGGCGTGCGCATGTTGCAGATCTCGTCGAGCACCTATGTCGCGATGGGCCACAGCGGCCGCCAGCTGTTCGAGGCGATTCCGCAGGCCACCGTGCCGGCCTCTAACGGCGTTCTGGTGGCGCGGGCGCAGAGTGGGACCGCCAATACCGGCACCGCCGCCATCGACAACGGCGCGGTGGTCGACGCCGTGCTGTTCAACGCAACCTTTGCGCCCGGCACCAGCTACCGGATCGAGATCACCGGCTTCGATGCCGGTCCGCCCGAGGAGTACGACTACGACGTACTCGACAGCGGTGGCAATACGGTGGCTTCGGCGGCCGGCGCCAGCAGCCCGATCGCCTTCGGCGGCGCCGAGTTCGCGCTGACCGGCGTGGCGGACATCGGTGACAGCTTCACGCTGAGCGCACCGTCGGCAACCATCTCCGCCGGCCATATCACTGATGTCGCCGCCTTCCGCTCGACCTTCACCGGACCGACCGCGACCTTCCAGATCAGCATCACCGGCTTCACCGCACCGGATCAGTACAGCTACGACGTGCTCGACGGCGGCGGCGCGACGGTGGCCTCCGGCAGCTACACCGACGGCGAACGGCTGACCTTCGGCGGCGCCGAATTCCGCATCGTCGGCGGCGCAGTGGGCGACACCTTCCAGCTCAGTGCGCCGTCGTCGCAGGGCATGCTCGACACCGTGGCGCGGCTGGCCAACGGCCTGTCGACGCTGGGCGACAGTGCCGAAGACCTGTTGCGGCTGCAGGAGCTGATCGCGGAGACCCTCAGCAACCTGGAGAACGCCGAGGACAACGTCGGCATCGTCCGGGCCCAGGTCGGCGCGCGGCTGAACACGCTGGACAGCACCCGCGAGATGCACGCGGGCACCGAACTGGTCAGCAACAAGGTGATGTCGGAAGTACGCGACCTCGACTACGCCGAGGCGATCACGCGACTGACGATGGAAAACACCATCCTGCAGGCGGCGCAGCAGAGCTTCGCCAAGATCAGCCAGCTGTCGCTGTTCAACTTCCTGCGGTAATCAAATGTCCTCCCCTGCGCAGTAGGGGAGGTGCCTCGCGACGCGAGGCGGAGGGGTCCGGGTTCGCTTCGTGAAGGGGCTGACCCCTCCGCCCCTTCGGGGCACCTCCCCTACTGCGCAGGGGAGGACTGGATATGCCGCATCGCCTTGCCTGTTCCTTAATTTTCGTGCATACAATAACTCATCATGATGATGACGTTCGACGCGGTCAAGGATGCCCTCAACCTCGCCAAACACGGCGTGTCGCTGGCGCTTGCCGTGGAAATTGAATGGGAGACGCTGTGGGCCAGGCCTGACTGGAGACGGGTTTACGGAGAGATTCGAATGATCGGCTATGCCTACATCGGCAAACGCCTGTTCTGCGTGATCTACACCGACCGCCCCGAGGGGCGCCGCATCATCAGTCTGCGCAAGGCCAACAAACGGGAGATCAACCGCTATGCCGAAGCTTAAGCCGGGAACGATCATACCGACGCCCGAGGAAGACGAGGCCATCAACCGTGGCATCGCCGCCGACCCCGACACCTACGAACTCAGCGATGAAGAGTTCAAGACCCTGCGCCCGATCGGCCGCCCGCGCGCCGAAGTGACCAAGGAGCGCATAACCATCCGCCTGTCGCGCGAAGTGGTCGACACCTTCCGCGCCACCGGCGCCGGCTGGCAGACGCGGATGGATGAGGTGCTCAAGGAGTGGGTGCGCACGCATCCGGTCCGGTAGGGGCGTCGATTCTGCTTGAAGGCGAGTGGTGAAGCCGTATTCCAGCAGTTGGAGCACAGGAAGTGCGGTGATAGCATTGCTATCAATTTCGGAAGGGGACAAGTCATGGCCAATCTGCTGGTACGTGGTATCGAGGACGATCTGGTGCAGCGGTTGCGCGAGCAGGCCGCCGCTCATGGGCGCAGTGCCGAAGCCGAACACCGGGCCATTCTGCGGCAAGCTCTGTATCGACCCGTCAGGCGCAGCTTTGCCGACGTGCTGAGACAGATGCCCGATGTCGGCCGGGATGAGGATTTTTCGCGGCCTGCCGTTTCGAATGAAAAGGCCGCCGATGTATTTGATTGATACCAACGTCATCGGCGAGGCCCGCAAGGGCGCGCGCGCCAACGCCGGTGTGCGGGCGTTCTTCGACCGGGTGACGAGTGAGAGTATCGATTGCTACCTGTCGGTCGTGACTCTCGGTGAGCTGCAGCGTGGCGTGGAACTGATCCGCCATCGCGGCGATCACCCGCAGGCTGCGCAGCTGGAGGCGTGGCTCGATTCGATACTGACGGAGTATGCCGACAACCTTCTCGACTTCGAGCGCGAAGCGGCCCGGCTCTGGGGCAGTCTGCGCGCGCCTCGCCACGAACACGCGATAGACAAGCAACTGGCCGCGACCGCGCTGGTGCATGACCTGACACTGGTGACACGCAACACGGCAGACTTTGCTGCAACCGGTGTCCGATTGCTCAACCCGTTTGAATGATCTGCCCTGTTCCCGGCTGCCAGGGCAGGGCGAAGGCGTCTTTCTGCATCGCCGGCCGGCCGAGCAGCTCGGCATTCGTCTGTGGGCGCCCCTGCGACGTGGAATGTATCCAACGAATCACTGCGCCAGATACGCCCCCATCGCGCGGCGGTTGTAGCTGGCCTGCACGCTGTCGCGCATCACGCGCTTGCGCGCATCGACGGCGAGATCCTGCAGCTCGCGTTCACCGGCGATCATCTGGGTGAGGCGGATGTTGTAGAAGGCGGCATTGTCCGGGCCGACCGGGAAGCGCTGGAAGTGGTTCAGCAGCGAGCGGTGCCGGTTCACGGCCAGTTCCACCACCTGCGGCCAGTCCTCCTGCGCGGCGGCGTCGCGCATCGAGTAGCTGATCGACTCGATCGACGCCCAGCTGTTCTCGACGTTATCGGCACTGTTCTCATACGTGTTCATCGGATCGTGCCCCATCTGTCGCGGTGCTTGCCGTGGTCAACCGCCGCCGCTTCACCGGTTCCGGCGATTGTTGATGATCTGCGCGGTGGCTTCCAGCTGCTGGGTGAGGAAGTCCCCGGTCTGGTTGAGCTGTGACACCAGGATATCCAGCGCCGAAAACTGCGAGCGGTAGCGTGCCTCGACCTTTTCCAGGCGGGCCTCCAGCTGCATGCGCTGATTGCCGATGTCGGCCAGCTGCTTGGTCAGGGACTCCTGGCGGATGGTGAACATGCCGCCGCTGCCGATCATGTCGCTGATGGTTTTGTCGAGCTTGCCGGCCAGGCCGTTGTTGCCGGAGAACAGCGTGTTCAGGTCGTCGAAGCGATTGGCCAGGGCATCGTCGAGCTTGGCATTGTCGAGGCTGATGCTGCCGTCGCGCGCCGTGCTGATACCGAGCGCGGACAGCGAATTGAAATCGCCGCGCGCGCCTTCCACGCTGCTGCCAAGCAGCGAGCGCAGACGCGACTGCACGACATTGATGCTGCTGTCGCCGGAGAGCAGGCCGCGCCCCTCGCTGCTGGCACTGGTGCCGGTGAGCTGCCGGAAGATGCCATTGAGTGCGTTGTAGCTGGCGACGAAAGCCTCGATCGCGCTCTTGATGCCGCTTTTGTTCTCGCTGACGTTGAGCTGCGCCGACAGGGTTTCGTCCGGGCTATCGCTCTCTTTCAGCAGCGTCAGCGTGACGCCGGGAATGGTGTTGGCAAAGACGTTGGAGCTGCTGCGCGCCTCGAAGCCATCGACGGTGATGATGGCGTCCTGCGCCGGGCTGGAGACGGTGACGCGGCCCGCTTCGAAGGCCGGATCGCCCGCATCGAACACCGGGTCGGCAGTGTCGTAGCGCAGCCGCGACAGACCGCTGTTGTCGGTGTCGTTGCCGTCGCTGTCGGTGGTGGTGATCCTGATCGCCCCCTCGCTGCCGGAGGTGGTCGAGGTCAGCACCAGCTTGGTGGCGGTGCCGCCGGCGCCATCGCTGACCGTCAGCAGGCTGGCGCGCACGCCGGTGTTGCCAGGAGCGTTGTTGATCGCATCGCGAATGCCGGCCACGGTGTCGTTCTGGCCGGCGGTGATGTCGACATTGAAGGTGCTGCCGCCCACCTCGATGTTGAGCGTGCCGCTGCCGACCACGCTCGAACTGCCGGCGAAGTTGGCCGAGGCGAGTTTCTGCGTTTTCGCCATCTGCACCACGTCGATGGCGTAGCTGCCGAGCTCGGCGCTGTTGTTGCCGGAGGCCGTGAACAGCGTGGTATCGCTGGAGACGGCGGTGCGGGCGCTGAAGGCGCTGGCGTTCTTCAGTTTGCCGAGCTGGGTCTGAAAATCGGCGAGCGTGGATTTGAGGTTGCCGAGGGCCGAGATCGACGCCTGCACCTTGGCTTCGCGCGCCACCAGGCGGTTCTGCACGGGAGCCCGCTCGGCGTTGATGATGTTGGTGATCAGGTTTTCTAGATCAAGGCCGGAGCCGGTGCCGACGGAGGTGATGCTGGCCATATCGCTACCTTCTCTCGGGCTGTGTCAATGGATTGACGAAAGAGAGGCCGAAACCTCCACTCCCACCCCTTTGAGCACACCCTGTGCCACTTTCATGCTGCAACCGTTCACCGCTGGGCGGTGTGCCGGATTCAGGCGCGGTCGCTGATGAACAGGCTGTCGGGGTGCTGATCGATCAGCTCCGCCAGCTTCAGGGTCTCTTCCGGCGGAATCTGCCGGATCAGCTCTTCGGTCTCGGCATCATAGACCGTGATGACGGTGCGACCGGTGCTCTCTTCGATACTGAACGACAGGGTGCGACGCATGTTCTGCACATAGTCGTTGAGTTTGCTGACTGCCGCTTCGAGCCGCTGTGGGTTCTGTGTTTCGACCGCTGCCGTCTGTTCGGTGGCGGCGGGCACCGGCTCTTTCGCCGGAACGGCAGCAGGCGCCGGCGCGCTTTCGCGCACCGGTGCCTGTGGGGGCAAACCACTCTTAACAATGTCGTTAATCATGGCTCCATTCCTTCCTGTTTCCTCATCTGATCGGACGAAGGCGCCGCATTCCAGCGGCGCCTCCTACCGCTCCGCCCTTACTGCAGCAGAGACAGTACCTGTTGCGGCAGGCTGTTGGCCTGTGACAGCACCGAGATACCAGCCTGTTGCAGGATCTGGTTCTTCGACAGGTTGGCCGTTTCGGCCGCGAAGTCCGCATCCTGGGTCCGGGAGCGCGCAGCCGATACGTTCTCGGCGATGTTCTCCAGGTTGGCGATGGTCGACGAGAAGCGGTTCTGGATCGCACCGAGGTCGCCGCGGGTGGCATCGATTTCGCTGATGGCCGCGTCGATGGTGGCGATGGCCGATTGCGCGCCGGCGGCGGTGCTGATGTCGATCGACTCGACCGACTCATCAGCCGGGCCTGCGGCAACACCAGTGGCGGTTTGCGCGGTGGTGAAGCCGAGGTTGGTCAGGCCGGTGTTGGCGGCTACCGCAGTGAAGGTAATGCTGGAGGCGGTACCGGTATTGGTGGTCTGGAACTCGATGCGGCCTTCGTTGACCGAGGCGCGCACTGCGCCACGCAATGTGGTGTTGCCGTCGATGGCACGGTTGATCTCGTCGGCCAGTGCGTCGGCGGTGTAGGTGCCGTCGCCCAGCGTGATGGTCTGCACGGCGCCGCCGTTGACAGCGATCTGGAACGAGTTGTTGGCAGTGCCGGGTACTGCCGGTACTTCCGGTACTTCCGGTACTTCCGGTATTTCCGGCGTAGCGGCAGTACCCAGAGCGTTGGTACCGGTGCCAGCGACAGCAGCGCCATCGGTGCCGCCGAGCGAAATAGCCACGCCAGCGAAGTCACCAGCCACGTCCTGTTCAGTCAGGATCAGTTGGCCACCAGCGCCCAGGGTCGCAACCACGTTAGTAATGGAGGCAGTGGTC
>CAYLRA010000066.1:0-10386 GCA_964386045.1 uncultured Verrucomicrobiaceae bacterium | reverse complement strand
GCTTCGACACCGTGGTGATGACGCTGGCGCTGCAGGCGCTGCGCTACCCGCACCGCGTGCTCGACGAGATGCTGCGCATCGGCGCCGAGTGCATCGTCACCTTCCCCAACTTCGGCCACTGGCGCGCGCGCTGGTACCTGAACAGCCGCGGTCGCATGCCGGTGTCGAAGTTTCTGCCCTATACCTGGTACGACACACCGAACATCCACTTCTGCACGGTGTACGATTTCGAGGATCTCTGTCGCGCCCACGGCATCCGCGTGCTGCACCGCGCCGTGGTCGGTGCCAACAACAGCGAGGGGCCGCTGGCGAAGCTGTGGCCGAACCTGTTCGGTGTCACGGCGGTCTACCACATCGCACGTTAAGAGCCTCTGAATAAGCCATGAATCCGGCCCCCGTCATTCTGCGCGCAGTCGCAGAATCCATCCGGTTACATGCAGCGACCCTGGATTCTGCGACTGCGCTTTGCTCCGCGCAGAATGACGAAGCGCCTCAATGGGCAGAGACGAGGCCTATTCAGATGATCCCTAACCAGAAAAGGAGCTGTCGATGCGCCCGCTGCTGCGAACCCTGATCGTTGCCGTCATGCCGATACTGTCGCTCACCGCGCTGGCGCAGAGCCCCGGCGGCGCGCCGATCGAGACCAGCGCCGAGTTCGGCCCTTACGAGCTGCACTATTCGCTGTTTCCATCGACCTTCCTCGGCGAGACGGTGGCCGGCGCCTACGGCATCACCCGCGCCGGCAACCGCGCCATCATCAATGTGTCGCTGCGCGAAAAGCTGGCCGACGGTGCCACGCGTGAACAGAGCGCACAGGTCAAGGGCAGCTACAGCGACCTGATCCAGAAGAAGCCGCTCGAATTTCGCGAAGTGCGCGAACAGGGCGCGCTCTACTACATCGCCGAGTTCCGCCACGGCGACCGCGAGACGCTGCGTTTCGACCTGGTCGTCACACCGCCGGGCGGACCGGAGAAGCGGCTCACCTTCACCCGCACGCTCTACGTCGAGAAGTGAGGTCGCCGCCATGAACCGCATCGTTCTCGCGACAGGCAACGCCGGCAAGCTGAAGGAGTTCCGCGAGCTGCTGGCCGATGGCCGGTGCGAGGTCGAGCCGCAGTCGGCTTTCAACGTGCCCGAAGCGGAAGAAACCGGCCTCAGCTTCGTCGAAAACGCCATCATCAAGGCGCGCAATGCGGCGCGGCACAGCGGCCTGCCGGCGATCGCCGACGACTCCGGCCTCGAAGTCGACGCCCTCGACGGCGCCCCCGGCATCTACTCGGCGCGTTTCGCCGGCGGCAACGGTAGCGACAGCGACAACAACACCCTGTTGCTGCAGCGACTGACCGGCGTGCCGGAGAATCTGCGCACGGCGCGCTACCAGTGCGTGCTGGTGTTGATGCGCCACGCCGCCGACCCGTCGCCGCTGATCTGCCAGGCGAGCTGGGAGGGACGCATCCTGACCGCGCCGCGCGGCAGCGGCGGCTTCGGCTACGACCCGCTGTTCTGGCTCGACGAACAGCAGTGCAGCGCCGCCGAGCTGGCGCCGGCCGACAAGAACCGCCTCAGCCACCGCGGCCGCGCGATGGCGGCGCTGGTCGCCGCACTGACCCGATGACAGCAACCCGTCATCCACCGAAAGGAAACCGCTGACCAATGGCCACGGTACGGATACCGAGCGGAGAACGCTTCAGCGCCGAACCCGGCGAGAACCTGCTGTCGGCGGCGCAGCGCGCCCACTGGCTGGTACGCCACGGCTGTCGCAACGGCAACTGCGGCGTCTGTGCCGCCACGCTGCTCATCGGCGAGGTGGTCGTCGGCGATACCCGCATCGATGGCCGCGATACGCCGGAGATCCTGCTCTGCCGCAGCCGCATCGACACCGATGTCGAGATCCGGCTGCCGGGCAATCCGCTGCACGGCAGCCCCGAGCAGGCGCAGCGACGCTATGCACAGCTGCAGAGTGTCACCGCCACCGACGACTACTTCCGCGTGCGGCTGCAGCTGCCGGCCGGGCGCCGCGCACCGATCTACCCCGGCCAGTACCTGCTGATCGAAGAGCGTGAAGATGTGCTGCTGCGCGCCGAGATCGACCTGGCACAGAGCAGCGGCCGCAGCCTGAGCCTGATCGCGGCGCGTGCGCCGCAGGTCGACGGCGCGCGCGTTCACATCCGCTACCCGCTCGGCCACGCCTTCGTCGCGGCGCCGCCACAACGGCCGGTCTGGATCGTGCAGGGCGTCGCCCGCGCGCAACAGGCGCGGCTGCTGCACCACGTCCTGCCGCGCGCGCAGCGGTTGCAGGTGGGCGGTGGCGACTGGCAGCCGCCGCCGCTGAGCGGATCGCCGCTGGTCCTCGCCTGTGCCGCCAACGAAGCGCAGGCGCTGCAGTGGTTCGAAGCACTGCTGGCGGCGGGCCTGACGCCGGCCGAGTTCCGCAGCGACTTCGGCGCGTGGCGCTGCTGGCGAGTGCTGCGTCAGGACGACAACGGCAACCGGTTCGTGATGGCGAGCGCACTCACCGAAACGCAGGCGCGGGAGCGGGTCACCACACTCACCGCCAGCGGCCACAAACAGCTCTACTGGGCGGAACCAATGCCATGAAACGACTGCTCGCGCTGCTGCTGATCACGCTCGCCCTGCTCGTCGTCGCCGGTCTGCTGCTGGTCGACAACGCGATCGAATCAGCGATCGAACGCGAAGGCAGCCGCGCACTGGGCGCGCCGCTGGATATCGGCAGCGCCCGGCTGCGCCTCTTCCCGACCGCGCTGACACTGCGCGACATCGCCGCTGCCAACCCGCACGCACCGCAGCGCAACATGGTGATGGCCGAGTCGCTGCACGCCGAGATTGCGCTCGGACAGCTGTTCGAACGCCGCCTGGTGATCGATCGCGCGGTGCTGACCGGTCTGCGCTTCAACCAGCCGCGCGATCAGGCCGGCACTGTCGTCGACACTGTCCCGGTTGCAGCGCCAGCCGCGGCCACGGCACAACCGACGTTGGCACTACCTGATGCCGACCAGCTGGCGAGAGAAGCCGCCAATCGCCTGCGCGGCGAGCTGCAGCAGATCGAGCAGGCGCTGCGCCAGATCAACACGTCGTGGCAGGCGCGACTGCAACAGCCAACCAGCAGCGACGCCGCGCAGCTGCGCGACGACTGGAACCGCGTCAGTCAACTGGTCGGTCGCGCCCGCGCCCTGCCCGACGCCGAGCTGCAGCGGCTGCTCCGCGAGGCCAATGCCGATCGCGGTGCGATCGAGCAACCGCTCCAGCTGCTGCTGGCCGATGCGCTGGCACCACTGCTGACACAACTTGCCGCGCTGGGCCAGGGCCAGAGCCATGGCGCGCACAGCGACGACTGGCCGATGCTGGCGCGCCATGTCGATGTCGACGGCGAACTGACCCTCGGCGACAGCCGGCTGCCGTTCACCGGTCAGCTCGGCAACGTCACACCACAACCATCGCACTGGCAACTGCCACTGACGATTGCACTCAGCGGCGCCAGCGAATTCAATCTCGGCGGCAGCTTCGATCACCTGCGCAACGGCAGCCTGCAGCTGGCGCTTGAACGCTTTCCGGTCACGGGGCTTGCGCTTGCCGATCAGCCCCAGCTGACGGTGACGCTGGCGCGCGCGCAACTCTCCGCGCGCGGCCTGTTGACGCTGCGCGGCGATGAGATCGATCTGGAACTCGGCTGTCAGCTCCACGATGCCGTACTGGAAGCAACCGCCACCGACGCCGCTGCGCAGCGGGTAGCCGAGCTGCTGCGCGGCGTCGATCGGATCGACCTGCAGCTGCGACTGCGCGGCCGCGCCGATGCACCGCAGCTCACCGTGCGCTCCAGCCTCGACCAGCCACTTGCCGCGGCATTTGCCGACGCCGCTCGCCAGCAGGCGGCCGACTTCGCGCCGCGCCTGAGCGATGCGCTGCAACGCGAACTGGCGCCGCAACTCGACGCCATCCAGCAGCAGACCGCCGTCTTCAACGACGTGCAGGCACGGCTGCGGCAGCAGCGCGAACCGACGCCATGAACGGCGCGGTGAACAACACATCGCTCACCATTCACCTCTGCCCGCTGGCAGCACTCGACGACACCCTGCGACGGCGTTATCGCGACACCCTGCTCGACGACGAGGAGCGCGCACGACTGGCGCTCTTCACCCGCGCAGTGGCAGCCGACCAGTTCCTGCTCGGACGCGCCCTGCTGCGCACCGCGCTCGGCGAACAACTCGGGCGTGAGCCTCACTCCCTGAAATTCGAACGCGACACAGACGGCAAGCCGCGACTGCACGACGCCGACGGCTGGCATTTCAATCTGTCGCACAGCCGCGACTGGGTGGCGCTGGCGCTGGGCCGCGGCGGCGACATCGGCGTCGACATCGAGAGCAGCGAGCGGCGCAACGACATCGACGGCATCGCCCGCCGCTTCTTCCGTCCCGAGGAGGTCGACTGGCTGGAAACATTGCCCCACGCGCAGCGACGATTCGCCTTCTTCCGGATGTGGACGTTGAAGGAGGCAGCGGTGAAGGCGCTCGGCAGCGGCATCGCCAATACGCTGCCGGAAATCGGTGTACAGACCGTCGACGGCGTCACCGCACTGCAGTTGCACGGCAGCGCGAAACAACCGGTAGCGCCACACCACTGGCATTTCACCGTCGACGCCGGACGCTATCATCTCGCCGTCGTGCTGCTGCCGTCGCCGGAAGGGATCGAAACTCTGCGCCCGACGCTTTTGCGCCACGTGCCGCTGGGCGAGATATCGCTGCTGGCAACAGTCTCCAATCCTGGCGACCTCCTTTCTTGACACTCCCTGCTCTTGCTACCCCCTATTCTTGACAGTCATCAGGGGCTCATCTAGTTTCAATGCGCACTCATCGCCGCGCTCAGTAAATCGTTGACCGCGGCCCGGCGCTCGCCCCTCCCCCCGCGTGCGCCGCGTGATGACGGCCCCTCTCCCCGCCGCCAAAGACTCCAGGACGCCTGCGTCCCTCTGCTTCTCGTCTGAAAACCGCGCTCAGAAGCGAACGTACCGCGTGGAACCGCCGCGATGAAACCGACACAGGCAGATGGAAACCTCATGCGCAACATCGTTCTTGCCGCCGATGGCGACCACAAATTCATCCTGCTCAACGAGAGCGATCCCGGTGAGGAGGATGGCATTCGCTCCAATCAGTATCTGGTGATGCACGGTCGTGACGGCGTCCTGCTCGATCCCGGCGGATTTGGTGTCATGCCGCGCACGCTGGCCGAGCTGCTCGGCTACCTCAATCCCGAAGATGTCCGCGCGATTGTGCTGTCGCACCAGGATCCCGACATCGTCGGCGGACTCGCCACCTGGCTGGAGCTGACCTCGGCACCGGTCTACGTGTCGAGCATCTGGACGCGCTTTCTGCCGCATTACGGCATCCGTGAAGTGCAGCGCTTCGTCGGCGTGCCCGATGCCGGCATGACACTGCGGATTGCAGAGGATTTCGAACTGCAGCTGGTGCCGGCGCACTTTCTGCATTCGGAGGGGCAGATCAATGTCTACGATCCTCGCACCCGCATCCTGTTCAGTGGCGATATCGGCGCGGCGATGCTGCCGGCCGACCAGGACTATGCATACGTCGACGATTTCAACGCCCACCTGCCCTGCATCGAGGGTTTTCATCGCCGTTACATGTGTTCCAACCGCGCCGCGCGGCTGTGGGTCGACGCCGTCTCCCGGCTCGACATCGAGATGCTGGCACCTCAGCACGGACCGATCTATCGCGGGCGCGCGGTGGGGGATTTTCTCGACTGGTTCCGCGAACTGCCATGCGGCATCGACCTGATGACACAGTGCGGTCAGTTCGCCGGTGATCGCGATGAGTAGCGACGGCGGTGGGACGCACGACATCCGCAACCAGGTACTGGAGCACTTCGCCCGTCTGTTCGAGCGACAGGTTCGAATGCACCAGTTCGCCGACAGCATCAACGCGCTGGTGGAAAGCGTACATGGCGAGATTATCGACGGCGTCGAGCAGTCGATGCAGCACGTCGACGAACTACCCCTGCCAGCCGAGGCGCGGGGCGATATCGATCGCCTGCTCGGCGATATGCGGCGGCGTTGCGACCAGCTCGAACGCACGCTGAATCTGCTGCTCGGTGAACGGGCGCGGGTCTGGGCCGCCAATGGCAAAGAGCTGCGCGAGGCGATGCTGAACACCAACCGCATGGTAAAGACGCTCGATCAGACGCTGCACGAGCTGGAGTACTACTCCTCGCACGATCCACTGACCGGCCTGCACAACCGGCGCTACTTCAACGACATCCTCACCTACGAGATCGATCGTTCGGCGCGCCACCAGCACGAATTCGCCCTGGTGATGCTCGACCTGGATGACTTCAAGGAGATCAACGACACCTACGGCCACCCCTGCGGCGACAACGTGCTTTGCGCTGTTGCCGACATCATGCGCAGCGCGGTGCGACGCGGCGATATCGTCACCCGCATTGGCGGTGACGAGTTCGCCATCGTGTTGACCGAAACCACCACCGCCGGCGCGCAGCGCGTCGCCGAGCAGATTCGCCGCCGTGTACGCGAGAAACGCTTCCACACCGCAACCGACGACGAGGGGTTCCATATCACCGTGTCCATCGGGCTGGTCAGTTATCCACACGACGCCAGCTCACTCGCCGATCTGCTCGCCGGCGTCGATGCCGGCCTCTATCAGGCCAAGGCGCGCGGCAAGGATGGCGTGATGGCGCTGCACGCGGTGCGCGACGTGCTGGAGGCCAACCGATCCAGCCGCGCCTATGTCGAGCGGCTGCGCGCCTCGCTGAAAAATGGCGAGGTGATGCCCTACTTTCAACCGATCGTCGACTGCCGCAACGGCCGCGCCATCGGTTTTGAATGCCTGGCGCGCATGCGCGAACCGGATGGCGCCGTCACCAGCGCCAATCGTTTCGTCACGGCAATGGAAAAATACGGGCTCGGCCGTGAACTGGATCAGCTGATGATCCGGCAATCAATGGCGGCGCTGCGCCAGCAGACCCTGCTCGGCGGCCAGCCGCTGAAGCTGTTCATCAATCTGTCGGCGCAAGAGATTCAGGGGCGCGGCGTGCTCGGTTATGCCGAGCGTGTCTGCCGCGAATTCGGCATCTCATCGCAGCAGATCGTCTTCGAGATCATGGAGCGGGACACCATCGCTGACATGGCACACATGCGCTCCTTCATCTCCGAATTGCGTGACAAAGGGTTCCAGTTCGCGCTCGACGATTTCGGCAGTGGCTACAACTCCTTCCACTACCTGCGTGAACTGCAGTTCGACTACCTGAAGATCGATGGCGCCTTCGTCCGCAACATCCTCACCTCCAGGGTGGACTACGCGCTGGTGCGCAACCTGTCGCGGCTCTGTCAGGAGATCGGCACGCTCACCATCGCCGAGTTCGTTGAATCCGACGCGCTGATGCGCAGCATTTGTGAGATCGGCATCGACTATGCGCAGGGTTTTCATCTCGGCCACCCCGCAGAGCAGATGGTGGCGAATGGCTAACCAAAGTCACTTCTGACGATATATCCGTGTCGCGCTAGATATCGGCACGGCGACCGATCAGAGCGGCGGCTATCTGTTGCGCTTCGCTGTAGAGTTCACGGCTGCGCACCAGATCAACCGCCATTTCATTGAGCTTCAGGTTGCGCGAGCGAGTCATGCGCCGCAAAACATCGTAGGCGGCGTCGCGGTCGAGATTGAAGCGCTCGATCAGCAGACCGATGGCGATGTCGACCTCGCGCTTGCTGTCGAGGGCCTGTGCCAACCGTCGCTGCGCTGCTTCGGCGTCGCGAAACTCTCGTCCTCGTGCCAGCGCCGCGCTGATCGCCGGCAGCAGTCGCTCGCAGTTGACGGGCTTGACCAGATAGCCGATGGCCCCCTCCGCCACCGCCTGCTCCACCTGAGTGCGATCGCTGTAGGCCGAAAGGAACAGTATCGGCACACCGAAACGTTCGCGGATCTGGCGCGCGGCATCGATGCCGTTCAGCAGCGGCATGTGAATATCCATGATCACCAGTGCCGGTGCATGTTCCGCGCAGGCGGCCACCGCCTCCTCGCCGTTGCCGGCAGTGACCACCTCGAAGCGCTGTTCGCGCAGTGCTTCGGCCAGCGTGGCGACAATGACGCGATCGTCATCGGCCAGCAGCAACCTTGTTGGCGCAGCGGCTATCTCCTGCAATTTACGTGGCATGGTTTTCCGCCTGCGACTGGATCAATGGCGGGCACAGCGTCAGCTCGACCTGCACCCGCCCGGGAAGTTGGTTGAACTGCAGCGTGACGCCGGGCGGCAACAGCGCCTTGACCAGTTGCAGACCGGTGCCGGCCACGGGACCGCGTGCGCCATTGAAGCTGTCATGCTGCCCTTCGACGCCATTGGTGATGATGATGCCGACACTGTCGTCGGTTGTACGCCGCAGTGTGATCTCGACCGCGCCGTGCTCATCACCATGCTTCAACGCGTTGGTGACCAGTTCGTTGCAGACCAGCGCCAGTGCCACGGTTTCATCACCGGCAACCAGCACTGGCCGACCCAGCGCGTTGATCAGTACACAGCGCTCGGCCGCGGTTGGGTGTAACTGATTGCCTTGCGCGACGATGCTGGCGACCACATCGCACAACTGCAGGCCGCGTGTGGTCGCGCCGCCCTGCAGTCCATGCACGGTGGCGATGGTTTCGACCTGCGCAATCGCGGCCTTCAGCGCCTCCTGTGCGGCGGGCGCCCTGCGCATCTGTCGCTGCAGCAGGCCGGCCACCGACTGCAGGTTGTTCTTGATGCGATGGTGCACCTCGCGCACCAGCAGGTCGCGCTGGGCGTGCGCCTGCGCCAGTCTCGCCTCCATCTCGCGCTGCCAGTCGACGCTGATCAGCTGCATGAAGACTCTCGCCGGGGAGTCACCATCGGCGGCCAGCAACACGTCGGCGGCCAAGGTATGGATGGAGTGGCCATCACGGTGCAGAAACGGCATCTCGATCTGAAAGGCGCGGCGGCCAGCAGCAACCTGCCGGCGCGCCAGCTCGACGCAGCGGGCGAAATCCTCCGCATGCAGCATCGTGGAAACCGGCTCGCCGACGATCTCGGCCACCTCCCGGCCGAGCAGCTCGCCCAGCGCGCGGTTGGCGTAGACATAACGCTGCTCGCAATCGATCACCGCGGTGGCGATCGGCAACTCGTCGAACAGCTGGCGGAAAGCCTCGGCATGCGGCGACGAGGCCACGTTCGGGGTAGTCATGGCAGCGGACGCCTCCGGTCTCCTGTGCACACCGGCCGCTCCGCTGGCCACATCGATTCCCACTCAATTCCACACTAACTGTGTGGAGATGGATTGTCGACGAGATCACCAGCCCGGTCAAAGAAGAAGGAGACGTCTCAGCCCGCCCGCTCACGCTGGCGCTGTGCCCGCCCAAGCCCGCCGCCGGTAGCCGCCCAGCCGAGCGCGATCAACGCACCGATCACCATCGCCAGCGCCGGCTGCTCGGCCAGCAGGTCGAGGCCGCGCTTGACCCAGCCGCTGACGGCATCGGCGCCGCGGTAGACCACGGTGTCGATGAAGTTCTTCGCCTTGTACTTCTCCTCGGCGCTGACCACGGTGTAGAGCATCTCGCGACCCGGTCGCACCAGCGCATATTCACCGGCGCGGCGCACCACCATGACGACGACGAACAGCGCGAAGGTCGGTGCCAGCGCCAGCGCGAGGAAACCGCAGGCGACCACCAGCGGCACCACCACCAGCAGCGCGCCGACACCGAGCCGCTGCGCCAGGCGGCCAGTCAGGAACAGCTGCGTCAGGATCGCCAGCGTCTGCACCACAGCATCGATCAAGGCGAACACCTGCGTCTGCCGCGTGCGGTCGCTGAAGGTCTCGGCCACCAGCCGCGCCTGTTCGAAATAGAGGAAGGTGGAGACGCTGGCCAGCAGCACGACGAACAGCGCGATGCCGAGCAGGTAGCGCGAGCGCAGCACCTCGACCGCGCCGGCGAACGGATTGCCGCCCAGCGGGGCGGTATCTGATGAATGGCCGTCCGAGGCGGCATAGGAAGCGTGCTCGACCGGCAACGGGTTGCGGTCGCGCCAGCGCCGCAATACCGCAGCGGCGCGCGCCGCTGCCATCAGCAACAGCGCCGACAGCAACAGCAGGCCACCATGACCGAGCGGCGCCACCAGCAGCGCGCCGAGCAGCGGCCCGGTCAAACCGCCGGCGCTGGCACCGGCGGCGACCAGACCGAACAGCCGCTTCGCCGAGGTGCTGGGAAAGAGGTCGGCGAGCAGGCTCCAGGCCAGCGAGATCGCCAGCAGGTTGAACACCGACAGCCAGATGTAGAACCCGCGCGCCAGCCACGGCTGCTGCGGCCAGAGCTGGAACGCAGCGGCAAAGGCGAT
>CAYLRA010000065.1:0-10489 GCA_964386045.1 uncultured Verrucomicrobiaceae bacterium | reverse complement strand
CGGGTTGGGCGAGGCCGGCCGTTTTGACATACCACTGGTCGGTCAGCCACGGCTCGATGACGACACCGGAGCGGTCGCCGCGCGGCACTTTCAGCGTGTGTGGCTCGATCTTGTCGAGCAGGCCGAGCGCGTCCATCTCGGCGACGATCTGTTTGCGTGCGTCGAAGCGGTCGAGGCCGGCATATTTCTCCGGCGACTTTTCGCCGTGCACCGTCGCATAACCTTCGAAGGTGAAGACGGTGAATTCGCCGAGAATCTGCGCGTCGCGGTCGAGCACGTTGATCAGCGGCAGGTTGTGGCGCTTGCCGACTTCGTAGTCGTTGAAGTCGTGCGCCGGCGTGATTTTCACGCAGCCGGTGCCGAATTCTTTATCGACGTAGTCGTCGGCGATGATCGGAATCAGGCGATTGGTGATCGGCAGTCTGATCTGTTTGCCGATCAGATGTTTGTAACGCTCATCCTCCGGATTCACGGCGACGGCGGTATCGCCGAGCATCGTTTCCGGCCGTGTCGTCGCCACGACGAGATAGTCCTTGCCGGCCGCTCCCGACGTCCTGTCTCCCGCGGCACTAGCGCATCCCTGCGCGTCGTCTGCCAGCGGATAACGGAAATGCCACATCGACCCCTGTTCCTCTTCGGAGAGCACTTCGAGGTCGGAGATGGCGGTGTTGAATTTCGGGTCCCAGTTGACGAGGCGCTTGCCGCGATAGATCAGGCCGTCGTCGTAGAGACGGACGAACACTTCCTTCACCGCGTTGGAGAGGCCGGGGTCCATCGTGAAGCGCTCGCGCGACCAGTCGACCGACGAGCCGAGGCGACGAATCTGGCGGGTGATGTTGCCGCCCGATTCCGCCTTCCACTCCCACACCTTGTCGAGGAAGTTGTCGCGGCCGAGGTCGTGGCGCGATTGCCCCTGCGCGGCGAGCTGACGCTCGACCACCATCTGCGTGGCGATGCCGGCGTGGTCGGTGCCCGGCTGCCACAGCGTGTTGCGGCCCTGCATGCGGCGGTAGCGGATCAGCGTGTCCATGATCGCGTTGTTGAAGCCGTGGCCCATGTGCAGCGAACCGGTCACGTTCGGCGGCGGGATCATGATGCAGTAGGGATCGCCGCTGCCGCTGGGGGCGAAGTAACCGCGCCGTTCCCAGGTCTCGTACCACTTCTGTTCGATGTCGGCGGGCTGGAAGGTCTTGTCCATGGGGCGCTCGTCGTCTCAGTCGTTGCCGGCGGAAAGCGCACTGATCCCGCGTCAGCGCAGCGCTGTGCAGGTCGGTTGCGGGGTGGGGGTGGCCGCCGGAAATAGGCCGCGCAGTATACCGCGAGGGTGTCGGCGCTCAAGGAAGGCGGTGCGCCAGTCCTCCCCTGCGCAGTAGGGGAGGTGCCCCGAAGGGGCGGAGGGGTCAGCCTTCGTCGTTCGATCAACCCTGGACCCCTCCGCCTCGCTGTGCTCGGCACCTCCCCTACTGCGCAGGGGAGGACTTGGTCAGCGCAGCAGCTTTTGCAGGCTTTCGATATCCAACCCACGCAACTGATCGCGTAGCTGCCGTTCGAGATCGGGCAGCAGGCGGGCGACGATCTGTTCGATCAGCGCGTCGCGGTCTTTGGCAAGGGCGGGCGGAGCCGTGGTCGAACCGGTCAGCTCCTGCAGCGGCCAGAACAGCAGCGGCGCTTCGCCATCGTCATCGTGAAAGAGACCACCGTCATCGAAGATGGCACCGAGATCGAGCAGCGGCTGTACGGAAGGAGAGAGCGGTTCGGGTGTGGCGGCAGTGCCGTCGCCCTGCAGCGATTCGGACAGGGCCTGCAGTTCATCGATCAACCGCCTGCGGGCGGCGCGCGGCGGTTGCTCGTTCATCGGGTCTGGCGCAGGTCGTGGGTGTTGGGGGTCAGGCCGCGGTCGCGGTAGTGGCGGAAGTTGCTGCGCAGTGCCCGCTGCAGCGCGTCGCTGTCGACGACGATCTCGGCCACGCGCTGAAACGCGGCAAAGAACGGCGGCACGGTCAGTGTCAGGTTGATCAGCAGGTCGCCGTCGTCGGCGGTCGGTTTGCGCCAGTCGATGACGACATCGCTGCCGGCCGCAGCGCCGATGCTGTGCGGCACGAACGCCGTCGGCTGGAAGCGCCACAGCAGGTCGTCCAGTTCGGTCGCCGCCGCCTCATTGTCGATATGGATATGAATGCGATGGCCGAGCCGGAACGCCTTCTCCACCAGCCGGCAGGCGAACTGCGCGCGCTGCGCGATATCGCTGCCGGCCAGCAGGTAGAAGTCGATCTGCGGTGTGCTGCTCATCGCCCGCTCATTTGCCGCTGCGGTCGATCAGGTACTGCGTCAGCAGTCCGACCGGTCGACCGGTGGCGCCTTTCGCCGCCCCTTCATCCCAGGCGGTGCCGGCGATGTCGAGGTGGGCCCAGCGGTAGTCGCGGGTGAAGCGCGCCAGGAACGAAGCCGCCGTGATGGCGCCGCCGAACGGGCTGCCGATGTTGGCCATGTCGGCGAAGTTGGAGTCGAGCTGCTTCTGGTACTCCTCCCACAGTGGCAGCTGCCAGGCGCGGTCGCCGATCGCGTTGCCGGCGTCGAGCAGTTCGCGCGCGAAGTCGTCCTGGTTGGAGAACAGGCCGCTCGGAATCTTGCCGAGTGCGGCAACACAGGCACCGGTCAAGGTGGCGATGTCGATGACGGCGGCCGGCTTGAAGCGCGCGGCGTAGGTCAGCGCGTCGCACAACACGAGGCGCCCCTCGGCGTCGGTGTTGAGGATTTCGATGGTCTGGCCGGACATGCTCTTCACCACATCGCCCGGTTTGGTGGCGATGCCGCTCGGCATGTTCTCGGCGGCGGCGACGATGCCGACGACATTGATCGGCAGCCCCAGTTCGGCCACCGCCGACAGCGTGCCGAGCACCGAAGCCGAGCCGCACATGTCGTACTTCATCTCATCCATCTTCGCGCCCGGCTTCAGGCTGATGCCGCCGGTGTCGAAGGTGATGCCCTTGCCGACCAGCACCTGCGGCTGCTCGCCGCGCTTGCCGCCGTGGTATTCGAACACGATCAGCCTCGCCGGCTGCTCGGTGCCGGCGGCGACCGACAGCAGCGAGCCCATGCCGAGCGCTTCCATCTGCTTTTCATTGAGCACGCTGACTTTCAGCCTGTGCTTGCGGCCGAGCGAGCGTGCCTCCGAGGCAAGAAAGGTCGGCGTGCAGATATTGGCCGGCAGGTCGCCGAGCCGGCGCGCGACGTTCATGCCGCGACCGATCGCCAGTCCGTGCTGGATCGCGGTGCGCAGCGCGGCGCTGTTGTCTGCGCCAATGGTCAGCTTGCGCAATGCCTGCGCTGCTTTCGGCTTGCTCAGCGTTTCGGTGTAGCGGTATTCGCGCAGCGTCAGCGCCATTGCCAGCTGCGTCAGCTGCCAGCCGTCATCGTGCCCGTCGACCTTCAGCTCGCCGAGCTCGACATGGGCATCCGCCACCTTGGTATCGAGCAGCGCGGCGGCCAGTGCCTGTTGCAGCTTGCGGAAATCGATCTCCTTCAGTGCCTTGCCATTGCCGGTGCCGACCAGCAGCACGCGCTCGGCCAGCACGCCGTTCACCGCCGGCAGCAGCAGCGTCTGACCGGCTTCACCCTTGATGTCGCCGCGCTCGCGCAGTTTGCGCAACAGGCCGCCGCTGGCACTGTCGACGGTTTTCGCCGCACCGCGCAGCGGGCCGCTGCCGAGACCGAGCACGAGACACGGCGTGCGTAGGCGGTCGGGGTTTGCGGCGGGTTTCAGGGTGATCTGCATGCGGAGCCTCGCAAGACAACGGGGGGGGATTTGGGGATAATCGCGCGGCATTTTGGCCCAGCCATCGGGTGATGGAAAGGGCGCCACCGGGAACCCTGCGTGATCCTGTTTCGCTACATCTTCCGCGAGATCTTCCAGACCTTCGCCGCCGTCACCTTCGTGCTGCTGGTGATCGTGGTCTGCGGTCGGCTGGTCAAGTACCTCGCCTCGGCGGCGGCCGGCGATCTGGCGCCGCAGATTCTGTTTTCGGTGATCTTCTTCCGGCTGCCGGGTTTCCTCGAACTGATCCTGCCACTCGCCTTCTTCGTCAGCGTGCTGCTGGCGCTCGGCCGTCTCTATGTCGACAGCGAGATGACGGTGATGTCGGCCTGCGGCATGGGGCGGGCGCGGCTGCTGCGCGCGGTGCTGGCGCCGGCGCTGCTGGTAGCGGCGCTGGTGGCGGCGCTGTCGCTGTGGCTCGGCCCCAGCGGGTTGACCCGGGTGCAGCAGATCTTCGACGACGCCGATGCCAGCACCGGCCTGGAGCTGCTGGTGGCAGGCCGCTTCCGTCCGCTCGGCAAGGAGAGCGGGCTGGTCACCTATGTCGAGGAGATCGACAACGACAGCGGCGAGATGATCGGCATCTTTGCCGCCGACAGCCGCACCGTCGAGGGCGGTGACCAGCAGGTGCTGGTGATGGCGCAGCGCGCCCAGACCGAGATCGATGCCGACAGCGGCGAGCGCTTTCTGGTCCTGCGGGACGGGGTGCGTTATGTCGGCCGTCCCGGCGAACTCGAATTTCAGGAGATGGCGTTCGATCGCTTTGGCCAGTGGCTGGAGCAGCGCGCGGTGCAGGCGCGACCGCCGAAGAAGGATGCGGTGCCGACCGAGGCGCTGTTCGGCAGCCGCGATCCGGTGCAGCGCGCCACGCTGCAGTGGCGGCTGTCGCTGGTACTGCTGGTGCTGGTGTCATCGCTGATCGCGGTGGCGATGGCGCGCACCGACCATCGTCGCGGGCGCTACGGCAAGCTGTTTCCGGCCTTCCTGCTGTTCATGATCTACCTGCTGGCGCTCAACGCCGGTCGCGATGCGCTCGCCAAGGAGAAGCTGCCGGAGCTGTTCGGGTTGTGGGGCATTCACCTGATTTTCTTCGTCGTCGGCGTGGTGTTGTTGTTTGGTGCCGACTACTGGCGCCGCTGGCAGCTTTCACGCGGTAGCGCCGCGCCGCAGGGGGATGGTTGATGCTGCGGCTCAATCGCTATATCGCCGCGCAGATCGCCGCCGCCATCCTGCTGGTGCTGGTGGTGCTGCTCGGCCTCGATCTGGTGTCGCAGGTGATCGACCAGAGCGCCGATCTCAACGCGCGCTACACGCTGCTGTCGGCGCTCTGGTACGCGCTGCTGTCGATACCGGGGCAGCTGATGCAGTACCTGCCGTTCGCCGCGCTGATCGGCTGTCTGGCCGGGCTCGGCGCGCTTGCCTCGACCTCGGAGCTGGTGGTGATTCGCGCCGCCGGCGTCTCGGTCGGCCGCATCCTGTGGATGGCGCTGAAGCCGGCGCTGCTGATCACGCTGGCCGGCATGCTGGTGGCCGAATACGCGGCGCCGGGCCTGAAGCAGATGGCGGAGAGCCACCGCGCCATCGCGCTGCAGCGCGACCAGGTCGGCATCAGCAAATACGGGCTGTGGCATCGCGAGGGCGACAACTTCGTCCACCTCAACGCGGTGCAGCCGAATGGCGTGCTGCACGGCGTCTCGGTCTACGCGCTGGATGGCGAGCGCCAGTTGCGCTCGGCGCTCTACGCCCATCGCGCCATCTATCAGGAGGGACACTGGCTGCTGGAGGATGTGCGCGAGACCCGCTTCCTCGGCGATCAGCTCGAACAGCACAGCGCCAGTCGCCAGACCTGGCAGACGCAGCTGTCGCCGGAGCTGCTCAACATCCTGGTGCTCGATCCCGAGGATCTGTCGATCGCCGGCCTGTGGCGCTACAGCCGTTTCCTGCGCGCGCAGGGATCGAACAGCGGCGAGTACGAGCTGGCGTTCTGGAACAAGGCGCTGCAGCCGCTGGCGATCGTCGGGCTGGTGCTGCTGGCGGCGTCGATCGTGTTCGGTCCGCTGCGGCAGGCGTCGATGGGGCAGCGCGTCTTCATCGGTGTGCTGATCGGCGTCACCTTCCGCATCAGCCAGGACATGCTCGGCCCGGCCAGCCTGGTGTTCGGCTTCGCGCCGCTGCTGGCGGCGATGGCGCCGATCGCGGTCGCCATCGTCGGGGGTGTGTTCCTGTTGAATCGGCGGGTGTGAGTCCGGCTCACCTGTTCACAGCAGGCGGGCGGCCTGCCCCTGTTTCGCCACCAGGGAGACCGCTTGCCTGTCGAACGACACGAAGAGTTCCGCGCCGAGCCACGCCCCGTCAAAGGCGATGACGCCGTCGGCAAAATCACCGCCTGCCTCAAGCAGTGCAAGACCGGCCTCCGCAGCCGGACGATTGACGACGACATTGTTTGTGTTCAGAAGCGCGCGGATTGCGGCGGCAATATCTGCGCGAACCACACCGTAGCGGCTGCGCAATACCCATACGAGTTCGCACAGCGTTTGCAGGCTCACCGCCACCATATCGGCGGTTTCCAGCAGCTCGACGGCTCGCGTTGTCTGTGCTTCGTCATCGCCCACGATGGCGCGAAGCAGGACGTTCGTGTCGGCGGTTACTTTCATTCATCACCTTTCCTGTGTTCACCATCTTCCCTGAATTCATCACCTGCCCCGGCTGCCGTACCGGCTTCGGCGATGGCGTCGTTGATCTCCTCGATGCTCAACCGTGCGCCGTTGGTCTTGCCTTTGAGAAGGCCCCGCAGCTCTCGAAAGGAGCCTTTCGGTTGTGCGGCCTTCAGTTCGGCCCGGCCATCGGGCAGCAGATCCAGCTCGATCTTCTCGCCCGGCTTGATCCCGAGGTGTTGCAGAACCTCTTTCCGGAAAGTCACCTGTCCCCGCGCGGTGACGGTCAATGTGCTCATGGTGTTCTCTCCCGATCGGTAAACGCCCATAGGGTAATGCGAGTTTGCATTACCATCAACAGGCCCGCGGTCCCACTGTAAAACCGTATTAGCGTCGTTTCGGCAGCACCACGATACGGGTATCGCTGGCGCGGTCGCCATCGTCGGGGGTGTGTTCCTGTTGAATCGGCGGGTGTGAGTCCGGTTCGGCCAGGCCGATCGCAATTTAAGTAGACTGTCTCCGAATTTCGTCCCCGAATCCCAGACCGCCGCCAATCGGTAAGGAGACAGCGCCATGCAATCCCATACGGCCAAACAGGAAGCTCTTGAAGCCATCCAGCGCCTGCCCGATACCGCTGACATAGAAGAGATCATGTACCGCCTCTATGTGCTGGAGAGCATCCGGCGCGGTCAGAAGGACGCCGAACAGGGCAAGACCACACCCGCTGAACAGGTGCTGCGAGACATCCAGTCATGGTGAAGTGGACCGACCACGCCTTGGCCCAGCTTCGCCATATTCACGATTACATTGCCCAGGATTCTCCGCTTTATGCCAAGCGGGTTTCGGAAGCGCTGGTCAGTAAAACGATGGGCCTGGATGAACTGCCGCGTCTCGGACGCATGGTGCCGGAGCTGAACGAAGACACCGTGCGCGAGATCCCGCTCTACTCCTACCGGATTCTGTACGAAATCAAGCCCGACAGTTGCATTGACGTGCTGGCCGTCATTCACAAGCGGCGTGATTTGCAGCCGGAGGAAATTCCGCGAGAGCAGTAAAGCGCTAACGGCGGCATTACTGTCGTTTCGGCAGCACCACCACCCGCGTATCGCTGGCGCGGTCGTGCCAGGCACGGCGTTCGCGATCGAGCCAGATCCACCAGTAGCCGAGGCCGCCGAGCAGCAGCGCCGGCGCGCCCGCCAGCAGGCGGATCGCGCACTGCTTCAGCGTGGCCGGGCGGTTGTCGCGGTCGCACAGCTGCAGCCGCCACGCCTGCATCCCCAGCGTCTGCCCCTTGCTGCGCCAGAAGTAGGTGTAGAAGGCGGCGATCACGACGAGCCAGTAGAGCCGGATCACCCAGGTCGGCGCCAGCGCCGGCAACTCGTGCGCGACACCCTCGGCACCATAGTCGACCTCGCCCCAGTGCAGCAGCGCCTGCAGCACGAACAGTGGCACCACCAGCAGGCCGAACAGCAGGAAGCTGTCGTAGACCAGCGCAGCGAGGCGGCGCCAGGGGCTGGCGGTGGGGCAGTCGGGCGGAGGCGGGAGGAACTGGGAGGACATGGTGCGGGCGCCGGTCGGAGCGGAAGGGGCGCCATTCTAGCGATGCGGTGTCGGTGGCGGTAACCCGGCAACCGCGATCGTCGCGCCGACGCTCAGGCGAGCTGGATGTGGTCGGTCGGTGGCGGCGGTGGCGGGTTGCGGCGACGCTCCTCCGGCTGCAGCAGTTCGCCTGGCTCGGCCAGCGACAGCGCGCTGATGTCGGGTTCGAGCGGTGGCAGGTCGTGGCTCAGCGTCTCCAGCGTGGCGCCGGCCTCGGCCAGCGTCATCGCTGCCATTTCGGCCGACAGTTCGACCGGGGCCACCGCCGCATGCGGGGACGTCAGATCGACACCCGCCTCGGCGACGCTGAGGTGGCTGGTATCCGGCGCCGGCGCCGGAGTTGCCGCCGGCAGGTGGGGCAGCTCGCCCGGTGCCTCGACCCGCAGGTGGCTGGTGTCGACCTTCACCGCCGTCACCGCCGGCCGCTCCTCGGGGCGCAGCAGGTCGCCCTCGGCGGGGGCCAGCGTCAGTCCGCTGGCGGCAGCCGCCTGTGTTGTCGGTGGGTTTTGTGCCGGGGCGGGCGAAGCGGGTGTCGCAGCGGGTGGTGCAGCGCGTGCGGGAGCGCGTGCGGGAGCGGGCGCCTCGGCGCTGCGGGTGAAGGGGCGGAACGAGACCATGACACCGGCGCGCAGCAGCGCGTCGCGGTACTTCAGCGCGGTCGGGTGGTCGACGTCGCGTTTCAGCAGGCGCGGCTTGCCGTCCAGCATCGCCACCATCGCCTCGGGGGTGCTGCGGAACAGCTGCGCCATGGCGGTGGCGGCCGTGGCCGGGGTGATGCCGTCGGCCAGCTTGCCGGAGAGATAGATGTCGAAACGCGCTTCCATGGAGCGGGGCACCGTCGCCGTCGGATTGAGCGTTGATGCTAGTCAATAATCGGTGCGGTCGCGACCCGGCGACGGGGAGGGTGGTCCGGCAGCGGCAGCGGTGCGCGTATAATCGCCCGCCGCAACCGAGGGGTATCCGATGTCTTCGCAACAGCCGGGGTCCTTGCCACAAGGACTCGTCCAGCAGCAGATCGAAACCAAATTGCGCGCCGCGCTCTCCCCGCTGCAGCTCGAAGTGGCCAACGAGTCGCACATGCACAGCGTGCCGGCCGGTTCGGAGAGCCACTTTCGCGTCGTTGTCGTCAGCGCCGTGTTCGACGGCCTGCGCGCCGTGGCTCGTCATCAGCGTGTCTACCAGGTGCTGGCCGACGAACTGGCCGGCGGTGTACATGCATTGGCGCTGCACACCTACACGCCGACCGAGTGGCAGGCGCGCGGCGGCGATGCACCGGCGTCGCCCGCCTGCCTCGGCGGCAGCAAGCACGATCAGCACTGATACCAGTCTCAGCCCTCCGTCGAAGTGATCCGTCATGTCCGTTGTTGTCGCCGCCCTCTACCGTTTCGCCGCTCTCGATGATTACGCCAAGCTGCGCGAACCGCTGCTCGATCTCTGTCTGCAGCACGAGGTGAGGGGTTCGCTGCTGCTGGCGGCGGAGGGGATCAACGGCACCATCGCCGGCTCGCGCGCGGCGATCGACGCGGTGCTGGCGTGGCTGCGGCGCGATCCGCGGCTGGCCGATCTCGAACACAAGGAGTCGCTCGACGCAGCGCAGCCCTTCAAGCGCATGAAGGTGAAACTGAAGCGCGAGATCGTCACGCTCGGCGTCGACGGCATCGACCCGAACCGGCTGGTCGGCACCTATGTCGAGCCGCGCGACTGGAACGCGCTGATCGCCGACCCCGACGTGCTGCTGCTCGATACCCGCAACGACTACGAAGTGGAGATCGGCACTTTCGAAAGGGCGGTCAATCCCGATACCGAAACCTTCCGCGAATTTCCCGACTTCGTGCGCGACATCGACCCGGCCAAACAGCGCAAGGTGGCGATGTTCTGCACCGGCGGCATCCGCTGCGAGAAAGCCTCGGCCTACATGCTGGCGCAGGGATTTGCCGAGGTTTACCACCTCAAGGGCGGCATCCTGAAATACCTGGAAGAGGTGCCGGAGCAGCAGAGCCTGTGGCGCGGCGAATGTTTCGTCTTCGACAGCCGCGTCACCGTCGATCACCAGCTGCGCAAGGGACGTTTCGAACTCTGCCACGGCTGCGGCTGGCCGGTCAGTGCTGAGGATCGGCAATCGCCGCTGTTCGAGCAGGGAGTTGCCTGTCCGCACTGCGCTGATCAACTCACTGACGATCAGCGCGCCCGTTTTCGCGAGCGGCAGCGTCAGAGCGAACTGGCGCGACGTCGTGGTGAGGGGTGATAGCTCTATTTTTGTAACCAAAAGTGGCTGCTTTCGGCCAGAAGCGGTCTATTAAACTAAACGAGAATGAAGGTCTGCAGAACAGCAGGGCGGTCGTTCAACGCCCACATAAAAGGCGCGCCGAGGGTGTTCAAAACTCTGTGTCAGCCATACCAGCCTCATAGGCTGATGTGATTC
>CAYLRA010000064.1:0-11402 GCA_964386045.1 uncultured Verrucomicrobiaceae bacterium | reverse complement strand
TCGCGCCCCATCTCCTGCAGCATCTGCCGCGAGATGCGGTTCAGCTTGTTGATGGTCTCGATCATGTGCACCGGGATACGAATGGTGCGCGCCTGGTCGGCGATCGAGCGGGTGATGGCCTGACGTATCCACCAGGTCGCATAGGTCGAGAATTTGTAGCCGCGACGGTATTCGAACTTGTCGACCGCCTTCATCAGGCCGATGTTGCCTTCCTGAATCAGGTCGAGGAACTGCAGGCCGCGGTTGGTGTATTTCTTGGCGATCGAGATAACCAGACGCAGGTTGGCCTCGACCATCTCTTTCTTGGCGCGGCGCGCGCGCGCCTCGCCGATCGACATGCGGCGATTCACTTCCTTGATGTCGGCGATGGTCAGGTCGACATCTTTTTCGATCTGGTCGATCTTCTGCTGCGCGGCAAGCAGGCGCTCCTTGTGGTGCGCCAGCTTGCTGCTGTAACCCTTCTTCGCGGCAATGTGTTTGTCGACCCACTCGAGGTTGGTCTCGTTGCCGGGGAAGTCCTTGAGGAAGTGCTTGCGCTCCATGCCGCAGTCGCGCACGCAGATCTGCATGATCTCGCGTTCGAGGGCGCGGATCTGGTTCAGCGTGCCGCGCACCTGCTGTACCAGCGGGTCGAATATGCGCGGTGTCAGCTTGAAGAACTTGAACACTTCGCCGAGCAGCTGCAGCTCCTTGGCGGTCTGCTTGCTGTAGCGGCCATGTTTCTTGATCGACTTCTCGACCTTGTCGAACTGGGCGCGCAGCTCGCCGAAGCGGACGCGGGCGATCTCGGGGTCCGGACCGGATTCGGTGGACTCCTCTTCGTCGCTCTTGTCGCCCTCTTCCTCTTCGTCCTCTTCCTCTTTCGCGGTGGCGGTCTCTTCGACCGGCGCCGCTTCGCTGGGGGCAGGCACCTCTTCGGCCGGGTCGAGATAACCGACCAGCACGTCGCCGAGGCGTTTGCCCTCGGTGGTCACCTTTTCGTATTCGTCGAGGATGCTCTTGACCGTGCCGGGGTAGTAGGCCATCGCCGCCAGCAGTTCGCGGATGCCGTCCTCGATGCGTTTGGCGATGACGATCTCGCCCTCGCGCGTCAGCAGTTCGACGGTGCCCATTTCGCGCATGTACATGCGCACCGGGTCGGTGGTGCGACCGGCTTCGGTCTCGACGGCGGCGAGCGCGGCGGCGGCTTCGGCGGCGGCGATGTCGTCGGGCGACTCGTTTTCGTTGAGCAGCAGGGTGTCGGCGTCGGGCGCCTCTTCGAAGACCTGGATGCCCAGGTCGTTGATCATCTGGATGATCTCCTCGACCTGTTCGGGGTCGGAGATCTCGTCCGGCAGATGGTCATTGACCTCCGCGTACGTCAGGAACCCCTGCTCTTTGCCTTTGGCAATCAGCTCTTTCAGCCGGGACTGCTGCTGTTCCGTATCGCTCATGCTGACGTGGTCTCTGCGGTGGGAGGGTCAGAAAAATAGCCGGACATTATAGTCGGCGAGGGCCGATTCGACTAGGCGGCAGGTCAATTGGTTCCGTCACCCCGGGCTTGCCGGTGCGCCCCGATCACTTGCGTTGGCGCTGGTCAAGTAGCTGGGCCAGCTGCATTTTTTCTTCCTGGGTGAGGCCGGCATAGTCGCCCTCGCGAAGTTTGTCGCGCAGTGTGTCGAGATAGGTTTCGAGGTGCTGGTCGAGGCGCCAGGCATGCAGCATCTGCAGCGTATCGGTCAGCTCCGTCTCCGGGCTCGCCTCCGGGTGTTCGTTGAGGATGCGCACCGAGTCGCCGTCGATGGCGCGCTGCATCAGTTCGCGCCACGGGTCCTGGTGCAGGAAGCCCATCAGCATCGCCGTGCTCGACTCCGGGCGCAGCTGCAGCAGCTGCAGCAGTTCGCGCAGCAGGTTGGCCTCGGTCCCTTGCAGGTGGTCGAGCGCCGGGTCGGTGAGCGCTCGCATGGTCTCGCGCGGCCAGAGCACCAGCAGCCCCACCGCGTGCAGGATCGGGTTGCGGCTGGTGTCGGTGCGCTGCGGCAGCGGTCGGCGCCGTACGGGCGCGGGTGAAGTGTTTGCCTGCGCCGCTCTCGGCTGCGGGGCGGCGGGCGGCGGTGGTGCCTGCTGCAGCAGCGCGCCGAGGCGGTCGCTGGAGAGGCCGGTGCGTCGCGCCAGTTCGTCCAGCATCAGCTGGCGGAAGACGCCGCCCGACGGCAGCAGGTTGACCAGCGGTGTCGCCAGCTTGGCCAGCCGTGCGCGCCCTTCCAGCGTCTCGGTGTCGGTCTCCTCTTCGAGGCTGCGAAACAGGTAGTCGGCCAGCGGCAGCGACTCGCGGCTCAGCATCGTCTCGAAGGCTTCGCGGCCGCGCGCGCGCACCAGCGAGTCCGGGTCTTCGCCCTCGGGCAGGAACAGGAAGCGCGCCTGCCGGCCATCCTCCATCACCGGCAGCGCCGCTTCGAGCGCACGCCGTGCCGCCTGACGCCCGGCGCGGTCGCCGTCGAAGCAGAAGATCACTTCGGGGCAGTGGCGGAAGATTTTTTTCAGGTGGTCGGTGCTGGTGGCGGTGCCGAGCGTGGCGACCGCATACGAAATGCCGTACTGCGCCAGCGCCACCACGTCCATGTAGCCCTCGACGACGAGCAGCCGGCTCAGCTGGCGCTGTGCCTTGCGCGCCTGGTAGAGGCCGTAGAGTTCGACGCCCTTGTGGAAGACCGGCGTCTCCGGCGAGTTCAGGTACTTCGGCTTTTCATCGCCGAGCACGCGGCCGCCGAAGGCGATGACGCGCCCGCGGCTGTCGTGGATCGGGAACATCACCCGGTCGCGGAAGCGGTCGTAGCAGCGGTTCTCCTCCTCGCGCACCACCAGCATGCCGCTGTCGAGCAGCAGCTGGCGGTCGTGCGGCTCGCTGCCGAACGCGCGCAGCAGGTTGTCCCAGCCCGGCGGCGCGTAGCCGATGCCGAAGCGTTTGGCGATCTCGCCGGAGAGGCCGCGCTTCTTCAGGTAGTCGACGGCGCGCGCCGCCTGCGGGTGGCCGCGCAGCTGCTCGCGGTAGTGGCGGGCGGCGTTGTCGAGGATCTGGTAGAGGTCGCGTTTGGGTTTTTCCGGCTGGCGGCGCGCGTTCGGCGTCGTCTCCTCGCGCGGCACTTCGAGGCCGGCGAGCGAGGCCAGGTTCTCGACCGCCTGCGGGAAGTCGACGCGGTCGAAATCCATGACGAAGCCGACCGCGTTGCCGGAGGCGCCGCAGCCGAAGCAGTAGTAGAACTGCTTCTCGCCGTTGACGCTGAACGACGGGGTCTTTTCGTCGTGGAACGGGCAGCGGGCGACGTAGTTGCGGCCGGTCTTGCGCAGCTTCACGCGGCGATCGATGACCTCGACGATGTCGACGCGGTCGAGCAGATCGTTGATGAAGGCTTGCGGGATGCGGCCTGCCATCGAAAGGGGTACCTGCGCGCGAATCGTGCCCGGAGGAGAAGGGGTTACTTTAACGTGGTGCCGTCGGCGGCGGTGATGCCGTTCGGCGGGTGGGGAATGTAGCTGGTGTTAACAGGCCCCAGCGAGCCGGGATTTGACCAGCTTGCTGGCGACCGCCATGTCGGCGCGCCCCTGCAGCTGCGGCTTGAGAATCGCCATCACCTTGCCCATGTCGGCGGCGCCCTGCGCACCGCTGGCGGCAATGGCGCCGTCGATCAGCGCGGCCAGCTCGGCGTCGGTCAGTGGCTGCGGCAGGAACTCGGCAATGACGGTCAGCTCGAACTCCTCGCCGGCGGCCAGATCTTCACGCCCGGCGCCGCGATACTGCGTGACCGAGTCGCGGCGCTGCTTGGCCATCTTGTCGAGAACGACCAGAACGCGGGGGTCATCGACCTCCGCGCGTTCATCGACTTCGATGCGCTTGATCTCGGCGAGGATCAGCCGGATGGCGCTCAGGCGAGGTTTATCCTGCGCGCGCATGGCGTTCTTCATCGCCTCGGTGAGGCGGGCTTTCAGCGAAGCGTCGGCCATGGCAGATCCTGCAGTCAGTCGGGTGACTGAGTGGATCAGTACGGACGCTGCAGTTTGCGGGCTTCGCGCTGCAGCTTCTTCAGGTGACGCTTGACGGCGGCAGCGGCCATGCGCTTGCGCACCGAGGTCGGCTTCTCGTAGCACTCGCGGCTGCGAACTTCGGCGAGGACGCCGGCTTTCTCGCAGGCGCGCTTGAAGCGGCGCAGGGCTACGTCGAACGGCTCGTTGTCTTTCAGCTTGACTGAGGGCATTACCAAACCTTGTAAACAATCGTAAGTCGGGGCGAAGGCGCATCAACGGGACGCGGGTCCGCCAAGGGGCCGGCATTTTAAGCCCGACCTTTCCGGTTTGCCAAGCCCCGCCGCAGGGTTGTGGCTGGCAGCGTGCCGGGTGACCCGATATGATGCCTGCCCGCTCAATACCGCCCGCCGCCAGGACCAACCTGTCCCCAGGCACCCTTTTTCCCATGCGTGCTACTGCCCCATGCGTGTAATTGGTATCGAAACCTCCTGTGACGAGACCGGTATCGCCGTCTATGACAGCGAGCGCGGGCTGCTGGCCGATACCCTCTACAGCCAGATCGATCTGCATCGCCGCTACGGCGGCGTGGTGCCGGAGCTGGCCTCGCGCGACCACATCCGCAAGACGCTGCCGCTGATCCGCCAGGTGCTGGCCGATGCCGGCACCGTGCCGGGCCAGATCGACGCGGTCGCCTATACGGCCGGCCCCGGACTGGTCGGCGCGTTGATGGTCGGTGCCTGCATCGCCCGTGGACTGGCTTTTGGCTGGGGAGTGCCGGCGCTCGGCGTCCACCACATGGAGGCGCACCTGCTGGCGCCGATGCTGGAGGAGAACCCGCCGCCGCTGCCGTTCGTCGCGCTGCTGGTCTCCGGCGGGCATACCCAGCTGGTCGAGGTGGCCGGCATCGGTCGCTACACGCTGCTCGGCGAGTCGATCGACGACGCCGCCGGCGAAGCGTTCGACAAGTGCGCCAAGATGCTCGGCCTGCCCTATCCCGGCGGGCCGCACCTCGCCGAGCTGGCGGAGCGCGGCGTGGCCCGCTTCCCGTTCCCGCGGCCGATGCTCAATCGCCCCGGGCTCGATTTCAGTTTCTCCGGCCTGAAGACGGCGGTGCTGACGGCGATCCGCGATCTGGAGGCGAACGGCCTGCTCGACGAGCAGGCGCGCGCCGATGTCGCCGCCTCGTTTCAGGCCGCGGTGGTCGACACGCTGGTGACCAAGTGCCGCCGCGCGCTGGAGCAGACCGAGCTGCGCACGCTGGTGATGGCCGGTGGCGTCAGTGCCAACAAGTCGCTGCGCGCAGTACTGCAGAGAGAACTGGCTGAAGTCGGCGCGCAGGTTTTCTACGCGCGCCCGCGTTTCTGTACCGACAACGGCGCGATGATTGCGTATGCCGGCTGGCAGCGGCTGCGCGCCGGCCAGCGCGACGACGGCAGTTTCCCGGTGCGGGCGCGCTGGCCGCTGGTCGAGTTGCCGCCGGTCGGTGCGGCCGTCGTGAACCGCTGAGGAGCGTCTGGTGGATACGGTTTTCATTCGCGGCCTGCAGATCGACACCGTCATCGGCATCTACGACTGGGAGCGCCGCGTGCGTCAGGCCGTCGTGTTCGATATCGAGATGGCGGCCGATGTCGCCCGTGCCGCTGCCAGCGAGGCGATCGCCGATGCCCTCGATTACCACGCCATCAGCGAGCGGCTGCAGCAGTTCGTCGGCGAGCAGCAGTTCCTGTTGATCGAAACGCTGGCCGAGCAGTGTGCACAGTTGCTGATGCAGGAGTTCGGCGTGCCGTGGCTGCGGTTGCGACTGGCCAAGCCGACCGCGATCACGGCGGCGGCGGAGGTGGGTGTGGTGATCGAACGCGGAGTGTGCGCCGAGTGTCGGTGACGATGGTTTATATCGGCGTTGGCAGCAATGTCGGGCGCGAACGTAATATCGCCGCCGGTCTCGACCAGCTTTCGCAGCTCGATGCGCGGATGCGCCTGTCGCCGGTTTATGAAAGCGCGGCGATCGGCTTTCATGGCGACCCCTTCCTGAATCTGATCGTCGCGCTGGAGACGACGCTGCCGGTTGGCGAGCTGGCGACGGCATTGCGAGCGATCGAACGGGCCAACGGCCATCCGGGCAATCTGCCCAAGTTCAGTGATCGCTCACTCGATCTCGATATCCTTTTATATGGCGAGTTGTGCGGCGACATCGACGGCGTGCGTCTGCCGCGCGGCGATATTCTCAAGTGCGCCTACGTGTTGTGGCCGCTGGCCGACCTGGTGCCGGACCTCACCCACCCGCTGAATGGCCGGCGCTACGCCGAGCTGCGCAGCACCTTTCCACATGCGCAGCAACTGGCGCGCGTGCCGTTCCTCTGGCGCGGTGTCGACCTCTCCTTCCTCTGAAGCCGCGATGAATCGAAGCAGGTCCTCCCCTGCGAAGTAGGGGAGGACTCATTCGGCGCGATGCCTTGACTCATTCACTAGTTCAGGCTGAGTCCGCCGTCGACGGCGAGAATCTGACCGTTGATGTATGGCGCGTCGTCGAGAAGGAACAGCGCGGTGCGCGCGATATCTTCCGGCGTACCGAGCGTCTGTTGCGGGATCTTCGCCAGCAGCGCCGCTTTCTCCTCATCGCTCAGCTGCTCCTGCGATGGCCACAGGATCGCGCCCGGCGCGATGCCGTTGACTCGCACCTCGCCGCGCAGATCGAGCGCGAGACTTTTCGTCATCATCGCCAGTGCCGCCTTCGCCATGCAGTAGAGCGGGTGGTTCGGCTCGGGCCGGTCGGCGTGGATGTCGAGCAGGTTGATGACGCAGCCGCGCCGCGCGCGCAGTGCCGGCAGCAGCGCCTGGGTCAGGAAGAACGGGGCGCGCACATTGCTGTTGAACAGGGTGCTCCAGTCGTCGGCGGTGGCGCCGCCCCACGGCGTCGGAAAGTAGGCCGAGGCGTTGTTGATCAACGCGTCGATCACACCCCAGCGTTGAAGGGCGGCGTCCGCCAGCTGTGCCACCGCCTGGTCGTCGGCGAAGTCGGCGTGCAGTGCCAACGCGGAGTCGGGGCGCTGGCGATTGAACGCATCCGCGAGGTCGAGCGTGCTGGTGGTCGAGCGGTAGTGCAGCAATATGCGATGGCCGCGCTGATGCAGTGTGGCGGCGATGGCCGCGCCGATGCGTTGGCCAGCACCGGTCACCAGCACCACTTTCGATCCGTCGTTGCTCATCGTTTCTGCCCGTCTCACTGCCAGCTCGCCGCAATCGCGTCGCGGCGCCTCTGTTTGAGTGCCGCACCCAGCTGTTCGCCTTTCAATCCACTTGCGATGAGTTCGGCCGCCGTCACTGCGCTGCCGGCGGCCAGCGCGCACTGCAGGCGTTCCAGCGTTGCGCCCGATGCCCCTTCGGCATCGCACAGCGCGATGAAATCGCGGAAGCGGTCGGGACGGCGCAGCGCATCGCAGCGTTCGAACAGCTCGATGGTTTGTTCGGGTGAATGCAGCTGCAACGCCTGCGCCAGCGGGGCGATACCGAAGCGCGCCAGCTCGGCGTAACTGTTCGGCACTTTCCAGTGGCTGCACAGTGCATCGACGCGCGCCGTGTCGCTGCCGGCCAGCAGGGTGGCGAAACGCACCTCACCGCCGTGGCCCTGCGCGGCGGCGCGCCGCAGCGCGGAGTCGGCGGCGGGTGACAGTTGGTTCAGCGCGCCGGCGCTGATCCGTTCGAGCGCGCCGACGCCGGTCAGCGTATGGAAGAAGATTTCGGGGTTGCGTTCGAGCAGCGCGCGCTCGGTCTCTTTCCAGATGCGCTCCGGTACCAGGTGATCGACTTCGCCGTCGGCCACCATCATGCGCATCAGCGCGGTGGTCTCCTCGGCGACGCGAAAACCGAGGTGGTGGTAACGCGCGGCGAAACGGGCGATGCGCAGCACGCGCAAAGGGTCTTCGGCGAAAGCTGGCGAGACATGGCGCAGCAGCTTGTGTTCGATGTCGTCGCGGCCGCGATAGGGGTCGACCAGTGCGCCGTGTTCATCTTCGGCGATGGCGTTGATGGTCAGGTCGCGGCGCGCCAGATCCTGTTCCAGCGTCACCGAGGTGTCGGTGTGGAAGACGAAGCCGTGATAGCCGCGCCCGCTCTTGCGTTCGGTGCGCGCCAGCGCGTACTCCTCGCCGGTCTCGGGATGCAGGAAGACGGGGAAGTCGCGACCGACCGGGCGAAAGCCGGCGCGCATCATTTCGTCGGGGGTGGCGCCAACCACGACCCAGTCGCGCTCGCTGCAGGGGTAACCCAGCAGCCGGTCACGCACCGCGCCGCCGACCAGATAACATTTCATGCGGGTTTCGCCACCGTTATCGAACGAGAACGGCGGCGATTATAGCGGCAGTCAGTTGGCAGGTGCGGTGCGCCCGTTCAGGCGCGTTCGCGCTGTTCCTCGTCCTCGGGCGGGCAGTGGAAGCTTTCGACCACCTTGCCATCCTGCAGCGAGTCGAGGTGGACATCGAAGCCCCACAGCGTGTGCAGGTGTTCGAGCACACGCTGCGTGTTCTGGTTCAGCGGACGGCGGTTGTGCTGGGTGTGGTGCAGGTAGAGGGCGCGGTCGCCGCGCATGTCGACATCGACGGCCTGGATGTTCGGCTCACGATCGCCGAGGTTGTACTGCCGCGACAGCAGTTCGCGCACCGCGCGGTAGCCCTCGTCGTCGTGGATCGCGGTGATCTCGATATCGGAGCGTTCGTCGTCGTCGAGCACGCAGAACAGCTTCAGGTCGCGCATCACCTTCGGCGACAGGAACTGCAGGATGAAACTCTCATCCTTGAAATTGCGCATGGCGAACTGCAGCGTCTCCTTCCAGTCGCTGCCGGCGATGTCGGGGAACCAGTGCCGGTCTTCGTCGGTCGGCTCTTCGCAGATGCGGCGCAGGTCGCGGAACATGGCGAAGCCGAGCGCGTAGGGGTTGATGCCGCTGTAGTGGGGGCTGTCGAACGGCGGTTGATAGACCACGCTGGTGTGCGACTGCAGGAACTCCATGATGAAGCCTTCGGTGACACGGCCGCGATCGTAGAGTTCGTTCAGCAGCGTGTAGTGCCAGAAGGTGGCCCACCCCTCGTTCATCACCTGCGTCTGCCGCTGCGGATAGAAGTACTGGGCGATCTTGCGCACGATGCGGATCACTTCGCGCTGCCATGGCTCCAGCAGCGGCGCGCGTTTTTCGAGGAAATAGAGCAGGTTCTCCTGCGGTTCGTCGAGGAACGGCTTTTTCTTGAGGCGCTTCTTCTCGTCGCGTCCGACCGGAATGGTGCGCCACAGGTCGTTGACCTGCTGCTGCAGGTACTCGGCGCGTTCGGTCTGCCGGCGCATCTCCTCCTCGGCCGAGATTGGAGATGGCCGCTTGTAGCGGTCGACGCCGTAGCTCATCAGTGCATGGCAGGCATCGAGCACATTCTCGACGGCGGCGATGCCGTGTTTCTCCTCGCACTCCGCGATGTAGTTCCGCGCGAACAGCATGTAGTCGATGATCGAGTCGGCGTCGGTCCAGGTGCGAAACAGGTAGTTGCCCTTGAAGAAGGAGTTGTGGCCGTAGCAGGCGTGGGCGATGACCAGCGCCTGCATCGTCATCGTGTTCTCCTCCATCAGGTAGGCGATGCAGGGGTTGGAGTTGATGACGATTTCGTAGGCCAGCCCCATCTGGCCACGGCTGTAGTTGTTCTCGATGCCGAGGAAATGTTTGCCGAACGACCAGTGGTGGTAATAGACCGGCATGCCGGAGGCGGCGTAGGCATCCATCATCTGCTCGGAGCTGATGATCTCGATCTGGTTGCGGTAGGTGTCGAGACCGAACTCCTCGGCCAGCGCGCCGATCTCCCGGTCGTAATCCTCGATCAGCTCGAAACTCCACTCCGAACTGGTGGAGATCGGATTGCGGGCGCTCATGCCGTTCTCCTCGCTCATGCAGGCCGCCTCTGGAACAGCTCGCGGAACACGGGGTAGATATCCTTGATGTCGATGATCTGCTGCATCGCGAAACCTTCAGGATAGGTTCCCTGCACCTGCTCGTACTCGTACCAGAGCGCCTGATGTTCGCGCGGCGTGATCTCGACGTAGGAGTAGTGCTGCAGGAACGGCAGGATCTCGTTGACCAGCAGGTCGTGACAGACGCTGGAGTCGTCGTTCCAGTTGTCGCCGTCGGAGGCCTGCGCGCCGTAGATGTTCCACTCGGCGATCGGGTAGCGCGCCGCCATGATCTCCTTCATCAGCCGCAGCGCGCTCGATACGATGGTGCCGCCGGTTTCGCGCGAGTAGAAGAACTCCTGTTCGTCGACCTCCTTGGCCGAGGTGTGGTGGCGAATGAACACCACTTCGGTGTGGTCGTAATTCCGCTTCAGGAACAGATAGAGGAGGATGAAAAAGCGTTTGGCGATGTCCTTGGTGGCCTGGTTCATCGAACCCGACACATCCATGATGCAGAACATCACTGCCTTCGAGCTGGGCTGCGGCTCGCGGACGTTGAGGTTGTACTTGATGTCGAATTCATCGATGAACGGCAGCTTGTCGATCTTGCGCAGCAGCAGCGCGATCTCCTCTTCCAGCGCGGTGATGCGCAATCTGTCGCGCTGTGCTTCATCGACTTCGAGCAGCATCTCCAGTTCGTGCTCCAGCTCGCGGATGCGGCGCCGCTTCGGACCGCCGAGCGCGATGCGGCGGGCGTTGGCGGCGCGCAGCGAGCGCACGATGTTGATCTGGTTTGGCGTGCCTACGCTGGAGTAACCGGCGCGGCGCATCTTGAAGGATTCGGTGCCGGCGAGCTGGCGCTTGAGCAGGTTGGGCAGCTCCAGATCCTCGAACATGAATTCGAGGAACTCCTCCTGGGTGATCTGGAAGACGAATTCGTCCTCGCCTTCGCCGCTGTTGCTGGCGCGGCCTTCGCCACCACCGCCTCCGCCGCCACCGCTGCGGCGCGGAACGTGGTCGCCGGCGATGAACTCTTTGTTGCCGGGGTGGACGATGGTGCGACGCCCGCCGCTGCCGTTGCCGAGCACCGGTTCATCGACATCCTCGCCGGGGATGTGGATTTTCTCGCCCTGCTCGATGTCGGTGATCGAGCGTTTGCCGATCGCGTCCTGTACCGCTTTCTGGATATGGCGCTTGTAGCGGCGCAGGAAGCGCTGGCGGTTGACCGCACTCTTGTTCTTGCCGTTCAAGCGCCGGTCGATCAAGTGACTCACGGAAATTCCTCCGCCGCTACTGCGACTTGCGTACGCGCAGATACCACTCGGAGAGCAGCCGCACCTGTTTCTCGGTGTAGCCGCGCTCGACCATGCGCCTGACGAAGTCGTTGTGCTTCTTCTGGTCGTCGTTCGATGCCTTGGCATTGAAGGAGATGACGGGCAGCAGATCCTCCGTGTTGGCGAACATCTTCTTCTCGA
>CAYLRA010000063.1:0-11620 GCA_964386045.1 uncultured Verrucomicrobiaceae bacterium | reverse complement strand
ACGGCGGCCACTTCTACGGCGGCCACATCGCCTTCGCGATGGACAGCCTGAAGAATATCGTGGCGAATATCGCCGACCTGCTCGACCGGCAGCTGGCGCTGCTGGTGGACGAGAAATTCAACCACGGCCTGCCGCGCAACCTGAGCGGCGCGTCCGGCGCACGCGCGCCAATCAACCACGGCTTCAAGGCGGTGCAGATCGGCACCAGCGCCTGGACCGCCGAGGCGCTGAAACTGACGATGCCGGCCAGCGTCTTCTCGCGTTCGACCGAATGTCACAATCAGGACAAGGTCAGCATGGGCACCATCGCCGCGCGCGACTGCCTGCGCGTGCTGCAGCTGACCGAACAGGTGGCGGCAGCGCTGCTGCTGGCGGCGACTCAGGCACTCGAACTGCGCGTGCGCCGCGACGACATCGCGCTGACGCCGGCACTGGCGGCGATGCAGGCGCAGGTTTTCGCGCAGTTCGATTTCGTCGAAGAGGACCGGCCACTGGAAGGCGCGCTGCGCCAGTTCGTCGCCGCCATCCAGCAACAGCAATGGGCGCTATATGACCAGTCCTCCCCTGCGCCGTAGGGGAGGTGCCGAGCACAGCGAGGCGGAGGGGTTTGGTGTTGATCGAAGCGCGATGAAAAACCGACCCCTCCGCCCCTTCGGGGCACCTCCCCTATTGCATAGGGGAGGACCCGACCAGGAGAGAGAACGATGGACAAGAAACTGAGCGCCGAGGTGCAGGTACGCATCCCGTTCCACGACTGCGACATGATGCGCATCGTCTGGCACGGCCACTACACCAAGTACTTCGAAATCGCGCGCTGCGCGCTGTTCGACCTGATCGGCTTCAACTACGCCGAGATGGAGGCGTCGGGGTACAGCTGGCCGATCGTCGAGTGCCATCTCAAATATATTCGCCCGGCCCGGTTCGGTTCACTACTGCGTGTCAGCGCGATGCTGACCGAATACGACAACCGCCTCGGCATCGACTACCTGATCAGCGACGAGACCAGCGGCGACCGGCTGACCAAGGGTTACAGCCGGCAGGTCGCCGTCGACATGAGTAACGGCGAGCTGCTGTTCGCCACGCCGCAGGTGCTGGTGGAGAAGATCGAATGCGCACTGCGCGCGCTCTGATCAGGCGGCAGCTGATCGTGCTGCCTGCACTGACGATTGCGCTACTGCTGGCGACGGCACCGCTGTTGCAGGCCGCCGACAGTGCCGCAGCCGATGCGACGCTGTGGCAACAACCGGCCGCGGCACTCGACGACCCGCTGCTGCGCTCGATCGGCGAGCGGCTGTCACGACAACCGCAACTGGCGCGCCGTTTCGAGCAGGAAAAACATCTGAAGATCCTGCAGCGTCCGCTGCGCACCAGCGGTGTCATGCTCTACCGCGCCGATCGCGGCGTCTGCTGGCACACCGAGAGGCCGCTGGTCAGCACACTGGTGCTGGAGCCTGAGCAGCTGCGCCAGCTCGGTGACCGTGGCGACGCGCAGCTGGTGATCGGTGCGCGCGAACAGCCGGCACTGTTCGGCTTCACCCAACTGTTCTTCTCGCTGCTGGCCGGTCGCGTCGACGGCGCCGCCGAACAGTTCGAGCTGCGTGTCAGCGGCAACGATGACAACTGGCACATCGGGCTGCTGCCGCGCAGCGCGATGTTGCAGCGTTTCATCGCGCGCATGCAGCTCGATGGCGGCGAACAGGTCGACCGGGTGACCGTCACCGACCCCGCAGGCGATCAGACGCTGATCCGCTTCTCCGCGCTCGACACGGTCGATCCGGCGCTGGCGCAACGCTGCTTCGACAGCGCGGCAGGAGCCGTTGGCAATGGCGATGAGTGACCGGGACAGCGCACATGCTTGAGCGAATCATCGCGTGCCTGAACGTAACTCCGCGACGCGGGCTGCAGCTGTTCGCGCTGCTGCTGCTCGTCATCGCGGCGGCGCTGGCGCTGAGCCTCTGGCGCGGCGCGCAGATCGAAACCAACGTCATGGCACTGCTGCCACCGGCCGAACGCGATCCGGTGGTAGCAAATGCCGTGCAGCGCTTCAGCGGCGAGCTGTCGCGGCGCCATCTGCTACTGGTGGGTGCTGACGACTTTGACAGCGCGCGCAATGGCGCCGAACAGCTGGCCGCTCTGCTCTGCGGCAGCGGGCAGTTCAGCGAGGTGACGCTGCGAGTCGACGGTAATGCAGCTGGTGGCAATCCCGGTAACACCGCGCAGTTCTATCGCCATCACCAGCCGCACCTGCTGACGCCGGCGATGCGCAGCGCACTGCAAAGCGGCGGCGCCGATGCCGCCGTCGAACGGGCGCTGCGGCTGCTCTACAACCCGGCGACACCGATCAGCTCGGCGCTGCTGGCGCACGACCCGCTGCTGCTGTTCTACGACTTCATGGCCAGCCAGCGCGGCAGCGCCGGCAACCTGCAGCTGCGCGACGGCGTGTTGACCGCGCAACATGACAATCGCCATTACGTGTTACTGCAACTGCAGCTCGACGACGATCCCTTTTCGATCGCGCTGCAGCAGCGCGTGGTACCGGCACTCGACGCAGCGCTGGCACAACTGCGACAACAACAACCCGAGCTGGCATTGCTCGATATCGGTGCCGTGCGTTACGCCCGCGCCGGTGTCGAGGCGGCGCAGCGCGAGGTGTCGTCGATCGGCCTGCTGTCGCTGCTCGGCATCATCGCGCTGATCCTGCTGGTGTTTCGTTCGCCGCTGCCGCTGCTGGCCAGCCTGCTGCCATTGGCGGTCGGCGCGGCGGCGGCGCTGGCGTCGTGCTGGCTGCTGTTCGGCAGCGTGCATCTGCTGACACTGGTGTTCGGCACCAGCCTGCTCGGCATCGCCGTCGACTACAGCATGCACTTCTTCTGCGATCGGCTCGCCGGCGGTAAAGAGTGGAACGCGCGCGGCGCCATGCAGCGCATCCTGCCCGCCGTGGTACTCGGCGTGTTGACCACCGTGGTCGGTTACGCCGGCCTGTTCGTCTCCGGTTTTCCGGCGATGCAACAGCTGGCGGTCTTCTCCACCGTCGGTGTCAGCGCCGCCACGCTGTGCGTGATCTGGCTCTACCCGAGCTGGGTCCGCACGCCGGAGCGCCGCCGCGACCCGCGCTGGCTGAGGCTGGCCGAGCGCCTGCTGCTGCTGTTGCGGCCACGACCGGCGCCGCTGTGGCGCACTGCGCTGTGGTTGCTGCCACTGCTCTGCGCCGTCGCATTCGGTCTGCTGCGACTGCAGAGCAACGATGACATCCGCCTGCTGCAGAACACCCCGGTCGAACTGCGCACAACCGAAGCAGAACTGCGCACCATCACCGGCGTCAACGCGACCGGCCAGTTCCTGCTGGTGCGCGGCGATTCTCCCGAGCAGCTACTGCAGCGCGAAGAGCAGCTGCTGCCGGCGCTGGCGAAACTGCAGCAGCAACAGGCGCTGGCCGGTTTCGACGCACTGAGTCTGCATGTGCCGTCGGCGGCAACGCAGCGCGCCAACGGGCAGCAGGTCAATGCCCTGCTGCAACAGCGCGAGGTACTGCGGCGCTACGCCGACGATGTCGGGCTCGACCCGGCGCTGTTCGATCAATACGCCGAACGAGTTGCGCGCAGCGCCGCGGAACCGCCGCTCAACGTCGACAACTGGCTCGCCACCGACGCCGGTCGCGCGCAGGCGCCACTGTGGCTCGGTGTCGTCGACCACAGCTCAACCGCGATGGTCCACGCATCGCTGATTTCGCTGCAAGGCGTGACCGACAGCGCCGCGCTGCGCGCACTGGCCAGCGGCGCGAGCGACATCGTTTATGTCGACCAGGTCGCCGACCTCTCCGACCTGTTCGGCCGCTACCGCGAGCGCACCCTGTGGCTGATCGCGCTCGGTTACGGCGCCATCCTGGCGCTGTTGATCTGGCGTTATGGTTGGCGGCGCGGCACCGCTGTTATGCTGCCGACCGCCCTCGCCGCGCTGCTGACCATCGCCGGTCTCGGCTGGTTCGGCGAACAGCTCAACCTGTTCCATCTGCTGGCGCTGCTGCTGGTACTCGGCATCGGCGTCGACTACGCGCTGTTCCTGGTCGAAGCCGGCGACCACACCGCCGCCACCATGCTGACCATCGTGTTGTCGGCGCTGTCGACCGAGCTGTCGTTCGGCCTGCTAGCGTTGAGCGACACCGCCGCGGTGCGCGCGTTTGGTTTGACCGTATTCATCGGTGTCGCCGGCTCGATGCTGCTGGCGCCGCTGGTCTTGGGCAGGGCAACTCCCGTCAACAACCTCTTGGGCACGGACAGGCTGAAACCATGACGACAACAAATCGCGGCAGTGACGATATCGATGTGCTGGTAATGGGCGCCGGCCCGTCGGGCGCGATTGCCGCCGCGCTGCTGGTGCGGAAGGGTTATTCGGTGCGGGTGCTGGAGAAGGAGACCTTCCCGCGCTTCTCGATCGGCGAGAGCCTGCTGCCGCAGAGCATGGCGTTCATCGAGGAGGCCGGCATGATGGAGGCGGTGCAGGCCGGCGGCTTCCAGTTCAAGAACGGCGCGGCGTTCCTGCGCGGCGACCAGTACACCACCTTCAACTTCAGCGAAAAAACCTCGCCGGGCTGGGGCACCACCTTCCAGGTGCAACGCGCCAGGTTCGACAAGATTCTCGCCGACGAAGCCGCGCGTTTCGGCGCCGATATTCGTTACCGCCACGAGATCACCGCCGTCGATGTCAGCGGCGAACAGCCCGTCGTCGACTACACCGATGACGCCGGCAACGCGCAGCAACTCAGCGCCAGATTCCTGCTCGACGCCAGCGGCTTCGGCCGCGTGCTGCCGCGCCTGCTCGATCTGCATGTGCCGTCGAAGTTTCCGGTGCGCCAGGCGCTGTTCACCCACATCGAGGACAACATCGACGCCGACTGGTTCGACCGCGACAAGATCCTCATCACCGTGCACAACGCACATCGCGATGTCTGGTTCTGGCTGATCCCGTTCGCCAACGGCACCGCCTCGTTCGGTGTCGTCGCCGAAAAATCCTTCCTCGACAAATTCGAAGGCAGCAGCGAAGAGAAGCTGTTCGCGATCATGCGTTCGGAGCCGCCGCTGGCCGCGCTGCTGGCGCGCGCCAAACCGATCCTGCCGGTGCGCGAGATCACCGGCTACAGCGCCGGCGTCAAGAATCTCTGCGGCAACGGCTATGCACTGCTCGGCAACGCCGGCGAGTTTCTCGACCCGGTGTTTTCGTCCGGCGTCACCATCGCGATGAAATCGGCATCGCTGGCGGCGCAGCTGCTCGACCGTCAGTTCCGCGGCGAAAGCGTCGACTGGCAGAGCGAATTCGCGCAGCCGCTGAAACACGGCGTTGACTCGTTCCGCGCCTTCGTCACCTCGTGGTACGACGAGCGCTTCCAGTCGATCATCTTCCACCACACGCAACTGGAGCGGGTGAAGGCGATGATCTGCTCGGTGCTGGCCGGCTACGCCTGGGATAACGACAACCCGTTCGTCAGGGATGGCGAGCGCCGCATCAACGTGCTGTCCCAGATCTGCCGCGCCGGTTGACGCGCGGCAGCCCATGCACGCCATGAACCACTCAAGACGCCTGTTCACCACCCTGCTGTCGTCGCTGCTGTTGCTGACGTTGAGCAGCTGCGCGCTGTTGCAGCCACAGGGCAGCGCACCACTGCCGGGGGGCGGTCGCTGGCAACCGCTGTCGCCGGCACTGCTACCGGTCGACTTCGACGCACTGCAGCGCATCGACTTCGAGATTGGCGAACAACGCGCGGTCTGGCTCTTCTCGATGGAGAAGCGCGGCGACCGGCTGGCGCTGGTGGCGACCACACCGGATGGCACCGCGCTGTTCCAGCTGCAGCAGCACGGCACGACGGTGACGATCACGCCATCGCCGCTGCTGCCGCCGCAGTGGAAGCCGGAAATCGTGCTGATGGAGCTGCAACTGGCGCTGTGGCCGAGCGCGGCGATTGCCGCCAACCTGCCGCCGGCCCTGCAGTGGCAACCAACGGCAAGCGGCTTCGAGCTGCGTCGCGCCGACACCGTCGAAACCGCCATCGAACGCGCCGCCGACGAAGCGTGGCGACAACCGGTGGCGCTGACGCAGCGGCGCTGGAACTATCACTACCGCGTCACACCGCTTGAGTTCAGCGCACCATGAACCGCCACTACACGCTGTCGGCACTCGGGCTGGTCAACGCGCTCGGCAACAGCCGCGGCGAAGTGCTGACCCATCTGCTGGCCGGTCGCGCGCCGGGGCTGCAGGCACAGTCCGGCTGGGTGCCGGAACGCAGCGTCTGGGTCGGCGCCGTCGCGGCGCAACTGCCGGCATGGCCCGGACATCTGGCGCAATTCGACAGTCGCAACAACCGGCTGCTGCTGGCGGCACTGAACCAGATTCGCACCGAAGTCGACAACGCCATCGCGCGGCACGGTCGCGACCGCATCGCCGTCGTGCTCGGCTCCAGCACCTCGGGTATCGGCGAAGGTGAAGCAGCCGTGGCCGCCGTAGTCAACACAAATGAGGGCGCACGCGGCGAACCGATACCGGACGCCTACGACTACCGCCAGCAGGAGATCGGCGCACCGGCCGAATCGCTGGCGCGACTGCTCGAACTCGATGGCCTCGCACTGACCGTCTCCACCGCCTGCTCATCGAGCGCGAAGGCATTCGCCAGCGCGCGCAATCTGCTCGATCTCGATCTGTGCGACGCGGTGCTGGTCGGCGGCGTCGACTCCCTGTGCCGACTGACGCTGAATGGTTTCGCCGCGCTCGATTCACTGGCAGCGCAGCGCTGCCAGCCGTTTGCCGCCGATCGCGACGGCATCAATATCGGTGAAGGCGCCGCGCTGTTTCTGTTGACGCGCGACGCGGGGCCGATCCGCCTCGCCGGTGTTGGCGAAGCGGCCGATGCACACCATATTTCGGCGCCGCACCCGGACGGTATCGGCGCCGAGGCGGCGATGCGCGCGGCGCTCGACGATGCCGGCCTGACAGCGCAACAGATCGACTACATCAATCTGCACGGCACCGCCACGCCGCAGAACGATGCGATGGAGAGTCTCGCCGTGCATCGACTGTTCGGCAACAGCACGCCGTGCAGCTCGACCAAGGCGCTGACCGGCCACACGCTCGGCGCGGCTGGCGCTACCGAAGCGGCGCTGTGCTGGCTGCTGTTGTCGGCGGACAATCGCGATCAACGGGTGCCGGCGCAAGTGGGAACGACCGTACTCGATCCCGCGCTGGCACCCATCGATCTGCTGCTCGCTGCGCGCCCGCTGCCGCGCGATCGCACCCGCTATCTTCTCAGCAATTCGTTTGCGTTTGGCGGCAGCAATTGCGCGGTGATCATCGAGGGCGATGCATGAATGACGTGAGCTACACGCCGGAACAACTTCTGCCGCATCGCGCGCCGATGTTGTTGCTCGACGCAATGCTCGGCTGCAGCGTCGACCAGGCCAGCGCTCGCATCACCATCGGCGAGCAATCGCCGTTCTGCGATGCGACGCTCGGCGGCGTACCGGCGTGGGTCGGCGTCGAATACATGGCGCAGACCATCGGCGCCTGGGCCGGCGCGCAGCGGATCGAACACGGCAAGGCGGTCGTGGTTGGATTTCTGCTCGGCGCGCGTCGTTACGAGAGCAGCGTCGAACTGTTCCCGATCGGCAGCGAACTGACCGTGCATATCGACGTGCTCTACAGCGAAGCGGATGGGCTCGGCTCCTTCGCCTGCCGTATCGAAGGTCGCACGCCGGATGACAGCGCGATAATCGCAACCGCGCGCATCAACGCCTTCCTGCCCGAGCAGCCCGAGCTGTTCGTCAAAGGCACCGAGGCGGCGCTGGCAGCGGCCTTTCCAGACTCGCAACAGACAAGGACAAGCGAATGACAACGAAGGAGATCACGGTTGAGAAGACCGTGCTGGTCACCGGCTCCAGCCGCGGCATCGGCCGTGCCATTGCGTTGCGACTCGCACGCGCCGGTTTCGATATTGCTGTGCACTGCCGCAGCGGTCGCGGTGACGCGGAGAGCGCCGCCGCCGAAATCACCGCGCTCGGTCGTCGCGCACGCATCCTGCAGTTCGATATCGCCGACCGCGCCGCCTGTCGGCAGGCGCTGGAGAGCGACATCGCCGCCAACGGCAGTTACTACGGCGTGGTCTGCAACGCCGGCATCACCCGCGACAACGCCTTTCCGGCAATGCCGGGCGAAGATTGGGATGCGGTGCTGCGCACCAACCTCGATGGCTTCTACAACGTGCTGCAACCACTGGTGATGCCGATGGTGCGCGCCAAACGCGGCGGTCGCATCGTCGCGATGTCGTCGGTGTCGGGCATCATGGGCAATCGCGGCCAGGTCAACTACAGTGCCGCCAAGGCCGGCATCATCGGCGCCTGCAAAGCACTGGCGCTGGAGCTGGCCAAACGCAGGATCACCGTCAACTGCGTCGCACCGGGGCTGATCGAGACCGAGATGACCGATGAGCTGCCACTGGAAGAGATGTTGAAGATGGTGCCGATGCAACGCCTGGGCAGCGCCGATGAGGTGGCCGGTACCGTCGCATTCCTGATGTCGGACGAAGCCGCCTACATCACGCGGCAGGTGATTGCAGTCAACGGCGGTCTTTGTTGAGAGGGAATTTTGTGAATCCGAAACGAGTAGTCGTCACCGGCTTTGGCGCCGTCACCGCACTGGGCAATGACTGGAGCAGCGTCGGCGCTGCGCTGCGCGCCAGACGCACGGCAACGCGGCGCATGCCGGCATGGAGCGAATTCGACGGCCTGCTGACCCAGCTCGGCGCACCGGTGCCCGACTTCGAGAAGCCGGCGCACTACACGCGCAAGCAGACGCGCAGCATGGGCCGCGTCGCGCTGATGGCGACCAGCGCCTCCGAGATGGCGCTGGACAATGCCGGCCTGCTCGGCAGCGAAGAGGTCCGCGACGGCTCCATGGGCATCGCCTACGGCTCCTGCTCCGGCAGCTCCGAAGCAATGGTCAGCTTCTCGAAGATGTTGCTGAACAACAGTACGCGCACCATCGGCGCCACCACCTACGTCGAACTGATGAGCCACACCGCCGCCGTCAATATCGGCGTCTTCTTCGGCATGCGCGGTCGCATCATTCCCACCGCCAGCGCCTGTACCTCCGGCAGCCAGGGTGTCGGCTACGCCTATGAGGCGATCCGCTTCGGTCGCCAGAAGATGATGCTGGCCGGTGGCGGCGAAGAGTTGTGCCCGTCGCAGGCGGCGGTGTTCGACACGCTGTACGCGACCAGCCAGATGAACGACAACCCCGAACTGGCACCGCGCCCATTCGACCGCGACCGCGACGGCCTCGTCATCGGCGAAGGCGCCTGCACACTGGTGCTGGAGGAACTGGAACACGCACAGGCTCGCGGTGCGACCATCTACGCCGAGATCGTCGGTTTCGCCTGCAACTCCGATGGCCAGCACATCACCCAGCCCTCCTCCGACACGATGCGCGTCGTCATGCAGCAGGCGCTCGACGACGCCGGCGTGCCCGCCTCCGCCATCGGCTACGTCAACGCCCACGGCACCGCCACCGAACAGGGCGACATCGCCGAAACCCAGGCGGCCAACGCCGTCTACGGCAGCAAGATGCCAATCAGCTCACTGAAAAGTTACTTCGGCCACTCGCTCGGCGCCTGCGGCGCGATCGAAGCGTGGCTGACCATCGAAATGATGAATCGCGGTTGGTATGCGCCCACCGTCAATCTGGACAACATCGACCCGCGCTGCGGCGAACTCGACTACCTCACCGGCAGCGGCAGCGAGTTCGACAGCGAGTACACCGTCAGCAACAATTTCGCGTTCGGGGGGATCAATACGTCGCTGGTGTTCAGAAGGTGGGGTGGCTGAATCATTTCTTGAATCGTTGTATGAGCTCATCGAGGTTTGCCGGCGCGATAAAGACATCCTTCTTCCCCGATTTGAATTTTTTCAGCAGCCCGTATTTGTCAGAGAGATCCAACAGATCCGTCCTCGCCGTTTGATAGACCACCGAGTGCGAGGACTGGTGGCTTCTGATGGTGTACTCGGCCCCCGGGTTTTTAAGGGCATTTCTGATCAGGCTGAGCTGCCGGAAATTGAGCACATTGTTCAGACCGGACTTTTGCAAGATGGATTCGGTCTCCTTTTGCTGCTCGGCCTTTTTGACCAGATACGCATGCAGATCCCTGATCGCTTCCCGGATCATTTCCAGTTGGTGGACGATGAAATACGTCAGGTCATTGCCGTCGGTCTCGGTGTACAGATAGGCGTACATGTATTGGGCCGGCGCCTTTTTGATGGCGCGTGAGATGGAGATGTATTCCATCAGCCAAAAATGTTCCCTGGCCATCATCCAATAAAACAAAGCTCTGGCCGTTCTGCCATTGCCATCGACAAACGGGTGATCGTACCCAATCATGAAGTGGATGATGATGGCTCTGATGATCGGCGGGATGTAGGTCTGATCCGTTTCATCCACCTTGTTCGCGAAGTTGCAAAGAGTTTGCAGCCTTGCCGGCAGTTCATGCGCGGGGGGTGGGACATGAAGGACCGTCTGTTCGTCTCTGGAAAAGACGCAGATGTCATCTGAATCCCCTCTGAAGGCGCCGGCTTTGTCCGCATCATCACCCGAGAGCGTTCCCTCGGTCAGAATTTTGTGCAGCTCAAAAACGATGGACGGCGTAAGCAGGTCGTCTTTCAGACCCCGCAAAAAGGACATTGCACGGTAGTTGTTCAAGATCATTCTTTCTGAATGTGTCTCGGGGTCTCGCCCCGTTCTGATCATTTCCTTGGCAACACGACGGGTGGTCGAGGCGCCTTCCAGCTGGCTCGAGCTGATGGCCTCTTCGATGAGCGAGTTGATGAGGTAGGTTGGCTTGAAACGCGGATCGCTGATGCGGGCGTCTGCCTGGATGGCTCCCGTTGCATTTTCACTGATCCAGAGGATGTCGCGGATAACCGTGTCCGGCATGCAGAAGGCAAACGGCTTGCCGAGCTTGTCCCGAAAGAACGGTAGTTGCCTGGTGATCGCATTGCGTGCAAAGCGCGTGGCGAACCAGTACAGCTCGGGGGTGTAACCCGGGGGTGGAGGCAGGTGCCTCAGCTTGTCCCAGTGGAGATAGCGCCCTTTGGGATCAACAGGGCTCAGCCCACCGCCGATCACGAGGGGCAAGAGGTCCTTGAGCCTGTCTCCCCAAGACTGGATGGCCTGATCGAAGATGGGGGGGGGTGGCGGTACTTTCACGAGCAGCCCCTGCTAAATACTAATTTGACAGAAGTTAGTATATGGATGGGCGCCGAATCAATCTACTAACCTTATAGATATTAGTAGAAACATGGAATGCGCCAAATATCAGCGAGTTGAAAGTGCGCAGGCGGGTATGTTCCGCCCCTGTGCCCCCAAGTACCAATTCTGAAACGCCCTCCTGCTGCCCTCGTTTACAACCAGTTTCGTAGCTTTTGCCGCATTGCAGCGCACCTGATGCGCACATATGATATGCGCATTGTTTGCCCATGAGGTATGCGCATGAACGCCGTCATTGACACCCTCGCCCCCAAAAAGCCGACCAACGTCAGCATCAACAGCGACCTGCTCGCCAAGGCGAAGGCGCTGAAGATCAATCTGT
>CAYLRA010000062.1:0-12762 GCA_964386045.1 uncultured Verrucomicrobiaceae bacterium | reverse complement strand
GCGCATCTCGCTGGGCGTCAAGCAACTGGAGATGGATCCGTTCTCCAGCTATGTTTCGACCAATGACAAGGGCGCCATCGTCAACGGTACCGTCAAGGAAGTGGATGCCAAGGCCGCCGTCATCACCCTCGCAACCGATATCGAAGGTGTGCTGAAAGCCTCCGAAATCAGCCGCGACAAGGTCGAGGATGCCCGCAACGCACTGAAGGTGGGCGACAGCGTCGAGGTGAAGATCATCAGCGTCGATCGCAAGAATCGGGCAATTGGCCTCTCCATCAAGGCCAAGGACTTCGATGATGAGAAAGAGGCTGTTCGTGCTCACCGCGAAACGGAAGTTGAACAGGCTGCACCGACCACCATCGGTGACCTGATCAAGCAACAGATGCAGAACCAGTAATCGAGGAACCCGAGCATTGGTTGCAGGGAGTGGCGACACTCCTTGTGGGTTCTGATGGGGATCGGCAGTGCCATGACCAAATCCGAGTTGATCGAACGTATCGCCAGTCGCCAGCCGCAGCTTTCGCAGAAAGATGTCGAGCTGGCGGTGAAAACCATCCTTGAGCACATGTCGCAGACATTGGCTTCGGGGGAGCGGATCGAAATTCGTGGTTTTGGCAGCTTTTCGCTGCACTACCGCGAGCCGCGCCAGGGGCGCAATCCGAAGACGGGCGATACCGTGGAGCTGACGGGCAAGTATGTCCCGCACTTCAAGCCGGGCAAGGAGATGCGCGAGCGGGTCAACCTGAGCATCGGGCGAGTCTGACGGGCGGTGCAGCTTCGCTGTGGGGATAACCACGGGGGAGATTGTCAGCCGCAAAGTGAAACGGTATGGTCGCCGGCCATGCCGTTTTTTTATGGGCGAAGGATCTCTCCGCTGATGTCGACGGAGATATTCCTGCCAAATTCAAGGGTGTGCCATGCGCTGGATCTTGCGGTTGCTGATAGCAGTCCTGCTGCTGGGCGTGCTGGTGCTCGGCCTGCTGTTCTCGGTGCAGAACGCAACCGAGGTGGCAGTCGATCTTCTGGTACTGCAGACCTCTGCAAGGCCGCTGGCGACCTGGCTGATCGTCGCCTTCGTGGTCGGAGGTGTTGCGGGTCTGCTGGCAGGCAGTGCGGCGCTGCTGCGGCTTCAGGCCCGGCAGATGCAGCTGAAACGCCAACTGAGCCAGTGCGAAAAGGAGCTGGCGCAGCTGAAGGCGCCGGCTGCGAATTGATATGACGCCTTTCTGGTTATTCCTGCTGGTATTCAGCGCCATTGTCTGTGGCTGGCTGCTGGGGCGTTACGCCAGCGGCGCGCCACCCTTCGCCCAGGGTATGGCGGCGGCCTACCGCCAGTATTACCGAGGGCTCAACTACCTGCTGAACGAGCGTGCCGACGAGGCGATCGATGCCTTCATCGAATCGCTGCCGGTAACCGCGGAAACCTTCGATACACATCTGGCGCTCGGTAATCTGATGCGTCGCAAGGGTGTCGTCGAGCAGGCGATTCAGATTCACCAGAACCTGCTGGCCAGGCCGGACCTGCCGCCACAGCGACTGCAGCAGGCACATCTTGAGCTGGCGCGCGACTTCATCAGTGCGGGCCTGCTCGACCGCGCCGAAAAACTGCTGCTCGATCTGGTGCAACAGTCGGAGGAGCTGCGCGCGACGGCGCGGCGCCATCTGGTCGAGATCTATCAGGCCGAAAAGGAGTGGCAGAAGGCGATCGACATCGCCGTCAAGTTGCTGCCGCGCAAGAACCCGTTGCTGCGCTCGCCGCCCGTCGATGTCGCTTTGACGCGGGCGATCTCGCACTTCCACTGCGAGCTGGCGCAGCAGGCACTGCAGCATGACGACACGCATGCTGCGCGTGCGCAGTTGCAACAGGCGCAGCAGCGCGACAGCAACAGCCCGCGCGCGCTGCTGCAGCTGGCAGAGCTGGACCTGCGGGTGGGGGATCACGCTTCGGCAGTGGCGGCACTGCAGAAGCTGCAGGCGGGCCATCCAGCGTTGCTGGCCGCCGTGTTGCCGAAACTGCGCGAAGCCTGTTGCGCCGCCGGCGAGCCTGCGCGTTATCGAGAGGCTTTGCAGGGGCTGCTCGACAGCGGTCACAGTGCTGGCGCGCTGGAGGCGATGGTCGCTGAAATCCGCAGCGCCGAAGGCGATGATGCCGCCCGGATATTCCTGCGCACCCAGGTAGAGCGCCACCCGTCGCTGCGTACAGCATTGGCGCTGCTGCAGCTCGAACAGGGCGATGGCTGGTGGAAAGCACTTGAGCCGACGCTGCAGAAACTGGTTTTTGATCGCGCTGCCTTTCAGTGCGGCCATTGTGGTTTTGCCGTGCGGCAGCTGCACTGGCAGTGCCCCAGTTGCAAGCAGTGGGGCACCTTCCAGCCGCTGCACGCACTCGATACGGATTGAACGATGTCTCCCGCTCCGATTCTCGTTGCTCTCGACTACCCGCGTGCCGCCGATGCCGAAGCGCTGGCCGACCGCCTCGATCCGGCACTGTGCCGGCTCAAGGTGGGCAAGGAGTTGTTCACCCGCGGCGGGCCGGAGCTGGTGCGGCGCCTGAGCGGGCGCGGTTTCGAGATATTCCTCGACCTGAAGTTTCACGACATACCGGCCACGGTGGCCGGTGCCGTTGCCGCAGCCGCAGAGCTCGGTGTCTGGATGGTCAATGTGCACGCCAGTGGCGGACCGCAGATGCTGGAGGCAGCGCGCAAGTCGCTGGAACCCTTTGGTGAAAAGGCGCCGCTGTTGATCGCTGTGACGGTGTTGACCAGCATGGATGGCGAGCAGCTGGCTGCGGTCGGCGTACCGGCGACGCCTGAACAGCAGGTACTGAGGCTGGCCGCGCTGACGCGCGATGCCGGGCTGGATGGTGTGGTCTGCTCGGCACAGGAGGCGGCCGCGTTGCGCGGTCATTTCGGTGCCGACTTCGTTTTGGTGACTCCCGGTATTCGACCGCTCGGCGCGGCACTCGACGACCAGAGCCGGATCGCCACACCGGCCTCGGCGCTGGCGGCAGGAAGTCACTACTTGGTGATCGGTCGCCCGATCACGCGTGCTGTCGATCCGTTGCAGGCACTGCAATCGATAATTGGTGAAATCGATCGCATCAACTGAACGCGGTAGGCGTTAATGTTGTCCTGTCACATCCACCCGGTGTGGCTGCTTTTCATTTCAATCCGCGTCTGGTCAAGGAGTGACATCATGACGTTCAAGCAATCCGTTACCTTCAAACAAGCGTTCTCCGCTTTCTGTTTCGCCCTGCTGCTTGCGCTTTCGCCGTTCGGTTATGCGGCGGGCAAGGCGGTATCCCCAGTCAATATCAACACGGCCGACGAAGTGACGCTGGCCGCGTCATTGAAAGGGGTGGGGGAGGCGCGCGCCAAGGCAATCGTTGCTTATCGCAACGAGCACGGTCCGTTCAAGTCGGTCGAGCATCTGGCTGAAGTGAAAGGTATCGGCGCGGCGGTCATTGAAGACAATCGCGCCAATATCGTGTTGAAGTAGCTGGTAGGTTGCCCCGCCACCCGGCGGGGCAAAATCCCGGAAAAAGAAAAGGGGTTGCATCGCTGCAACCCCTTTTTTGATGGCCTTAGGCCATTCGATTTGGCTCCGCCTGCTGGGCTCGAACCAGCGACCCACTGATTAACAGTCAGTTGCTCTACCGACTGAGCTAAGGCGGAATAGTCGGTCACGCTCATCACGTGAGGCGCGCATCATATAGGGCCATTCCTGGGTCGTCAACCGCTTTTTGGCGGCTTAACGTGATGAAAATTCGAACAAATCCTGCTCCCGGCGCGATGCTCGAACGGTTGGCCGGGTGCGGTGCTGGGCCACGTGGCCGGTCGCGGGTTACCATCGCCGGTCGAGTCGAGATGTTCGCTGGAGGGCGTCGATGAGCAGGCCGTTCAAGGTCCATTCCCCCTATGCTCCTGCCGGCGATCAGCCGGGCGCGATCGCGGCGCTGGTCGAGGGGATCAACGCCGGCCTGCATGCGCAGACGCTGTTGGGGGTGACCGGTTCCGGCAAGACCTTCACCGTCGCCAATGTCGTGCAGGCGGTGCAGCGGCCGACCATCGTCATGGCGCCGAACAAGACCTTGGCGGCGCAGCTCTACGGCGAGTTCAAGGAGTTCTTTCCGAACAACGCCGTCGAGTATTTCGTCTCCTACTACGACTACTACCAGCCCGAGGCCTACGTGCCGTCCTCCGACACCTTCATCGAGAAGGATGCCTCGGTGAACGAGCACATCGAGCAGATGCGGCTGTCGGCGACCAAGGCGCTGATGGAGCGCAAGGACGCGCTGATCGTCGCCACCGTGTCGGCGATCTACGGTCTCGGCGACCCCGAGCAGTACTTCAGGATGGTGCTGCACATGGTGCGCGGCGAGCAGGTCGACCAGCGCGCGCTACTGCGGCGGCTGGCCGAGCTGCAGTACACACGAAACGATGTCGCCTTTTCGCGCAGCAACTTTCGCGTGCGCGGTGACGTGATTGACATCTTTCCGGCCGAATCGGAGCGCGACGCGGTGCGGATCGAGCTGTTTGATGATCGGATCGACACTATCCGCACCTTCGATCCGTTGACTGGCGAGCTGCTGGAGAAGCTGCCGCGCTTTACCATTTTTCCGAGCAGCCACTACGTCACGCCGCGCGATGTGATGCTGAATGCGGTTGACCGGATCGAAGTGGAGCTGCGTGAGCGACTGACCTGGTTGCGCGCCAACGACAAGTTGCTGGAGGCGCAGCGGCTGGAGCAGCGCACCCGTTTCGACATCGAGATGATTCGCGAGCTCGGTTACTGCAACGGCATCGAGAACTACTCCCGCTATCTGTCCGGGCGCGCGCCGGGCGAGCCGCCGCCGACGCTGTTCGACTACCTGCCGCCGGAGGCGCTGGTGGTCGTCGACGAGTCGCATGTGTCGGTGCCGCAGATCGGGGCCATGTTCAAGGGCGACCGCTCGCGCAAGGAGACGCTGGTCGAATACGGTTTCCGCCTGCCGTCGGCACTCGACAACCGTCCGCTGCGTTTCGACGAGTGGGAGCAATTGGTGCCGCAGGTCGTCTTCGTCTCGGCGACGCCCGGTCCCTACGAGGGTGAACACGCGGCGCGGGTGGTGGAGCAGGTGGTGCGACCGACCGGGCTGGTCGATCCACAGATCGAAGTACGACCGGCACAGACCCAGGTCGATGACCTGCTGTCGGAGATCCGCAAGCGCGTTGCTGTCGGTGAGCGGGTATTGGTGACGACGCTGACCAAACGAATGTCGGAAGACCTGACCGACTATCTTGGCGATCATGGCGTTCGCGTCCGCTACCTGCACTCCGATATCGATACGGTGGAGCGGGTCGAGATCATCCGCGACCTGCGGCTCGGCCAGTTCGACGTGCTGGTCGGCATCAACCTGCTGCGCGAGGGGCTGGACATGCCCGAGGTGTCGCTGGTGGCGATCCTCGACGCCGACAAGGAGGGGTTCCTGCGCAGCGAGCGTTCGCTGATCCAGACCATCGGCCGTGCCGCCCGCAACCTGAACGGCAGGGCAATCCTCTACGCGGACAACATCACCGGTTCGATGCGGCGCGCCATCGACGAAACCGAGCGCCGCCGCGACAGGCAGACCCGATTCAACGCGGAGCACGGCATCGTGCCCAAAGGCGTGCGCAAGGAGGTCACCGATATCCTTGAGGGCGCGCGCAGTGTGCCCGGCTCTCGTGGCAAGCGCGGTGCGAAGGGGCGGCAGGTGGCGGAACCCGCGGCGGCCTATGGCGGGCGGCGCGTCAGCGAGATGTCGCCGGTCGAGCGCGAGGCCGAGATTGTCCGGCTGCAGCAGCGCATGTTCGAGTGCGCGAAGAATCTCGAATTCGAGGAGGCGGCGCGGCTGCGCGACGAGATCGCGGCGCTCAAGTTCGAGGCGCTGGCATAACGAAAAAATCGTTGCTGCAAGGTGTTGTCGACCTGCGGACGCATCTCTATAATGCGCGGCTCTTGTTACCCGGCAACGCTGTAATGGCCGGTGCAACAGGCACGTAGCTCAGCTGGTTAGAGCACCACCTTGACATGGTGGGGGTCGTTGGTTCGAGTCCAATCGTGCCTACCAAACATCTCCTGAGAAATCAGGCAATCAGCCCGCCATCAGTGCGGGCTTTTTGTTGCCTTGTGAAAATGTCAAGAAATCACTGTGAAAACGATACAGCCACTAAAGACACCTTTTATCGCGCTTTTAAATGATCTATATTGGGTGCGCTTTTGCATCACCATACTTGAAGACGACAAAGGCAGAGAGACTCACATGACGATGACATTCGCGGTTCTGGCTGACGTTGCAGCGTCGGTCACGGATCTTAAACGGGACCCAATGGGCACCATCCGCGATGGCGGCGGCGAAGTGGTCGTAATCCTCAATCGCAACGAGCCGGCTTTTTATGCGGTTCCGCCTGCTGTTTACGAGGCGATGCTCGAGGCGATCGATGATATGCGCCTGGCCGAGCTTGTCCGGGAACGACGTGGTGGCCCGACCATTCGAGTGGATGTAAATGACCTCATCAAAGAAGCCGGGGGCACCGAAGAAAGGTAAGTACCACCTGGAGTTTGATACCAGGGCAAAGAAAGAGTGGGACAAGCTCAACAGCACGATCCGTCTTCAGTTTGCGCACAAATTGAAAGAGCGGCTGGAGAGCCCGCATGTCGAGGCGGACAAGCTGCGCGACATGCCCGGCTGCTACAAGATCAAGTTGCGCTCGCTGGGGTATCGGCTGGTCTATGAGGTGCTGGATGGGCGGTTGGTGGTGACGGTTATCGCCGTTGGCAAGCGTGAAAAGGGACGGGTCTATCGCGATGCGAAGGCTCGTGCGGAGTGAGGGGGAAAAGCCGTGAAGAGGCCCGCTAAGTGCGGGCTTTTTCATGCCTGGACAGCGGTCGTTTCTGGAATGACACCAGCACTGCCGTCAACATCCGGATTTTCGCTTTCCGGGCTCTGTTTTGCTCTTTCCACTTCATTCCGTTTACGTCAACATGCGCGGCCTGTTCTGCCGTTCACGTCAATGGAATTAATCGTGGCCACGACCTACTCCATCTCCGAGCTCTCCAAGGAGTTCGATATCACCACCCGCACCATTCGTTTCTATGAAGAGAAGGGTGTGCTGTCGCCGAAGCGGCAGGGGACTCGCCGTATCTTCTCGGTCGCCGACCGGCTGCGGCTGGCGCTGATCCTGAAGGGGCGGCGGCTCGGTTTCTCGATCGAGGAGGCGCGCCGCATCATGCATGCCTGCGAACACGAGGCGGTGCCGGTCAAGCAGCTGCAGGAGTGGTTGCAGAACATCGAAGGTCAGCAGGCATTGCTCAAGCAGCAGCTCGACGATATTGCGGAATTGCAGATCGAACTGCGTGCTGCCGAGAAGCGCTGCCATGATGCGATGGGGGCGGCGACCGGCGGCAAGAAGGCGCGCGGTCATCAGCTGTCGCTGCTGGAGTTGTAACCCTTCACCGCAGCTGAGTCCCCAGCGGCAGCTCGGTCGAATTCTTGATCTCGGTGACGGCGATGTGCGAGTGCATCTCGCGGATCGCCGGCATCGCCAGCAGATGCTCGCGGATGAAGCGCTCGTAGTGGCGCACGTCGCGGGTGACGATCTTCAGCATGTAGTCCCACGCCCCGGTCATCGTGTAGCACTCGACCACCTCCGGGTGGCGAGCGATCTCTTCTTCGAAGACCTGCAGCTGGGTGCGACCATGCGCCGACAGGCTGATGGTCGCGAACACCACCACCTCCATCCCGAGCTTCTCCCGATCCAGCAGCGCTACCCGGCGCTGGATCAGCCCGGCCTGTTCGATCCGGTTGATGCGTCGCCAGCAGGGTGACTGCGACAGGTGCAGCCGTTTGGCGATATCGGCGCCGGTCAGCCCGGCGTCCTGCTGCAGCAGCTCCAGAATCTGGATGTCGCGGGCATCGAGCGGCAGTTCGGTGTCGGTCGGCATGATCCAACCCCTGATTTGGCTGATCTGTGGATAAGTAATGCAGAGGTATGGCGATTTGTCGCTCTGATTGCATAAAAAATGCGCACCTTCCCACTTAAGCTGATGGTTGAAAGAGCTTGTGGTCAAACGGTACGGGATGACCGGACTGCCAGGAGGTGAGTCATGGGTGTGCGCACAGTCCCGCTTAGAAAGATGTCGCTGAATGACAAGTACGCGTTGGATGCCACCTGCGCCTACATGACCGGTATCGAGGCGCTGGTGCGACTGCCGATGCTGCAGCACCAGCGCGATGTCGAGCGCGGCCTCAACACCGCCGGCTTCATCTCCGGTTATCGCGGCTCGCCGCTCGGTGGTCTCGACCAGTCGCTGTGGGCGGCGCAGCCATATCTTGCTCGCCACAACATCAAGTTCATGCCGGCGATCAACGAGGATCTCGGCGCCACGGCGGTTTGGGGCAGCCAGCAGGTCAACCTGTTCGACGGTGCGCGTTACGACGGTGTCTTCGCCATGTGGTACGGCAAGGGTCCCGGCGTCGACCGCAGCATGGATGCGATCAAGCACGCCAACGCCTTTGGCACCTCGCGTCATGGCGGTGTGCTGGCGGTCTGCGGCGACGACCACGGCGCCAAGTCGTCGTCGCTGCCGCATCAGTCCGACCACATGTTCATCGCCGCGTCGATTCCGGTGCTGGCGCCGGCCAATGTGCAGGAGGTGCTCGACCTCGGCATCTTCGGCTGGGAGCTGTCGCGTTACAGCGGCTGCTGGGTGGCGCTGAAGGCGATCACCGACAACATGGACTCGGCGATCTCGGCGCAGATCGACCCGCATCGCGTGAATATCGTCATCCCCGACAATTTCGAACTGCCGCCGGATGGCGTGCACGCGCGCTGGCCGGACAAGCCGCTCGATCAGGAGCGGCGCCTCAACAAGTACAAGATCTATGCGGCGCGCGAGTTTGCCCGCGCCAATCACCTCAACCGAATCGTCATCGACAGCGCGCAGCCGCGCCTCGGCATCATCACCAGCGGCAAGGCGTGGCTCGACGTGATGCAGGCGCTCGACGATCTCGGCATTGATGAACAGGAGGCGGGGCGCATTGGTCTGCGCGTCTACAAGGTCGGCATGAGCTGGCCACTGGAGCCGGTGACCACCCACGCCTTTGCGCGCGGACTGGAGGAGATCCTCGTTGTCGAGGAGAAACGCTCGATCATCGAGGACCAGCTGACCAGCCAGCTCTACAACTGGCCGGTGGATGAACGTCCGCGCGTGATCGGCGAGTTCGATGAGCAGGGCAACGACCTGCTGCCGAACACCGGCGAGCTGACACCGGCGCAGGTGGCGCGTGCCATCGCTGCGCGCATCGGCCGTTTCTACAGCAGCGCGACGATCGAGAAGAGGCTGCGCTTCCTCGCCGACAAGGAGCGTAACCTGTCGTCGCGCGGCGCATTGATCGAGCGGGTGCCGCACTACTGTTCGGGTTGCCCGCACAACACCTCGACCCAGGTACCGGAGGGCAGTCACGCCATGGGCGGTATCGGCTGCCACTACATGGCGACCTGGATGCCGGATCGCCCAACCTTGACGTTCACGCAAATGGGTGGAGAAGGCGTGAGCTGGATCGGTCAATCGTTCTTCACCGATGCACCGCATGTGTTCCAGAACCTCGGCGACGGCACCTATTTCCACTCCGGCATTCTCGCCATCCGCCAGGCAATTTCCGCTGACGTCAATATCACCTTCAAGCTGCTCTACAACGATGCGGTGGCGATGACTGGCGGCCAGCCGCTGGACGGCCAGTTGCCGGTCGATCGGCTGATTCAGCAGTTGCAGGGCGAGGGGGTGCAGCGTATCGCCGTGGTCAGCGACGACCCACGCGCCTTGCGATCCAGCGTGCCGAAACAGCAGGGGATGACACTCGACCATCGCCGTCGCCTCGACACGTTGCAGCGCGAGCTGCGCGAGACCCGTGGCGTCACCGTGCTGCTCTACGTGCAGACCTGTGCGGCCGAGAAGCGGCGCCGGCGCAAACGCGGCGAGTTGGTCGATCCGCCGAAACGGGTCTTCATCAATGCGGCGGTCTGTGAGGGGTGTGGCGACTGCAGTCGTGTCTCAAACTGCCTGTCGGTATTGCCGCTGGAGACAGAGCTCGGACGTAAACGTCAAATCGATCAGGACGCCTGCAACAAGGACTACAGCTGCGTCGAAGGGTTCTGCCCGTCGTTCGTCACCGTTCACGGCGGCGCTTTACGTAAACCGGAACAGGTGGCGATCAGAAGCGAGCAGGAGCTGCCTGAGCCGACGCTGCCGGCGCTGCAGCAACCGTGGAATATCGTCGTTGCCGGTGTCGGCGGCACCGGTGTGCTGACGGTCAGCGCGCTGGTGGCGATGGCGGCGCATCTCGAAGGCAAGGGCTGCGCGACGATGAACCAGACCGGTCTGGCGCAGAAGTTCGGCGCGGTGGTCAGCCATGTCCGCGTTGCCGCGAAGCAGTCCGATATCCATGCCGTGCGCATCCCCGCTGGCGATGCCGATCTGCTGCTCGGTTGCGACCTCGCTGTGGCGGCGTCAGGTGAGGCGCTGGCGCGGCTCAACGCCGAGCGCTCGCAGGCCGTCGTCAACGAGGCGCCGGTGCCGACCGCCGAGTTCGTGCGCAATCCCGACGCTGTCTTTCCGGCCGGCGCCATGCGGGCCGCGATTGCGGCTGAGGTGGGCGGTGATGCCAAGGCCCATTTCCTCGATGCCACCGCGCTGGCGCGTGCACTGCTCGGCGATTCGATCGGCGCCAACCTGTTCCTGCTGGGTTATGCCTGGCAGCAGGGGCTGGTGCCGGTCGGCGCCGATGCGATCGCGCTGGCGGTCGAGCTGAATGGCGTCGCCGTCGATTTCAACAAGCGTGCCTTCGAGTGGGGGCGCCGCGCGGCGCACGATCGTGCGACCGTGGAGACGCTGGCAGGGCAGGGCGGTGAACGGTGGCAGCCGCTGCAGGTGCTCGACGAGATCGTCGACGACCGCTCCCGGCGTCTGGTCGACTATCAGAATCGACGTTATGCCGACCGCTATCGCGCGTTGGTGGAACGGGTGCGTGTGGCCGAGCAGTCGCTGCTGCTGCCCGGCGAGGAGCTGCTGCTGAGCGGGGCGGTCGCGCGCAGCCTCTACAAGCTGATGGCCTGCAAGGATGAGTACGAAGTGGCTCGTCTCTACAGCGATGGCGAGTTCGAGCGCCGCCTGACCGAGACCTTCAGTGGCGGTTACAGGCTGCAGTTCCACATGGCGCCGCCGCTGTTTGCGCGCGTCGATCCCGATACCGGCCGGCCGCGCAAATATGCGTTGCCGGGCTGGATCTGGCCGCTGTTCGGTGCGTTGGCGAAGTTGAAGTTCCTGCGCGGTACGCCGTTCGATCCGTTCGGCCATGGCGCTGACCGGCGCGCCGAACGGCAGATGGTCGGTGATTACGAAGCATTGCTTGATCGACTGCTGGCGAAACTCGATCGCAGCAATCTGGCGCTGGCCGAGGAGATCGCCGCGCTGCCGCTGAAGGTGCGCGGCTTCGGGCCGGTCAGGCAGGCGGCGATGGCGACGGCGCGCGAGCGCGAACAGGCATTGCTGGCGCGTTTCGAGTCGGGGTTGTCGCCGACTCGTCCTGAAAAGGGGGAAGTCTTTTACCGGGCAGCTTGAGCGCGGTTCGCTTTACATCAACGGTGCCCACAGGTACCTTTCCGCCCTCGCGGCGCTGATGGGCGCCGCTTCTGCTTATTTATATGCCATCCCGATCACGTGCCCTTTCGTAGGGGGCACCACTGGCATTGAGGGAGTTTCCATGCCTGTAATCACCCTTCCCGACGGCAGTCAGCGTCAATTCCCGAATCCCGTTACGGTCGCAGAGGTCGCTGCCAGCATTGGTGCTGGTCTGGCGAAAGCCGCGCTGGCCGGTCGCGTCGATGATCGTCTGGTCGACACCAGTTTCACCATCGAGAGCGATGTGCGGCTCGCCATCGTCACCGAGCGCGACGAAACCGATGGCCTCGAAATCATTCGCCACTCGACCGCGCACTTGCTGGCGATGGCGGTGCAGCAGCTGTTCCCGGGCGCGCAGGTGACCATCGGGCCGGTGATCGAGGATGGCTTCTATTACGACTTCGCCTACGAGCGCCCCTTCACGCCGGAAGATCTCGAGCAGATCGAGCAGCGCATGACCGAACTGGCGGTGCAGGACCTGGCCGTGCAGCGCGTGGTCATGAGTCGCGACGAGGCGGTCAAAACCTTCGATGCGCTCGGCGAGAAGTACAAGGTGCAGATCATTCAGGATCTGCCGGCTTCCGATGAGATCTCGGTCTACAGACAGGGCGACTGGATGGACCTGTGCCGCGGTCCGCACGTGCCGAGCACCGGCAAGCTGAAGGCGTTCAAGCTGACCAAGGTGGCCGGCGCCTACTGGCGCGGCGATTCGAAGAACGAGATGCTGACCCGCATCTACGGCACCGCCTGGGCCAATGCCAAGGAGCTGAAGGCTTACCTGCTGCGTCTTGAAGAGGCGGAGAAGCGCGACCACCGCAAGATCGGCAAGAAGCTCGACTTCTTCCACATGCAGGAGGAAGCGCCGGGCATGGTGTTCTGGCACCCGCGCGGCTGGACGCTCTACAAGACCATCGAAAACTACATGCGCGAGCAGCAGCTCGATCATGGGTACCAGGAGATCCGCACGCCGCAGGTGGTCGACCTGTCGCTGTGGCAGCGCTCCGGTCATGCCGACAAGTTCGGCTCCAACATGTTCATGCTGGAGCTGGACGAGCGTCAGTACGC
>CAYLRA010000061.1:0-12901 GCA_964386045.1 uncultured Verrucomicrobiaceae bacterium | reverse complement strand
AGGTGCTGGAAGAGGCGCCGGCGCCGGGCATTCCGGACAAGGTGCGCGAGGATGTGCTGAAAGCCTGTACCGACGCCTGCGTCAACATCGGCTATCGCGGTGCCGGCACCTTCGAGTTCCTCTATCAGGATGGCGGCTTCTACTTCATCGAGATGAACACCCGTGTGCAGGTCGAGCACCCGGTCACCGAGATGATCACCGGCATCGACATCATCAAGCAGCAGCTGAAGATCGCCGCCGGCCAGAAGCTGTCGATCAGGCAGTCCGACGTGAAGGCACACGGCCACGCCTTCGAGTGCCGCATCAATGCCGAGGATCCGCGCACCTTCGTGCCTTGCCCCGGCAAGGTGACGCACTTCCATGCGCCGGGTGGCCCCGGCGTGCGCGTCGACTCGCACCTCTACAGCGGCTATTCGGTACCGCCGAACTACGACTCGATGATCGCCAAGGTGATCACCCACGGCGACACCCGCGAGGAGGCGCTGCGGCGGATGCGGCAGGCGCTCGACGAACTGGTGGTCGACGGCATCCGCACCAACACCGAACTGCAGCGGATGCTGGTGCGCGACTCCGGTTTCATGAAGGGTGGAGTGAACATCCACTACCTGGAAAAGCTGCTGAAATCCTGAGAGCCCGCCCACGGATCTGCTGCGCGTCGGCCAGACCGTGAACAGGCTCTGAGCAGACTTTTACAGCGACGGCCGGGCACCCGCCCGGCCTTTTCATTTCTGGCGGGAGAGCATCGATGCCCTGGCAACAACTGATCTTCGACAGTTCGCGCGATGCCGCCCCGACACTGGAAGAGGCGCTGCTGGAGAGCGGCGCGCTATCGGTGACGCTGCAGGACAGCGCCGACGAGCCGGTGCTCGAACCCGGTGTCGGTGAACGCCCACTCTGGTCCGAAACCCGCGTCGTGGCACTGTTCGACGCCGAAGCCGATATCGACATCGCGCTCGACGACCTCGCGATCAACCTCGGCTGTCTGCGCGACCAGCTGCCGGCCTGCCGGATCGAAGCCCTCGCCGACCAGCCGTGGGAGCGCGCCTGGATGGACCAGTTCGAACCGATGCGCTTCGGCCAGCGGCTGTGGGTCTGCCCGAGCTGGAGCGAGATCGACGAACCCGACGCCGTCGTGTTGCAGCTCGACCCCGGCCTCGCCTTCGGCACCGGCACCCACCCGACCACCGCCCTCTGCCTCGAATGGCTCGACAGCCAGCCGCTGGCCGGGCTGACCGTGCTCGACTACGGCTGCGGCTCCGGCATTCTCGCGATCGCCGCGCTGCTGCTCGGCGCCGAGCGCGCCATCGCCGTCGACAACGACCCGCAGGCCCTCGTCGCCACCCGCGACAACGCCGCCCGCAACGGCATTGCGCCGGAGCGACTGCTCACCTACCTGCCGGAGCAGTGCCCCGCCAACCTGGCGGTCGAGGTGACGGTGGCCAACATCCTGGCCGGCCCGCTGCAGCAACTGGCACCGCTGCTGATCGGCCACACCCGGCCCGGCGGCCGGCTGGCACTCTCCGGCATCCTCGCGGAGCAGGCGGAGGCGGTACTGCAGGCCTATCGCCCCCACTGCGACCTGGAGACGCCGGCGCAACGCGAGGAGTGGGTGCGAATCAGCGGCATCCACCGCGGATGAGCCCGCGACACGGTTTTGAGAGACAACTTCACAAAGCGACCACAACCGGGTGAAATGGCGGACGGAATGCGCCGCTCGTCGGCTACACTTGCGCCACCCCGATAACAGCTGTCTCCACCACCCACTGCCGGTCAGCGATCGATACGCGATGGATTACCGCATCACCCAATGCCCGCGTTGCGGCACCTCGTTCCGGGTCACCGACGCCCACCTGGCCATCGCCGCCGGCGCGGTGCGTTGCGGCTCCTGCCTGCACATCTTCAACGCCCGTGAACACTGGGTCGAAGAGCAGAGCGCCGAGGACGAAGCGCAGGAGCAGGTGCTGCGCGAGGATGAAGCGCTGGAGCAGGCCGCACTGGCCGCCATGAACGATGTGGCAACCACGTCCGACCACGACGCCGAAGAGCGCTTCGGCGACGAAAACGACGACGACCTGCTGTTCGGCGACGACCCGAGCGACCGCGAACCCAGCTTCTTCACCAGCGACGACGACCGCCTGCTGTTCCTCGATACCAGCGTGGAACAGACGCGCTTGGCCCCCGACGACGGCGCGCTGGCGCCCGACTTCCTCGAAACGGCCGGCTGGACACCGGAGCCACAGAACCGCTTCGAGGAGGACCGGGTCGACGATGAAACCGGCACCGATGACTCATGGGCCGAACAGCTGCTGGTCGATGACAATCCGTCTCCGGAGCCAGCGCAACGGCTCGACAGCGACGCCGACCCACTGCTCGACGAATTCGACGACATCCTCGCCAGCACGCCGATTGCCGACGACAGCGGCAACGCCCGCCACAACCATCGATACGACAGCCAGTACGACAACCACTACGACGACGGCCGGCTCGGCGCCAATCACCACGCCGATGAGCGCCGCGACGATGACCACCCCGACGACTGGCATCTCGGCGACGAAGACTACGGCATCCGCCCCGCCCCCGCCGACCCGGAGCTGCAGCTGTCGACCGAGTTCCTGTCGATCAACGAGCTGGGCCGCAGCGCCAGCCGCGAAAGCACCGGAATCGCCGACGGCGGCAACCTGTCGGAGGAGTGGCAGCGCGTGCTCGGCGGCGATGCCGGAGAGGTGTCGGCACTGCGCGCCGACGAACGCATCGGTGACGACGGCGGCACTCGCGGCCGCCACCTGCTCGGCAGCTTCGAACCGGAGCCGCTGCAGCTGCACCGCTTCGTACACGAGCCGCGCTGGCCAAAACTGCTGTGGGGACTCGGCCTGGTCGCCGGCATCGCACTGCTGGTCGGCCAGTACATCCACTTCAACTTCCCGACGCTGGCGCGCGGCGAGCAGCGCCCCCTGATGGCACAGCTCTGTGCCGTGGTCGGCTGCACGCTGCCACCGCATCACGAACTGGCGGCCATCCGCACCAGCAGCCTGATCGTGCGCAGCCATCCGAGCCGGCCCGGCGCACTGGCGATCGACGCCATCCTGACCAACACCGCGACCTTCCGGCAGCCCTATCCCAACCTGCTGCTGCAGTTCACCGACCTCAACGGCGACGCGGTCGCCGGCGGCATCTTCACACCGGCGGACTACCTCGGCGGCGAACAGGCCGGCGCGGCACTGATGCCGATGCAGCAGCCGGTTCACATCGGCCTCACCATCGCCGATCCCGGCAACCGCGCCGTCAACTACCAGCTGTTCGTGGCACCGCCGGACGCGCGCTGAGCGGTCGACGACGCGCCATTTGTGCCGGTTTTTCCGTGAAAAAATCGCGCGGCGCGCATCGCCATACGCTGTTCATTTCTTGAACGCAAGACTTTAACCCCCCCTCCCCTGCGGGTATGATTGCGCCCTCTTCGCCGGCCCGCCCGTCGCGCCGACACTCCGCATCTCACGCTCCACCGGAACACAGCCGTGCTCGCGATCGGTCCGTATCTGCTCAGCAGTCGTGTCGTGCTCGCGCCCATGGCGGGCGTGACCGACCGCCCGTTCCGGCAACTGTGCCGCCGCTTCGGCGCCGGCCTCGCGGTGTCGGAGATGGTGACCAGCGACATCGGCCTCTGGTCCAGCCGCAAGTCGAGCACCCGCCTCGATGTGCGCGGGGAGAGCGGACCGATCTCGATGCAGATCGCCGGCAGCGAACCGCAACGGATGGCCGAGGCCGCCCGCGCCTGTGTCGAAGCGGGCGCACAGATCGTCGACATCAACATGGGTTGCCCGGCCAAGAAGGTCTGCAACCGCGCCGCCGGCTCCGCACTGCTGCGCGATGAAGGGCTGGTGCGCGAGATCCTGGAGGCGGTGGTCAGCGCGGTCGCGGTGCCGGTGACATTGAAGATCCGCACCGGCTGGTCGCGCGACGAACGCAACGGCGTCACCGTCGCGCGTATCGCCGAGCAGTGCGGCATTCAGGCATTGGCGGTGCACGGCCGCACCCGCGCCTGCAAGTTCGAGGGCAGCGCCGAATACGACACCATCGCCGCGATCAAGGCGGCGGTGTCGATACCGGTGCTGGCCAACGGCGATATCGATTCGCCACAGAAAGCAGCTGCGGTACTGGCTTACACCGGTGCCGACGGCGTCATGATCGGTCGCGCCGCGCAGGGCCAGCCCTGGCTGTGCGGGCAGATCAATCACTATCTGGCGTGCGGCGAACTGCTGCCGGCGCCGGCAGCACAGCAGCGTCGCGCCATCGTGCGCGAACACCTCGCCGCGCTGCATGCCTTTTATGGCGAGGAACAGGGCGTACGCATCGCCCGTAAACACATCGGCTGGTACCTGAACGCCCTGCGCGATGGCAGCGATGCCAGGCGACGCTTCAACCAGCTGACCGACACCACCGCGCAGTGCGCCGCGATCGAGCAGATCGATTTCGCCAACACCGCCACTGCACCGACGACGCACGAGGATCTAGCTGCATGAACAACACCGTCACTTCGATCAACAAGGCCATCACCAGCAACAGCGTCGTCGATGCCGGGTCGCTCTCCACCGATGCGCTGCCCGCCGCCGATGCCGGCAAGCAGCATCTGACGCACGCACCGGTATCGCAGGCACAGACGCTGCGCGACAGCGTCGCCATCGCGCTCTCCAACTACTTCAAGCACCTCGACGGCCAGCCGGTCACCGACGTCTACAACATGGTGCTGTCGGAAGTGGAGGCACCGCTACTCGAAGAAGTGCTGCGCTACACCCGCAACAACCAGACCAAAGCCGCCGTGCTGCTCGGCCTGAACCGCGGCACGTTGCGCAAGAAGCTGAAAGAGTACGACCTGCTCTGAGTTCCTGACGACGCTACCAAGGGGTGAGGAATCACCCCTTTTGCATTTTTCCACCACGCCTTTTTCGTTCCGTAACCACTTTTTGTTTCACATTCATCTGCTGCGAGAACCGACATGAGCCAGCACCCCGATCTGATTTCCGTCAAACGCGCGCTGATCAGCGTCTCCGACAAGAGCGGCATCGTCGACTTCGCCCGTGCCCTCACCGGTTTCGGCGTCGAGATCCTCTCCACCGGCGGCACCTACAAACTGTTGCGCGACAGCGGCATCAACGTGATCGAAGTGTCGGACTACACCGGCTTCCCGGAGATGATGGACGGCCGCGTCAAGACGCTGCACCCGAAGGTTCACGGCGGCATCCTCGGTCGTCGCGGCACTGACGATACGGTGATGTCGCAACACGACATCAAGCCAATCGACATGGTGGTGGTGAATCTCTATCCGTTCGAACAGACCGTCGCCAAACCCGGCTGCACGCTGGAAGACGCGATCGAGAACATCGACATCGGCGGCCCGACCATGGTGCGCGCGGCGGCGAAGAATCACCCGTTCGTCAACATCGTCGTCAACGCTTCGGACTACGCCACCATTCTCGACGAGATGAAGGCCAACAACGGCGCAACCAGACTCGCCACCCGTTTCGACCTGGCGATCAAGGCCTACGAGCACACCGCCGCCTACGATGGCGCCATCGCCAACCATTTCGGTCGCAAGGTACCGGGCGGCAGCGACGTTTTTCCGCGCACCTGGAACCTGCAGTACACCAAGTCGCAAGAGATGCGTTACGGCGAGAACCCGCACCAGCGCAGCGCGTTCTATGTCGAAGCCAAGGCCAAAGAGGCCTCGGTGTCGACCTCGAAACAGCTGCAAGGCAAGGAGCTGTCGTACAACAACATCGCCGACACCGACGCTGCACTGGAGTGCGTGAAGTCGTTCGTCAAACCGGCCTGTGTCATCGTCAAACACGCCAACCCGTGTGGCGTCGCGGTATCGCTGGACGGCATCGGCAAGGCGTATGAGCTCGCCTACGCCACCGATCCGGAGAGTGCGTTCGGCGGCATCATCGCCTTCAACCGCGAACTCGATGCGGCGACCGCCAAAGCAATCGTCGATCGTCAGTTTGTCGAAGTGATCATCGCGCCGAAGATTTCCGCTGAAGCGTTGGAAGTGACCAAGGCCAAGCAGAACGTGCGTGTGCTCGAATGTGGCGAGTGGGCAGCGGAGCGTCTGGCGCAGTTCGATTTCAAGCGCGTCAACGGTGGCCTGCTGGTGCAGGATCTCGACATCGGCATGATTACCGAGGCCGATCTGAAAATCGTCACCAAACGTGCACCGACCGAAGCGGAGATGCACGACCTGATCTTCGCATGGAAAGTAGCGAAGTTCGTCAAATCCAATGCGATTGTCTACGCGAAGGGCCGCCAGACCATCGGCGTCGGCGCCGGCCAGATGAGCCGCGTCAACTCGGCGCGTATCGCCGCCATCAAGGCGGAACACGCCGGACTCGAAGTGAAAGGTGCGGTGATGGCATCCGACGCTTTCTTCCCATTCCGCGACGGCATCGACAACGCGGCCAAGGTCGGCATCTCCTGCGTGATCCAGCCGGGCGGCTCGATGCGCGATGCCGAAACCATCGCCGCCGCCGACGAACACGGCATGGCGATGGTCTTCACCGGCATGCGCCATTTCCGGCATTGATGAATTTGCACTGCGCTCGAAGCAGAACATGCCGTGAGTGCTTCCAGCATCGTCGGTGACAGGACGTCACCGACGAAGGCTACAGGGATGTACTTGCGCCGGTGCTGGAAGCACTCACGGCGTGGGCTGCCCGCACCAACGCCCAAACGCTCTACCAAAGCCATCGATCACAACTGATAAAACTCCGCGATTTTCTGCCACGCCGCTTCCGGTGAATCGACGAATTGAAACAGGTCGAGATCGTCGCGGTGGATCAGTCCCTCTTCGACGAACATCTCCCAGTTGATCAGCTTGCGCCAGAAGTCGGTGCCGTAGAGCAGGATCGGCACCCGCCGCGCCTTGCCGGTCTGCACCAGCGTCAGTGTCTCGAACAGTTCATCGAGCGTGCCGAAGCCGCCGGGGAAGGCGACCAGCGCCTTGGCGCGGCTGAGGAAATGCATCTTGCGCAGCGCGAAGTAGTGGAACTGGAAGCAGAGCTCCGGCGTGATGTACGGGTTCGGATGCTGCTCCATCGGCAGGATGATGTTGAGACCGAGTGACCGACCGCCGACGTCGCTGGCGCCGCGGTTGGCTGCCTCCATGATGCCGGGACCACCGCCGGTGACGATCGCCATCTCGCGCTCCGGCACACGCAAATTGTGCTCGGTGGCGAGTGCGGCGAAGCGGCGCGCGGCGCCGTAGTAACCGGCCAGCTCGCGCTGCTTGCGTGCGCGCCGCCAGCCGAGCTCGGTCTCGCGATCGTCCGGCGCCTGTTGCCGGCGCTGCTCCCACTCGGCCAGCAGCGCCTCGGCCTCGGCCTCCGGTAGCGCGCGGGCGCTGCCGAACACGACCAGTGTTGCGCGCACGTCGAGCTCCTGCTGGATCAGCTCTGCCTTCATCAACTCCAGCTGCAGACGCAGCGGTCGCAGCTCGCGGCGCAGCAGGAAACCGCGATCGAGAAAGGCCAGCTCATACGCTTCGGAGTGGTCGTAGGCGGTAGTGGCGCGAAGGTGCACCTCTTCTTCGGCGCTGAAGAAGTTCTCGTCGCGCAGACGGTGTGGCATTGCGTTACTCCTGTGAGGTTCCGGGACGCGCCGCTGGCCAAGCTGGTGCAGGTAGCGGCGCGACTGCTCCGCGATGGTACACGGGCGGCGATGACAGTCGCCGCCAGCGGCCCGAATTGGCCTTGGCACGCTTGTTGAGTGCGTCGCGGCATCGCCGTAACGATCTCGCTGTCGTGGAGAGCCGTCTTGCGCAAACGCCGTCTACCTCTGCCGCTCGCCCTGATCGCGCTGCTGTCGTGCGCACCGGCCCTCGCCGGCGACGACGAGCTGCGGCAGGGGCTGGCGCTCGGCTGGACGGTGCTGACGGCGGCGCTGGTGTTCTTCATGCAGGCCGGCTTCGCGCTGCTCGAAAGTGGCATGGCGCGCACCAAGAACGCCGTCAACGTGATGATGAAGAACTACCTCGACTGCTGCATCGCCAGCCTGTTGTTCTGGGCGGTCGGCTACGGCCTGATGTTCGGCGTCAGCGGCACCGGCTGGCTCGGCACCAGCCGCTTCTTCGTCGCCGATGCCTCCGCCGGTGAGCTCTCCACGCTGCTGTTCCAGCTGATGTTCGCCGCCACCGCCGCCACCATTTGCAGCGGCGCGATGGCCGAGCGCACCCGCTTCCCCGCCTACCTGGCCGGCGCCGCCATGATCAGCGCGTTGATCTACCCGGTGTTCGGCGGCTGGGTCTGGAACGACAACGGCTGGCTGAAGCAGCTCGGCTTCATCGATTTCGCCGGCTCCACCGCGGTCCACTCGGTCGGCGCCTGGTGCGCGCTGGCCGGCATTCTGGTGGTGGGGCCGCGCCTCGGTCGCTTCTCGCCCGACGACGGCAGCGCGCGACCGATCCAGGGACACAACCTGTCGCTGGTGGCGCTCGGCGGCTTCATCCTCTGGCTCGGCTGGTTCGGCTTCAACGCCGGCAGCGCCTCCGCCTTCGATTCGCGCATCGGCACCATCGCCCTCAACACCCAGCTCGCCGCCTGCGGGGGTGCGCTCGCCGCCGCCTTCGCGGTCGGCTTCGGCAAGAGCCAGCGCGTGCTGCTGACCAGCACCGTCAATGGCAGCCTCGCCGGGCTGGTCGCCATCACCGCCGGCTGCGCCACCATGTCGGCACCGTTCGCGCTGCTGACCGGCGCCATCGGCGGCGCGCTGTCGGTGGCCGGTGTGCGCTGGCTGGAACGCGCCCAGCTCGACGACGTGGTCGGCGCCATCGCCGTGCACGGCTTCGCCGGCATCTGGGGCACGCTGGCCGCCGGCCTGTTCTACAGCGGCCGGCTGTTCGACCTGGAGCTGCTCGCCATCCAGCTGCTCGGCATCGCCATGTGTTTCCTCTGGAGCTTCCCGCTCGCCTACGGCGGCTACCTGTTGATCGACCGCTGGATCGGCCTGCGCTCGCCGCCGCTGGACGAACAGCGCGGGCTCGATGTCTCCGAACACGCCGAGGTCGGCTACCCCGAATTCCACGCCCGCGCCACCTACCGGCTCGGGCCGCAACCGACGCCGTGAATCCGATGCCGGCGTCGATTCCGCACCAACCCGCATGACAGGCAGCCCCATGAGCAACCGAGCCCTCGACACCGACCGCCGCCTCGACGACTACTTCGTCGCACTGCGCACCGTGATCACGCTGCTGCAGCAGGATGTGCCCAGCGGCACCTGGTTCCGGGTGCAGAACTACGTGGTGCAGCAGATGCGCCACGCCGGCATGGAGGCGACACGCCAGCAGGCAGTCGAGCAGTGGCTGCGCGGCGGCATCGCCTCGGCGGTGCGCGGCCTGCCGCTGCTGGAGGCGCAGGCGGTGCTGCACTACGCCTATGTCGCCCTCTCCGAGTACCTCGGCCCGTGCGAGGCCGACAACCGTGTCGGCCGCGCCGTGCAGCAGGCCGACGAGCGCACCGCCTCCCACGCCGCCCGCGCCGGTCATCTGTTGTGACGCATCGGGGGGTCCGGGTTTGTGACCGCGCCGGTGGGTGACGCGTCGACCGGACCGTACAATGGCCGCCCGCCACACCGAGGAGTCGTACCGACATGGCCGCCATCCTGATCACCGGTGCCTCACGCGGCATCGGCCTGGAGCTGACCCGCCAGTTCGCTGCGCGCGGCGATCGCGTCATCGCCGTCTGCCGCACCGCGAGCAGCGAACTGCAGGGGATCGAGGGGGTGCGCCTCCTCGCCGACATCGATGTCACCGACACCGACGCCATCGCCCGGCTGTCGACGCAGCTGGCGCACCAGGCAATCGACGTGCTGATCAACAACGCCGGCGTGCTCAGCGACGAATCACTCAACGATCTCGACGCCGGCCGCATCCGCCACCAGTTCGAGGTCAACGCGCTGGCGCCGCTGCTGCTGACCAGGGCGCTGCTGCCCAACCTGCGCCACGGCAGCAAGGTGGTGCTGGTCACCTCGCGCATGGGCTCGATCGGCGACAACGGCTCCGGCGGCATGTACGGCTACCGCATGTCGAAGGCGGCGCTGAACATGGCCGGCAAGAGCCTCGCCCACGATCTGAAGGGATCGGGCATCGCCGTCGGCATCCTGCATCCGGGGCTGGTCGCCACCGACATGGGCGGACCGGGTGGCATCGCGCCAGCCGAGTCGGCGAACAATCTGATCGCCCGCATCGACCAGCTCACGCTGGCCGGCAGCGGCGAGTTCCTGCATGCCAACGGCGAAGCACTGCCTTGGTAAATCAGCAGCGAACGAGAGATTTTTTTGCCGCGCCGCACGACGCTGGCCACCCCTCGTCTACAATTCGCGGCGTCACCAGCAGCCGAATCGAGCACTCACGCGCTCGATTCGCGGGCCGGCCCGCCACCGCCGGCGGGAAGCGCTGGCTTTCGGCCTCACCAGGCACACTGACCCGTTCCACCCACCGCGCCGGCGGTCGTGAGCCGTGCCGGACGCAGGAATCCCGAATCGATGAAACCGCGCATTCTGATCATTGGCGGCGGCGCCGGCGGCCTGCCGCTCGCCACCCGTCTCGGCAAACGTCTGGGTAAAAAGCAGCGCGCCGAGATCACGCTGGTCGACGCCAACTCCGTGCATGTCTGGAAGCCGCGTTTTCATGAGGTGGCGACCGGTGCCATCGACTCCGAGCTCGACGCGGTCGACTACCGCGCCCACGCCCGCCTCAACCACTACCGCTTCGAACTCGGCACGCTGATCGCCGTCGATCGCGACAAGCGCCACGTCACGCTGGCGCCACTGCACGGTGCCGGTGGCGAAGTGGTGCTGCCGCAGCGCACGCTCGACTACGACTACCTGGTGCTCTGCCTCGGCTCGCACGGCAACGACTTCGGCACCCCCGGCGTGCGCGAGCACTGCCTGTTCCTCGACAGTCGCCAGCAGGCCGACCGTTTCCACGAGCGCTTCCTCAACACCTGCATGGCCGCCAACTACGCCGCCGCGCCGATCTCGATCGCCATCGTCGGCGCCGGTGCCACCGGCGTCGAGCTGGCCGCCGAGATCCACCACGCCGTCGACATGCTCAAGCTCTACGGTCACCACCAGCTCGACCGCCGCAAGCTGCAGGTACACCTGATCGAGGCGGCGCCGCGCATCCTGCCGCCACTCGGCGAACGCATCGCGCAGGCAGCGCACAGAGAGCTGGCCAAGATGGGCGTCGAGATCCACACCGACACGCTGGTCAAGGAGGCGACTGCCGAAGGTTTCCTGACCGGCAGCGGCGAGGTGATCACGGCCGACCTGCTGGTGTGGGCGGCCGGCATCAAGGCGCCGGCGCTGCTGGCCGAACTGGGCCTCGAAACCAACCGCGCCGGCCAGCTGATCGTGTCGCCGACACTGATCACCGGCGACCCGCTCATCTTCGCCTTCGGCGACTGCTGTGCCTGCCCCGACGGCCAGGGCAAGAACGTGCCGCCGCGCGCGCAGTCGGCGCAGCAGATGGCCACCACGGTGGCCAGGAACCTCGAACACATGCTGGACGGTGAGGCGCTGGAGCCTTTCATCTACCGCGACCGCGGCTCGCTGGTGTCGCTGTCGAAATTCAGCTCGGTCGGCAACCTGATGGGCAACCTGAAAACCGGCAGCCTGTTCGTCGAGGGGTGGATGGCGCGAATGATGTACATCAGCCTCTACCGCCTGCACCAGGCCGCCCTCTATGGCTGGCCGCGCACGCTGATGCTGCTGCTGGCGGGGCGTTTCAACCGACTGGTGCGGCCGCGGATGAAGCTGCATTGAACGGCTGGCGTCAGAGCTGACGCCGAGCCGGTGTCGCCGCCCTACTTCAGCCCGAGCACATCCTGCATGTCGTAGGCACCCGGCGCGCGCTGACCGAGCCACTTCGCCGCACGCACGGCGCCGTTGGCGAACGAGCGGCGCGAGCTGGCCTTGTGGGTGATCTCGACGCGCTCGCCGTCGTTGCAGAACATCACCGTGTGGTCGCCGACGATATCGCCGCCGCGCACCGTGGCAAAACCGATCGTCTCTCTCTCCCGCGCGCCGGTCTGCCCCTCGCGCCCGTAGACAGCAACGTTGCGCAGATCGCGACCGAGTGCGTTGGCCACCACTTCGCCCATCGACAACGCCGTACCAGAGGGGGCATCGACCTTGTGACGGTGGTGCGCCTCGACGATCTCGATGTCGACATCATCGCCGAGCACACGCGCGGCGAGGTCGAGCAGCTTGAAGCAGAGGTTGACACCGGTACTGAAGTTCGACGCCATGCAAAAAGCGGTTGGCTTCAAACTCGTTAACAGCGCGTTTTTTTGCTCGGGCGAGAAGCCGGTGGTGCCGATCACCATGCGCTTGCCGGCGCCGGCACACAGCCTGGCGTTGGCCAGCGTTGCAGCAGGCGCAGTGAAATCGATCAGCACATCGAAGCGGTCGAGTGCGGCGGCAAGATCGCCGGAGACGGCGACACCGTTGCGACCGATACCGGCCAGCTCGCCGGCATCGGCGCCGATCAGCGAGCTGTCGGCGCGCTCAAGTGCCACCGTTAGCTCACAACCGTCGGTGGCGTGAACGGTTTCGATCAGGGTCTTGCCCATGCGCCCGGCGGCACCGGTGACGGCAATACGCAGCGTCATTGATTGGGCTCCTTAGATGTTCATGTCGTCGAAGAAGCTTTTCACCCCTTCGAACCAGCTGCGCTTGCGCGGCGATTGGTCCGAATCACTTTCGAGTGTCTTCTGCAGCTGCTCCAGCAGATCGCGCTGCTGCCGGGTCAGGTTGACCGGCGTCTCGACCACGACGCGACAGAGCAGGTCGCCGGGGCCGCCGCCGCGCACCGGGGTCACCCCCTTGCCGCGCAGCCGGAACAGCTTGCCGGTCT
>CAYLRA010000060.1:0-13505 GCA_964386045.1 uncultured Verrucomicrobiaceae bacterium | reverse complement strand
GCTTGCCGTCTCAACTTAAACCAACTGGCCTCCACGAATCCCGGGGCGATTCACGACTTCATGAAGCTTTGGACTACCGATATTTTTTTCTGCCACGCTTATCTTCCTTCAGGAAATATTCTTCGATTTATGATGCGCATTTCCTGATCCTTTTATTGATCCTTGAGAGTAACTCTGTAATGACCCACCGTATAACTATCTAATTAAGCAGACCTGTCTGCTTTTCACAATTGAAGCAGACGTGTCTGTTTATTTCGAGAGTTCGGGGATAAAGCGAAATCAGTCTGTTCATCTAGTCCCTGCGAACGCCCAATTGGATGCCCTGAAGGCCGCGCCAATACCGGGCTTGTGCAACTTCCTTAAGATACTTCTACGGACTGCACTTCAACGCAGCGCAGCGCGCGCGGCTTTCGCAGCTGTTGCTGTGGTTGCGATGCTGAGCTGCTTGGCCACCAGTTTTTCCAGCGTCATCGGGCGCCCGAACAGGAAACCCTGTACCAGCTGGCAGCCGAGTCCGCGCAGGTAGTGCAGCTGTGCATGTGTCTCCACCCCTTCCGCGACGATCTGCAAGCGCAGCCCCTGCGCCATAGAGACGATGGCGTTGACGATACAGGCCTGCTCGTCGCCGCTGCGGATGTTGTGGATGAAGCTGCGGTCGATCTTCAGCGTGTTGATCGGGAATTTCTGCAGATAGCTCAGCGACGAGTAGCCGGTGCCGAAGTCGTCGATGGCGATGTGCACGCCGGCCCGCGCCAGCTGATCGAGCTTGTCGACGATGTCGATGCGGTCGCTCATCAGCAGGCTCTCGGTGATCTCCAGCTCCAGCAGGTGCGGCGGAAACTGTTCGCGCGTCAGTGTGGCGAGAATCTGCTCGACGAAGTTGTCGCGCTCCAGCAGCAGCGGCGACAGGTTCACCGCGAGGCGCAACTCCGGCAGGCCGTTGCGCAGGTAGTGGCCGACCTGGCGGCAGGCGCGCGCCAGTGTCAGGCGATCGAGTTCGATGATCAGCCGGCTCTCCTCGGCGACCGGAATGAACTCGGCCGGCGCCAGCCGTCCCAGCGACGGGTGGTTCCAGCGCACCAGTGCCTCGACGCCGACCAGCTGCTCGGTCTGTGCGTCGACCTGCGGCTGGTAGTGAATTTCGAATTCGTCGCTCTCCAGCGCGCGGCGCAGATCCTGCTCCAGCAGCAGGCGCTGGGTGACGCTGGTGTTCATGTCATGGCTGAAGACGTGCAGCCCATCCTTGCCGATGCTTTTGACCCGGTACATGGCGATGTCGGCGTTCTTGATCAGCGCGTCGAGCGTGGTGCCGGCCTCCGGGTACATGGCGATACCGATCGATGCGCCGACGTAGATCTCGTGGCCGCCGAGCCGGAACGGCTCCTTGATACTCTCCAGGATTTTCTCCGCTACCTGCACCGCCGCCTGCGTGGTCTGCGTATCCGGCAGCAGCAGCGTGAACTCGTCACCGCCGAAGCGCGACAGCGTGTCGCCGCGGCGGATGCACTGCTGCAGTCGCTGGCTCACCGCCTGCAACAGGCGGTCGCCCATGGTGTGGCCGAGTGAATCGTTGATCACCTTGAAGCGGTCGAGGTCGATGAACATCACCGACAGGCGCTGTTCGTTGCGCGCGGCGTGGGTGATCGCCATCGACAGCCGATCCTTGAACAGCGCGCGGTTCGGCAGCCGCGTCAGCAGGTCGTGGTAGGCCTGGAAATTGATGAAGGCTTCAGCCTCCATGCGGTCGGAGATGTCGCGTGCGGTGCCGTAGATGCGAAAGCGATCGGTCGCGCCCATCGGGTCGTCGCCTTCGCTGATCGGCCACACCGACAGTTCGAAGTGACGCTTGCTGCGACCGCCTTCACGCGGGCGCAGCGCGACGTCGATGATGTGGCTCTGGTCGCGCGAGCGGCCGGCCTGGTCGAAGAAGTAGAGCGCCTTTTCCAGATCCTCCTCTTCCACCAGTGTGCTGACGTGGCGGCCGATCATCTCGTTGCGGTCGTAGCCGAGCAGCTGTTCGATCTTGCTGTTGAGGAAGCTGAAGCAGCCGTTCTCGTCGAGGATGTAGATCAGGTCGGGCGAGTTGTTGACGAGGAAGCGGTGCAGTTTTTCCGAGCGGTCGAGGCGCGCCTGCATCAGCCGGTTGCTCTCTTCGAGGCGGCGCTTGCGAATGGCGTTGTTGACGGTGGCGACCAGCTCCTCGGGGGCGTAAGGCTTTTTCAGGTAGTCGTAGGCGCCGGCGCGCAGCGCGCGCGAGGCATCGTCGACCGAGGTTTCGCCGCTGACCACGATGATCAGCGTGTCGATGCCGAGTGTATTCATCGACGTCATGACGTCGTGGCCGGAGAGGTCCGGCATGCGCAGGTCGAGCAGCAGCAGGTCGTAGCGCTGCTGCTGCAGCTGTACCAGCGCCGCCTGGCCGCCGTTGGCGACATCGACCTGGTGGCCGTAGATCTGCAGCAGGTTGCGCAGGCTGTCGAGCATCCGCGCATCGTCGTCCGCCAGCAGTATGCGGGCGCCCTGCAGCTCGCTGTCGAGGCGGCCGTCCCCCGGGTTGTTCATCTGTTGCGGCACCCCTGTTCAGGCAAAAAACAAGCAAATATGTCGTGTGCTCTCCGGCACGTCCTGACCCGATCCTTCGTGTTGTCGCTACTTTTTGTTGCTACCCAGCTATGTGTTACTACCCATCTATTTGTTGTGCCACCCATCCATGTGGCGTCGCTGTACGTTATTCGGCGGCCTGGCTCAGGCCAGCGGCAGCAGCAGCTGGAAACGCGTGCCGCTGCCATTGCTGCGGCAGCTGATCGTCCCCTCCATCTCCTCCATCAGCTTGCGCGAGATGCTCAGCCCCAGTCCGGAGTGGCCGCCCCCCTTGGTCGACTGCACCGGGCTGAACAGTTGCTTCAGCACGGCTTCGGGAATGCCGGGACCGTTGTCCTCGACCACGATCTCGGCGAAGCGGCGGCCGCCGGCCAGTACCGGGCCATCGCTGCTGACCTCGATGCGACCACCCTCCGGCAGCGCTTCGACGGCGTTTTTCAGCAGGTTGGTCAGCACCTGCTGCAGTTTCGCAGCGGGGCATGACAAGTCGGTGAGGCCGCTGCCGAGTGCAAGGCGCAGTTCGACCCCGTGCGCGGCGCAGAGCGACTGCTGGAAGATGCGCGCGACCGTGCCGATCAGCGCGTTGACATCGGTGCGGCCGCGCTCGTCGCTGTCGCCGCCCGGGTCGCGCAGTCGCAGCAATAGCGAGCCGATGCGATCGATCTCGCCCTTGATCAGATCGAGGTCGCCCTGCAGCTGCTGGTCCTGGCCGAGCTTGAGCCGCAATGTCTCCAGATAGTTGCCGATGATCGACAGCGGGTTGCCCGCCTCGTGCAGCACCTCGCGAATCTGCTGTTGCAGCGCGCTGTCGCTGCTGGCGCCGTCGGGCAGTTGCAGGCGGGCGCGCACGCTGCCGGCGATCTCGCTGCAGAGGGTGTTGAGCAGCGTCGGGCGCTGCTGCTGTGGATCGCCGCCATCGACGCCGAGCAGCAGCGCGCCGACCGCTTCGCCGTTGGCGCGCAGCGGCAGGCAGAGCAGGCGCCGGTTGCGGCAGTGGTTCAGCAGCTGGCGATCGATGACGGTCAGCGCCGCGCTGTCGGCGACGTCGAGGTAACGACTCTCGTCGGCCAGCAGCGCCGCCGCGACCACGCTGCGCTCGGCCAGCAGCGGGATGGCGAAATCGGGCGCCGCGCCGTTGTCGTCGCGCCCGCCTGCATAGGCCTGCAGCAGGTTGCTGGTGTTGTCGTGGACGAACAGCAGGCTGCGCTCGATCTCCAGGGTCATGAACAGCGTGCGCTGCACGGCGATCTCCAGCGCCGCCAGCGACTGTGCGTGCCACAGCTCGCGGCTGGCGTGGCCGAGCTGGCCCAGTTCGCCGAGTCGCTGCCCCAGTTCCGAGCGCGCCTGTTCAACGTCGGGGTGTTCCGCGTCGCCGCCGTGTGGGCCGATGTCGATGTTGAGGCTGGCGGCCAGCTTCTCGACGTCGGCGCCGATGCGGCCGCGCAGCTCGCGCGTCAATGCCTCGTTGAGGCCGAACAGCTGGTGCGCCTGTCGCAGCGCCTCGTCGCTCAGCTCACCCGGCGCGCTGAGTGCACTGGCGAGGTTGATGATCTTGACCAGATGGCTGGCATCGAGAATCTGCGCCGCCGGCTCGTGGTGGTAGCGCAGTGCGTCGGCCATGAAGCTGGCGCCGTCCCACTGTCCGACCAGCGCGGCGCCGATGTCGGTGTGGTGGTCGCTGCCCAGCTCGCCTTCGGCGGCGAGCAGCGCGCGGTCATCGGCGGCCTGCTGCCAGCGTTCGAGGTAGCGCTGGCCGTGGCGGTTCAGCAGCACCATCTGGCCGACGTCGGTCAGCAGGCCGCACAGGTAGGCCTCGTCCGGCGCGCGGTAGCTGGTCAGGTTGGCCAGCACGTGGGCGAAGTTGGCGCCGATCAGCGAACGGCGCCAGAACGCTTTCAGGAATGGCTGCTGGCGCTGCTTGAACTGGCTGAAGAACTGGCGGATGGCATCGGTCATCACCACCGTCTTGACGGTGTCGGTACCGAGCACCAGCAGCGCACGCTCGATCGACTGGCAGCCGGTGGCGCGGTTGTAATAGCTGGAATTGGCGACGTGGATCAGACGGGTGGCCATCGCTGCGTCGCGGCGCACGATGTCGGCGATCTGGGCGAGACCGGCGCGCTCGTTGTGGATGGTGTCGAGAATGCGCACCAATACCTGCGGCAGGCTGGGCAGTCGCTCGGCCGAGTGGCTGTCAGATCCCATTGCGGTGCAACGTCCCCAGGCGCAGTGTCACCAGGCTCTCTCCCTGACCGGCTGTCGGATCAGCGGCCTGACGGTAGCTTTCTTCGTTGTAAATGTGAACTGATTAGCATACTTTTTGGCGCAGCCGAGTATAGCCAAGCGATCTGACAGTGGCCACCGCGCCCCGGCAGACCGGAACCGCCTGTCAACGGCCAGGGACAGACCGTCAAAGGAGAGCATCGTGGCGGAGGCCCGCAGCGAAACGGCCCAGCGCCAGTCGCAAGACCAGCCCGAAGACCAGCCCGAAGAGAAGGAGCGCCAGGGTATGGCCCCCGGCCGGCTGCCTCACGTCATCGCCATCGCCAGCGGCAAGGGCGGCGTCGGCAAAAGTTCGGTCACCGTCAATCTCGGTATCTCGCTGGCCAAGCTCGGCCAGCGTGTCTGCATATTTGATGCCGACACCGGGCTGGCCAACATCAATATCCTGCTCGGCCTGACACCCCGCGTCTCGCTCGAACACGTGCTGTTCGGTGCCAAGGCGATCGAGGAGGTGATGCTGGAATCGGCGCACGGGATGAAGGTGATTCCCGGCGCCAACGGCATCAGCGAGTGTGTCTCGCTGCACCCGCGCCAGCAGTTGCGGCTGACCCGCGAGCTGGCGCGCATCGAAGGTGAGTTCGACTACTTCCTGATCGACACGGCGGCCGGCATCGCCGACACCACGCTCGATTTCATCTGCTCGGCGCAGACGGTGCTGGTGGTGATCACGCCGGAGCCGACGTCGCTGACTGACGCCTTCTCGCTGCTGAAACTGCTGCACCGGCGCCGTCGCCAGCTGTCGGCACAGGTGCTGGTCAACATGTGCGGCAGCACGGCGCAGGCGCGCGAGGTCTACCACCGTTTCGCCGCGGCGGTGGAGAAGTACATCGGCCTGCGCACCCGTTACCTCGGTTTCCTGATGCGCGACGAGAGCCTGCGCGCGGCGGTGTCGCTGCAGAGCCCGGTCGCCCTGTTTCCCGACACCGACCCTTCCAGCCGCAGCTTCCTGCGCCTGGCCGAGGCGCTCGAACAGTCACTGCGCGACGAGCCGGCCAGGAGCGGTTTCTCTGCCTATTGGTTGCGCCGTTTCCGCGAGCGGCAGGTGCCGGCGCAACCGCCGGTCGCCGCTGCGGTGGCGGGCAGTTCTGCCGATGCGGCCTATCTCGGCGAGTTGAAATCGCGCCTGCAGCTGCTGCTTGAGCGCGACGATGGCCAGCAGCGCGTCGGTCGTCTGCTGCGCGAACTCCACAACAGCTACCTGCAGCGTTACCAGCAGCCCGCCATCGACCTGCTGCCGCTGGTCGAGGCGCTGGCCCGCACACCGGAGCGCAACGACCGCCTGTTGCGCCAGCTGGCGGAGCGGCTGAAACCGTGGCGTCGCGATGTGGTGGCCGAGGCGCAGCCGTCATTACTTGAGACGCAGTCGTTATTGCTCCAGCCGCAGTCGTCATTGCCACAGGCGCAGCCCGCTTCGAAGGAAGCACCGACGCCCGTCATCGAGGTACAGCGCATAGCGCTGGCACCGCCGGGGTCGGCGCTGACGGAAACACGATCTGCGAGTTCGCCACTGCCAGGGGCAAGCGGGGCGATCGGTGCTGCGCATGGTTTCGACGAGCGGCGCTTCGGTTCGCAGCAGACCCTGCTCGATCTGCTGCAGCGCAAGGGCGAGGCGCGCACGGTGCTGGAGCTGATCGACCTGTTGTAGCGCCGGCTTCGCCCTGTTTTTCCTCCGTTCCGATCCCCCTTTTTTTTGGTCGCCCGTCGGGGTTGTCGCCGTTGCCGTGCACGGTTTTTGTCGCCGTCGGGTATTTGTTGTCAGGCCGCAACGCGCGGGAGATTGACAGCGTTTCGCTTCTGCCTTAGATAGGCGACAAATTTGGCCTGGCCGACGAATTTCGAGCTGACGATGACAAAAAGTGTCTCTGGTGCCGACAGCAACAAGCAGGGCAAGGTGAGCGAGGATTTGCTGGTCGACGAACCGGAGGGGGGTGAGTTCGACGCCGACGACACGCCCCCGCCATCGCGACCGAGCAGCAGTCGCGACCCGGCGATCCGACGCAAGATTGAGGATCGCCTTGAGCGTATTCGCCTGCGCGAAGAGCTCGGCATCTACGACGACAAGGATCTGGCTGATCTGTAACCGGCGCCCTGGCGCCGGTTTTGCTTTTCGGGGTGACGGCTTTTTCTGCGGCTGTATCATCCAGGCCACGGTTCGCGGCTACACTGGTTGCGGCCTGCGGCTAAACAGGCTCACGACTTTGTGCCTCGCCGGCGGCGTTGCCGACACCTGCCCATGACGCGCATCGATGACGGATTGGACACTGGCCGGTAACCCCCGCCCGCCCGTTACCCCTGCAACCGCGGACTCGCCGGAGGAAAAATTGGCGCGGGATCGCCTCGAACGATTGGCTCGCACGGTCGGCGCGCTGGTCGACAAGGCCAACCAGAACGAGCGCATCCTGCGCCGCTTCCAGGCGTTCGAGCTGCAGCTGCTGGCGGTGGCCGACCTGGCGGCGCTGCTGGATACGCTGCTCGGCGTCAGCCTGCACCATTTCCAGCTCGATGCGGTCGAGCTGCTGCTGTTCGATCCCGACCGCGCGCTGCGCGAGCTGGTGTCGCCCGAGCTCTGCGCGGAGTGGCCCGATCTGCATTGGCTCGACGATGATGCGGCGTTGCGCGCCCTCTATCCGACATCGTCGGTGCGGTTGGAGAGTCCGCCGCCGGCATCGGTATTCCGCGGCCGTGCGTTGCGCTCGGTGGCGCTGCTGCCACTGGTGCGACAGGGTTATCTGGTCGGCAGCCTCCATTTCGGTTCGTTCTCCGCGCAGCGTTTCGCCGCCGACAAGTCGACCGACTTCATCAATCATCTCGCCTCGATCGTGGCGCACTGCGTCGAAAACGGCGTCAATCGCGAGCGGCTGCACCGGCTGTCGCTGATCGACAGCCTGACCCGGGTCGGCAACCGGCGCGCCTTCAACCAGGCGCTGGAGCGCGAGATCTCCCGCGCGCTGCGCCAGAGCGAGCCGCTGGCGCTGATGCTGATCGACCTCGACCACTTCAAGCAGATCAACGACCGCTTCGGCCATCCGACCGGTGACCGCGCGCTGCGTGTGGTGGCACAGGAGCTGTCGGCGCTGCTGCGCAAGACCGACCATGTCTGTCGTTACGGCGGCGAGGAGTTCGCGCTGGTACTGCCGAACTGCCCGGCCGACCTCGCGCAGGAGGTGGCGGAGCGAATCCGCCGCTGCGTCGCCGCGCTGCAGTTGCGCAGCGATCGCGGCGATCCGTTCGCGCTGACGCTGTCGCTCGGCGTCACCTGCTGGACGACACGCGACGAAGCGCCGGTGGGGCTGGCCGAGCGGCTGGTCGGGCTGGCGGACGGCGCGGTTTATCGGGCCAAGTCGGGCGGGCGCAACCGCGTCGAGTTCAGCGCGTTCGAATAGCGGGCGACGGCTTCGGGTAAACTTCGCACCTCGAAACCGTTTGCCGTGGGTGCGCCATGAAAAAACTCAGCCATCTCTTCGCCAACAACCGCCAGTGGGCCGAACAGATCAAGGCCCAGGATCCCGACTTCTTCCACAAGCTCTCCAGCCAGCAGCAGCCGGAATTCCTCTGGATCGGCTGCTCCGATTCGCGCGTGCCGTCGAACCAGATCGTCGGCCTGATGCCGGGCGAGGTGTTCGTTCACCGCAACGTCGCCAACATGGTGGTGCACACCGACTTCAACTGCCTGTCGGTGATCCAGTACGCGGTGGACGTACTCAAGGTGAAGCACATCATGGTGGTGGGGCACTACGGCTGCGGCGGCGTGCGCGCCTCGCTTCGCGACCAGCAGCACGGCCTGATCGACAACTGGCTGCGCTTCCTCAAGGATCTCTACCACATCAAGCGCCACCGCTTCGAGAACATGACCGAGGACGAAAAGGTCGACCTGCTGTGCGAACTCAACGTCAAGGCGCAGGTGGCCAACGTCTGTCGCACGACGATCGTGCAGAACGCCTGGGCGCGCGGTCAGGAGCTGGTGGTGCACGGCTGGATCTACAGTGTCGACGACGGCCTGCTGCGCGACCTCGACCTGACCGTCAGTTCACCCGACCAGGTGGCCGAAGCCTATCGTTTCGCCACCACCTGATGATCGGGCAGTGCCGGCACATGCAGCACCTCGTCCTCGATCACCGTGTCGACCAGTAGCACGCGCTGTTCGTCGAGGTACATGCCCAGCGTTTTGCACAGCTGGCCGGTGCCGGCGTCGCGGTAGGCGGTCGATGCGACGATCTCGGTTCCCGGCGTGCAGCGCACGGCCACCAGCATCGGAAAATAGGGGCGCCAGCACCAGTTGTAGCCGATGTACTGCGGCAGCTCGATCACTGTTGCATCGCCACCGCAGGCCGCGCCGCCTGCGTCCATGAAAGCTGCACCGCCGACTTCATAATTCGGCGACACCTGAATGCCGTCGGTGTCGCAGATGAAGTAACGCATCGCGCCCAGTTCACGCAGCTGGCGGTGGCAGGCCGGGCCGGGTTGCCCGCCACCGCGCAGCGCCTGTCCCAATGCCAGTACCTCGCGCTTGATGGCGCGGCTGTGATCGATCGACTGGTGCAGACGCGTCTGTTTGCGCTTCAGGTAGTCGTGCAACAGGTGGTTGAGCTGTGGCTGGAAATGGTTGGCGGCCATCGGCGCGGGCAGTGCCGGCGCGAACAGCCAGCCCTGCATGTACTGCGCGCCGCATTCGATGCCGAATATGAACTCGTCGACCGTCTCGACGCCCTCGCACACCACCTCGCAGCCGGCGCGCTCGGCCAGCGCCGCCATGCCGATCAGCACGTCGGCGCCGAGGCCGCCGCGTGTTGCCAGCTTGAACAGCCGCATGTCGAGTTTGATCAGGTCGGGGTCGAGGGCGATGACGCGATCGAGCTGGGAGTTCTCCGCACCGAAGTCATCGATGGCGATACGCACGCCGGCGGCGTGATACTGCCGCACCATGCGCTGCAGCTTGTCGAGCTCGCCGTGGGATTCGGTGATCTCGATCACCACGCGCGCCGGATCGATGCCGGCCGCTTCGATCAGGCGCAGCGTCGGCGACACGGTGTCGACGCCGAGCCGGCTGATCCAGGCCGGTGAGATGTTGATCGACAGGAAGCCGGCGTCGGGAGCCTTGGCGAATGTCTGCAGCGCGCTGAAGCGCAGGCGGCGATCGAGGCCAACCTTGCTCTCATCGCTGAGCGCCGGGTCGCCGAACAGTGCGCCGGCACTGACGATGTTGCCCTCGGTGTTGCGTGTGCGAGCCAAGGCTTCGTAGCCGGCGATGGCGCCGCTCGGCAGATGCAGCAGCGGTTGGTAGTACGGAAAACAGCCTGCGTGCAGGTCGGAGCTGGTCACGGCGATCAGTTCCTGATTCAGCATCATATTCATGGACGGTTGGTCATCGTTGCCCGGCGGTTGCCCGGGGGAGATCCAGCGTTACTGCGTTGTGGATCGGTTTACTTGCAACAATCCGTCGATGAAATTACCGCGCGCATTCCGTCAGGTATCGGCGCCAGCCGCCGAGGTGCGTAATCTCCGTGGCCTCGCAGGTGGCGTAGTGCTCGCTGAGAAAGCCGCATAACCAGCGGCCGTCGACAAGCTCGACACGCCCAATGCCGAGTGGTGCCGGGATTTCAGCAACAAATGGGCCAAGCTCTGCCGCAGGTAGCCGCCAGACTTCGACAGCGATGGTCGAACCGTGCGCTGCATCGCGAATCAGCGCGGGGCGTTGCGGTGGGCCACCCGGCAAGGCATACAGGCGATAGTTCTCCGATGTCTTGGTGGCAGCGATCAGTTTGCCGCCGCGCGAGGTCAGTTGCCCATTCAGGGGCAAGCCCTGCATGTGTGCACCACAAACGACCACGTCGACATGGTCGCCTTCCCTGCGCGTCGATAACGATTTTGTCGAGGCGCGACGACCGAGCGCACCGAACGGCAGCTGCATTGCCTCCTGCAGTGCCTGCGCGTAGCTGAGCAGGCGCAGGTCGCAGTGGTGATCGGCAAACAGCGTGACACCATTCGGCAATCCGTTCGGCAAAAAGCCACCGGGCACCGCGACGGCGCTGAGGTCGAGCAGGTTCATGAAGTTGGTGTAGTGGCCGAGCTGGCTGTTGCGCAGAACCGGTTCCTCGCGCAGCTGCTCGCGTGTGAACGGAGTGCCGGCGGTTGGTGTGACGATGAAGTCGAGGCCAGCCAGTGTCTGTTCGGCGATGCGACGAAAGCGCTTCATTTCATACTGAGCAGTGAAGGTTTCGGCGGCTGAACGATTGCGCCCCTTGCCGACCACCTGGTGAATCACCGGCAGCACGGCATCGGGTTGGCGTTCCATCAGATCACCGGCGACCAGATAACGTTCGGTAACCCAGGGTCCCTCGTAGAGCAGGGTCGCAGCCGACGTGAATGGCTGGAAATCGATCTCCACCGCTTCACCGCCGAGCGCCCGCAGCTGTTCGATGCAGGCGGCGAACAGCGCTGCGCTGTCATCGTCACCGAAGAATTCGAGCTGGTCGGCGCGCGGCACGCCGAAACGGAAGGGTGTCGTCGGCAGCGCGCCGAAGGCAGTGCCGCGATTGGTGCTGGGGTTGGTGCGCGAGTAGGGGTCCCGCGGGTCGAACTGTGCGGCAATGGCAAACAGTTCGCTGACGTCACTGGCGGTCAGCGCAAACAGGCTGACGCAGTCGAGGCTGCGACAGGCCGGCACGACGCCGCGTGTGCTGAGTGCGCCGAGTGTCGGTTTCAATCCGACCAGGTTGTTCAACGCAGCCGGAACACGCCCCGAACCGGCGGTGTCGGTGCCGAGCGAAAAGGTGACCAGACCGAGCGCGACGGAGACCGCGGAGCCGGCACTGGAGCCACCGGAGATGTAGGCAGGGTCGAAGCTGTTCCTGCACTCGCCATACGGTGAACGCACGCCGACGAGGCCGGTGGCGAACTGGTCGAGGTTGGTTTTTCCCAGCGGAATGGCGCCGGCGTCGAGCAGCAGTTGCACGACGACGGCTGATTCGCCGGGGGTGTATTCGAAAGCAGGGCAGGCAGCGGTCGTGGGCACACCGGCGAGGTCGATGTTGTCCTTGATCGCGAACGGTACGCCGTACAGCGGCAATGCTTTATCGGCCTGTTCGAGACGCTGCAGATGGGGCTCCAGCTCGGCGTCGGTCAACGCGTGAATCCAGATGTTGCGGTCGCTGTATTGCGCGCTGCGTTCGCGCAGCAGCGTCACCAGCTGGCGCGGCGTGAAGTCGCCGCGCTGGTAGTGGCCGCGCAGGCCGGGCAGTGTCAGGTCGATCTGGTCGAACGCGAGCATCTCTTTATCCACGGACATCAATGATTCTCCTCGATGACGAGCAGCGGCTGGCCGGCGCTGATCTGGCTGCCTTCGCTGCGGCTGATGCTGTGCACAATGCCTGCCACCGGCGAGGCGACGTCGATCTCCATCTTCATCGATTCGAGCACGGCGATGGTCTGGCCGACGGCGACGTTGTCGCCCGGTTTCACCAGCAGTTTCCAGATGCTGCCGGCGACATGGCTGTCGATGGCGACGCAGCCGGGCGGCAACACCTGTTCCGCTTCGCCTTCGTCGTGGCCGACCTGGCTGCTGTCGAACTGGAGCTGGCCACTGTCGCGCCAGTGTTGCAGCTCTTCGTTGAACGCTTTCTGGCGGCGCTCGGTGAACTCGGCGATGGAAGCGCCGTTGTCGAGCAGCGACTGCCGGTAATCCTTCAGCCGGAAACGAATCGGTTCGATCTTCAGCGGATAGTTGCCGCGCGGAAAATCGTGGCGAATCTGCGCCAGTTCGTCGGCGGTCACCGGGTAGAAGCGGATCTGGTCGAAGAAGCGCAGCAGCCACGGCTGTTCGAATTCGCGCGTGCGGCGGTGGCGGTTCCACATCTGCAGCGTGCGGCCGACGAACTGGTAGCCGCCGGGTCCTTCCATGCCGTAGATGCACAGGTAGGAGCCGCCGATACCGACCGAGTTTTCGGCGGTCCAGGTGCGCGCCGGGTTGTATTTGGTGGTGACGAGGCGATGGCGCGGGTCGAGCGGCGTCGCCACCGGCGCGCCGAGGTAGACATCGCCGAGCCCCATGACGACGTAGCTGGCGTCGAAGACGATGCGCTTGACCTCGTCGATGCTGTCGAGGCCGTTGATGCGGCGGATGAACTCGATGTTGCTCGGGCACCACGGCGCATCCTTGCGCACCGACTGCATGTACTTGTCGATGGCGAGGCGGCACGCCGCGTCGTCCCACGACAGCGGCAGGTGGACGACGCGGGCGTCGACCTCCAGTTCGCCGATGTCGCCGAGTTCGGCTTCTGCCACTTGCAGTGCGTCGAGCAGTAGGGGCAATGGCAGCGTCAGGCTGTCGTAGTGCAGTTGCAGCGACCGAATCCCCGGCGTCATCTCCAGCACGCCATTGGGCTTGTTTTGCTGCAGTTTCAGCATCAGCGCGTGGACGCGGAAGCGCAGGTCGATATCGAGCACCTGCGGGCCGTATTCGATCAGCAGGTATTTGTCGCCTGCCGTTCTGTAGATGACCTCTACGCCGTATGTTTCTGCGGATAGCTTTTTTGCGATTGGTGATGGAAGGTCGCCGGGGTGTGGTGCGGGCAGGGCGTGCGGTGGAACGCTCCAGCACCGCCGTGAACCCATCCCTGGGGGCT
>CAYLRA010000059.1:0-14333 GCA_964386045.1 uncultured Verrucomicrobiaceae bacterium | reverse complement strand
CCCGGCCTTGCACCAACCCCCTGTGGTAAATCCACAGGGGGTTTTTGTTTTTGATAAAGCACGCCTTGCGGTGCGATAGTGATAAATCAGCATGAATTGCTGGGTGGGCTGGCGTTTATTTGCGAAAATTGCGCCCAGTTTCAGGCGATGCCCGCTGCATTCGGAGCTCTACCATGGCTAAAGACCGGTTGATCATTTTCGATACCACGCTGCGCGATGGTGAGCAGAGTCCCGGCGCGTCGATGACGCGTGACGAGAAGGTGCGTATCGCCAAGATGCTCGAGAAGTTGCGAGTCGATGTCATAGAGGCGGGGTTTGCAATCGCCAGCCTCGGTGATTTCGAAGCGGTGAAGGCGGTTGCCGAGGTGATCAGGGAGAGCACGGTCTGCAGTCTCTCGCGCTCGAACCCGAAGGATATCGACCGCGCTGCCGAGGCGCTGAAGCCGGCGGCTTCCGGGCGTATCCACACCTTCATCGCGACGTCGCCGATCCATATGGAGTACAAGCTGCGAATGCAGCCCGAAGCGGTGCTGGAGCAGGCTATCGCCGCAGTCAAACGGGCCCGCAACCACGTCGGTGATGTCGAGTTCTCCTGTGAGGACGCATCGCGTTCGGAGTTCGACTTTCTCTGTCGCGTTGTCGAGTCGGTGATCGATGCCGGCGCGACGACGATCAACCTGCCTGACACGGTAGGTTACGGCGAGCCCGGCCAATACGGCGATCTGATTGCACGACTGATGAATGCCGTGCCCAATGCCGACAAGGCGATCTTCTCCGTACACTGCCATAACGATCTCGGGCTGGCGGTGGCCAACTCCCTGTCGGCGGTTTTGAAGGGCGCGCGACAGGTGGAGTGCACGATCAACGGTCTTGGCGAGCGGGCGGGTAATGCTTCGCTGGAAGAGATCGTGATGGCGGTGCGCACACGCCACGACCTGTTTCCGGTGGAGACGCGCATCGATGCCACGCATATCGTGCCGGCGTCACGCCTGGTGTCGACGATTACTGGCTTCCCGGTGCAGCCGAACAAGGCAATTGTTGGTGCCAATGCCTTTGCCCACGAGTCCGGCATTCATCAGGACGGGGTGCTGAAGTATCGTGAAACTTACGAAATCATGCGCGCCGAGGATGTGGGCTGGAACACCAACAAGCTGGTGCTCGGCAAACTTTCCGGGCGCGCCGCGGTGAAGGCACGGCTCGAACAACTGGGCATCGTGCAGACGCCGGAGGCCCTGGAGCAGACGTTTGTACGCTTCAAGGAGCTGGCCGACAAAAAGACCGAGATCTTCGATGAGGATCTGCAGGCGCTGGTCAGTGATACCTCGACACAGGCGATGCCGCATCGCTATCAGCTGGTGGCACTGGAGGCGCACTCCAAAATGGGCACCAAGCCGACCGCGTCGGTAACGTTGTTGGTCGATGGTCACTCCCGGTCGGCAGATGCCATCGGCGACGGTCCGGTCGATGCGGCGTTCAAGGCGGTCGAATCGCTGGTGAACAGCGGTGCGACGCTCAATCTCTACTCGGTCAATGCCATCACCAAGGGGACCGATTCACAGGGTGAGGTGACGGTTCGTTTGACCAGAGGCGATGTCATCGTCAACGGCTCCGGTGCCGATACCGACATTGTCGTCGCATCGGTCAAGGCCTATCTCGATGGTCTCAACCTATTGGTGGAAGGTGTGGTGCGCGCACATCCGCAGCGGGAGGGCGTGTAATCGTGTTGCCGGAGCCGCATCGTTCGCGTTACCTGCGGGCGCTCGGCGTCGATGTTTACATGCCGCGGCGGCCGCTGCCGGGTGCGGCGCCCTCCGTGCCGATAAGCTGGGTGCAGGAGGAGGCTGCCGAGCCCGCCGTCATCAGTGACAGCGGGAGGGTGCCGAGCGCCCTCACTGCCGATGCAGATGCCCCAGGTCAGCGCGCCATTGATGAGCGATCTAACGATGATTCGATGGCGCGCAGCGGCCGGCCGGCATTGCCCGATGTCGGCGTGACCGATCGTCGATCAGCGCCCGAGCCGGATGGGGCGGCAGTGCCAGTGCAGAAGCCGGAAGTTCCGCGCTTCTCGTTGATGGTGGCGCGTTGTGATACCGGTATCGTCGTTATCGACGAGGGACCTGGACCCGGTCGGCGTCGCGATGACTATTTGCGATTGCTGGGAAATTTGTTGTTCGCGCTCTATCGCAGGCCGGTCGTTGTCGAGAGCGACACGTTTGTCTGGCCGATGGTGAAAAACCCGGTGGTCGATCAGGGTGAGCAGGCGGCGCGCGAAACCCTTGGTGCCTATCTGCAGCGTCAGTGTTCGCTGGCCGGTGGGCAGACGCTCGTCGCGCTTGGCAGCGGGCCGGCGCGCTGGTTGGACGAAGACCCGGTGTTTCATCTGGTTGCCGGCATCAGTCTGTGGCGCTGCCTCACCGATGCTGGCGTCAAACGGACGTTGTGGCAGCAATTGCAGCCGTTGCGGACGAGTGCGTCTTGATTCGCGAGCTGGTCGCGGCGGACGCGGCTTCCCTGCATCGCATCGAGATCGCCAGTACGGCTTTTCCGTGGACGCTGAATCAGTTTGTCGACGGATTGGTGGGTGGCGAGTTTGGCTGGGGTGTTGACGCGGGCGGCCAACTGGTCGGTTTCACACTGTTCCAGCAGGTGCTGGATGAGGCGACCCTGCTCAATACGGCGGTGCATCCCGACTGGCGCCGGCGCCATTTCGCTCATACCCTGCTGTCGCACGCGGTGACGCAGCTTGCTGCCCGCAATGTCGTGCGTTGTATGCTGGAGGTGCGCGTCGGCAACAGCGGCGCCATCGCCCTGTATCGCTCTCTCGGCTTCAGCGTCGATGGGCGACGCCCCAATTACTACCCTGCCGTTGGCGGACGTGAAGATGCGTTGCTGATGAGCCGTGCTCTGCCGGGCCAATCACTGGAGATAGTCTGATGCATACGCTGGAAACCGATTGGTGGCTGATCGATCTGCCGGAGGAGTGGGAAGCCGAGCAGGACGAGGAGACCGTTGTCATCGAGGACGAGGATGGCGTTGGTGTCATCGAGATCACGGCGCTGGAGACGGCCGAGCCGGTAGCGCGTGGGGAGTTGCCGGCGCTGGCGCGCGAGCTGCTTGGCGATCACGGCAAGGGGCGTGAGACTGAGCTTGCCGGTCTTCCCGGTCTCTATTTCGAACATGTCGACGGTGACGATGCGGTGCGCGAGTGGCTGGTCGACGGTGGCGACTTGTTGCTGCTGATCAGCTACAGCTGTGATCGCGAGAACGCCGGCATGGATGACGGTATCGTCGACGAGATTCTCGCCACGCTGGAACTCAAGCCGCGCCAGGCGGAGGTGTGACCGTTCAGCCGATCTGACCGGTCACGCGCACGCGGCGGCGGGTGCCCGGCTCCTCGACGACCCGTGCGGCGCGGCGAGCATCGAGGCGGGCGTTGATGATGTTTTTCAGCGCGATCAGCAGGCCGGTGAAAATGAAGGCGCCGGGCGGCAGGATCGCCAGCAGGAAATCCTCCTGCGCCGAGAAAACCTGAAGTTTCCAGTCGCGCGCCATCTCGCCGAACAGCAGGTGCATGTCGGCGAACAGCGCGCCGCTGCCAGCCAGTTCGCGCAGTGTGCCGAGTACCACCATTACCGCCAGACCGCCCAGCCCCATCATCAATCCGTCGACAAAAGCCGGCGCCAGCGAGTTTTTCGCGGCGAAGGCGTCGGCGCGGCCGAGGATGATGCAGTTGGTGGTGATCAGTGGCAGGAAGATGCCGAGTACCTCGTACATCTCGTAGGCGAAGGCCTGCATCAGCAGTTCGACGCAGGTCACCGCCGCGGCGATGATCATGACGAAGACGGCGAGGCGGATCGCGTCGGAGACGAAGCGGCGCGCGAGCGAGACGCAGAGGTTCGACATCACCAGCACGAAGGTGGTGGCGAGGCCGAGACCGAGCGCGTTGACCACCGAACCGGTGACGGCCAGCAGCGGGCAGAGGCCGAGCAGCTGGACGATCGCCGGGTTGTTTTTCCAGAGGCCGTTCAGGCTGATCTCGCGGTAGTTGACCTCACTCATCGGCGCGCTCCCCAGTGGGCGTGTCCAGCAGCGTGTTGCGGTTGGAAGAGAAATATTGCAGCGCGCGCTTGACGGCCGCGGTGACCGCGCGCGGCGTGACGGTGGCGCCGGTGAACTGGTCGAAGATGCCCTGGTCCTTCTTCACACCCCACTGCGCCTCCGGCGGGTCGCCGAGCGACTTGCCGACGAAACTCTCCACCCAGTCCGACTTGCTGCGGCTGATCTTGTCGCCGAGCCCGGGCGTCTCCTTGTGCGCCAGCACGCGCACGCCGGCGAGGGTGCCATCGACATCGATGCCGACGATGATCTCGATGTCGCCGCTGTAACCGTCGCGCGCGATCGCCGGCAGGATCACCGCTACCGGCTCGCCGCGCAGCCGCGCGATATGTGCCTGCCGTGGGCCGTAGAGGCCGAGCAGTACACTGTCGTTGACGGTGACGCTGTCGTGCAGCATCGAGTTGTCGTGACGCGAACGCGGCACCACTTCCAGCAATGCACGCTCTTCGGCGGCATGGCGGTTGTCGGCGATGCGGTCGCGAGTGCCGAGGAAGGTAGCGGCGATGGCAGCCGTGGTCAGGGCGGCGAAGGTGGCCAGCAGCAGGGCGTTGCGGCTGATCGAGGGACCGAGCATCTCAGTGTTCTCCCCCGTTGCGTTTCTGGTGGTCGCCCGTTGCTTTCACGTGGCTGCCCGTTGTTTTCACATGGCCATAGGTTCGTGGCTGCGTGTAGTGGTCGAGCAGCGGTGCGGCAAAGTTGAGCAGCAGCACCGAGAAGGCGACCGCATCGGGATAGTTGCCCCAGTGGCGAATCAGGTAGATCAGCACGCCGATGGCGGCGCCGTAGATCAGGCGGCCACGTGTCGAGACCGCCGAGGTGACCGGGTCGGTGACGATGAAGAAGGCGCCGAACATGGTGGCGCCGCTGAACAGGTGGAACAGCGGCGAGCCGCCCGAGGCGGAGCTGCCGCCGTCGTTGAACAGCAGCGCCATCAGCGCCAGTGCCGCCAGCATCGACAGCGGCGCGTGCCAGGTGAAGACGCGGCGATGGAGCAGGAACAGGCCGCCGAGCAGGAAGGCGCCGTTGACCCACTCCCAGCCGAGGCCGCCGAGCGTGCCGAACTGTGGATTGCGCGCCCACAGTTCGTCGACCAGCAGCGCGCTGTTCTGCTTCATCACATCGAGCGGCGTTGCCATGGTGTGGCCATCGATGGCGAGCGCGGTGATGTCGAGCGAGCGCAGCAGTGCATCGATCGGACCGATGACAGCGCCATCGAAAGCGCCGCGCGGTGCCTGCCAGGTGGTCATCTGCACCGGGAAGGAGATCAGCAACACCACGTAGCCAACCATCGCCGGGTTGAACGGGTTGTAACCCATGCCGCCGAACAGATGTTTGGCGAGCAGGATGGCGCAGCCGGTGCCGATCAGCAGCAGCCACCATGGCGCTGCCGGTGGCAGTGCGATGGCGAGCAGGAAGGCGGTGACCAGTGCCGAGGCGTCGTTGAGATAAAAGCCGATTGGCCGCCCGCGCAGCTTCAGCGCCATGGCCTCGAAACCGAGCGTGAAGGCGCAGCACCAGAGCAGGTTGATCAGCGTGCCGAAGCCGAAGAACCAGGTCAGCGCGGCGATGCCGGGCAGTGTCGCCAGCAGAACCAGCCGCATCACCATCGCGGTGGTGAGCGGGCCGTGGGCGTGGGGTGAGGTGAGGTTCAGCAGCGTCATTGCGTTCGCTCGGATTCGCCCGGCGAGGGCGTCGCTGCAGTCGGCGTTTCGGCGGCGTTCTGCTGTGCCAGCGCGGCCTTTTTTGCCTTCGCGCGTTCGATGGCCGCCCGCACGACATCGACAGGTATTGCGGATTCGGTCGGTGTCGTGGCCGCTGTGGTCGGCTGTGTCCCGGTGGCGTCGAGGCGTGCCTTGCGCTTTGCCTTCTTCTCCGTCTCTTCGCGGGCGAGACGCTGGTTGCGCGCTTCGAAGCGCGCTTTGGCCTGTTCCGCCTTGCTCCGCTCCTGATGCTGCGTGCGAATCTCCGCCTTGGCCGCGCGGTAGTACTGCACCAGTGGTATCTGGCTCGGGCAGACGTAGGAGCAGGCACCGCACTCGATGCAGTCGAGCAGATTGTGCGCCTCCAGCTTCTCCCACTCGCTGCTGCGCGCGAACCAGTACATCTGCTGCGGCAGCAGTGTCGCCGGACAGGCTTCGGCGCAGAGTCCGCAGCGGATACAGGCCTGCGGTGGCGGTGGTGGCGGCAGTTCGGCGGTGGTCGGGGCGAGGATGCAGTTGGTGGTTTTCACCACCGGCACCGTGTCGCTGGTGACGGTGTAGCCCATCATCGGGCCGCCGACGATGAGGCGGCTGCAGCGCGCTGCGTCGAAACCGCTCAGCGCCAGCAGGTGCGACAGCGGTGTACCGAGCAGCACCTCGTAGTTGCGCGGTTCAGCGCAGGCGGCGCCCGTGATGGTGGTGATACGCGAGATCAGCGGCTCGCCGTGGACGATGGCGCGATGGACGGCGACGGCGGTGCCGACGTTCTGGCAGGCGATGCCGATGTCAGCCGGCAGGCCGCCGTGCGGTACCTCCTTGCCGGTGAGAATCTGGATCAGCTGCTTCTCGCCGCCCGATGGGTACCTGGTCGGGAAGACGACGATCTCGATGCCGCTGCCTGCGGCTGCCTGCCGCAGTGCGGCGATCGCTTCCGGTTTGTTGTCCTCGATACCGATCAGCGTCTCGCGGGTCGGCTGCACCAGCTGTCGCAGGATGCGGGCACCTTCGATCACCTGCGCGGCCTGTTCGCGCATCAGCATGTCGTCGGCGGTGATGTAGGGCTCGCACTCGGTGCCGTTGAGAATCAGTGTCTCGATCGGCTTGTGGGTGCGCAGCTTGATCGCGGTGGGAAAACCGGCGCCGCCCATGCCGGCGATACCGGCGTTGCGGATCAGCTCGACCAGCGGGTCGTGGTCGAGCGCCAGGTAGTCATCGACGCCGCGGTGGTCGATCCACTGGTCGCGACCGTCGCTGCGGATGACGATGCAGGGGGCGCTCATGCCGGAGGCGTGCGGGATCGGCCGCGCCTCGATCGCCACCACCTCGCCCGAGGTCGGCGCGTGCACCGGCACGCTGACCGGCCCCTTCGCGGTGGCGATCATCTGTCCTTTCAGTACGCGCTCGCCGACCGCCACGCACGCCTCGGCCGGCGCGCCGATGTGTTGTGACAGCGGCAGCGTCAGCTCGGCCGGAATGCCGGCGAAACGGATCGGCGCGCCGGTCGACTGGTGCTTGTTCTCGGCCGGATGGATGCCACCGTGAATCTCCCAGATCTTTCGCATGCCGGCATCTCGCATCGGGCGCGTCACGCGAGGGCTTCGCGGCGCGGCCGCGCATCGCTGGCGATGAGCTGTTCGCCGCGCGGCGGCAATTGCCAGCGCCAGCTCTGCAGCGTGGTTTCGATCGGTCGCATCTCGATGCAGTCGACCGGGCAGGGTTCGACGCAGAGATCGCAGCCGGTGCATTCGCTGGCGATGACGGTGTGCATCCGTTTGGCGGCGCCGAGGATGGCGTCGACCGGACAGGCCTGGATGCATTTGGTGCAGCCGATGCACTCGGCCTCGCGGATCCAGGCGACCGATTTCGGCGGCGGCTCGCCCCCTTCGACATCGAGCGGTTGCGGCTCGACGCCGAGCAGGTCGGCCAGCGCCTGAATCGTGCTCTCGCCACCGGGTGCGCAGCGGTTGATCGCCTCGCCATCGGCCACCGCCTCGGCGTAGGGGTGGCAGCCGGGATAGCCGCACTGGCCACACTGACTTTGCGGCAGCAGCTGTTCGATCTGGTCGACGATCGGGTTGCCCTCGACCCTGAAGCGGATCGCGGCATAACCGAGCGCGGCACCGAACAGCAGCCCGAGCAGCAGCAGCGTACCGGGGGCGGTGATGATCGGGTATTGGGCCAGCAGTTCGATCATCGTGGGCGTCTCATACCAGTCCGGCAAAACCCATGAAGGCGAGCGAGATCAGGCCCGCGGTGATCATGCCGACCGCCGCGCCCTGGAATGGCTTCGGCACGTCGGCCACGTTGATGCGTTCGCGCATCGCGGCGAACAGCACCAGCACCAGCGAAAAACCGGCGCCGGCGCCAAAGCCGTACAGCGTCGATGAGACCAGTCCCAGCCCCTTGTTGATGCTGAGCAGTGCGACGCCGAGCACGGCGCAGTTGGTGGTGATCAGTGGCAGGTAGACGCCGAGTGTCTTGTAGAGCACCGGGCTCGCCTTGCGCACCACCATCTCGGTGAACTGCACGACGACGGCGATGACCAGGATGAAGGCGATGGTGCGCAGGTAGTCGAGGCCGAGCGGCTTCAGCAGCCACTCGAAGGTGATCCAGCTGCTGAGCGAGGCGAGGGTCAACACGAAGGTGGTGGCGCTGGCCATGCCGATGGCCGACTCCAGCTTGTTGGAGACACCCATGAACGGGCACAGGCCGAGGAACTGCACCAGCACGAAGTTGTTGACCAGGATGGCGCCGATCAGCAGCAGGGAGTAGTCCGCCAGCATGGGGTCGCTCGTTGGTTCGCGGTCGCATCGAAGGGCGCCGATTTTAGGGGCTAAACCCGCATGAGTCATACGGAAAATGTGCAGAGGCTATCGCCCGGGCGCGGATAGCGAAGCGCGGTGACGGCGCGGTCGACTTTCCACCGGGCAACTGACTAGACTGGTGGCCCGCCGCCAATCGTCCCTTTCGAATAAATCACGGCGCGCTCAATTCTGTTCGGAGAGTCTCCATCTCCATGAAATCGGTATCGATCTACCCCGGCTGGCAGGTAATGGCCGGCTCCTTCATCTGTTCCGCACTGGCGATCGGCTTTACTTCCTACATCTTCGGCATGTTCACGGTGCCGGTGACCGCGGAGTTCGGCATCCCGCGCGCCACGTTCAACAACGGCATGATCGGGCTGCTGCTCGGCGGCATGATCGCGTCGCCGGTGATCGGCAAGCTGCTCGACCGCTACCCGGTGCGGCGCATCGTCGTCGCCTGTGCGCTGGCCTTCGGCGTTTCGCTGGTGGTCACTTCGCGCACCCATTCGCTGTGGCTGATGCTGCTGATGATCACGCTGCCGCTCGCCTTCGGCGCCGCCGGCTGCGGCGTACTGGCGGCCAACACCGTCACCGTGCGCTGGTTCCGGCGGCGGCGCGGGCGGGCGCTGGGCGTGGTCGCGCTGAGCACCTCGGTCGGTGGCTTCTTCGCCCAGCCGCTGACGGCGCTGCTGATCGACACTTTCGGCTGGCGCGATGCGCTGCTGATGATCGGCGTGGTGCCGACGGTCGTCTTTTTGCTGATGGCCGCGTTGTTGATCCGGGATCGCCCGTCGGAGGCGACGCCGGGCTATCAGGCGGAGTTCGACGCTGTCGTCGATCAGGCGGAGAGCGCCGCGCCGGCGGAGCGGGCGTGGACCACGCAGCAGCTGCTGCGCAGCCGCAACTTCTGGCTGGTGGCGATCGGTATCGGGTTGCTGTTCGGCATCGACCAAGCGGTGCTGGTGTCGCAGGTGGCCTATTTCCAGGACATTGGCTACGACCTGCAGACCACGGCACTGCTGGTGTCGGTAAAGACCATCTCGGCGATCGGCGGCAAGTTGCTGATCGGGTATCTGGCCGACAAGGTGGACCTGCGCATCGTCTTCGCCTATGTCGCCGGCTCCGGCATGTTGCTGCTCGGCGTCTACATCCTGCAGCCGACCTTCTGGCTGCTGCTGCCGGCGATCGCGCTGCTCGGTGTTGCCGTCGGCGGGGTCTTTCCGGCCTGGAGCACCATCACCGCCTGGCTGTTCGGCGCTCGCAGCTACGGTTCGGTGATGGGGTTGATGGCGATCATCATGCAGCCGTTCGCCATCGTCACCATGCGCTTCATCGGCCAGGTCCACGACCGCACCGGTAGCTACATTCCGGCCTTCGCGCTGTTCATCGCGCTGGCAGCCTGCGCGATGGTGCTGATCCTGTTCGTGCGACCGGAGCGCGACGGCGACGAGGTGCTGCCCGCCGCGCAGGGTTCGACGCGGGCCTGAACCCGATCTTACTGCTCGACGAACGCGCGCTCGATGGCGTATTCGGCCTGCTGGCCGTGCCGCGACTCGTGCAGGCCGCGCGCGTTGAGGATGGCGACGGTGTCTTTCAGCATGTGCGGGCTGCCGCAGACCAGCACGCGGTCGCTCTCCGGGTTCAGTGTCGGCAGGCCGATGTCGCTGAACAGCTTGCCGCTCTCGATCAGGTCGGTGATGCGCCCCTGGTTGCGGAACGCTTCGCGCGTCACGGTGGGGTAGTAGATCAGCTGGTTCTGCACCTGTTCGCCGAAGTATTCGTTCTGCGGCAGCTCATGGGTGATGTAGTCGTGGTAGCCCAGCTCGCTGACCTCGCGCACGCCGTGCACCAGGATCACCTTCTCGTACTGCTCGTAGGTCTCCGGGTCCTTGATGATGCTCATGAACGGCGCCAGACCGGTGCCGGAGCCGAGCAGGTAGAGGTGCTTGCCGGGCTTCAGGTTGTCGAGCACCAGCGTGCCGGTCGGCTTGCGGCTGATCAGGATCTCGTCGCCTTCCTTCAGGTGCTGCAGGCGCGAGGTGAGCGGGCCGTCCTGCACCTTGATGCTGTAGAACTCCAGCTCCTCTTCATAGTTGGCACTGGCGATCGAGTAGGCGCGCATCAGCGGCTTGCCGTCGACTTCGAGACCGATCATGACGAAGTGACCATTCTTGAAGCGCAGCGTGGTGTCGCGGGTGCAGGTGAAGCTGAACAGGGTGTCGTTCCAGTGGCGGACACTGAGGACATGTTCGTGGTTGAAGGCGGCCATGGCAGATCTCGGAGACGGCGGGCTACTGAAGAAGGGCGCAACGATACGGGTTCTCAATTAATCTGAAAAGTGGCGAATTTTCATATTTATATTCTGGATAACCGATAAGCCGGTTCGTGGATCTGCGGGCGAGCGGAGTGTGGTGCGGGCGGGGTGCCGTGCATGTTGCCGGGGGACGCAAAGACGTCCATCCATGGACAGGCTCGGGTGTCGCCATCCCTGGCGACACACGCCCCCGGCAAACGCACGGCACCCCGCTTGCCAATGGTGGTGCCACTTCCTTTCAGGACGTTGATTACTTCACCTGCATGCCGGGCTGGGCACCGCTGTCGGGTGACAGCAGGAAGATCTCCTTTCCGCCGGGGCCGGCGGCCAGCACCATTCCCTCGCTCATGCCGAACTTCATCTTGCGCGGGGCGAGGTTGGCGACCATGACGGTCAGCCGACCGACCAGCTGCTCGGGCTGGTAGGCCGATTTGATGCCGGCGAAGACCTGACGCTGTTCGTCGCCGAGGTCGAGCGTCAGTCGCAGCAGCTTGTCGGCGCCTTCGACGTGATCGGCGGTGACGATCCTGGCGACGCGCAGGTCGATCTTCAGGAAGTCGTCGATCGAGATCGTGTCGCTTTCGGTTGCCTGTTCGACTTTCGGTTCGGCGGCTTTGGCTTTGGGTGCAGAAGTCGGTGGTGTCGGCTGCAGCGACTGGCGGTTGGCCTCGACCAGCGCGGAGATCTGCTTCGGGTCGATGCGGGTCATCAGGTGTTTGTAGTCGTTGATCGCATGGCCAGCAGGCAGAGGTGTCTTCAGATCGTCCCACTTGAGCGGAGCGATATTCAGGAAGTGTTCTACCTCGTGAGCTAGCTTCGGCAGGATCGGTTTTAAAAGGAGAGTAAGAATTCGGAACAGCTCAAGCATGGTTGAACAGAACCGATGCAGGCATTCTGAAGCATCAGTTCGTTTTGCTAAATCCCACGGTTTGTATTCAGCAATGATTCTGTTGGTGATATCAGCCAGCTCCATAACCTGTCGAAGTGCGTGGCTGTAGTTGCCGCTTTCCCAAGAATACAAGGTACTTTCTGCTTCGTTATAGAACCAATCTAAAAGTTTGGTCTGGTCGTAACCAGGGAGAACTGTGCGTGCTTTGAAAAAACCACCCCACTGACCTTTTGGGGCTGGCTTGCTCCACTTCTCTTGTTCTTCATTCGAGATTTGCTTAAAAAATGGTAGTGGATTGATATCCTCGAACGAACTAGAAAGTAATCCGTTGAATTGTTTTGAGATGAAGCCGGCGCAGCGCGCAGCGATATTCACGTATTTTCCAACCAGATCCGAATTCACCCGCGCCACGAAATCCTCAAGGTTGAGATCGATATCCTCCATCGTGCCATTCAGTTTCGCGGCGAAGTAGTAGCGCAGCCATTCGGGATTGAGGCCGACGTCGAGGTAGCTCTGCGCGGTGATGAAGGTGCCGCGGCTCTTCGACATCTTGGCGCCGTCGACGGTCAGGAAGCCGTGCGCGTTGATCTTCGTCGGTGTGCGGTGGCCCGAGTTTTCGAGCATTGCCGGCCAGAACAGCGCGTGGAAATAAAGAATGTCCTTGCCGATGAAGTGGACCATCTCGGTTTTTTCCACGTCCGCTTTTTCAGCGTCGAGAAAGGCTTGTTCGTCGATATCGTGGCCGCGCGCGCGCTGCCGTTCGACATAGTTGCGGAAGCTGCCGAAGTAGCCGACCGGGGCGTCGAGCCAGACGTAGAAGAACTTGTCCGGCGCGCCGGGAATCTGGAAGCCGAAGTAGGGGGCATCGCGCGAGATGTCCCAGTCGGAGAGTTTGTTGTCGCCCGGTTCGCCGAGCCACTCCTTCATCTTGTTGGCCGCTTCCTGCTGCAGTCGTTCGCCGCTCTGCGTGAAATCGCGCAGGAAGGTTTCGCAGCGTGCGTCGGAGAGCTTGAAGAAGAAGTGCATCGACGCCTTGCGGATCGGCGCGGCGCCGGAGACGGTCGAGTAGGCGTTGTTCAGGTCGGTCGGCGCGTAGGTGGCGCCGCACGCTTCGCACGAATCGCCGTACTGGTCGGCGGCAGAACATTTCGGGCACTCGCCCTTGATGTAGCGGTCCGGCAGGAACATCGACTTGACCGGGTCGTAGAACTGCTCGACCTCGCGTTGTGCGATCAGGTCGTTCTTCTCCAGCAGCGCGAAGATGCGCTCGCAGAAGAAGCGGTTCTCTTCCGAGTCGGTCTGGTAGTAGTTGTCGAAGCCGATGTGAAAACCGCCGAGCTTGCGCTCGTCGCGTTCGAGCGGGTTGGCCGGGTTGTCCGACACCCACTGTTCCAGCGCCTGCAGCCCGCCGAAGAAGTCGCGCGCGTGCTCGTGCAGCACGCGGTCGACCAGCTGGCGCGGCGTGATGCCCTCGGCGGCGGCGCGCAGCATGATCGGCGTGCCGTGCTGGTCGTCGGCGCCGACGTAGTGCACCTCGTGGCCGCGCATCCGCTGGAAACGCACCCAGATGTCGGTCTGGATGTACTCGACCAGATGGCCGAGGTGGATCGCACCGTTGGCATACGGAAGGGCGCTGGTGACGAGGATGCGGCGCTGCGTCATGGGGAATCCTGAGGGACGACGGGGAGTTGGGCTGGAAAGGGCGCCAACTATAACGACTCCAACCCCCCATTTCACCCGCGCCGGTTGAGCCGGCGGCGGGCGTCTCCGTATACTCGCGCGCCTTTCCCATTACCTGAGTGATTCAGTCGGAGTTTCCATGAGCGCGATCACCCGTCCCCAGGTCGAACAGGCGCTGCGCAGTTGGCGCGACCCGCACCTCGACAAGGATCTGCTGCTGTGCGGCGCGGTCGACGCGATCGCCATCGACGGCAACCGCGTGTCGATCGGCATCCTGCTCGGCTATCCGGCGGCATCGCAGCGGCTGCAGTTCCAGCGCGAGATCGCCGAGGCAGTGGCGGCACAGCTGCCGGGCGCCGAGGTGACGGTCGAGCTGGATTGCAGGATCGCGCCGCATCAGGGGCAGGGCGGGCTGCCGAACATGCAGGCGGTGAAGAACATCATCGCGGTGGCGTCGGGCAAGGGCGGCGTCGGCAAGTCGACCACCGCGGTCAACCTGGCGCTGGCGCTGCAGGCGGAGGGGGCGCGTGTCGGCCTGCTCGACGCCGATATCTACGGCCCGAGCCAGCCGCTGATGCTCGGTGTGGCGGAGGGCGAGCGGCCGGCGCAGCGCGGCGCGCAGATGCTGGAGCCGATCGTCGCGCACGGCCTGCAGACCATGTCGATCGGCTATCTGCTGACCGAGAACACGCCGGTGGTGTGGCGTGGGCCGATGGTCAGCGGCGCGCTGCAGCAGCTGCTGAACCAGACCGCGTGGGATGCGCTCGACTACCTGGTCATCGACCTGCCGCCGGGCACCGGCGACATCCAGCTGACGCTGGCGCAGAAGG
>CAYLRA010000058.1:0-15089 GCA_964386045.1 uncultured Verrucomicrobiaceae bacterium | reverse complement strand
TCTGCGGCTTGAACGGTGCCACTTTTTCGCCGCGTCGCGCCAGCACGCGGCACAGGCCGGCGACCAGCGTGCTCTTGCCGGCATCGGAGGTGGTGCCCTGAATCATCAGTGTCTGCGACATGGCTGGCTCGGCGGGGTTGCCTGTGTGACGGCCGGGTCGTAGAGTGCCGGCTCGCTACAGGTGTCCGCGTGCGACTTCGCAGTCTGCACGGGGAATAATCGGGAAACCGGTGCGCATGTTATCAGTCGACATGCAACTCCGGTGCTGCCCCCGCAACGGTAGGCGAGAAGGTCGCGACGGATGTCACCACTGCGCAGGCGGGAAGGTGGTCGCGGCGGACTCGGTATCAGCGTGAGGTCGGCGGGGGAGCCTGTGTGCAAGACACGCCGTGAATCCATCCATGGAGGCTCGCCAGCAGCATCCCTGCTGCTGACGGTCTTGCACACAGGCTCCCCCGCCGACCGCAAGCCGCGATGCCAGTCCCTCGCAAGCCCGGAGACCGGCCTGCAGTGTGACAACCGGGTTGCGGCGGGTGACCCCGGGTTGCGTGATCGAGTTTCCAGATCATGCCCCTGCATCTTTCGCCGTGTCTCTCCAGTGAAACTGCACGCGGGTGTGTGTGCACCGAAGGATGACCGTCATGTCGACCGCCATTGAAACTCGCTCCAGCCAGCTCTCATCGTTCCTGATCCGTTTCTTGCCGCTGGCGTTGCTGATGCTCGCCACTCGCGCCGACCATTTCGGCAGCGCGCTCAATTTGCCCGACGCCAGCCGCGCAGTCTTCTTCCTGGCCGGTTTCTACTTTGCCTTCGGTGCCGTCACCCAGTGGATGCGTCGCGCCGGTTTCTGGGGGCTGCTCGGCCTGGCGGTGGCGATCGATTTCATCAGTTTCTGGCTCAGCGGTCGCGACACCGCGCTCTGCCTGTCGCCGAGTTACCCCTCGTTGCTGCTGGTCGCCGGCGTGCTCTGGTTCGGTGGCCGCTGGCTCGTGGGTCGCACCGGGTCAGGCGCCGCGCAGTTCGCGCTCTGCGCCATCGCGGCGTGGGCGGTGGCCGGTTCCGCGTCGTACCTGATCTCCAACGGCGCTTTCTACTGGCTCTCCGGCCGTTACGCCGAGCCGAATGTCGCCGAATACCTGGCGCGGCTGTCGCAGTATTTCCTGTTGTTCGTCACCAGGCCGGTCATCTATCTGGTTACGGCTGCCGTGCTGCATGTCGCGTTCGCCCGCGCCTTCGCCGTGCGTGAAGAGCCGAGAGCGAGCGCCCAGTGACCCGCCACTGCCCCGCGCTGCTGGTGACGGCGCCCGCTTCCGGCAACGGCAAGACTTCCGTGACGGCGGCGATCGCGCGTTACCACCGGCAGCAGGGGCGGCGCGTGCGCTGCTTCAAGACCGGCCCCGACTTCATCGACCCGACCATCCTGCTGCAGGCGTCGGGGCTACCGGTCTACAACCTCGACAGCTGGATCATGGGCGACGACCACTGCCGTCGCCTGTTGTGGGAGGCGGCGGGCGATGCCGACCTGATCCTGGTCGAAGGGGTGATGGGGCTCTACGACGGCACGCCGAGCAGCGCCGATCTGGCGCGGCTGTTCGGTCTGCCGATCCTGCCGGTGATCAACGCCGCCGCGATGGCGCAGACCTTCGGTGCCGTCGTGCAGGGATTGGCCACCTGGCAGCCGGGGCTGCGGTTGGCCGGTGCCGTCGGCAATCGCGTCAGCACGCCGCGTCACAAGGAGCTGCTGCAGATGGCGTTGCCCGCGGGTGTGCCGCTGACCACTCTGGCACCACAGCCGCACGCGACGCTGCCGGAGCGTCACCTCGGTCTGCAATTGGCCACCGAAATCCACGATCTCGATCTGCGGCTGGATCGGCTCGCCGAGATGATTGCCGGCACGCCGCTGGCACAGCTGCCGCCGCCGGTGGCGTTCGAGGAGGTCGACGCAGCACCGATCGAGCCGCTGCTGCAGGGGCTGACCGTCGCTGTCGCCTGTGACCATGCGTTCTGTTTTCTCTACCAGGCCAACCTCGAATGGCTGCAGAAGATGGGGGCGCGCGTCGCCATCTTCTCGCCGCTGGAGGATGACCATCTGCCCGACGCGGATGCGATCTATCTGCCGGGCGGTTATCCCGAGCTCTACGCCGATCAGCTCGCCGACAACGAGGCGATGCGCGAGGCGATCCTCGACCATGTCGATGACGAGTTGCCGCTGCTGGCCGAGTGTGGCGGGATGTTGTATCTGGCCGACACGCTGCGCGACCCCGACGGTCGTGAGTTCGAGATGCTCGGTGTGTTACCGGCCAAGGCGACAATGGGAGAGAAGCTGGCCGCCATCGGCTCACAGCAGTTGCTGTTGCCGGCGCGCGTAGCGGGTACTGAGCAAACAGGGGCGGCTGGCAGCGAGCAGATCGTGCGCGGCCACACCTTTCACTACTCGTCGCTGCAGTGCGACCTGGCGCCGGCCTTTCGTGCGCAAAAGCAGGATGGCAGCGATGGCGAAGCGGTCTATATCGACGGCGCCGTGGTCGCCTCCTACCTGCACTGGTACTTCCCCTCCAATCCTGCGCAGATCGCGCACTGGCTGACGCCGCGCTGATCCCCGCCCGCCATGATCTATCTGCTGGTTTCCATCGTCGTTGCGCTGCTGCTCGATCACGGCTTCGGTGAACCGCGCCGCTGGCATCCGCTGGTTGGTTTCGGTCGCGTCGCGCAGAGCGTCGAGGCGGCACTGAACGAGGGTGAAGGCAAGCTGCTGCGCGGCGTCATCGCACTGTCGATCATGGTGTTGCCGCTGCTGCTGGCCGCAGCGTTGCTGCAGTGGTGGTTATGGACGCTGTCGCCGTGGATTTTCGCGGCCGCCGCTGCGGTGTTGCTCTGCGTCGCCATCGCGCGGCAGAGTCTCGGTGAACATGCGCGCGCGGTGCTGGCTGCGCTGCAGGCCAACGATCTGCCGCTGGCGCGTGAGAAGCTGTCGATGATCGTCACTCGCGATACGGCGCAGCTCGACGAACAGAGCATCAGTGCGGCGACGGTGGAGTCGGTGCTGGAGAATGGCAGCGATGCGGTGACGGCGACGCTGTTCTGGTTTGTGCTGGCCGGGTTGCCCGGCATCGCGCTGCACCGCGCCGTCAACACACTCGATGCGATGTGGGGCTACCGCACCCAACGCTTCCGTGAATTCGGCTGGGCTGCTGCCCGCTGCGACGATCTGCTCAACTATATTCCGGCGCGACTGACCGCGTTGAGTTACGCGCTGGTCGGCAGCACCTCGACAGCGCTGCGCTGCTGGCTGACACAGGCGCGCCATTGGGAGAGTCCCAACGCCGGGCCGGTGATGGCGGCCGGTGCCGGCGCACTGCGGCTGCAACTCGGCGGCGGTGCCTGGTATCACGGCGCGTGGGAGGAGCGGCCGCCGCTCGGTGCTGGTGAACAGCCGGTGGCGGTCGATATCGAGCGCGCACTGAAACTGCTCGACCGCGCGCTGCTGTTGTGGATTGTTGCTCTGCTGGTGGTGACGGCATGGCCGCATTGACTGATCAGGTACAACCGCCGCGTCACGGTGGCGATCTGCTGCAGGCGGCGCAGCGTTACGGCATCGAGCCGGCGCAGTGGCTCGATCTCTCCGCCGCGCTCAATCCCGAGCCCTTTCCGCTGCCGACCCTGGCATCCGAGGTTTTTCAGGCATTGCCCGATGACAGCGAGCTGCTGCAGATCGCGGGTGATTACTATCTTGCAGCCGCGGCGAGTGTGGATGCAGCGAGGCATCTGGTCGCTGCTGCCGGTACACAATCGATCATCCAGACACTGCCGTTGTTGCGACCGGCATGTCGCGTTGCGGTGCCGTCGATCGGTTATCGCGAACACGCCTTTCGCTGGCAGCTGGCCGGGCATGAAGTGATCGAGTATGACCCGCGCCACGTCGAGGCATTGAGTACTCTCGCTGCGCATGCCGACGTGCTGGTGGTGATCAATCCAAACAACCCGTTGGCACTGGAGACCGCGCCGCAGCTGCTGCGTGATTGCCTGGCCATGCTGCAAACACGCGGCGGCTGGCTGGTGGTCGATGAAGCCTTTGTCGATGCGACACCTGCGCTGTCGCTGGCCGGTGATGTCGGCGCCGATGGCCTGATCGTGCTGCGTTCGCTCGGCAAGTTTTTCGGTCTGGCTGGCATGCGCTGCGGGTTTGCCCTGTGCTGGTCGCAACTGGCGCAGCAGCTGCGCGTCGCGCTGGGGCCGTGGGCGGTCAGCGGACCGACGCAGGCGGTGGCGAAGGTAGCGCTGGCCAATCGCGATTGGCAGAAGCGGACGCGACCGAAGCTGCACGCCGCCAGCCGCGCCTGCGGCGACATGCTGGCGCTGGCGTTTCGTCGCTTCGACGGACAGGTATTGCGCAGCGTGTTGTTCAATAGTGTGGTGTTGCGTGCCGATGTCGCGAGCGAGCTGCAGGATCGACTGGCGCGCGAGGCGATCTGGATGCGTCTGATCGAACTCGATCGCGGTGAGGCGCTGCTGCGTTTTGGTTTGGTCGAGCCGACCGATCAGGCGCGCTGGTCGCAGTTTCAGCGTGGGTTGGCGGCAGTAAGCCATTCCGTCGCTTGAACTCCAGACGTATTGGATGATGGTCAATTCGTGCTGCCCGTCACGAGCATTAGCCTTCTCGCTTGGCAATTGAGTGCATGCTCCCGATAATCCGAGCTGAATGTCGGTGCGAGATACATCTTTGGGTTTAGTCATAACCCCGCTCAATAATTGAAAGGGAAATTCATGCAAAAGCACATTGCCATCCTCGTTGTTCTCAGCAGTGCCACGCTGGTTGCCTGTGGCAGCAAAACCGACGCAAACGAAAAGAACTTCGGTGTTGCCATGACTCAGTACTTCGACAAGAAGGGCCAGTTATGCCTCAACCAATACCGCGACTTCCCGGTGACGGTTGCCGAGATGGACTTGCGTCTGCAGAAGACCATGGCAAGCGGTACGGCCAATCAGATGGATGCGCTGGAAGCCGTGGGCCTGGTGAAGTGCGAAACGGTCGACAAGGGGAAGCGTTGCGCGCTGACCCCTGCGGCCAAACCCTTCGTCCGCGAGAAGGAAGTAACCAGTTGGGGGATGAATGGCTCGCAAAAATTCATTCAGACAGACCTTTGCTGGGGGCAGATGGCGCTGGCCAAAATCGTGAAGTGGGAAGGCCCCATGAAGTTTGGCGACTATCAAGAGGCTGGAATCACCTACACCTACAAGGTCAACAACGCTGCCGACTGGACCAATAAACCTGAGTTGCAAGCCGCTTTCCCTGTCGTGAAGAGCATCCTCGATGGCGTGGGAACCAAAGAAGGCAAGCACGCGGTCATGCTGACTAGCCAAGGCTGGGAAGCGAAGGGGCTGGATTGACGGAGGGTGTATGTACGGTCGACCTCAACGTGCTCTTTGCGGAGAAAGATGACGCCAAGCGGATGGCGCGCGATGTGTGAATGGCTTCAAATCAACAACGACATTCTCAGGCGCCGCCGTCAGCTGCTCCAGTAGTTCTCCATCACCATCTCATCGATCGCCTGCGGCTGCCGCCACCCTTCGAGCTGCAGCATCGGTGCCGGATAAAATTCGTCGACGTGACCGAGGCAGAGAATCGCGACCGGTTCGCTGCCGGCGGGCATCTGCAGCAGCGCGGCCAGTTTTTCCGGATCGAACAGCGACACCCAGCCCATACCAAGCCCTTCGGCGCGTGCGGCCAGCCACAGGTTCTGGATGGCGCAGGCGACCGAGGCGAGATCCATCTGCGGCAGCGTGCGGCGGCCGAAGATATGGGGTTCGCGGTTGTCCATCAGCGCGGCGACCAGCAGTTCGCCGCAGTCGCGAATCCCTTCGACCTTCAGCTGCATGAACTCCTGCTCGCGTTCGTTCAGTGCCTTCGCCGTGGCGAGCCGCTCCGCTCCCACCAGTACAGCGATCTGTTCGCGCAGCGATTCATCGGTGATGCGCAGGAAGCGCCACGGCTGCATCAGGCCGACGCTGGGCGCGTGATGCGCAGCCCGCAGCAGTTGGGTCAGCAGTTCGGGCGCAACGGGTTCGCGGCGGAAGTGGCGCATGTCGCGCCGCGCTTCGATGACTCGGTAAATCGCGGCACGCTCGTCGGCAGTGAAGGCGTGATCCTTCAAAAGTCGACACCTTTCTGCGCTTTCACACCGGCGCGAAACGCATGTTTTTCATCGCGCAGTTCAGCGATGGTGTCGGCCAGTTCAGCCAGCGCTGGCGGTGCGCCGCGGCCGGTGACGACGACTGATTGCATGGCTGGGCGATTGCGAATCGCCGCGATCACTTCGTCGGTGTCGACATAGCCGTAGCGCAATACGTAGGTGATTTCGTCGAGCAAGACGAGGCGTATCGACTCATCGCCGAGCAGGCGCTTGGCGTGTTGCCAGACCGCCTGCGCGGCGGCGGTGTCGAGCGCCTTGTTCTGCGTCTCCCAGGTGAAACCGGTGCCCTGCACGTGGAACTCGACGTCGGGGCAGTGTTTGCGCAGGAACAGCCGTTCGCCGCCGTCGTCGCTGGCGCCCTTGATGAACTGTATGACGCCGGCCTTGAAGCCGTGGCCGAGTGCGCGCATCACCATGCCAAAACCGGAGCTGCTTTTGCCCTTGCCGTTGCCGGTGAGCAGGATGACGATGCCGCGCTCGGTCTGGGCGGCGGCGATCTTTTCGTCGACCACTGCCTTCTTGCGCTGCATGCGCTGTTTGTGGCGGTCGTCGGCTGACGTTTCGTCGCTCATGAGGATTGCCCGTTTGAATCGTGCGCTGATGTTGGGAGATGAGAGTCTCCCCCTGCAAGGCAGGGGGAGTACCCCGTAGGGGGGAGGGGGTCCACCTTTCGGATGGCGAAAACCTGACCCCTCCGCCTCGCTTTGCTCGGCACCTCCCCTATTGCATAAGGGAGGACCGGGTGGTCACAGCCGGTAGGTCACCGTCGCAAACCAACCCGCGCCTTTCTGGTTGTAGTTGCCGTTCAACTGGTAATCCTTGTCGAAGACATTGTCGAGCTTCAACTGCAACTGCCAGTTGTCGCTCGGGTTGAAGGCGGCGCGCAAGTCGACCAGGCCGTAGCCGGCCAGCCGCTGTGTGTTGGCCGCGTTGCCGTAGCGTTCGTCGCGCACGCGCCAGCTGGCGCCGACTTCCCAGCGGCCGAAGCTGCGGTCGGCGTCGAAATTGAACAGCCGCTGCGCGCGGTTGACGAGACGGCGATTGTTGTCGGCGTCGACGGCATCGATGTAGCTGAAGTTGGCGCTCAGCAGCCAGCCCGACAGTTCGGTGACGATGGTCGACTCGAAGCCGTCGATCTCGGCGTTGGTGACGTTGCTCGGCGTGTAGGCGCCAACCAGGCTGGCCGGATCGGGTGCCCATTCGATCAGGTTGTCGATGCTGTTGCGGAACACCGCCAGCGACCAGCGCAGCGTGTCGTAGTCGCCGCGCACTTCGATCTCGAAGTTTTCCGACGACTCCGACTGCAGGTCGGGGTTGCCGTAGCTCCACGGATCGACCGGCCAGTAGAGATCGTTGAAGGTCGGCGCCATGAATGCCTTGCCCCAGGAGAGGATCAGCCGGTGCTGCGGGCCGAGGTGGAAACCGACCGCGATGCCGCCGGTGGTCTCGTTGTCGTAGGCCGAGTTGTCGTCCTCGCGCAGGCTGAGCTGCAGGTCGAAACGCTCACCGCTGTGCAGGTACTGGGCGAAGTAGCCGTAGTTGTCGCGGCTGTCGACCGGTGTGCCGTCTGGCGTGGTGTAGGTGTTGCTGGAGTCGATCTTTTCCTCGTAGTAGTCGACACCCAGCGTCAGCGTGTGGCGCTCGTTGAACACGAGGTCGTTCTGCCAGCTGGCGGAGTCGCGCGTGGTGCGGAAATCGGCGCGGTCGAGCGGGTTGAGTTCGTTGAACTGGTCGTTGTCGTCGACCGCGCGCCCGAGCGATGCCCTGGTCTGCCAGATGCCGGTCACCAGTGTCTGCAGCTGCAGGTAGGTGTTCTCGATGCGGTGCTTGTTGTATGGCTGGCTGGTCGCCGGCGAGAACGATGCATCGGTTTCGCTTTCGGAGTGACTGGTGAAGTGACCCAGGTCGATGGCGCCGCCGTTGCTGAAGTCGTAGCCCAGTTTCAGCAGGCCGGTGGTGTTGCGGTGGGCATCGTCGTCATCGTTCGGCGGTGTGTCGTTGACCAGATTGTCGATGCCCTGCGTGTCGTAGTGGTTCAGGTAGAGACCACCGCGCAGTGCGCCGAGGCGGGTGTTTCCGCCGGCGGCGACCTGTGTCGTGTTGTGGTCGCCATAACCCGCTTTGACATAGGCCGACGGTTTGTCACCGGGCTGTCGCGTGAACACCTGCACGACGCCGCCGATGGCGTCGGAGCCGTACAGCGACGAGCGCGGGCCGCGCACGACCTCGACGCGCTCGATCGCCTCCGGCAGCAGGTGCTCGATCGACGTCGAGCCGAGTGTGGCGCTGCCGATGCGCTGGCCGTCGAGCAGGAACAGCGTGTGCGAGCTGTTGGTGCCGCGCAGGTAGAGGCTGGTGGCTGAACCAGGGCCACCGGCAGTGGCGAAGTCGACGCCGGGGCCCTGCTGGATCGCCTGGATGAAGCTGGCCGGCTGCTGCCGTTCGATCTGCGTGCGGTCGATGACATCGACTGGCGCCAGCGCGCGGTAGAGATCGAGATCGGTACGGGTTGCGGTGACCACCATGACTTCCAGTGCCGGGCGGTAGTCGACAGCGGCGAGCTGCAGCGGTGCGGCATCGTTGGCGGAAGCGGAAACGGTGATGCAGGCAATGGCAACCGCCAGGGCGGAGCGTGGGAACAGGGACATGTGGAATTTCCTCAATTCGTCGAGCAGGGAACGAACGAGGGAGAGCAATAGCGTGGAAGCACGATGGAAACAGGGAGGTGCGGCCACCGACGATGCCCTCCGCATCATCGCAGTGCGCTGTCGTGGCTGGTATCGGGCTCTTCGTTCGCACGTCGATCACATGCGGCGAATTACCGTTGCGGGGGCAGCGCTGGCCTTGCGGTGGATCTCTGTCGTAACCGTCGACAGAGCCGCGCACCAGACTTCCCATTTAACCCATCCCACCTTGCCGCTCGCGCAGCGAAGGTGACGGGCACCGGAGACAGTCGGGGCGCGACTCTACGGAGCACCCCGGGGGGTGTCAAGGAAGTGCGGGATCTGGCTGGGGGCAGCCGGGCGGGTATTGCTACGGGAATGTTGGTGGTTGCGCGAAGGGGTACTGCTGTGTGAGCTGATGTTGCTGCGTGAGCTGATGTTGATAGTCGCGCAGCGTGTCGCCGAGCAGCTTCAGCGAGATCGGCTTGCTCAGGTAACCGTCCATGCCGGCGGCGAGGCATTTCTCCTGCTGTTCGCGAAAGGCGTGTGCGGTCAGCGCGATGATCGGCTTGCGCGGCCATTGCTGCTCGGCTTCGAGCTGGCGGATGCGCTGCGTCGCCGCCAGTCCGTCCAGCACCGGCATCTCGTAATCCATCAGCACCAGGTCGAAACGTTGCGGCGCGCGTCGGTAGGCCTCCAGCGCGGCGGCGCCGTCGCCGCACAGCAGCGGGCGGTGGCCGAGCTGCTCCAGCATTCCCTTCAGCACCTTGGCGTTGACCGGGTTGTCTTCGGCCACCAGCACGTTCAGCGGTTGCAGTAGTTTGGTGACGGTGGCGCCGCTGCCCTGCGTGTTCTCGCCGTTTTGCAGCGCCAGCTGGATCTGTCGCTGCAGCTGGTTGGCAGCGGTCGGCTTGGCGCCGACCAGACGCACGTTTTCAAGGTTGGTCAGGTCGGCCGGTGGCAGGCCGCTGGCGGAGAGGACCATCATCGGGATCAGTCGGAAGCGGCGGTCGGCGGCCAGTCGTGCGGCGAACTCGGCACCCGATTCTCCCGGCATGTTGAAGTCGCAGACGATCAGCTCGGGTGGTGTCGCTTCGCGTTCCTCCAGCCAGCTCCACGCCTGCCGCGTGTTCTCCACCATCTCCGCGCGCAGCCCGAGCGCGCGCAGTTGTTCGAGCAGGATCTGGCGCGCCGGCTGGTAGTCGTCGACCACCAGCACCAGCGCCTGGTTCGGCAACAGAGCGTCCGGCAGCGTGACCGTTGTTTCGTCGATCACCACTGCCGACACCGGCAGCGGTACCTCGAACCAGAAGCGGCTGCCGCGTCCCGGCGTGCTGTCGACCCCGATGGTGCCGCCCATCATCGCGACCAGATCCTTGCAGATCTTCAGGCCGAGGCCGGTACCGCCGTAGCGGCGCGCGGTGTCGCCGCTGGCCTGGGTGAAGGCGTCGAAGATCGCCTGCTGCTGGTCGCGTGCGATGCCGATGCCGCTGTCGCGCACGACGAAACGCAAGCGGTTGTCGTTGCCGGGCAGGCGGGTGATGCGCAGCGAGATATCGCCGCTGCTGGTGAACTTGGCGGCGTTGCCGAGCAGGTTGGTCAGGATCTGGCGCAGCCGGGTCGGGTCGCCGATCACCTGGGTCGGCACATCCGGCGCCAGCGAGGCGTTGAAGTGGACACCGCGCTGGTAGAGCGGCACGCGGTAGATGTCGGCCACTTCGCTGACCAGCTGCGCCAGGTCGAAGCTGGTCGACTCCAGTGTCATGTGGTCGGCCTCGATCTTCGACAGGTCGAGGATGTCGTTGATGATCTCCAGCAGCTGGGTGCCGGCGGAGCGGATGGTGTCGGCGTAGCTGCGCTGCTGTGCGGTCAGCGATGTCTGCGACAGCAGTTCGGCCATGCCCAGCACGCCGTTCAGTGGCGTGCGGATCTCGTGGCTCATGGTCGCCAGGAACTCGCTCTTGGCGCGGTTGGCGCCGGCGGCGACCGAGGCCAGCAGCTGCGCGCGCTGGCGCGAGTAGATGACGGTGGCCAGCGCGATGCTGACCAGCAGCGCCAGCAGCAGCCAGATCAGGTGGCGGGCGGGCAGGTAGAGGTTCGACTCGATCCGCATCCGCACCGGCAGGCCGCCGATTTTCAGTTCGCGCTCGACGGATTGCGATTCGAGCAGCCAGACCGGTTTGTCGCCCAGGGCCAGCGGTGCCGGATTGTTGACCGCCAGGGTCAGCTCGGGCTGGGCACCGAGGGTGATGCCGATGGTGTTGGTGCCGCCGAGCGAACGGACGCTCTGCAGCAGCGGGCCGAGCGGCACGCTGAGGCCGACCAGCCCGGCGACGTTGTCGGCGATCGGCGGTTTGCCGCGCAGGTAGACCGGCATCAGCTGCAGCAGCACGGTGGCCTCGGGCTGGTCGGGCGGCAGCAGCGGGCGGATCACGCTCCAGTCGCTGGTCAGCGCGGAAGTCACCGCCTCCGGGTGGCGGGTCGACAGGTCGAGCCCCGGCAGCGTTCTCGACAGCGGCGTGACCGGGTGGGTGAACAAGACGCGGAACGTCGGCAGTGTTCCCGCCGGGACCTGGTCGCCATTGACGAAGGCGTGCAGGTCGATGGCCGGCTCGCCGTCGACCCGGCGCAGACGCTGCAGCAGCGTGTCGATGTCGCCGGCGGTGGTGCGCGGGGCGAAGGCGGCGTAGATGGTGGGGCCGTCGGTGGTGGGTTGCAGCTCGGCCAGCATGGCGTCGGCGAATTGCGCGAACTCCGCTGCGGTCACCTCCTCCGAGGAGTCGAACAGTGCGCGGAAACTGCGGGCGACGGTGTTGTAGGCCACCAGTTGCGAGGAGAGGTCGGCGAGCAGGCGGTTGCGCTGTTCGAGGAAGCTGCTCTGGCGGTTGGCCAGCAGCGCGGCGAGGACCAGCGCCGAGAAGAGCAGCCCACCCACCAGCCCGCCCAACAGACAGGCGCGGCGGATATTGCGCAGGGAGCGCTGCGAAAAGCTGTCGAGCATTGGCATCTGCCGGCGGCTGCGGTTGCTGTCCATGGCGGTCTGACGATCCGTGCGCTGCGATGTATAGGAGGCAAAGGTCGAGCCGCGATTAATCGCGCCACAGCAGTATGGTTAACGATGCTGGTCGAGGCAACCGCGGTTCAGCGCCGCTGGTCGAATGGCCGCCGCTGGTCGAGTCACCGCGACAATTGCCGCACCATTTGCCAGAGCGTGCGCTGCAGCGGGCAGTCGATGCCATGGTGGTCGCCGCGACGGACGACGTGGCCGTTGATGTAGTCGATCTCGCTGCCGCGCCCCTGTTCGATGTCCTGCAGCATCGACGAGCGGTTGGCGGCTGTGGTGCGGATGACCGCAAAGGCGTTGTGCTGCAGTTCGACGCTGTCGAGTGGCACGCCGTCGGCGCTTGCCACCGCCGCCAGTTCGTCGCACAGCGTCGCCACCGTCGTGGCGATGTCCGGCAGATTCAGCAGTTCGCCGTTGCGGCAGCGGTGCAGCGCGGTCAATGGGTTGACCACGCAGTTGGCGGCCAGCTTCAGCCACTGCCGCCGCGCGATGTCGGGCACCGCCCGCAGTGGCAGTGACGGTGACAGCGCCGACCACTGCGCCGCAAATTGTTCAGCCCGCCGCTGCGCCGGTTGATCGAAGCCGCCGATCAATGTCTCGCCGCGCGCGGCGTGGACCACCGAGAAACGATCGCGCAGGAAGGCCCCTTCGGTGACCAGCCCCTGCAGCCAGGTCAGTGCCGGATAGCGGGCGGCGAGTTCGTCGCGCACACCCATGCCGTTCTGCAACAGCAGCAGTGTGCTGTCAGGCGTCAGATGGTCGGCGAACGGGGCGATGGCCGCCGCGGTCTGCTGCGCCTTGGTACAGACCAGCAGCGTGTCGATGGGGCCATCGAGTCGACCGGCGGTTACAGCGTCGACGGTGACGATCTCGCGCAGGCCATCGCGCTCGATGTCGATGCCGCCTTGCCGCTGCAGCTGTTCGAGGCTGCCCGCGTCGCGCAGCAGCAGCGTGATGTCGGCGCCGGCGCGTGCCAGCTCGGCGGCGAACAGCGTGCCGATGGCGCCGGCACCGAGGATGTGGACGGGGTTTGAGGACATTGGAGGGTGCGCGTCGTGGGTGTCGGCGCAATGGTAAACTCCCGGCCGTTTTTGTGTCCGAGGATCTCGCCATGCCGTCGTTCGATATCGTCTCCGAAGTCGACCTGCACCAGTTCACCAACGCCATCGATCAGGCCAACCGCGTCATCGAGACCCGCTTCGACTTCAAGGGCGTCGAGGCGCGTTTCGAACGCGACAAACTCGACGTGACGCTGGTCGCCGAATCGGAGATGCAGGTGCAGCAGATGCAGGACATGCTGCGCGGCACGCTGCTCAAGTCGAAGATCGATCCGCAGGCGATGGAGATCGACGAGCCGCAGACCTCGGGCATGCTGGTCAGGCAGAAAATAAAAATGCGCAACGGCCTGGAGACCGAGCGGGCGAAGAAGATCGTCAAGCAGATCAAGGAGTCGGGACTGAAGGTGCAGGCGCAGATCCAGGACGAGCAGGTGCGCGTCACCGGCAAGAAGCGCGACGACCTGCAGGCGGTGATGGCGCTGCTGCGCGAGAAACCGCAGGAGCAGCCGCTGCAGTACACCAACTTTCGCGATTAGTGCATCGACTCAGGCGACGACTGCACCGCCGATGCACTTCTCGAACACATCCACCAGCGGACGATAATCGCAGCTGACCGCTGTTATGTTGGCATGGAGCCATTCATCCGGGCTCACTGGCCACCAGTCGATCTCGAAGCCGGCATTGATGATGATGTGCTCGAACAGCAGTCGCTGCGCACGACCGTTGCCCTCGCGAAACGGATGGATGACGTTGAGGTCGCCGAAGTATGTGGCTGTCGCGATGACCAGCTCGGTGCGGTCCGATCCTTCGAGCCAGTTGGCTCGCAGCAGATGTTCGAACAGTTTGTCCGCTTCGGCTGCAATGCGGCTCGTGGTGCAGAAGCGAGTGCCGCCCTTGGATATGTCTATGGTACGGATCTCTCCAGCCCAGTCGTAAACGTCGCAGAACAGGTGACGGTGCAGGCGTTTCAGGCAGGCCAGGTCGTAGGGGGGCGGTTCGAAGTCGATGGTGCTGGCGGCGATTGCGGAGAGGTGGCGCTCCGCCTCGGCGAGGCTGGCTGCTTCATCGAGTCCCAGACGATTGCGCAGGACAGTCGTGCCTGGCAGGCAGTAGGGGTCCTGGCCGGTCCCGTACCTGTCCAGGCTCAGGGCTGGCGTTTCCGATAGATGCGCAGGATGGCTTCCCGTGCCGGCAGCGCGCGGGTGGCGTCGGCAGGTGAGACGTCGAATCCTTCCAGTCTCAGGCTGGCCGCATAGTTGGACCGACGTACTCGCGCAAAATAGGCCTTTTTGGCCTCAATGCCGGGCGTTTTCATACGTTCCACCGGAAATGTACAGAGAGGGGCAATCATAGCCCAAACATCGAGGCCTTATTATCGTCTCGGTAAAGCGATGGCGCGGTTGTCCTCATCCGGCTGGTATCAGTGGTGGTGATGTTCATGCATCGAGCGGTCGTCGGCATCAGCGCCATGTGAGCCGTGGTCATGCAGCCACACCTGCCCCAGCGCGAACAGGCCGAATCCGATCAGCATGACCCCTGCGATCCGGCGCAGCAACGGCCGCTGCAGCCGCTGCTGCAACTGCTGGCCGCCAAATGTCACCGCCGCCATCGCCGGCAGCGTGCCGAGACCGAACGCCGCCATGCGTAGTGCCGCTTCGCCGCTGTCGCCACTGGCGGCAGCCCAGGCCAGGCTCGAATAGATCAGTCCGCACGGCAGCAGTCCCCACATTCCTCCCAGCAGCAGTGCCGCGCCGAGGTTCGGCGGCGGCACCAGCCTGCGCGTCAGCGGCGCGACATGGCGCCACACGCCGGCGCCGAGTGCTTCGAGCCGGGTCAGCCCCAGCCACCAGCCGGCGACGTAGAGCCCCATCGCGATCACCAGCAGCGCCGCCAGCGAACGCAGCAGCGCGCCGATGATCGGCAGCCAGGGGTTGAGTGCGCCGGCGCCGATCGCGACCAGTGCGCCGAACAGCGCGCCGAGGGCGGCGTAACTGCCGATGCGACCGACGTGGTAGGCGAGCGACAGCGGCCAGCGACCGGCGGCGCTGCCGAGCGCGGCGCCGATACCACCGCACATGCCGAGGCAGTGGCCGCTGCCGAACAGGCCGAGCAG
>CAYLRA010000057.1:0-15159 GCA_964386045.1 uncultured Verrucomicrobiaceae bacterium | reverse complement strand
CAGGCGCGTCGCGTCAATCCGAAGGTGCTGGTGGTCGATTCGATCCAGGTGGTGCATGACCCCGAGATCAGCTCGGCGCCGGGCAGCGTGTCGCAGGTGCGCGAGTGCGCGGCGGCGCTGACCCGCTTCGCCAAGCAGAGCGGCACCGCGCTGCTGCTGGTCGGCCATGTCACCAAGGAGGGGTCGCTGGCCGGGCCGAAGGTGCTGGAGCACATGATCGACTGCTCGATCATGCTCGAAGGCGACCACGACTCGCGTTTTCGCACGTTGCGCGGCACCAAGAACCGCTTCGGTGCGGTCAACGAGCTCGGCGTCTTCGCCATGACCGAACACGGCCTGCGCGAAGTGAAGAATCCGTCGGCGATCTTCCTGACGCGCGGCAGCGAGCAGGCGGCCGGCAGCGTCGTCATGGCGGTGTGGGAGGGGACGCGGCCACTGCTGGTCGAGATCCAGGCGCTGGTCGATACCGCGCTCGGCAACAATCCGCGTCGCGTTGCCGTCGGCCTCGAACAGAACCGGCTGGCGATGCTGTTGGCGGTGTTGCACCGCCATGGCGGGCTGCAGGTCGGCGATCAGGATGTCTTCGTCAACGTGGTCGGTGGCGTCAAGGTGCTGGAGACCAGCGCCGACCTGGCACTGCTGTGCGCCATTGTCTCGTCGTTCCGTGACCGCGCGCTGCCGCAGGATCTGGTGGTATTCGGCGAGGTCGGGCTGGCCGGCGAGATCCGCCCGGTACCGAGCGGTCAGGAGCGGCTGCAGGAGGCGGCCAAGCACGGCTTCAAACGCGCCATCGTGCCGCTGGCGAACCGGCCGCGCACGCCGCCGGCCGGCATGGAAGTGATCGGTGTCAGTACGCTGGCCCAGGCACTGGAGGCGCTTTGACCAGAGGCCCTGTGAAACAGGCGCTGGAAGAAAGCGACCCAAGCCCTCAGAACAGGTCCTGCACGTTCACGCCGCCGCCGGCATCGATGTAATCACGGGATTCGCTGTAGCCATCCGCGGAGTACTGCGGTGCCGAGTCGAGCGTGAAGTATTCGAACACGGCATCGGGCTGGCCCGGATAGGCGCGCAGGCCGGTGTGCGGGTCGATCCGCAGTGACACCACGTTGTCCGGCTGGCGGAAATGGCGCTCCGGTACGTCGGCCAGCGCACCGCGCATGTAGTCGATCCAGATTGGCAGCGCCAGCGTGCTGGCGTACTCCTGTCGCCCCAGCTGGTGGTACTGATCGAAGCCGACCCAGGTGGCGGTGACGATGCCGCCGCCGTAGCCGGCGAACCAGACGTCGGTCGGCCCGTTGGTGGTGCCGGTTTTGCCGGCGACATCGGTGCGGTTCAAGGCGCGCGCGCGGGTCGCGGTGCCGCGCCGAACCACGTCGCGCAGGATGTTGTCGGTGATGAAGGCGACACCGGCGTCGATGACGCGTTGCGGCGCTGCCAGATTCGGTTGCGGCGGCTCCAGCGTCGCCTCGGCGATGGGTGATACCGTCACCACGGCCGGGTCGTTGCTGGCAGTGTCGCGTCGGGGGCAATCGTCGCAGAGCGGCCCGGGTTCCGCCTGGTAAAGAACGCTCCCCTCCAGGTCGGTGACGCGGTCGAGCAGGTAGGGCTCGATGCGGAAGCCGCCGTTGGCGAAGGCGGCGTAGCTGCGCGCCATCTGCATCGGCGTTGCCGACAGGCTGCCGAGCGCCAGGGAGAGGTTGCGCGGCAGTTTGTCGCGCTGGAAGCCGAACGGCACGATGAAATCGATGGCGCGACCGATGCCGAGTTGCTGCATCAGGCGGATCGAAACCACGTTGCGCGACTTGTAGAGCGCCTGTCGCAGCGGCGTCGGGCCGTAAAAACGGCCGGTGTCGTTGACCGGGCGCCAGGCACCCTGCAGCTCGCTGTTGTCGGCGTAGACGATCGGAGCGTCGTTGATCACCGTGGCCGGTGTGAAGCCGTGGCTCAACGCCGCCGCGTAGACCAGCGGCTTGAAGCTGGAGCCGGGCAGCCGCTCCGCCTGTGTCACGCGGTTGAACTTGGAACGATTGAAGTCGAAACCGCCGACCAGGCTCAGGATGGCGCCGGTGTCGGCCTGCAGCGAGACCAGTGCTCCCTCGACCGTCGGCAGCGGCTGCAGAGTCCAGTTGCCATCCTCCGTCTGTCGCACCCGCACCACGTCGCCGACGGCGACGACATCCGCAGCGGTGGCCGGCGCCGGGCCGCGCCGGTTCTCGTCGATGAAGCGGTTGCGACCGGCGATGCCGTTCTCCCAGGTCACCGTGACCTCTTCGCCGCTGCCGAGCAGCGCCTGGAACGACCGCTCCTCGACGCGCGATACCGCGGCCGCCCGCAGGCCGCCAAGCGCCGGCATCGCGCGCAACTGGCGCAGCCAGCCCTCGAGGCCATCGGCCCCCACCACCGGCAGCTGGCGCTCGGGACCGCGGTAGCCGTGGCGGCGGTCGTAGGCGAGCAATCCCTCCACCACTGCCTGCGAGGCCTGCTGCTGCTGCTCGCTGTCGATCGTCGTGTAAGCCGAAAAGCCCTCGGTATAGGTGCGCTGACCGAAGCGCTGCAGCATCTCTTGTCGCACCATCTCGGCGACGTAGCCGGCCTCCATGTCGAGGATGGCGCCGTGGTAGCTGGCGTCGATCGGCTCGGCGATGGCCACTTGATACTGCGCCGGATCGATGTAACCCAGTTGCTGCATGCGACCGAGGATCCAGTTGCGGCGCTGGCGCGCCCGCTCCGGATTGGACAGCGGATTGGTGGTGGAGGGCGCCTTCGGAATACCGGCCAGTGTCGCCCACTGCCCCAGCGTCAGCTCATCGATCGACTTGCCGTAATAGGTCTGCGCGGCTGCCTCCACCCCGTAGGCGCGATGACCGAGGAATATCTTGTTCAGATACAGCTCGAGGATCTGCTCCTTGGTCAGATTGCGCTCGATCTGCAGAGCCAGCAGGATTTCGTTGAATTTGCGCGAGAAGGTGCGTTCGTAACTGAGGAAATAGTTCTTCGCCACCTGCATGGTGATGGTGCTGCCGCCGGTCTGGATGTGTCCGGTGGCCACCAGCTGGGTGGCGGCGCGGGTCAGGCCGGTGAAGTCGATGCCGCGATGGTTGAAGAAGTTGTCATCCTCGGCGGCCAGGATCGCCTTGATGAACAGCGGAGGGACCTCGGCCACTTGCACCGGTGTCCGTCGCATCTCGCCGAACTCGCCGAGCAGTTTGCCGTCGCGACTGTAGACCCGTAGCGGAATCTGCAGGCGCACATCGCGCAGCACGTCGACAGATGGCAAATTCGGACTAAGGTATAGAAACGCTGCCGAGCCGGTCAGTACCGCACCCGTTAGTAGTGCGAAAAATGACCAGAGACAGAATCGGGTGAAGGCGGCGAGTTTCGACATAATTCCTTGACTTTCAACGACCTGTCTCCGAGAGCCGGAGTTCGGGATGTGCAAAGTGTGAAATTATAAGCACTTTTTTCTCGGCGACATTTGCGCATTTTACACTCCTGGTATTTACTTTACGGCGTAAGAATGTGCGCTAAGTCACGGATGGGAATAGGAAAATCACTGTGATCGGCAGTTTGTTTGGCAGAAAGCGATCGGTGCCCGTGCTGGGAATCGACATCAGCTCCTCCTCCGTGAAATTGCTGGAGCTGAGCCGAAGTGGTGATCAATACCGCGTGGAAAGTTACGCGGTGGCGTCGCTGCCTCCCAATGCGGTCGTCGAGAAGAACATCCTGGAGATGGAGCCGGTTGCCGAGATTCTCCGCACCGCGCACGCCCGTTCCCGCGCCAGGATCAAGACGGTTGCCGTGGCGGTTGCCGGCTCCGCGGTCATCACCAAGATGATCGAGATGCCATCGGGCCTCAATGACGACGCCATGGAGACCCAGATCGGCCTGGAGGCGGACCAGTACATTCCCTATCCGCTCGATGAGGTGGCACTCGATTTCGAGATTCAGGGGCCGGTTGCCGGTAACCCGGACCAGGTCGAAGTGCTGCTGGCGGCCTGTCGGCGTGAAAATGTCGACTCCAGGGTCGATGCCCTTGAGCTGGCACAGCTGGGTGCCAGGGTGGTCGATGTCGAGGCCTATGCCGTCGAGCGCGCGTTCAAGCTGGTGCGCAATCAATTTGATTACGACGAAAAGAGCGTCGTGGCGATCGTCGATATCGGCGCCACGATGACCACGCTCAGCGTGCTGGTCGACGGGTCGACTGTCTACACGCGGGAGCAGCTGTTCGGTGGGCGCCAGCTGACCGAGGAGATCCAGCGCCGTTACGGTCTGACCGTCGAGGAGGCCGGCCTCGCCAAGAAACAGGGCGGCTTGCCGGACGATTACGAGCACGATGTGCTTGAACCTTTCAAGGATGCTGTCGTTCAGCAGATCACCCGTTCACTGCAGTTCTTCTTCTCATCCAGCCAGTACAACGATGTCGATCAGATCCTGCTCGCTGGCGGCGTGGCGTCGATGCCGGGTCTGGCGGAGCTGGTACAGGAACGGCTCGGCACCGCCACGGCGGTCGCCAATCCGCTGGCACGCATGTCCGTCTCTTCGCGGGTGGATGCGGCGGCCCTGAGCAATGATGCGCCGTCGCTGATGATTGCATGCGGATTGGCAATGAGGAGTTTCGACTGATGGCCAGCATCAACCTTCTACCCTGGCGCGAGGAGCGACGCCAGGCTCTGAAGAAAGAGTTTCTCACCGTGCTGGGTGTTGTGGCTGCGATTGCACTGCTGCTGGTCGTTGTGGCCAACCGGGTCGTCAATGGCGCCATCGAACATCAGCAGGCGCGCAACCAGTACCTGCAGACCCACATCAACGAGCTCAATCGGCAGGTTGCCGAAATCGCCGAGATCGAGAAGAAGCGCGCCGAGCTGACCGATCGGATGAAGGTCATCCAGGATCTGCAGGGTACGCGACCACTGATCGTGCGCGTGTTCGACGAGCTGGTGCGGACGTTGCCGGATGGAGTTTTCTATCGCTCGCTCAATAGAAGTGGTAACCGGATCGAGCTGCAGGGTGTTGCGGAATCGAACACGCGGGTGTCCAGCCTGATGCGCCAGCTTGAGACTTCGGAGTGGTTTGAGAGCCCCAATCTGACAGCGGTAGAGGCTGCTCCTGATTTTGGCGAGCTGGCGAGTTCGTTCCGTATGACCGTGCGAATCAGTACTCCGCAGGAAGAGAAGGGCGCCGGCGGTACGGTGACTTCGGGTGCTGCGAAGAAGAAGGGAGCGAAGTAAATCGTGGCTGCATTCAATGACATGTTACAAGAGCTGCGCGGATTTGATCTCGGCGAGCTCGATTTCCAGAACATCGGTTCCTGGCCGGCAGCGGTAAAGCTGATAGCGTGGATACTTGCTTTCGTCGCCGTGCTGGCGGTGGGCTATTTCTACAATATTGCTGACTTGCGCGAGCAGTTGGCGCGTGGCGAGGTCCGTGAGCGCGATCTCAAGAAGGAGTTCGAGACCAAGGCTTTCAAGGCGGCCAATCTGGATGCACTGCGCAAGCAGATGATAGAGATGGAACAGTCCTTTGGTGCGCTCGTCAGTCAGCTGCCCAGTGATACAGAAGTCCCCGGGTTGCTGGAAGACATCACCAACAAGGGACTGGAAAGCGGTCTGGATATTCGCAGTATCAAGCTGGAGCCGGAGCGTGCTCGCGAATTTTATGTCGAGCTGCCGATCAGTATCGTAGTCTCCGGCGGCTACCACGATTTCGGCACCTTTGTCAGCGGGATTGCCGGTCTGCCACGCATCGTCACACTGCACGATTTCAAGTTGGAAAGTGCCAAGCAGGGCAGTGGTCTGATCATGAACATTGCCGCCAAGACCTACCGTTACAAGGATTCGTAGTAAGACCATGAACGGGAATAACAGAATGTCAGCAACTTTGCGTGGGCTGGTCGTGGCTGGTCTCGGAGTGCTGCTCGTCGCATGTGGCGGGGGCAGCTACCCCGATCTCGATCAGTACATGGCGGATACCAAGGCGCGACCGGTTGGGCATATTCCACCTGTTCCGACCTTCAGTGCCTACAAGGCGTTCACCTATGCGGCGGCAGGAATGCGGAGTCCGTTTCAGATTCCGATTGAGGTCAAGGAGATCACTCGTCTGCAGCGAGTGACCAATGTCCGGCCCGACGCCAACCGCACGCGCGAATTCCTCGAGCAATACAGCTTTGATGCGCTCAACATGGTGGGCACGTTGCAGATGGGCGGCACGCTCTGGGGGTTGATGCAGGATCCGGGTGGCAGCGTGCATCGAGTCAAGGTAGGCAACTACCTAGGCAAGAACCATGGTCGCGTTGTCGAGCTTACCGAGAGTCACGTGGCTGTCATCGAAATAGTCGCCAACGGACCTGACGAGTGGGTTGAGCGACCGCGCAAGCTCGCCCTCAAGACGGTTGAAAGCAAACGATGAATAAGATGCTGGCGAAGAATATGGAGGCCCGGCAGGGTTCGGCGGAGAAGTTCATGGATACTCATCAATACCAAATCGATTCGTCCAGGGGAAGAGGCGCCATGGCAAGCAACATTGCAGGTCTGTTCAAGGCCGCGGCCGGCATCCTGGTCGGCTGGCTGGCGTTCGCCAGCCATGGCATGGCTGCAGATCTTGTCGATCTGCGCTTCAGCTCGCTGCCTGGTGGCAGTTTCGAGGCGCAGTTGCAGTTCGACTCTCCGCCGCCTGAGCCGCAGGGTTATACGATCGAGAAGCCGGCTCGGATATCGCTCGACTTTCCTGGGGTTGCATCGCGCCTGAAGGAGAAGAGGCACACGCTCGGCTATGAGAATGCGTCGAGTGTCATGGTGCTGGAATCGGGTGGTCGCACCCGCATGATTCTGAATCTGGTACAGCTGGCGCCCTACACGACGCGTGTCGAGGGCAATACGCTGTATCTGCGCGTCGGCGATGCCGGGGCGCGTGACTACCTGAAACCGGTTCGTGCGCAGGATGCCATTTCCGCGGCGCTGCAGCCGGCTGCGCCTGCAGGTAGTGCCGGGATTTCCGATATCGACTTCCGGCGTGGCGATGTCGGCGAGGGGCGACTGATCGTCACGCTTACGGACCCGAAAGTCGACGTCAACGCCTTTGTCGAAGGGCAGCGTATCAAGATAGAGTTCAAGGGCTCGTCGCTGCCGGAGAGCCTGCGTCGCCGTTTCGATGTCACAGATTTCGCGACGCCGGTCAAGCTGGTCGATGCGCAGTCGACATCCAGTGGCACCATCATCTCGCTGCAGGCGGTTGGCGAGTATGACTATCTGGCCTACCAGACTGACAATGAGTACGTGGTGAGCGTCAAGCCGCTGACCAAGGAAGAGGTTGACGAGCGCAAGAAGGATTTTGCCTACACCGGCGAGCGGCTGTCGCTCAACTTCCAGGACATCGAGATTCGCGCGGTTCTGCAGATCATTGCTGACTTCACCGGGCTGAATCTGGTGGCGAGCGATACCGTTAGTGGTCGCATCACCTTGCGGCTCCAGAACGTGCCCTGGGATCAGGCGCTCGATCTGGTGCTGAAAACCAAGGGGCTCGACAAACGGCAGGTTGGCAACGTGCTGCTGGTGGCACCGGCTGCTGAAATTGCCGAGCGTGAGCGTATCGAGCTGGAGACGCGCAAACAGGTTCAGGATCTTGCGCCGCTGCAGACCGAATACATCCGTATTCGTTATGCCAGGGCAATGGATCTTTTTACGTTGTTCAATCCGAAGTCAGGCAAAGATGGCGGCTCTACCTCGAGTATTCTTTCTTCGCGGGGGCGAGTCATCGTAGACGAGCGCACCAATTCGTTGCTGGTCACCGAAACTGCACAAAAGCTCGAAGAGTTTCGTCGTATCGTGAAGCTGCTCGATGTGCCAATTCGTCAGGTGTTGATCGAGGCACGACTGGTTATCGCCAATGCTAGCTTTGACGAGCAGTTGGGTATCCGTTGGGGTGGCTACTACCGTAGTGATGTCAATAGCGGCAGGCTGTTCAATGCCGGTGGCTCGCTGGAGACCATCAGCGATGGCACGCCTAATGTTGTAGAGTTTCCGCAGGCGCTGGGTGTGGACCTCGGTGTTGCCAACCCTGCCGGTAGTGTTGCAATCGGTTATACGGGAACCGACTTGTTGCTGAACATGGAGTTATCCGCACTTCAGGCGCAGGGGCGTGGCGAAATCGTTTCCCAACCGAAAGTGATCACGGGTGACAAACAGAAGGCGATCATCAAGTCGGGTACCGAGGTCCCCTATCAGGAGTCGTCGGCCAATGGGCAGACTACCGTCTCCTTCAAAGAGGCAGTATTGAAGCTTGAGGTGACACCCAGTATTACTCCTGACGATCGCATCATCATGGATCTGATCATCAACCAAGACTCCGTTGGTGATTTCATTGACGGCGAGAATGGGTCGCAGATTCCCCAGATTGATACCAACTCCTTGGAGACGCAGGTGTTGGTCGGAAATGGTGAAACGATCGTGCTGGGCGGAGTGTTTCGCACCGAGGATGTGACCTCGACGACCAAGGTGCCGTTCCTTGGCGATCTGCCCTATGTCGGTCGTTTGTTCAAGCGCGATTTCATTCGCCAGCAAAAGAGCGAACTGTTGATCTTCATCACCCCGCGCATCCTGGCGGACACGCTGATCGACTGAGAATGTCCCCCCGTCGTATCTATCTTGTCGGCCCCATGGGGGCCGGCAAGAGCACCATCGGCAAACTGCTTTCCGAAGAGCTTGGGCTCGATTTCAAGGATGTCGATCGCGAGATCGAGGAGCGCAGTGGCGTCAATATCCCCTGGATTTTCGATCGCGAAGGCGAGGCCGGTTTTCGTCTGCGCGAGTCGGCCACGCTGGAGGCGCTCAGCCAGCTCGATGGCGTGCTGATCTCAACCGGTGGTGGTGCGGTGCTGGCGCCGCATAACCGGGAGCTGATGCGCCGGACCGGTACGGTTATCTATCTGCACACGACTGTGCGCGAGCAGGTGCGGCGTACGGCGCGTGATCGCAAGCGACCGCTGTTGCAAAACGGTGATCCGGCGAGGGTGCTGGCCGACCTGATGGCGACGCGCGAGCCGCTTTATCGCGAGGTGGCACACATCACCGTCGAAACCGACAGTCGCGGCCCAAAATATGTGGTGCAGGAGTTGGTGCGTCAGCTGGACGAGTCGGCCCAATCCTGATTGCATCACCCCAGCCTGCGCGTTATCGTGCGTGCCCGCCCTTTTTGCCTGAATTCGCATGCGTACACTCACTGTCGAGCTGGGTGATCGCAGCTATCCGATCCACATCGGGTCGCGGCTGCTGGCCGATCCTTCGCTGCTCCTCCCTTTTGTTCGGGGGCGCCAGGTTTGCATCGTCACCAATGAGACGGTGGCGCCGCTCTATCTGGCGCGGGTGCGCGAACTGCTGCGCGATAAGCAGTGCCTCGATGTCGTGCTGCCCGACGGCGAGCAATACAAGACGGTGGCGCAGTGGGCAGGCATCTTCGATGCGCTGCTGGCGGCGCGCCACAACCGCACCACCACGCTGGTTGCGCTTGGCGGTGGTGTGGTCGGTGACATGACCGGTTTTGCGGCGGCCTGTTACCAGCGCGGTGTCGACTTCATCCAGATTCCGACCACGTTGCTGTCGCAGGTCGATTCGTCGGTCGGTGGCAAGACCGGTGTCAACCATCCGCTTGGCAAGAACATGATCGGCGCCTTCCATCAGCCGCGCGCCGTGATCATCGATACCGATACCTTGTCGACGCTGCCCGATCGCGAGTTCTCGGCCGGGGTCGCGGAGGTGATCAAGTACGGTCTGATCGGTGACATCGATTTTTATGGCTGGCTGGAGCGTCATCTCGACGGACTCATGGCGCGCGATGGCGCGCTGTTGGCGGAGGCCATTCACCGCTCGTGTGCCAACAAGGCGCGCGTGGTGGCGGCCGACGAGCGCGAGGGGGGGCTGCGGGCGATCCTCAATCTCGGCCATACCTTCGGGCACGCGATAGAGACCGCACAGGGGTATGGCGACTGGCTGCACGGCGAGGCGATTGCCGTCGGCATGGTGATGGCGGCCGATCTGTCCGCACGCCTGGGCTGGTTGTCCCGGGCCGAGGTGGAAAGGGCGCGGGCGTTATTGGTGAAGGCGAGATTGCCGGTCGACCCGCCGGCGACGATGACGCCGGAGCAGTTCCTGGCGTTGATGGCGGTGGACAAGAAGGTGCTGGACGGCCAGCTGCGGCTGGTGCTGCTGCGTGCTATCGGCGAGGCGGTGGTGACCTCTGATTTCCCGCTGGCGTCATTGCGCCAAACGCTGGATTCGGCATTGGGGTCGGCGCGATGAGTACGGAGGCGGCGCTGCAGGCACTCGGCCTGGACGACGATCCATTCGCCGCCGATGCGCTGCCGGCGTTCTATTTCGTCGGCGGCCAGCGCCGTTTCATGTTGCAGCAGGCGTTACACGGGCTCTATATCGCGCGCAGTATCGTGTTGCTCTGCGGGGAGCGCGGTGCTGGCAAGAGCCATCTGCTCGCGGCCCTGGGCAGTGAGCTGGCCGGGCTGGCCGACTGTTGTCCGGTTGCGGCGTCGGTGTTGATGGATGGTGTGGCGATTCGACGCGCGGCGGCCGATCTCTGTCGGTTGCCGCTCGAAAGTGCGGACGACAACGAGGCCCTGGTGGCAGCGCTCGCGCGCCAGACGCCGGCTGACGCGGAGCCGTTGCCAGTCGTGCTGCTGATCGACGATGCCCATGAGCTGGCGGTGGGGACGCTGGCTGAGCTGCAGCAGCTGGTCGAGATCGCACGGGGGCGGATTCGCCTGCTGCTGGCGGGCGAGCCCACTTTGCTGGCGGCCTGGCAACAGCTGCCGGTAGCCGCCGCCGAGCTGCTGGAGTTACAGCCGCTCGACCTGCAGGAGTCGGCCGATTACCTGCAGACTCGCCTGCAGGCGGCGGGCTTTCGCGGTGTGATGGCGCTGACCCCGGCGCAGATGGAAAGAGTTCATCGCGAGAGTGGCGGTTGCCCCGGCCGGCTCAATGCACTGGCGCTGGCGGCTTTGGCGGTGCCGATCGATCGTGGCGGCGGTGCGTTGGCACTGAAACTGCCGGGCAGCCTGCCCTGGCGCGGGATCGGTATCGGCGCCGCGGCGCTGATTCTGGTTGCACTCCTTCTACAGCTTTTTGGTGGGGAGGGGAGCGACGAGCGCTCTGGTTCGCCGGTGCAGCGCACCACGGTGGCGCTGCCATTGCCGGTGGCGTCACCCCTGCCAGCGGCGCCGGTGGTTGATGGGGAGGGCATGCCCGAGCCAGAGCGACTGCCGGTTGCCGAGGTCGAGTCGCCGCCGGTGGTTGTCGGCCCGATCGAGCGCCAGTCGCCAGCTGCGGTATCGGTGTCGCCCGCGCCAGACCGGCCGGCTGCAGCGCCCGTCGTCACGACGCCGGCTCCCGTGGCGGTTGCGCCCGCCAAACCGGTGCGGCCGCCAGAGCCGGCTGCTGCCGTCGTAAAAACACCCGCGCCAGTTACCGCCACTTATCGTTTTGACGAGCCACGCCTGCTGGCAATGGCTGCTGATGGCTATGTGCTGCAACTGATGGCGGTGGAGTCGCAGGCGAAGCTGGATTCATTCCTGAAAGGCAATCCGGTCGGCGCGCCAACGCTGCGCTACGAAGCGCTGCGCGGTGGCAGGCGGCTGCTCGTGCTGGTTGCCGGCCCCTATGCCGATCGCCGTGCAGCCGAGGCGGCGCTGGCTCGGCTACCCGGGGCGCTGCGCGCAACCAGGCCATGGCCACGCACGGTGGCATCGGTGCAGACCGATATCCGCGAGCTGCACAAGGGGCGCTGAGGCGCGCTGCGGCGGCCTGATTCTTGCCTTCTCCTGCCTCACCCTGGGGCGTTTGTCGCTGTTTCAGTCAACGTGTAGAATGTCGCCCCCTTTGCCCGGCATTTTTGTGCGGGTTTGAGTGTTTATTGCAACCATCTGATCTTTAAGTTGTTTTTCGGTGGGAATGACCTATATGACGACAGGTCTCTACAGCCCTGGAGAGTTTCGCGACAACTGTGGCTTCGGCCTCATCGCCCACATGAAGGGCGAGGCCAGCCATCGGTTGCTGCAGACGGCGATGGAATCGCTGACGTGCATGACCCATCGCGGCGGCATCAATGCCGACGGCAAGACGGGTGACGGCTGTGGCCTGCTGCTGAAGAAACCGGACAGCTTCCTGCGCGCGGTGGCGCGCGAGGCGTTTGGCTGCGATCTCGATCCGGGTTACGGCGTCGGTCAGATATTCCTGAGTCTCGACCCGCAGCGCGCCGCCGCGGCGCGCGATGCGGTGACCGAGGCTCTGGTGGCCGAGGGGCTGCAGGTGGCCGGCTGGCGCGAAGTACCGACCGACGCCTCGGTGCTCGGCGAGATCGCGCTCTCCAGCCTGCCGCGCATCGAGCAGGTCTTCGTCAACGCCGGTGCGCTGGATGAAAAGAGCCTGGCGATTCGCCTGCTGGTCGCCCGCCGCAATGCCGAGAAGGCGTTGGCCGGGGATCCCGATTTCTACGTCTGCAGCCTGTCGCACGCCGTCATCTCCTATAAAGGATTGATGATGCCGAAGGATCTGGCCGCCTTTTATCCGGACCTCGGCGATGCGCGCATGGAGACGGCGATCTGCGTCTTCCACCAGCGCTTCTCGACCAACACCGCGCCGCGCTGGCCATTGGCGCAACCGTTCCGTTATCTGGCGCACAACGGCGAAATCAACACCATCGACGGCAATCGCAACTGGGCCGACGCGCGCGTGCGCCGCTTCCAGAGCGATCTGCTGCCCGATCCGGAGGCGCTGGCACCGCTGGTCAATCGCACCGGCTCCGACTCGTCGAGCCTCGACAACATGCTCGATGTGCTGCTCGCCGGTGGCATGGATCTGTTCCGCGCCGTGCGCATGCTGGTGCCGCCCGCCTGGCAGAACATCGAGACGATGGATGCCGACCTGAAGGCCTTCTACGAATACAACTCGATGCACATGGAGCCGTGGGATGGTCCGGCCGGCATCGTGTTGACCGACGGTCGCTACGCCGTCTGCCTGCTCGACCGCAACGGCCTGCGCCCGGCGCGCTGGGTCATCACCCGCGATGACTTCATCACGCTCGCCTCCGAAGTTGGCACCTGGGGTTATGCGCCCGAGGATGTCGTGGCGAAAGGCCGTGTCGGTCCGGGTCAGATCTTTGCCGTCGATACGGTCAGCGGCGAAGTGCTGCACACCGCCGATATCGACAACCGGCTGAAGAGTCGCCAGCCCTATAAAAAGTGGCTGCGCGACAACGCCACGCGCGTCGAGGCGACGCTGGAGCCGCAGCAGCAGCCGGCGCTGATCACCGGCGATGCGTTGAAGGTTTATCAGAAGCTGTTCCAGGTCAGCTTCGAGGAGCGCGAGCAGATCCTGAAGCCGCTGGCCGAGAGCGCCAATGAAGCGGTTGGCTCGATGGGCGACGACACGCCGATGGCGGTACTGTCGAAACAGATCCGTCCGCTCTACGACTTCTTCCGGCAGAAATTCGCGCAGGTCACCAACCCGCCGATCGATCCGCTGCGCGAGACGATCGTCATGAGCCTGGAGACCTGTCTCGGCGCCGAGAAGAACGTCTTCGAAGAGACGTCGGATCACGCCGATCGCGTCATCCTCACCACGCCGATGCTGTCGCCGGATAAATTCGCGCGCATCACCAGTCTCGACAAGCCGGGTTTTGGCATTCAGTTCATCGATCTGAATTACGACCCGGCGCTGCTCGACCTGCGCGGCGCGATCGATCAGGTCTGCGATCAGGCCGAGCAGGCGGTGCGCGGCGGCAAGGTGATTCTGGTGCTCTCCGACCGCGCCATCGCGCCGGGCAAGCTGCTGGTGCACTCGCTGCTGGCCACCGGCGCCGTCCACCATCGGCTGATCCGCGCCGGTCTGCGCTGCGATGCCAACCTGATCATCGAGAGTGGCAGCGCGCGCGACTCGCACCAGCTCGCCTGCCACTTCGGTTTTGGCGCGACGGCGGTTTACCCGTACATGGCCTACAGCGTCATCGACGACCTGATCCGCACTGGCGAGATCCTCGGCGATCCCTACAAGGCGCATGTCAATTTCCGCAAGGGCATCAACAAGGGGCTGCTGAAGATCCTGTCGAAGATGGGCATCTCCACCATCGCCTCGTACCGCGGCGCGCAGCTGTTCGAGGCGGTTGGCCTCGACAGCGAAGTGGTCGAGACCTGTTTCCGCGGCGTCTCCAGCCGTATCGAAGGGGCCGGTTTTGTCGACCTGCAGGCCGACATCGAAGCGCTGGCCGCGGTCGCCTGGACGCCGCGCAAGCCGCTGGCGCCGGGTGGCCTGATCAAGTTCGTGCACGGCCAGGAGTACCACGCCTTCAACCCGGACGTGGTCAAGGCGCTGCAGGACGCGGTCAAGAGCGGCGATTACGGCCTGTGGCGCGAGTACAGCGCGCTGGTCGACAACCGGCCGGTGTCGATGATCCGCGACCTGTTCGAATTCACCGGCGAACTGAAATCGATTCCGATCGAAGAGGTCGAGCCGATCGAGGCGATCCTGCCGCGCTTCGACTCCGCCGGCATGTCGCTCGGCGCGCTGTCGCCGGAGGCGCACGAGGCGCTGGCGACGGCGATGAACCGTCTCGGTGGGCGCTCCAACTCTGGCGAGGGCGGTGAGGATCCGGCCCGCTACGGCACCGAGCGCGTGTCGAAGATCAAGCAGGTGGCGTCGGGCCGTTTCGGCGTCACGCCGGCCTACCTGACCAGCGCCGAAGTGCTGCAGATCAAGGTCGCGCAGGGCGCCAAGCCGGGCGAGGGCGGCCAGCTGCCGGGCGGCAAGGTCAACGGTCTGATCGCGCGGCTGCGCTATGCGGTGCCGGGCGTCACGCTGATCTCGCCGCCGCCGCACCACGACATCTATTCGATCGAGGATCTGGCGCAGCTGATCTTCGACCTGAAGCAGGTCAATCCGCAGGCGTTGGTGTCGGTCAAGCTGGTGTCGGAACCCGGCGTCGGTACCATCGCCGCCGGTGTCGCCAAAGCCTATGCCGATCTGATCACCATCTCTGGCTACGACGGCGGTACCGCCGCCAGCCCGCTGACCTCGATCAAGTACGCCGGCTCGCCGTGGGAACTTGGGCTCTCCGAAGCGCAGCAGGCGCTGCGCAGCAACGGCCTGCGCGGCAAGGTGCGGGTGC
>CAYLRA010000056.1:0-15821 GCA_964386045.1 uncultured Verrucomicrobiaceae bacterium | reverse complement strand
CGCTGTCACAGATGGCGATCCACTTCCCCGGACGCCTGGAGAATCACATCAGCCTGTGAGGCTGGCTGACACAGAGTTTTGAACACCCTCTCGATCAGCCCAAGCTTCCTTCAGCCGCCGAGTTGGCATGGGTAGAGCCATTTGCGGTAGATACACATGCCCGGGCTCGCTGTTTCCTGTTGCTGTTGATCACGCGACACCTGTTGCAGGTCGTCAATCCCCGCTCCAGCTGGATCGACCGGATGAGAGATCATCTCAAGTCATTTCCGGATCTTGCGCACTTGGGATTGAGCTTGCAGGGTATGGGAGCGCCGGATAACTGGCTGGAGCTATGGTGTGCGAAGTAATAAAACGCGGGCAATAAAAAACCCCTCAGCAGCTTCTCCACCGAGGTGGTTCCGCCGAGAGGGGCCGTGTTGCCGCGCAGTCTAGGAACCAGACATTGATTCGTCAACGGCAGTTGACGGTGAGCTGTAACTGCGCATCATGTAACCGATTGAAAAATAAAATAAATATCAATAGTCTTTCATTGCGATGACTCCAGCCCGTGCGCGGTCGAAGCTGCGGCACTGGTGATCAGGTAGGTCGGCGTTGTTTATGCGTGCTGGAAAAGTTTGAAATTCGCACCTTGAAAAGGATCCCGGTGATGTGGGCCACGCTGATAGATACTCACGCAGGCTTGTCCCGATTCATGGAGCGCGCGGACGCGATGGATGTGCTCATCAGTCTGGCGACGAACACCCTGTCGGAAGATCAGGATTACGTCGCGAGCAGTGTATGCAATGTCCTGTTGCCGTTCGTCAGTGATCCCCGAAAGCTGCAGAGCGAGATCGATGACTACATGAGCGACGGATGGCTCGATGTGGTCGCGCAATACGTATTGAACAATGCCGGAGCTGGCGGCGCGGATCTGGCAAATACCAGCAGCGCCTTTCAGGATATGGTCATGAGGGTGATCCATCTCGAGCGCAGCGGGCACTCGCGTATGGCCAGGGCGATCATGTGTTATGCAACCGGTGTTGCGCTTTACGAGTGGATGGACCGCCAGCGCGGTGGGGTTCTGTATGACGAGGCGCTGCATGGTCCGTTGAGACTCGCGCAGATAAAAGAGCCCTGAGGAACCTCTGGCAATGCCGCTGGTGCGCTGGTTGGTGCGCTAATAGTTGACGATGCCGCACTTTGCCACGACCCCGCCCAGCGCGAGCAGCGGGTTGCGTTGAATGATCTCCTGGATGATTTCGCGGCGATAGCGACGGGTATGTATATCCGGAATGGCTGCCTGACCGGTCTGTGCCAGGCATTCGCACTGCGATTTTGAATGGTGTGGGATGCAGCTCTCCACGAAAACGGACTGACCGGCGCCATCTTCACGCCCCTGGCTTGTCTTTGTGCCGTGCTTTTTGAGGTGGGCGTAGGTTTCCCATAGTTCGGGCCTTTGAGCCAGTCTTTCGATCATCTCTATGGTCTGCCCATCCAGGGTTTCGATACTTATGACGGAATCACCGAATTTGAGTTTTTTCTGAGATGGGTAAGCCTTTTGGATGAAGGCTTCTGCCGCATCCACATCTATCACGAATATCCGCAGTTCATCGCCAACGATCTCATACCTCATGAAACAGCCAAAGAAACTAGAGTCAAAAAGCCAGACTTTGCCAAACTGATACACGGTCGCGGTCTGATGCTCATCTGGATGTGTGCTCATGGTGGATTTGTAGGTGGGATATTCTGCAGGGTGTTTTCTGGAAACCGTAAATACCGTCCCCGCTTTGGTATCTCCTACGTCGTTCACTAAGCTCCACCTGCCTTCCAGGCGGCTGTCCGCGACCCGGGCTTTGGCCACCCCTTCGGTATCCTTGATTTCAAAACAGGCCGATACCGCCAGGCATAGACACAAGAGAATCATCTTTTTGGCAGGATTGAATCGAGCGAAACGGATCATGCTCTGTCTTGTCTGAACGGGTCCGACATTGCTCATGGTGAAGCGCTCCCTGGAAAATACGGTGTTTGTGGTATTCGTCATATCGTCCGGCTTTACGATTCGTACCCATAAAGCGATTGCAGCGATGGGCGCCCCTTCAGATAGCGCACGATATTCTCCTGTAGCTGCCACAAGCCGTAAGACTGCTGCGGCCATTGATTGAGCAGCTGGCCCAGGTCGTGCTGCACGGCCTTCTCCCAGGCGCCGCCGCTCAGAGCCATTTGGCCGTCGGGCCGGCGCTCGACCTTGGAGAAGATGTTGCCTGTGCCGAAGTCGAGGAAGGTTTGCAATATGCCTATCCCATTCTGGCCAAACAGTGCGTCGGTTTTCGAAATGCTTGCCGCAACCTTGTGGGAGTGTTCGTAATAGGGGCGAAAAACCTCTGCAAGATGGATCTCGCCGTATTTGCTGCGGACGATCTCACCTGTGCGCAGATTTGTGTCGTACCAGTAGACTTCGGTCGCCGGCCCGATCTGGTTGGTGCCGTGTTTGAGATGCGACAGGCCCGCGTAGGTGATGAATGCGTAGTGGAAGCGCGGGTGAATGCCCATCTGTCGGAAGAGGTCGGTACCCAATCCCTGCCCCTGATAATGACGGGCGTCGAGTTGGTCAAAACGTCCGTGAAAGAGCGCCCAGGTTATGTCGCTGGTGAACTCGAAACCCGCATCGCGAATGGGTTTGGGCAGGATCTGGCGCACGAGGTTGTCGTTGTCGGCAAGTGCGCCGCGTCTGGCGATTTCGCGATGGACGCGGGAGCGATGGAAGTCTCGCTGTGCCCGGTCGTTGTCGGGGAGGGTGACCGGCGGGAAACCGGTATTGCGCAGGCGAGGGGGCAGCAGGCTGGTGGCCTGGCCGCCGAGTTGTGCCATGCGGGTTTTCACTGAGCGTGTCGTTGCGTGCTGCGTATCGCTGGGTACGACAAACCAGGTTTGTTCGTATTGTTTTAGCGTCTTGCAGTAATTCAGGCGCTGCGTATCCGCCTGTTGCGACATCGCCGTTGGCAGGGTGGCATGGTCCGCCTGCACGCGCATCAGCATGTCGGCTTCGGCTTGCGCCAGCTGTTGCCCGCGCCGCTGCTCGAAGGCGGTGCGGACCTGCGTCACCCGCGGGTGTTGCATGACGGGCGCGAAGTCGGTGGAGAACTCCCGGTACCAGCCGTTGCCGTCGAGGAGGCCGGGCAGGCCTTCACCCAGCGTGGCAATGCGTTGTTGATGGCGCGGCAGCAGCTGGGCCAGCACGCTGTCCAGGCGTTTGTTGGCGGCGTCGACCAGGGTGCGTCGCTGCGTGGCGTCCAGGTAGCTGAACAGTCGCTGTTCGTCCCTCTCCCAGCCGGCCAGCTGTCGCATCAGCGCGAGGTCGGGTGTGGCGGACTCGAATCGCGCCAGCATGGTTTTCAGTGTGGGGTAGGCAATGCCGGCGCGGACCGCCGCGATCTGCTGGGTGTCCGCGGTCATCTCCTGGGGCCAGAGCAGGAAGGGTGCGATGCCGGCGAGGGCCTGTTCGACGCTGTCCGTATGGGCCAGCGAGCCCTTTTCGGCGGGCAGGCGCTTCAGCTCGGCCAGACGGTCCTGCCGCCAGTTGAGCAGATGACGCTGCGCGTTGACCATGATGGTGGTTCGCACGGCCGCGTTGTCGAGCTGTCCCGTCTGGAACATGCGACGGAATCTCGCCAGTCCGTTCAGCGGTTCGCCGCGCAGGTCCTTTTCGATCGAGGCGAGATTGCCGCCGCTCAGTTCATCGAACGGGGCGCCGAAATATTTCTTGAAGTGGTCGTCGCGGAACAGCTTGATCGCTATGTGCTCGTGGGTGCCATAGACCCAGCCCCTGCTTTGCAGCTGACGCTGGTCGGGGCCGGCGTAGTTGGCATCGTCGAACGGCTTCGCCCACTCCCTCAGTTTGCTTTTGCTGGGGGTGAAGGAGATCGACAAGAGGCTTTTTCGGCGTTCGAGTGCGTCATCGAGCCGCTGGAAGGGTTTCGGTCTGACGAGCACGAAGTACTGTCCGCCACCGCTGACTCCCGGGTTGTGCCGGGCGTTGGGCCTGTACAGCCCCGCCAGCGCCTGTCCGCGCGGGTCGTACATGCCCTCGAGGCCGTTGAACAGGAGAACGGTGCCGTGGGGGCGCGGCTGGCCAGTGAGCTGGATGCTGAACGTGTTCAGGCGTGGGTCGTGCACCACCCGCGCGGCGGCGGTGCCGCCCTGCTGTCCGGCGGTGACAGGCAGCTTGCGGCGATAGCCCTCGATCGGCTGGACGTGGGCACTGCCTTCATAGAGGGTCTTGCCGTCCGCGTGTCGGCCGGGCGACAGCTCCAGCCTGAGGTACAGGGCGCTTGCCCCGTGCGGCATGACGCCTTCCCAGGTGCCGGCGATGTTGCTTTTGCCGGTGGTGACTGCCTTGCCGGCCTGATGCTCCGGCGCGGTCGGCGACGACCCGCAGGCGCTCAGCAAAGCTGCAAGGGCGAGGATGATCAAGGATTTGACGGGGTTGATACGCACGGCGAGCGTCCTTTCTTGCGTGGTGCGGGAAGCACCTACAGGAACGTAGACGTAGTGGCTGCCGTAAAGTCAGTCGGCCTGCGCAGCTTCCGGGCACGGCAAAAGAAAAAGGCCGGGCAATTGCCCGGCCTTTTTTTGTGCCGCTCGATGGATCAGCTGATTTCGCCGATCTCGGTGCCGACATCATAGGTCTCGCCGGCCGGCTTCTTCTGCGTCAGCTTGCCCGACGCCGGTGCGGTGATCTCCTGCACCGATTTATCGGTCTCCAGCGCATAGATGGCCTGCCCTTCTTCCACCTGGGCGCCATCGGCAACCAGCCATTCGGCCAGCGTGCCTTCGGTGCTGGACATCTGCAGTTTCGGGATCGTCAGTACGGTAGACATTCAGTGTTCTCCTCGTATCTTTTCAAAAATAAAAAGTCTATTTGAAGAGCTCTCGCACGCGCGCAGCGATGGTGCCGGCGTGCGGAACCTGTGCGGTTTCGATGATCTTGGAGTAGGCGATCGGTGCATAGAGCGCACCGAAGCGCGACGCCGGCGCCTTCAGCTTGGTGAACAGCGACTCGTTGATGGTGGCGGCGATCTCCGAACCCAGACCGCAGAACTCGACAGCGGCGTGAACCACCAGCGCGCGGCCGGTCTTCTCGACCGAGCCGAGGATGCGGTCGTAGTCGAGCGGCATCAGCGTGCGCAGGTCGAGAACCTCGGCGCTGATCCCCTCCTTCGCCAGCTCTTCCGCCGCCTTCAGACACTGCATCACCTGCCAGCCGTAGGTGATCAGCGTGATGTCGGTGCCTTCGCGCTTGACCTTGGCCACGCCGAGCGGGATGCGGTAGTCGCCCACCGGCACCTCTTCCTTCAGGGCGTAGGTCAGCATCATCGATTCGAACTGGATGCACGGGTCGTCATCGAAGATACAGCTCATCAGCAGACCCTTGGCTTCGGTCGGCGTGCTCGGGTAGACGATCTTCAGGCCCGGGTTGTGCAGCAGCGACGCTTCGGTGGACTGCGAGTGCTGGGCACCGAAACCGCCGATGCCGCCGCCGCAGATCATGCGCACGGTCATCGGCACGTGGGTGGTGGCGCCGGACATGTAGCGCTGCTTGGCGGCGTGGTTGGTGATCTGGTCCATGCAGACGCCGACGAAGTCGGCAAACATGATCTCGGCGACCGGGCGCATGCCGACCAGCGCGGAGCCGGTGGCGCAGCCGATGATCGCCTGCTCGGCGATCGGAGTCGGCCGAATGCGCTCGCCCCACTTGGTCTGCATGCCCTTGAAGCACTTGAAGACGCCGCCCGGATCGTCGCCGATATCCTCGCCGAGGCAGTAGACGTTCTCGTCCGCCTGCATCGACAGGTCGAGGGCGCTCTGCACCGCCTCGAACATCGCCATCATTTTGGTTTCGCCGGTGTAGGGCGCTTCCGCCTCGCGCTTGACGCGCTGGCCGCGCTGCGGCACGACGGAGGGGTCACCGTAGACGTCGAGCAGCATCTCGTCTTCGCCGGTGACTTCGCACTTCAGCGCCCACTCCATCGCTTCCTGCACTTCGGTCTTGGCAGCACTGTCGATGGCGGCCAGCTCTTCCTCGGTGCAGATGCCCTGTTCCAGCAGCAGCTTGCGGGTGGCGGGCACCGGCCACTCCTCTTTGCCGGCGGTCAGCGCGTCGCCTTTCAGCAGGTGCGACCAGCCGACACCGGCGTGTGGCCCCAGGCGCAGCGTCATCGCCTCGACAAAGACCGGGCCGTTGCCATCGCGCACGCTGTCGATGATCTCCTTCATGCCGTTGTAGAAGGCGACCGGGTCGTTGCCGTTGAGCTGCACGCCGCGGAAGCCGAGCGCTTCGGCGCGATCGGTGAAGTTCTTGCTGGCGGTGTACTCGGGGATCGGGGTGTATTCGCCGATCAGGTTGTTCTGGCACATGAAAATGACCGGCAGTTTCCATACACCGGCCATGTTCATCGCCTCGTGCACGGCACCGATGCTGGTGGCGCCGTCGCCGAAGTTGACGATGGTGACGTTCTTGGTGCCGCGCATCTTTTCAGCGAGGGCCAGACCGTTGGCGATCGGTGCACCGGCGCCGACGATGGCGGTGGTCAGCATCGAACCCGAGGCGGGGTCGGAGATGTGCGGCGAGCCGCCCTTGCCCTTGTTGACGCCATCCTTGCGGCCGAGTGCTTCGGCGAACAGACCTTTGAGCGGCACGCCCTTGGCGACCTGGTCGTGGATACCCCGGTAGATGGTGACCATGTGGTCATCCTTGGTGATCAGCGGGGAGATGGCGGCGGGAATACACTCCTGGCCGGTCATCGGCCAGTAGGTGAACATGAACTTGCCTGCGGAGAGGCCGGCCTGGATGCCCTTGTCCACTTCGTGGATGCGGGACATCTGGCGGTAAATTTCGCGCAACGTGCCGTGGTCCATAGTTTTTACCCCTTTTCTTGCTGGCTGTGTCTCGAAAAATTGCGGCATGGTACCACGCTCGATATGGCGGGTTCAGGCGTCGGCGCTCGGGTCTGGATGGCGGTGATCGGGTGTTACACGCTGGCCGGGCCGAGCAGCACGGTGCTCACCAGCCAGCCGGTATAGGCGACGAAACCGGTCAGTAGCGCCGCACCCTCCCAGCGCACCAGCCGGCCGCGCGAGGCGGTCAGCCCCAGCCCCATTGCGATCAGGGCCAGCGTGAAGGCGAGCATCACCACCCAGTCGCGCTGCAGCACCACCGATTCCACCGCCAGTGGATGGATGCCGGCGGCGATGCCGACCACCGCCAGCGTGTTGAACAGGTTGGAGCCGACCACGTTGCCGACCGCGATGTCGTGTTCGCCCTTGCGGATCGCCACCAGCGAGGAGGCCAGCTCCGGCAGCGAGGTGCCGACGGCGACGATGGTGAGGCCGATGATCAGGTCGCTGACGCCGAGCGCGTGCGCGATGTTGACCGCGCCGTAAACAAAGGCGCGCGACGCGACGATCAGCAGCAGCAGGCCGATCAGCAGCCAGATCAGTGCGGCGCGCAGTGGCATGACCTCTTTCAGTTCGGCCTCGAATTCGACAGCCATTGCGTCGTCGCGATTGCGCAGCGCCGAGACGATGCTCCAGCCCAGCAGTGCGAAGAAGACGATCAGCAGCACGGCGGCGTCGGTGCGGGTCAGATCGCCATCGAGCATCTGGAAACCGGAGAGCAGGGTGATGCCGAGCAGGATCGGCAGCTCCTTGCGCAGCACGTTGGAGTGAATCGCCAGCGGTGTGATCAGCGCGCAGACACCCAATATCAGGCCGATGTTGCAGATGTTCGAGCCGTAGGCGTTGCCGAGTGCAAGGCCGGGGTTGCCATCGATCGCCGCCATCGCCGACACCACCATCTCCGGCGCCGAGGTGCCGAAGCCGACGATCACCATGCCGATCAGCAGCGCCGGCATGCCGAAGTGTTTGGCCGTGGCGGCGGCGGCGTCGACGAAGCGGTCGGCGCTCCAGACCAGCAGCGCGAGGCCGACGAGCAGTGCGGCGATCGACAGCGGCATGGATGCAGGCAGGGGCATGGGATTCTCCAGGCGGGCGGGCAAAACGGCGGCTATTCTCCGGGCCGCGCTGGCGATAGGCAATCGCGAAAGCGCGGCCCGGGTGGGAAAAAACCTGGCGCTGGTATACCGTCCGCCTCCATTTGCCATTCACCGCGCCGCGCGGCGCTGCTGGCTCCAACCGCGAATCTATCGACTGCCGAGCGACGGATGCGACTGCCCTACACCCTGCTGCTCTACCTGCTGCTGCCGCTGATCCTGCTGCGCCTCTGGTGGCGCGGTCGGCTGGCTCCCGCCTATCGCCGCCGTGTCGGCGAGCGCTTTGGCTTCTTCACGGCGCCACCGCTGCGCGCGCCGATCTGGGTGCACGCGGTGTCGGTGGGCGAGACCATCGCCGCCGCGCCGCTGATCGACGCGCTGCGGTGCCGTTATCCCGAACGCGACATCGTGGTGACGACGATGACGCCGACCGGTTCGGAGCGGGTGCGCGCGCTGTTCGGCGACCGCGTCTTTCACGTCTACGCGCCCTACGATCTGCCCGATGCGCTGGCCCGCTTTCTCGGGCGGGTGCGCCCGGCGCTGGCGCTGATCGTCGAGACCGAACTGTGGCCGAACACCGTGGCGGCCTGCGCCGCGCGCTCGATTCCGACGCTGCTGGTCAACGCGCGGCTGTCGGCAAGGTCGGCGCGCGGGTATGCGCGCGTCGCCGCGCTGACCCGGCCGATGCTGCAGGCGCTGACCGGCGTGGTGGCGCAGAACGCCGTCGATGGCGACCGCTTCGTCGCGCTCGGCCTGCCGCGTTCGCGGCTCGCCGTCAGCGGTTCGATCAAGTTCGATATCGCGCTGTCGACCGCGCTGCGCGACTCCGCTGCGGCCGAGCGCATCTGGCTCGGTCTCGATACGCGGCCGGTCTGGATCGCCGCGTCGACCCACGACGGCGAGGACGAGTTGCTGCTCGCCGCCCACGCCGAGCTGCGCCGCCACCACCCCGACCTGGTGTTGCTGCTGGTGCCGCGCCATCCCGAGCGCTTCGACGCGGTGGCGGCGCGGGTGGCGCAGTGCGGTCTGTCGCTGGTGCGCCGTTCGAGCGGGTCGGCGGTGAGTGCCGATACCGCTGTGCTGCTCGGCGACACCATGGGCGAACTGCTGTTGCTGCTCGGCTGTGCCGACCTCGCCTTCGTCGGCGGCAGCCTGGTCGCGCGCGGCGGTCACAACATGCTGGAGCCAGCGGCGTGGGGGCTGCCGATCGTCACCGGTGACAGCGACTTCAATTTCGGCGAGATCTCGGCGCTGCTGCAGCAGGCCGGTGCGCTGGTGAAAGTGGCTGATGCGGCGGCGCTGACGGCGGCGCTGTCGGTGCTGCTCGACGATGCCGGCGAGCGCCAGCGGCGCGGCGCGGCGGCGCAACGGGTGGTGGCGGAGAATCGCGGCGCGCTGGCGCGGCTGCTCGACGTGGTCGAGCGGACCTTGCGCTAAAGGGGCTCTTCGCCATTCTGCGCGCAGTCGCAGAATCTATCCGGTTACGCGCGCCCATGGATTCTGCGACTGCGCGCAGTCTCCCCCTATGAAATAGGGGGAGTGCCCGAAGGGCGAGGGGGTCGGCCCTTCACACGCCCGGACCCCTCCGTCGCTTCGCGACACCTCCCCTACTTCGCAGGGGAGGACCAATACATCAAAGCCCATCGATCCAACTGCCGACCACTGACACCGCTTCTTCATCCACGGCGTGACTCGCCAGCGGCGGCATCCGCCCCTGCAGCGGGTCGGCGCGCCGCATCCGCTCCCACAACACACTGCGCTCCTTGCTGCCGGCCGCGATGATGCGGGCATTGCCGAGGCCGAGATTGCCAGCGGTTGGCGTTACATCGAGCGCATTGGTCGCCGCGAGGCTGGTGGAAAAACGCAGGTCGAGGCTGCTGCCAGTGGTGCCGCCGGGCTGGTGGCAGTGGGCACAGTTGGCGTCGAGGTAGTCGCGTGCGCGCTGCGCGACCGATGCGTTGCCGGCGAGCGGTGCGGCGGCACCGTACTGGCCGGCAGTGCCGATGTTGCGGTCGAACAGCGCGACATGGTTGTAGCTGCGCAGCTGGTTGTCGGTGACGTCGCCGAAATCGAAGTCGCGGTTCATCTGCCGCGTGCGCAGGCCGAGCAGGAAGCCGGCGGCGCGGGTGTGGCAGCTGCGGCACTGCGCGCTCGACGGGTAGTCGTAGCGCTGCGTAAAGCCGTTGCCGCCGGCATCGGTCAGCGCCAGCTGTTCGGTGGCGCCATCGGGCACCAGCGTCGCTTCGGTCTGCGCCGGGTTCCAGCGGTAGGTGAAGCCGATCCAGCCGCTGTCGGCGCGAAACAGCACGCGCGTCTCCAGCTTGCGCAGCTGTGAGGGCGCGCGGGCATCCTCGGCGATCGCGAACTCCTTGACCACCACGCTGCCCGGCGGCAACTCCCAGGCACCGTTGGTGGCGAAGGTGATGGCGCCACCGGCCGGCAGGCCGAACCAGCGCCGCTTGACGGTGCCGTCGGACCAGAGCGGCACGTTGACGTCGTACTCGACCAGCCCGTCGACCGGCACCAGTGGCGCCAGCGATTCGAGCAGGCCGCTGGCCGACAGCGTCGCCGGCGGTGTCGGTCCGCTGCCGCTGGCGGGGTCGATGCGCAGCAGGCTGCCGCCGTAATCGACCACGTAGTGCTCACCGGCGCCATCCTCGCCGAACGCGCTGACATTGAGGCTGGTGTGTAGCAACAGCCGGTTGGCGCCGCTGTCGGTGTCGAGCGCCCAGATCCGGCCGGAGACGAAATCGCCGAAAAGGTAGTGGCCCCACAGCGCCGGAATTGCCGCGCCGCGATAGACGTAGCCACCGGTCACCGACTGCCCCTCGCTGCGACCGTATTCGTGGACCGGGTCGATCAGGTCGCTGCCGCTGCCGCCATCGAATGGCTGGCTCCCCTCGCGCAGATTCCAGCCGTAATTGCCGCCGCGGGTGATGCGGTTGACCTCCTCCCAGGCGTTCTGGCCGACGTCTGCCAGCCACAGCGCACCGCCGTCGCGATCGAATGAAAAACGCCACGGATTGCGCAGCCCCCAGGCCCAGATCTCCGGGCGTATGCCAGCGCCCGCGCCGACGAACGGGTTGTCGGTGGGAATGCCATACGGCGCGCCGCCGTGCGGGTCGATGCGCAGCAGCTTGCCGAGCAGCGTGGTGCGGTCCTGTCCGGCGTTGAGCGGGTCGCCAGCGCCGCCACCGTCGCCGAGCGCGATGTAGAGCAGGTTGTCCGGCCCGAACGCGATCATGCCGCCGTTGTGGTTCTCGTAGGGCTGTGGCACTTCGAGCAATACCGTGCCGGTGTTGGCGTCGACGGCGCTGTAGAGCCAGTTGCCGGCGCTGCCGTTCAGCCGGTAGCGGACGATGCGCCCGCACTGATCCTCCGCCATGCCGGTACAGCGGCCGCCGGTGCGCAGCGAGCTGTAATGGACGTAGAAGTAGCCGTTGCTGGCGATATCGGGGTCGAAGGCGGCGCCGAGCAACCCCTGCTCGCCAGCGGTAACCACCAGCGCGGAGAGGTTGAGCAGCGTTCCCTCGACAGTGAAGTTGCTGTCGAGCAGCTGCAGCCGACCGCCCTTCTCCAGCACCACCAGCCGGTTGCCGCTGGCGGGAATGGGCAGCAGCAACACCGGCTCGCTGAAACCGCTGGCCACGGTGGTCAGCGCGATGTCGTCACCGCCGCCGAGTTCGGGGTTGAACTGCGTCGCCACCGCCGCCGGGTGCGCGGTCAGGCCGAACGGCGCGCCGCTGTCCGGCGGCGGTGTGCCACTGCCATTTCCACCGCCTCCACCGCCTCCACCGCCTCCACCGCCTCCGCCACAGGCGGTCAGCAGCGCGGCGGTGATCAACAGGGTCGAACCGAGGGTGCGCATCCGTTGCTGCTCCAGCGAGATCGGTGCAGCCGAGTCTACTGCTGGCCGATGACACGGCGCACGCGCAGGAAAAATTTGGTTCGGCCGGAAACAGAACGGGCACCGCGAGGGTGCCCGTTGCCCGTGCCGGTGCGGGTTACTGCATGCTGGCGGTCGGCGCCTCGCCGGCCTGCAGCCATTGGTTCAGGTCGAGGATGTCCTGCGGGCTCAGCGTGCCGGCCTGCTGTTTCAGTCGCAGCAGGTTGATGACGTAGTCGTAGCGGGCGTTGGCGTAGTCGCGCATCGCCGCGTAGAGCACACGTTGCGCCTGCAGCACGTCGACCACGTTGCGGGTACCCACTTCGTAGCCGGCCTGGGTCGCGTCGACCGCGCTCTGCGCCGACACGATCGACTGGCTGCGCGCCTTGACCCGCTGCACGTCGGTCATGGTGTTGATGTGCAGGGCGCGGGTCGATTGCACCACCTGACGCTCGGTCTCGATGCGCTGCTGCAGCGCGGCGTTGTACTGCTCGGCTGCCTGCCGGCGCTGCGAACTGACGTAGCCGCCGGTGAAGATCGGTACGCGCAGCTCCACCATCGCCACCTGTTGCGTGTTGCTGGCATCGCCCGGCAGTGATCCTCCCGGAATAGGTGTGCCGTTGATCGATATATCCTGAGAGCCGTCGGTATCGTAGTCGCGATACCCGAGGCTGGCGTTGAGCTTCGGTGCATGCTCCATGCGTTTGGCCTGCGCGTTCTGCCGCGATGCTTCGCTGGAGTAACGCGCCGCCTGCAGCGCGAAGTTGTTGTCGAGCGCGAACTGTACCCACTGCGCCCGATCGCCCGGCTCGGGATTGACCACCGGAAACTGGTCGGCGAGCAGCCACAGATTGGCGTGGCTGGGCTGCCCGGTCAGCACCGTCAGTGCCTCGTAGGCGGTGGCGAGGTTGCCCTCGTCGGCCAGCCGCTGCGCGACGATGGCATCGAACGCGGCGCGCGCTTCGTGCACGTCGGTGATGGCGATCAGACCGACATCGAAACGCTGCTGGGTCTGGTCGAGCTGGCGCTTGGTGGCCAGCTCTTCGGCCTTGGCGGCGCGCAGGTTGTCGGTGGCGCGCAGTACGTCGAAATAGGCCTGCGCCACGCGGGTGATCAGCGCCTGCTGGTCGGCGGCGAACAGCGCCTCGGCCTGCCGGGTCAGCTCCTTGCCACTCTGGAAGCTGAACCAGGCCGGGAGGTCGAACAGTGGCTGGTTCAGGCTGATGCCCCAGGCGGTGGTTTGCGTGTCGGAGTCGGTACCGAGTCGCCCCGGCGCTCCGGATAACAGAGAGTAGTTGGACTGCTTGTTGTCGTTGTCGCTGTAGGAAGCATCGGCCTGCACCTGCGGCAGCAGCTGCGAGAAGGCCTGCTTCTCGGTCTCGAGGTTGGCGCGGTAGGTCGCCTCGGCGATCTTCAGCTGCGCATCGTTCTTCAGCGCCAGCTCATAGATCTGCTGCAGGTTCTCGGCGAGAGCGGCGCCACTGGCGAGCCAGACGGCCGTTGCCAGCGACAGGGGGCGAAACAGGCGTTTCATCGGGCTTTCCTTGAAGGCAGGGGGCGGGCTTTTGAGGGCGCGAGCGCGCCGCAAAGTGCCGGAGTGTATCAACTGCACCCGATTGCGACCACGCTTGCCGACGCCGTCTTTTACTGCGCAAAGCGCCAGCCGGCGCGGTTTTGCCAAGCGCGCGATTACCCCCTAGGATTCCCGAAGCGTCTGTTCCATTTCCCTGCCGATTGATACGGATGCCGCGCCGCTTCATGCGAGCCGGCCATCAGGAGTGTTGTTGCCGTCGTGAGTGCCGCACCGATCCAGACCGCGCGCCGACGCTATCGCGTCGACCTCGCCGCCGACCAGGCCACCTGCGCCGCCAACTACGTGCGGCTGCAGCGCCTGCTGGCGGTTGCCGGCGACTGCGCCGCCTTCGGTGTCGGTGCCGGGATCGAGCTGCACCTGCAACTGGTCGAGCGCAGCCGCTACACCGACACGCTGACGCTGCGCCAGTTCGGCCTCGGTCTCGCCTCGCTGGCGCCGCAGCTGACGGTGCGCCTCTACCACGATGCCCGGCTGGCCGAGGTGACCGGTTTCGCCAATCGTCGCCGCGTACTGCCGCTCTACGACTACCCCAACCCGGCCATGCACCAGCCGGACGAGAAGGCGCAGTGGAACCGTTTTCTCGGCGACTGGCTCAGCCACTGCCTGCAGCATGGCCACTCGCTCGGTGAGCCGCTGCCCCTGCCCTGATCGGGCAGCTGTTGCCGCTCCGGCGGGCGGGTGGAATTGGCGCATATGGGGAACCGGTTTGCCGCCGCTGTGTGAACTGGCTCGGCGCCGCGATTTATCGGACTGGAGCAGTGGCCGGTCGGCGTTTATAAATGGTTGACTCTTTTCATAGGGATTTGTGGTCGTGCCTCCGTTCGCGCATTCATCGGCCCCGCTGCGGCTGATCCAGCTCACCGACTGCCACCTCGGCGCCCAGCCGGGCGGTCGGCTGCTGGCGATGGACACCGACCACAGCCTCAACGCGGTGGTCGAGCGGGTGCGGCGCGAACAGCCACAGGCCGACCTGCTGCTGGCTACCGGCGACCTCGCCGACAGCGGCAGCGAGAACGCCTACCGCCGCTTCCTGAAGGCGACCGCCGGCCTCGCCCGCCACACCCGCTGCCTGCCCGGCAACCACGACGATGCCCGCCGCCTCTATGCACTGCTGGACGGCGACGAACGCGGCGACCGCGTCACCCTGCTCGGCGACTGGCTGATCGTCACCCTCGACACCAGCGTCCCGCACGAGGTGGGCGGCCACCTGGCGCAGAGCGAGCTGACACTGCTGACCGACGCGCTGGCCCGCCACCCGCAGCGCCATGCGCTGATCGCCCTGCACCACCCGGTGCTGTCGGTCGACACCGCCTGGGTCGACCCGCAGCGGGTCGCCAACGCCGATGCCTTCTGGGCCGCCGTCGCGCCGTTCCCGCAGCTGCGCGCGGTGATCGGCGGTCACGTCCACATGGCGACCGACGTGATGCACAACGGTGTGCGCGTGCTGACCTCGCCGTCGACCTGCATCCAGTTCGCCCCCGGCTCCGACGACTTCCGCCTCGACGACCTGGCGCCCGGCTACCGCTGGCTCGACCTCTACCCGGACGGTCGCCTCGACACCGGCGTCTCGCGCGCCGACGACGTCGCTTTCACCGTCGACATGGCGGCGTCCGGGTATTGATCGCCCGCTGATCGCCGGTGCGCTGGCGGGTTGCCCTCGCCGGCCGCTGTCGCCACACTGCGCGCTTCGTCGATTTCGTCCTACGAGATGCCATGTCCGCGCTGGTCTATCTGCACGGTTTCCTCAGCTCGCCGCAGTCACACAAGGCGCGATTGACCGCCGACTACCTGCAGCGCCAACACCCCGGCATTCACCTGTCGGTGCCAACCCTGCCCGAAGCGCCGGAGCAGGCGCTGGCCGCTGCCACCGCCGCTGTCGAACAGGCACTGGTGGCTGCAGCCGGCGCGCCGGTGGGTCTCGCCGGTAGCTCGCTCGGCGGTTTCTATGCCACCGTGCTGTCCGAACGCTTCGGCCTGCGCGCGGTGCTGATCAACCCGTCGGTGCGCCCGCACCTGCGCTTTCGGCAGTACTACGGCGACCATCTGAATCCGCACACCAATCGCACCTTCACGCTGACCGAACGCGACGCCGCGGCACTTGAATACGAAGTGCCGGAGAAAATCACCCCGCAGCGCTACTGGCTGCTGGTGCAGACCGGCGACGAAACGCTCGACTACCGCGAAGCGGTCGACTATTACGCCGGTGCGCGGCAGGCGGTGGAGGAGGGCGGCGATCACCTGTTCCGGGGTTTTGAACGACATCTGCCGGGTTTGGTTGAGTTTTTGAATTTGGGTCGTTAGCACTGAGGCTGGA
>CAYLRA010000055.1:0-16576 GCA_964386045.1 uncultured Verrucomicrobiaceae bacterium | reverse complement strand
ACGCGCGCACGATCGGCAGGCGCTCATCCACCCAGTCCCGCAGTCCGACAAGCCAGTTCATTACGCGGCCTCCTGATCGACGCCGATCACGATGAGGGTTTCGCTCTCATACGAATAGGGCGGTATTTCGAGGTTGGTGGGCGCCGGCACGTTCTTGTAGACGCGCCCGGACAGGTCGAACTTGGAGCCGTGACAAGGGCAGAAGAAGCCGCCCAGCCATTCGTTGCCGAACGCGCCGACCTCCGGGTGATACTTCGGTGCACAGCCGAGGTGGGTGCAGAGGCCGAGGATGACCAGGTACTCATCCTTGATGGCGCGATAGTCGCCGGTGATGTAGGCGGGCTGCACGGCAGCGGTCGAGGCGGGGTCTTTCACCTCGCCATCCAGCTTCTTGATCGACGCCAGTGCCTCGGGGGTACGGCGCACGATGTAGACCGGCTTGCCGCGCCACTCGACGGTGATCATCTGGCCCGGCTCGATCTTGCTGATGTCGGCCTTGACCGGTGCGCCGGCCGCCTTGGCCTTGGCACTGGGTACCCAAGACCCCACGAACGGAACGGCGGCACCCACCACACCGGCGGCACCCACCACCGACGTCGCGGCGACGAGGAAACGCCGGCGCCCTGCATTCACGCCGTCATTACTCATGGCGTAGCTCTCCCAATAAGACTGGCTGGAATTTGCGGCTTGTTTTGACAGGAGTCTGGACCGTCTGGGCGGACCCGACCAAATGGGCCGAATGGTAAAGAAAATACCTACTCGTTACAAGGAAAAAGCCGCCCCGAACCTGGACAAAAACCCCGGGAAAAAAGCAAAAAAAACGTCCTCGGGCAGTCGTGCCGGAGGACGCTTCCATCGCTGCAAAAGCACCGGTCGAAACCGGCACCGATCAACGCTTGGAGTACTGCGGACGCTTGCGCGCTTTGCGCAGACCGACCTTTTTACGCTCGACTTCACGCGCATCGCGGGTGACGTAGCCGGCCTGACGCAGGGTCGGGCGCAGCGCTTCGTCGTACTGCATCAACGCACGGGTGATGCCGTGGCGGATTGCACCGGCCTGACCGAAACTGCCGCCGCCGGCGACAGTGACCATCACGTCGAACTTCTCGCCCATCTCGACGCGCTCGAGCGGCTGACGCACGATCATGCGCGCCACCTCGCGACCGAAATACTGCTCGATCGGACGATCATTGATGACGACGCTGCCGTTGCCCGGCTTCAGGAACACGCGCGCGGTTGCCGTCTTGCGGCGTCCGGTTCCGTAGTATTGAGTGACCGACATGTGAGCTCTTCCGTCAGATATTCAGGGGTTGCGGCTGCTGGGCAACGTGCGGGTGCTCCGTGCCGGCATAGACTTTCAGCTTCCGGAACATGGCACGACCGAGCGGGTTGTGCGGCAGCATGCCGCGCACGGCGGTCTGCAGCACGCGCTCGGGGGCGCGGTCGATCAGCTTTTCAAAGCTGATGTCCTTGATGCCGCCCGGGAACTCGGTGTGGCTGTAGTAGATCTTGTCGGTGGCTTTCTTGCCACTGACAGCGATCTTTTCGGCGTTGATGACGACGATATAGTCACCGGTATCAACGTGCGGGGTGTATTCGGGCTTGTGCTTGCCGCGGAGGCGATGCGCAATCTCTGCCGCGAGACGACCCAGGGTCTTGCCGGCTGCGTCGACGAGGAACCAGTCGCGCGCTACGGCATCGGGTTTTGCACTAAAGGTTTTCATTTTTCTGACTCAAAGGAGCGGGTCGGATCAAAGGAGGGCGAATACTACATAAGAGCCCCAGCCAATTCAAGCAGCGTATTCACGGCTTTTTAACACCCGCGTCACGGCCGGTGCGGGCGCGCCAGATAGTCGTGCGACTGCATCTCCAGCAGACGCGAACGGGTGCGCTCGAACTCGAAAGCGAGCCGGCCGCCGGCGTAGAGCCCGGCCAGCGGCACCGCCGCCGCCAGCACCAGCTTGACGTTGCGGTCGTAGAACTCGTCGACCAGGTTGATGAAGCGCCGCGCCTGGTCGTCCCTGCCGGCGCCGAGCTGCGGCACGTTGCCAACCAGCACGGCATGGTACTCGCGCGCCAGTTCGATGTAGTCGTTCTGGCTGCGCGGCCCGTCGCAGAGCTCGGCGAAATCGAACCAGATCACATCCTCGGCCACACAGCGGGCGCGCAGCATCCGGCCCTCGATCTCGATCTGCTGGTCGGCCCGCCCCGGCTCCGGCGCCAGCGCCTCGAAGCTGCGGCGCAGGCTCTCGTCGGCAGCGGCATCGAGCGGCGAGTGGTAGAGCTCGGCCTGTTCCAGCGTGCGCAACCGGTAGTCGGTGCCGCCATCGACGTTCAGCACCTGGGTGTGACGCTGCAGCAGCGCGATGGCCGGCAGGAAGCGGGCGCGCTGCAGACCATCCCTATAGAGGTTCTCAGGGACGATGTTGGAGGTCGCCACCAGCGTCACGCCGTGGCCGAACAGCCGCTCGAACAGCGTGCCGAGGATCATCGCGTCGGTGATGTCGGTGACGAAGAACTCGTCGAAACAGATCACGCGCGCCTCATCCGCGATCTTGCGCGCCACCAGATCGAGCGGGTTCTTCTCGCCCGCCAGCTCGCGCAGCTCGTGGTGGACACGCTGCATGAAACGGTGGAAGTGCGAGCGCAGCTTGCGTGGGAACGGCAACGACTCGTAGAAAAGATCCATCAGGTAGGTTTTGCCGCGACCGACCCCACCCCAGAAATAGAGCCCGCGAACCGGTTCGTTGCGCTCGCGTCCGAAACGCGACAGCAATCGCCTGACCACCCCGGGCGGGGCCGCCAGCTCAACCGCCACCAGTTCGTCGTAGAGGCGCTGCAGGTGCTCGACCGCCACCTGCTGCGCCTCGTCGCGCATGAACCCGGGCCTGGAGAGATCGGCCTGATAACGCTGTAGCGGAGTCAACTCATCTACCTGACGAATGCACGGGTGACTCATGGGCACGAAACAATCCATGGACACCGAGTAAATAAACGGGGCCGCAAAGTGCGGAACACGGAGAGTCCACCAGAGGTCCGGCGGCCGACGATGCCGGGCAAAAACGGCGCCAGACTTTAGCGATAGCGCCGGCGGTTGGCAATTTCGCCAAGCAACCGGCACCTCCACCCTTCTCTGCCTGACGCCCGTTGCAGCCTGCCGTTATACTGCCGAGCAGGATCCGCGGGTCCGCGCCATCTGCAAATCGTTCCGGGGGAATCTCGTGTATAGCATTCAGGCCGTCTGGCTGATCGCTCTGTTCGCCGCTGTCGCCGGTCTTGCCGGCGGTTACTTCCTGAGCCTCAAGCTGCGCCGCGATGGCAGCGGCACCAGCGAGGAGGCGTTGCAACAGCTGCAACAGGAGCAGGAGGCCTATCGCCAGCGCGTGACGCAGCACTTCAGCCAGACGGCGGAGCTGTTGTCGCAACTGGCCAGCAACTATCGGGATGTGCATAACCATCTGGCGCAGGGCGCACGCGAACTGTGCGACCCCGCCAGCCTGACCCAGCTACGCCCGATCGACGAGCGTGTCGGCGCCATCGAGCCGCCGGCCGCCGCCATCGAACCACCGCGCGACTACGCGCTGCGCAACAGCGCCGACGCACCCGGCACGCTCGCCGAGGATTACGGCCTCGATCGACCCCATCGCTCGCCCCTGCCGGAACCACCGCGCTACTGATGAAACTTCTGAAAAAGTCCTCCTGACTTTTTCATCCGGCGCAAAGTCAGGCCGGGTTGTCGATGTCGATGAAGCGGTGTGCGATGCCGAACTCGGCGGCCAGTGCCGCCGCCACCGCCGGCGCCCCGTAACGCTCGGTGGCGTGGTGGCCGGCGGCAATGAAGTGGATACCCAGCTCACGCGCACTGTGTACCGTCTGCTCCGAGATCTCGCCACTGAGGAAGGCATCGACACCGAGCGCCGCCGCCTGCTCGATGTAACCCTGACCACCGCCGCTGCACCAGCCAAGGGTTTTGATCGGGTGATCACCGCCGCGCACCAATAGCGGCTGCCGATCGAGCCGCTCGGCGACGACGGCGGCGAACGTCTCGGCCGGCAGCGCCGTTGCCAGCCGCCCGATATTGCCGATCGGCAGCGGCGCCTCCGGTTGCAACCCGCCCGTCACCTCGATCCCGAGTCGCTGCGCCAGCTGTGCGTTGTTGCCGAGTGTCGGATGCGCGTCGAGCGGCAGGTGATAAGCGAGCAGGCTGACATCGTGACGCAGCAACAGCTGCAAGCGGCGGCGCTTGACGCCAACGATGGCCGGCGACTCCCCTTTCCAGAAATAGCCGTGGTGCACCAGGATCGCATCCGCGCCGGCATCGATCGCCGCCTCCAGCAGCGCCAGGCTCGCCGTCACGCCACTGACCAGCAGACCGACCTCCGCCCGCCCCTCGACCTGCAACCCATTCGGGCAGTAGTCCTGGAAGCGAGCCGGTTGCAGCCAGGCGTCGGCCTGCGCCACCAGCTGATTCAGCCCGACACTTTTCCGCGTCACTTCCATCCGCCCTCCTCCAACGCGTGCTCCCGACTGCGTCGGCAAAAGCGCCATGCTACCCTAGCGCGCCCCGATCAGCCGCCACCACAATTCGAGAAAAATGATGCGCAGATGGTTGAGTTTCCTCGGATGGCCAACCCTCTGCGGCATCCTCGCCGGCCTGTTGCTGGCGATCTGGCCGGGTGACGACAACGAGGGCCAGGGCAACCGGACGACCGGCAGCGGCCCCTACTCCTATGCCGATGCCGTACAGCGCGCCTCACCGGCCGTCGTCAACATCTACACCACCAAACGGGTGCGCACTCCGCTCAACCCACTGGCCGGCGACCCCTTCTTCAACCTCTTCTTCAACCGCGGCGACCAGCGCCAGCAGGAGCGCATCCAGCGCAGCCTCGGTTCCGGCGTCATCATCGACGGCGGCGGCTACCTGCTGACCAACAACCACGTCATCCGCGGCGCCGACGAAATCCTGGTGCTGCTGCACGATGGCCGCGAGGCGCTGGCGAAGGTGATCGGCTCCGACCCGGAAACCGACCTGGCGCTGCTGAAGATCAACCTCGATCGACTGGAACCGATCGCAATCGGCAACTCCGACGAAGCGCGCGTCGGCGATGTGGTACTGGCGATCGGCAACCCCTACGGCTTCGGCCAGTCAGTCAGCCAGGGGATCATCTCCGCCACCGGCCGCTACGGACTGCGCCTCGCCACTTACGAGGATTACCTGCAGACCGACGCCGCGATCAACCCGGGCAATTCCGGTGGCGCGCTGGTCGATACGCGCGGCCGCCTGCTCGGTATCAACTCGGCGATCTACACACAGAGCGGGGGTTCCAGCGGCATCGGGCTGGCGATACCGGTGGACCAGGCGATGCGCACCATGCGCGACCTGATCGAGTACGGCCGACCGATGCGCGGCTGGCTCGGCATCGAGGTGCAGCGGGTGCGCGGGGCAGAAGAGGGCGCGCTGACCGGCGGCAATGGTGTCGTCGTCACCGCCATCGCCCGCAGCGGTCCCGCCGCCAGCGCCGGCCTGCAACTCGGCGACCTGCTGCTGGCAATCAATGGCCAGCCGGTCGGCGACGGTCACGCGGGCATGAACCTGATCGGCACCACGCGCCCGGGCGACCGGGTGCGACTGCGAGTCCAGCGCGACGGCCGCGAGATCGAACTGGAGATCACCGTCGGCGTGCGTCCGGCGGTGCGCGAGGTCGAACCCGGCTGAGCAAAGGCGAGGCAACGGCGGGCGGAACGAGGCACAACGGCGCCAACTCCCAGGCCTCGCACTCCAAGAGGAAAGCCAACCCCCGCCGCCGCAGTTGCCAATCGACCGCAACTTTCTCCTCTGACACCAGCCGGCCCCCAAGCCGTTCTCACACGCGAACAGCTCGCTGAACACAAATAAGAATGATTTGCATAAGCGGATGGTAATGAAATATCTTCTCAGCCCCTCCACCCCGACAAGCGCTGAGACTCTCCAACATGGCCAGCCGTATCTTTTCCCGCTCCCTGCTCTGCTGTTCCATTGCCCTCGCCATCCAGCCCCCCTTCGCCGCCGCCCAGAACACGCCCGAAATCGAGGAGATGCTGATCGTCGGCATCCGCGAAAATCGCATCAGCACCGGTGCCACCGGCCTGGCGCTGGATATCAAGGAGACGCCGCAGTCGATCAGCATGGTCACCACCGAGCAGATGGAACAGTTCGGTACCACCAACCTGAATGACGCACTGCGAATGGCCACCGGCATCCAGGTCGAGGAGTGGGAGACCAACCGTACCAACTTCACCGCACGCGGCTTCGAGATCAAAAACACTCAGATCGACGGCGTCGGCATGCCCAATGATTGGGGGATCGTCACCGGCTCGACCGAGACGTTCGGTTACGAAAAGCTCGAAGTAATCCGCGGCGCCAACGGCCTGCTGACCGGCGTCGGCAATGCCGCCGGCACCCTCGACTTCGTGCGCAAGCGTCCGACCAACGACCAGCAGGGCTCGATCGGCGCCAGCTATGGCTCGTGGGACACCCTGCGGTTCGAGGCCGACTATTCGACCCCGTTTACCGCCGATGGCACCTGGGCCGGTCGTGTCGTTGCCACGCACCAGGACGGCGATTCCTACCTGCGCGACAAGGAGGACAGCCGCGATTTCCTCTACGGCGTCATCGACGGTCAGATCGGCGACAACGGCACGCTGACCTTCGGCTACTCCTGGCAGGAGTCCAGGGCCGACGGCAACATGTGGGGCGCACTGGCCTTCATGTACAGCGATGGCAGCCAGGCCGAGTGGAGCCGCAGCGCCTCGACCACGCAAGACTGGGCCTACTGGGACACCACCACCGAGACGGGCTTTGCCGAATACGCGCACCAACTCTCGGACGACTGGCGACTGAAGCTCTCCTACGAATTTCGCGAAGTCGGCAACGACAGCAGGCTGTTCTACGCCACCGATTACTGGGCAACCGGTCTCGAACCCGGTACCAACCTGGGTCTGTACGGCTATCCCTGGGGCGGTCAGGATGAAATCACCTCCAACCTGGGCGCCGTCACGATCGATGGCCGCTTCCAGCTGTTCGGTCGCGAGCACGAGGTGATGCTGGGCACGAGCTACGCCGAGAGCGAAGCGAAGAACGAAGCGTTCGCCGCGACCTACGCCTACGACCCCGCTGCGCCCGGTTACGTCCAGATGCCCAGCTTCCCCTGGCGCGGCGACGCGGTTCCCGAGCCGGCGTGGGGCGCCGCCAGCGTCTACAGCACGATGGACCAGCGCATGAAACGCGCCTTCGGTGCCGCCCGACTGTCCCTCACCGACCGACTCAAAGCCATCGTCGGGATCAACCATGCCCAATACCATCGGGATGGCGTGAATTACGGTGTGGTTTTCGATCAGACCGAAGAGAACACCAGCCCCTACGCCGGACTGACCTTCGATTTCAGCGACAACGTGCTCGGTTACGTCAGCTACTCGGACATCTACCAGCCGCAGGATCAATCCGACGCAGCCGGCTACTACCTCGATCCGACCAAGGGCGTGAACTATGAAGTGGGCGCGAAGGTCGACTGGCTCGACAAGCGTCTGCTGACCACGCTGGCGGTCTTCAAGGCCGAGCAGGAAGGTCTGGCCACCGCCGCCGGATACAACACGCAAAACCAGCTCTACTACACCGGCGTCGACGTCGAATCCAAAGGCGTCGAATTCGAAGCCACCGGCAGAATCACCGACAACGTCACACTGGTGTTCGGTTACACCGCGCTGAAACTGGACGGCGACGAAGGTGACGACACCTACCGCTGGGTGCCGCGCCGCACTGCCAACCTGATGCTCACCGCACGCCTGCCAAGCTATACCGATCTCTCGTACGGCATCGGGGGACGCTGGCAAAGCAGCATCTCCAATGTGGAGCCGAGCGGCTTCACCGTGCGCCAGGACAGCTACGCCATCCTCAACGGCTTCGTCGCCTGGGATCTCCTGCCCAACACCACCGTGCAGGCCAACCTCAACAATCTGACCAACGAGAAGTACATCAACACGCTGCGTTACAGCGGCTACTACGGCGCGGGACGCAACGGCTCGGTGTCGGTCAATTACCGATTTTGAGTAGCCAGCAAGGTAATACGGCGAACAGGATCGCGGGGCGCTCAAGCGCCCCGCTCACAACAGCGGATCGATCGGCAACATCCACGCAAACCATGCCTGAAAGCGTCGCCACAGGGATGCGTCCGGTTCACGATCGAGCGTCTGCTTCGAATCGGACCAGCGCAACTCGCCATCCTGCAGCGTCACTCGCCACACATCCTCGCCGCTGCCATAAACAAGAAAATCCCTGACCAGCTGCGTTGCCAATACGGGGCTTTCCACATACACCCCCATTTCGGCATTGAGCACCGTGGAGCGCGGGTCAAGGTTATAACTGCCAATGAATATGCCGCTGCGGTCGATGGCCAGCGACTTCGCATGCAGGCTGGCGCCACTGGAGCCCAGCAGCGACCGCTCCGTTTTCCCTGCATAGACCGGCTTGGCCTCCCACAACCTGACGCCACCTTCGAGCAACCTCTTTCGGTAGCGCGCATAACCGCCGTGCACCACCGCCACGTCATTCGCAGCCAGCGAGTTGGTCACCACATGTACGTCGACTCCACGCCTTACCAACTCAATCAGCAGGTTGGTACCGGCTTCACCGGGTACAAAATAGGGAGAAATGATGACAACCTCGCGCCGCGCCTTCTCCAGCAGCGGAAGCAACACACGCAAGATGGCGGATTTTTCCAGCACGTGGTCGGCGTCGGCCTTGTCCGGTTCGTCGCAAATCAGCTGGTAGTCCGACTCCCACTGCAGCGACAAACCATGATCGATCAGCTGGCGAATGGACTCGTTGTTCTGCAGCGCTTCGGCGTAACGACTGCCGCGCGCCTGCTCTCTGAGATCGGCCAGCGACTCGCGCAATGCATCGAGGTCGGCACGCTCTGCCCCGCGCGGATCGAGGAGCGAAACCGGATAGACAAAGGTCGAGTTCCAGAAGAGATCGAACGCGTCGGAGTTGCTGCGCACGACCGGACCTACCATCAGAAAATCGAGATCGACAAAATTTCTGGCATCGCTGGCGGAGAAATATTCGTCGCCAACATTGCGGCCACCCGTGATCGCGATGCGATTGTCGACGATCCAGCTTTTGACATGCATACGGTGATTGAGGCGATGAAACGACTGCAGAAACTCGCCGACAAACAGCAATCGCCCCCGCCGCGTGGCCATTGGGTTGTACAGCCGCACCTCGATGTTGTCGTGGCGATCGAGCGCAACCAGCACATCGTTTTTGGCGCGACTGTCCAGATCGTCGAGCAGAACCCTCACCCGGACACCGCGATCCGCCGCCTGCAACACCTCCCAGGCGAGGTATCGCCCGGTCAGATCGTCGTTCCAGATATAGGTTTGCAGATCGAGACTGCGCTGCGCCTCGGCGCTGAGCAGCGCCCGCAGGGCGAATGCCTCATGGCCCTGGTCCAGAAGTTTGAAACCGGAGCGGCCAGGATGCTCCGCCTCATAACGTGCGGTAGCACGTTCGAGCTCTCCCTCTTCGTCCCGCGGCAGCGCCGCACTGTAGGGCAGCGCCGTGCGTTCCGGCAGCGTGGCGCAACCGGCCAGCGCCAAAACAAGAAGCAGCCCGTACAGCACGCGGTGGTGAAGAGGCTGTGGGTATCGCTCCATGGCAACTCCAGCGCGTCGCCCGAGGGGCGGCTTCGATCCTCACACCGGCAACGCGCACGCCGGCCGATCAGTCGCCGGTCGGCGTGATCCGGAATTCATACACCGTTTCGACCGCCTCCAGTTTCTCCGCCAACCGCGATGCATTGGCGCGGTCGACCGTGCGCAGCACCATGGTGTGACGGCGCACCCGCTCCTCGCCGTCGAGACGATAGCTGAAGTTGGCGATGCTGAATCCATAGCTCTCGATCAACTCCCGCAGCGCCGCCTCGGTGACACCGGAGTCGCGCACGAATCGCACCTCGAAGTGGTAGTAGGCCTGGGTCGGCATGCGCGCCTCGACCCAGCGGAAGCCGGAGAGGATCGCGAGCGTCAGCAGCACCGAGACCACCAGCGGAAAATAGAAGCCGATGCCGGCGAGAATGCCGATCGACGCCGTGATCCAGATCGACGCCGCCGTCGTCAGGCCACGCACCGACAGCCCCTCCTTCATGATCACGCCGGCGCCGAGAAAGCCGATGCCGGTCATGATGCCCTGCGCCATCCGCGTCGGATCGAGCCGCACCATGTCCGCCGTCGCCTGCACCCAGTGCGCCTCGTAGACGGTGACCAGCATCAGCAGGCTGGATGCCGTGCAGACCAGCGCGTGCGTGCGGAAACCCGCCGGCCGGCCGTGATACGAACGCTCGCTGCCGATCACCGCGCCCGCGATCAACGCCGCGATCAGTCGTAGCAGCATCTCCAGATCGTCATTGGTCAACGTCATAAGCCTTTCGCCCCGATGCACCATACCTGCCCGCAAAGATATAGCAACAGGGCGCAGCGCCCTATGCGGCATTCTTCATTTGCTTATTGGCCGGCCGCCACTTCCGGGCGAAGGGATGGGGTGGCTCGCGTTGCGGTCGATCGGTCGCGACGTCAGGAATCGGCGGCAAACAACCGCAGTACGCTGGAGAAATCGAGCGCGCCATTACCACCGGCGTTGCGGCGGTGCAGCGAGAAGAGACTGTCGGCCAGTGCCCCCATCGGTACCGTCGATTGCGACGCATGGGCCGCCTCCAGCGCCAGGCCGAGATCCTTCAGCATCAGGTTGACCATGAAGCCACCGGCGTAATCGCGGCTGGCCGGCACATTCGGCAGCACACCCGGCACCGGGTTGTATTTCTCCAGCGACCAGTTGCTGCCCGAACTCTTCAGCATGATCTCGGACAGCACCTTCGGATCGAGACCGTTGTTGATGCCGAGCTGCAGCGCCTCGCAAGTGCCGAGCATGTGAATCGCCAGCAGCATGTTGTTGCAGATCTTGGCCACTGATCCCGCGCCGTGATCGCCGGCGTGAAAGATGTTGGCGCCCATCACGGCGAGCACCTCCTTCGCCGCCTCGACATCAGCCGCATCGCCACCACACATGAAGGCGAGCGTGCCGGCCGCCGCCGCTGCGGTACCGCCTGATACCGGAGCATCGATGAAGCGAACACCGCGCGCGATTGCCTCTTTTGCCACTCGCCGCGAATTTTCCGGCGCCACCGTCGAGCAATCGATCACCAGTGCCGTCTGCGGAATATCGTCGAGCAGTTTGGTGTCGTCGATCATCAGCCCTTCGACGATCTTGCCGTTCGGCAGCATCGTCACGACGAAGTCGGCGCCCTTCACCGCTTCGCGCGGATCACGGGTGGTGCGGCAACCCGCCTCGCTCGCGGCGGCAAGCGCCTTGTCGGAGAGATCGAACGCGAAGACATCGAAGCCTTTCTTCGCGACGTTGGCGGCCATCGGACCACCCATGTTGCCGAGACCGATGAAAGCGATGCGTTTGCTCATGATTGTTCTCCGTATTTATTGGCTAACGATGGGGTCAGCGCTCGGTGCCAGGCGCGATGCCGTGCATTTCGCCGGGGGACGCAAAAACGTCCATCCATGGACAGGCTCGGGTGTCGCCATCCCTGGCGACACACGCCCCCGGCGAAACGCACGGCACCGCACCTCTCAGCGTCAGAGGTTGCTCAGAGGATTGACGGACCACGGTGGCACGAAGTGCTGCGCCACGAGTTCAGGCGTGACCTCCACCAACGTCGCCGGCTGGAATTTTGGTTGCTTATCCTTGTCGACCAGCAGCGCGCGCACCCCTTCGGCAAAACTCGGGAAACGCATGAAGTTGCTGCCCATCACCAGCTCGCGCTGAAACACCTCTTTCAACGACAGATGTTTGCCGCCGCGCAGCTGCTCAAAGATGACGGCAATCGTCGCCGGGCAACCACTCTTCAGCGTTGCCGCTGCCTTGTTCAGCCACTCATCGCTGCCGTCATGGGCGGTGATCTTCGCGACGATATCGGCGAGCGAATCGGCATCGGTCAGCTGCTGGATGGTGTCGTAGTGATCGCGCACGACATTGGCTGGGCGCTCGCCGGCGCTTGCTTCGAGATCGCGCAGGATATGGCTGAGCTGGCCGCCGTGTTTGTCGACGTCGCTCCACGCAGTCGCTGCCAGCTTTTCGAGCAGCTGCGGCCACTGCGCGTGATCGAGAAAGCGATCGGCGAGACCGAGAAACAGCGTGTCGCTGGCGTTGATCGACGCACCGGTCAGCGCCAGAAACAGGCCCGTGCGGCCCGGCATCCGGTTCAGAAAGTAGGTGCCGCCAACATCAGGGAACAAGCCAATCGTTACTTCCGGCATCGCCAGTCGCGTCTGCGCGGTGACGACGCGGTGACTGGCGCCAGCGAGCAGGCCGAGGCCACCGCCCATGACGACACCATGACCCCAGACCAGGATCGGCTTGCGATAGGTGTGGATCAGATAATCGAGGCGGTATTCCTGCTCGAAGAACGCCGCCGCCTTGCCATCACCCGCCAACGACGAGTTGCGCAGCTGCACGACATCGCCACCGGCGCACAGCGCGCGGTCGCCACTGCCGCGCAGCAGTACACACACGATGTCCGAATCGTCCTGCCACGCGCGCAGTTGCAGCAGCAGCAGCTCGACCATTTCCATCGTCAGCGAATTGAGCGTCTTCGGTACGTTCAGCGTCGCGATAGCGACACGGAAACCGTTGCCGCTCGGCAGCGTTTCGAACAGAACCGGGGCTTCGCTGTTTTCAGTCATGGAAACTGTCACTCACATCAAGATGGCGGCGATCAGGTCCTCCCCTATGCAATAGGGGAGGTGCCGAGCAACGCGAGGCGGAGGGATCCGGGGTTGATCGTGAAACCAAAGAGCGGACCCCTCCGCCCCTCCTGGGCACCTCCCCTACTACGCAGGGGAGGACTTTGGCTCAGCGGTTTTTCCATTGCGGTGCGCGTTTCTCGATGAACGCGGCAACGCCCTCTTTCTGGTCTTCGGTATCCCACAACTTGACGAACAGCTCGCGCTCCAGCGTGAACGCGGTGTTCAGCGGCTGGCTGCGCGCGGCCATGATCAGCTGCTTGCAGTAACGCACCGAGGTCGGGCTCTGCTTCTCGACCATCGCCGCCAGTTCCAGCGCGCGATTCAGCACGGTGCCGGTGTCGACGATCTCTTCGACGATGCCGATTTCGAGCGCTTTCTTCGCATCGATGCGCTCGCCGAGCAGCATCAACCGCTTGGCCCAGGTCTCGCCGACCAGCCACGCCAGTTGCTGTGTGCCGAGACCACCCGGCAACAGGCCGACCGCCGCTTCCGGCAGCGCCATCTTCGATTGCGATTCGCAGATACGGAAATCGCAGGCCAGCGCCACTTCGAGGCCGCCGCCCATCGCGAAACCGGTGATCGCCGCAATCGAGACGCCGCGATAGTTGGTCAGCGCTTCGAACGCGCTGCCGAAGGCGTTGATGAAGGCGAACGCCTGACCCTTGTCGTCGTGGTTGAAACGATTCAGGTCAGCGCCGGCGCAGAAGAATTTTTCGCTGTTGCTGGTGATGATCAGCGCGTAGTTGTCGCTGTCGACGTTCAGCTCGGCAACGATCGTTTCGAGCTGTTTCAGGGACTCCGGCGTCCAGGTGTTCGCCGGCGGGTTGTTCATGGTGATGATCGCGGTGTGGCCGCGCTTTTCGATCAGCAGGGAACTCATCGAACTGACTCCGTGTATGTTCGTTCTGATTTAACGGACGGTGTCGAGCGCGCCCTCTTCGAGCAGTCGGCGCGCGATGATGACACGCATGATTTCGTTGGTACCTTCGAGAATCTGATGCACGCGTGCGTCGCGGAAGTAACGCTCGATCGGATATTCACGCAGGTAACCGTAACCGCCGTGCAGCTGCAGCGCCTGATTGCAGATTTCGAAACAGGCATCGGTGGCGAAGCGTTTCGCCATCGCGCAGTAGACGGTCTTTTCCGGGTGATTATTGTCGAGCGCACTCGCCGCCATCCGCACCATCTGCCGCGACGCGACCAGATCGGTGCCCATGTCGGCGAGACGGAACTGCAGCGCCTGCAGCTCGGCCAGCGGTTTGCCGAACTGCTCGCGCTCACGCAGATATTTCTGCGCCGCACTCAATGTGGCTTGCGCCGCGCCGACCGAGCAGGTGGCGATGTTGATGCGACCACCATCGATGCCGCGCATGGCGATCTTGAAGCCTTCGCCTTCGGCACCGAGCAGGCACCAGGCCGGCACACGCACGTTGTCGAACGAAATGGCGCGCGTCGGCTGGCTGTTCCAGCCGAGCTTGATTTCATTCTTGCCGTAGTCGATGCCGGGCAGGTTCGCCGGAATCGCCATCGCCGAAATGCCTTTGGCGCCGGGGCCGCCGGTGCGCACCATCGTCACCAGCACTTCAGTACTGCCGGCACCGCTGATGAACATTTTGCTGCCGTTGACGACGTAGACATCGCCATCGCGCACGGCGGTGGTGCGCAGATTGGCGGCGTCGGAGCCGGCATTCGGTTCGGTCAGGCAGTAGGAAGCCAGCTTCTTGCCGCTGGTCAGGTCATGGCAGAACTGCTCCTTCACCTCGGGAGTACCCCAGGTGCAGGCCATCCAGGTCGCCATGTTGTGAATCGAGATGAAAGCGGCGGTCGACGTGCAGCCGGCCGCCAGCTCTTCAAGAATGATCGTGGTATCGAGGCGCGACAGCCCGAGACCGCCGAGCTCTTCCGGCGAATACATGCCGCAAAAGCCCAGCTCCCCGGCTGCGCCGATGGTGTCGCGCGGAAAGATCTTCTCTTCGTCCCACACCGCCGCATGCGGTGCCAGCTCGCCTTCGGCGAACTCGCGTGCAGCGGCCTGGTACGCGAGCTGATCCTCGTTCAGCGCAAAATCCATCGACGACTCTCGCTGCTCGTTATTTCAGGTGGATCGACATGTTCGGCCCGGTCGGGTGAACCATGTCGTCGGCGAACCAGCGCGAGGTGATGGTCTTGGTTTCGGTGTAGAAACGGACCGCCTGCTTGCCGTAGGCGTGCTGATCGCCGTAGAACGAACCGCGCCAGCCGGTGAACGAGAAGAACGGCAGCGGCACCGGAATCGGCACGTTGATACCGACCTGGCCAACCAGGATCTCGTGCTGGAACTTGCGTGCGGCGGCGCCCGAGGCGGTGAAGATCGCGGTGCCGTTGCCGTACGGGCACTCGTTGATCAGCTTGATCGCATCTTCCAGCGTCTCGGCTTCCATCAGGATCAGTACCGGGCCGAAGATCTCCTGCTTGTAGAGATCCATCTCCGGCGTGACGCCGGCGAACACGACCGGGCCGACCCAGTTGCCGTTCGGATAACCTTCCGGCGCATAGCTCGACTCATCCAGCACGCAGCGCGCGCCCTGCTCCTTGCCGCGCTGAATCGCCGCGAGGATGCGCTCTTTTGCCTGCGGGCTGATGACCGGGCCGTAGGCTGCGGTCGCGTTGGTCCAGTGACCGGGGCGAATCGCATCGTGCGCGGCGACGATGTCGTCGACCCAGTTGCGGGCCTCGCCGACCAGCACCGCGACCGAGATCGCCATGCAGCGTTGACCGGCCGCGCCGCACGAGGCGCCAACCAGGTTGTTGATCGCCTGCTGCTTGTTGGCGTCCGGCATGATGACCATGTGGTTCTTGGCGCCGGCCATGACCTGCACGCGCTTCAGATGTTCCGACGCGGTGCGGTAGATGTGCTGGCCGACCGGTACCGAGCCGACGAACGAAACGGCGGCGATATCCGGGTGCTCCAGCAGCTGCTGCACCTGATCCTTGCCACCCTGCACGATCTGCAGCACGCCCTTCGGCGCGCCAGCCTCTTCGAACAGCTGGGTCAGACGCAGCGTGGTCAGCGGCACCTGCTCGGAGGGCTTCAGCACGAAGGTGTTGCCGCAGGCGATGGCGAGCGGGAACATCCACAGCGGAATCATTGCCGGGAAGTTGAACGGGGTGATGCCGAGGCAGACACCGATCGGCTGCTGGAAGGAGTAGCAGTCGATGCTGGAGGCGACGTTCTCGACCGTCTCGCCCATCAGCAGCGATGCGATGTTGGCGGCGTGCTCGACCACCTCGATGCCGCGGAAGACATCGCCCTTGGCATCTTCGAAAGTCTTGCCGAGCTCCTGCGAGACGATTTCGGCCAGCTCGTCGTGGTGCTCCTTCAGCAGGTGCTGATACTTCAGCATCAGGCGGGCGCGATTCGGCACCGACGCCTCTTTCCAGTTCTGGAACACACGCTTGGCCGAAGCCACTGCCGCGTCGACCTCTTCGCGTGTCGCCAGCGGTACGTTGGTCAGCACTTCCTGCGTGGCCGGGTTGGTGACCGGGATGGTCTTGGTGGCGACGCTTTGGCGCCACTCACCGTCGATGAACAGCGGGAGAACTTCCGGGAAGGCCATGTTGTTACCCTCTACATGGATTAATGAAACGAATTAGATCACTGCCTGCGCAGCAATCACATTGACGAAGTTGCCTAGCGTATGGACTATCTTGCTCCGGACTACTTGCCTTACCTCTGAAGCGCCCGGGC
>CAYLRA010000054.1:0-17192 GCA_964386045.1 uncultured Verrucomicrobiaceae bacterium | reverse complement strand
ACTGCAGCGGCGCGTCGCCACCCGCGCCGCCCGGATCGGGTGCGAAGGGATTGCCGATGTCGCTGCCGGGGTTTGGTGCGAAGGGGTTGTCGCTGCCAGACAATCCACCACTTGAACCACCGTCAGCACTACGGTCTTCGCCCGTCGAAGGGCCGCCCTCCGCGCCACTGCCGGGCCGGAATGGCGAGCCGGTCGAGGCCTGCTCTTCGACCGGCCAGAACCAGCCGTGGTAGTAGTTCTCGGCCAGCTTGGTGGCGGCGTTGGCCAGTTGCTGGCGCACGGCGTCGCCATACATCGCCCAGGCCGGGATCGCGATCAGCAGTGCGAACAGCAGTGGCAGCAGGTACTCCACCAGCGCCGCGCCGCGGTGATGTCGATTGATCGAGCAGGTGGCGTGTATGTGTCGGCGCGTCCCTGTGCGCAGTGCCTCCATGGCAATCCTTCCCTGTGACAAATGACGCAGCCGGGCATCTCCTGATACCCGTCCAGCGCGGCGATGATTATCGAAATAGCGGCGTCACGGGATGACGCCGGTCTCAATATCGAAGAAAACCCCATCCCCAAGAACAGTCACTCGCGAACCGTATATCGACGACGGGTGGAAACCCTGGAAATCAGCTGTGTTCAGTCGATCACCCGCGGCTCGCCCGTTCCCATGTACTTCGCCAGGTTGCGGTGCAGGCTGACGACGGCCCCCTCCGCCTTCGGGTTGGGGATGTTGCCGCGGTAACCGACGTTCTTCATGCCCCGCTGCACCGCCGCCATGTTGGAGAAATCCTGCTGCAGCACATGCGGGAAATCCTTCGGCTCGGCGTAGGTCCACTCGGTTTCGGGCACCTCGCCCTCGGGGTAGAGCTCGTAGACCGCCACCTCGAAATAACACTTGTCGGGGTCGTAGCCGCAGGGACGCGCCTGGTAACAGAGCATGTTGTTGACGGCGTGGCCGATCTGCTGGTTCGGGAAGATCTGCCAGGCGGTGCCGCTGCGGGCGACATGCCCCGCATCGACGGTCGGCCAGACCACGCCGCGCTGCTCGTCGATGGCGCGGGCGGTCTCCAGCCAGTACTTCAGCACCTCGTTGGCCGGCGTCCCTTCGGGCAGTACCTCGGGCAATGTCTGCGCGACATCGACCAGCGTCTGCGTGGTGTTGGTGTTGACCCCCTCCCAGGTGTACTTCTGCATCTGCGCCGTGGTGACGCGCGGGTCGCCCTTGCCGAGCCGCAGCTTGGAGGCGTTCTCCTTCGGTCCCTCGCCGGTGTCGTAGCCGATGTAGCTGTGTCTGCCCTGCGCCCTGCCCCAGCCACTGAAGTCGCCGAACGGGGTGAATTCGGGGTGGGTGCCGGGTACGTGGTAGGTCTCGTTGAAGGCTTCCAGCGCCACTTTCCAGTTGCAGTCGAAGAGAGTCCAGAAACGCCAGCGCGGTCGCATGTTCTGCAGCTGAAAGGGGTCGAGCATGGTGGCGGCCGGTTCGAGGTAGTCGCGCAGCGGCTCGCAGTTGGGATCGAGATTGATCCAGACAAATCCGCCCCAGGTATCGATGTTGACCTTGCCCAGCCGGGTGCGCTCGTCGGTCAGCGCGCCGCTCCAGTCATCCTTCTTGGCGATGTAGGTGCAGTGGCCCTCGATGTCGAAGTTCCAGGCGTGGAAGCCGCAGACGAACTTCAGCTTCTTGCCGCGCGCGTTGCGCGCCCCCGGCGGCGTGTCGACCAAGCGGCGACCGCGGTGGGTACAGACGTTGTGGTAGGCCTTGAGGGTATCGGACGCGGTGCGCACGATCAGCACGGAGTCGTCGAGGATGTCGTAGGTGATGTAGCTGCCGACCTCCGGCAGATCCTCGACCCGCCCGGCCTGCAGCCACACCTTGCGCCACAGCCGGTCGCGCTCGGCGCGGGCATAGGCCTCGGAGACGTAGGCCTCCACCGGACAGAGAACCGGCTGCGCCGGTTGTTCGGCCGCATCGGCCAGCTGTACTGCTTCGATCTTCGCGGATTCGCTCATGGTCCTCACGCTCGCTAGGGGCAGGTGAATGCATGGCGGAAGTCTCATCGATTTCCGGCGGGGCAAACCTGACCCAGATCAAGCGAGCGCGGGCTTTCGGCAGATGTCCGGACAGCCTGCTGACAGGTGCGCGTTATTCGGCGCCCTTGGTGGCCATGCCGAAGCTATAGCGCAGGTGGTCGACGTGGCCATGCAGGCCGAAGTCGAGCACCTCGGGCTTGTCGCGAATGGCGTCGATGCGCTGGCCGACCTCGGCCATCGTCCACGCCGGCTGGTAGACCCCGGGGGTCTCGGCGATGAAGGCGCGCGCAATGCGACCGGCCACCGAGGCGTACATCTCGCCGCTGACCGAGCAGGAGTCGTGTGCCAGCCAGCCGACCACCGGCGCCACCAGCTCCGGCCCCATCGGCGGGAAGGCGGAGGTGTCGATCCCCTCGGCCATGCGGGTGACGGCACCGGGGACGATGATGTTGCACTTGACCCCTTCGTTCTCGCCTTCCAGCGCAACGATGTTGTTGAGGCCGATCATGCCGGACTTCGACATGCCGTAGTTGACGCAGCGGTTGTTGCCGTAGATGCCGCCGATCGACGAGGTCAGCACGATGCGACCATAGCCCGCCTCGCACATCAGCGGAAAAGCCGGACGCACGACGTGGAAGGCGCCCATCAGGTGCACGTCGAGCACCGCCTTGAAATCGTCGTAGCTGATCTCTTTCAGCGAGCCGTAACGAACGTTGCCGGCGTTGTGGATCAGGATATCGACGCGACCGTAGTGGTCGATCGCGCTCTGGATGATCGCCGCGCCCCCCTCCGGCGTCGCCACCGAATCGGTGTTGGCGACCGCCTCGCCGCCGGCGGCGCGGATCTCCTGCGCCACCTCCTCGGCCGGGCCGGCATCGACGCCATCACCCTTCATGCTGCCGCCGAGATCGTTGACCACCACCCTGGCGCCATTGGCAGCGAGCAGCAGCGCATAGGCGCGCCCGAGGCCGCGACCGCCGCCGGTGATGACGGCGACGCGGCCGTCGAATCTCAATTCAGACATTGCAACTCCTCTTGTTCGGACGCCGTACCAGCGCATGCCGGTTCACGACTTTCTTCCAATTATCAGCATTTTGTTTTTGACAGGAATCAGAAACAACAAGACATGGACGAATGGCAGCGCCAACTTTGCAAGCGTCCTGTTCTTTAAAATCTTGTCCAGATAAAACTCGTATGGGAAAGAAAGCTCGTGGAATTTCTTGCACTCAATGACCGAGAGCCCCGCTTGCTCAAGCAGCACCTGCATCTCTTTTGTGGAGAAGATCTGTTTGTGGCCAAAACTTGACGCCGAGTACATGGTTTTCAAAAAAGTGGGGTATTTGCCCCGAGTCAACCGATAGGTAAATTCACCAAATCTGTAATAGAAGCTGTCTTTGCAGGGCGTGTCGATGCAAAAGTACCCTCCTTTCTTCAGCAACTTCGTGGCAGATTTTATTGTGGACAATGGATAATTTACGTGCTCGATCACATCCCAAAGCGTGATGACATCAAATGATTCCGGATAATTCGACTGCCAAAACTCGTCCTCAATTGGCCGCTTGATGATATCCAGTTCGTTGATCTGTACAGCATATGCGGCCCGAACGTCGCTCAGTTCTGCCCCAATTACCTTTGCACCTTCTTTCTTCAATTTGGAGAGAAAAAGACCGCCCCCACAACCGACATCAAGCACACGAGCATTTTCCAGAGGAACCAACCGCCGGACGACATCCACTTGCTCATCAAACCGCTTCGGGTTCGACTGGAGCATATTTTCGATATAGGCGACGTCACTTTGTTGAAGCTGAGAAAAATCTATTTGTGAAGAAATTTCCTCTGTGGGGTCCAGATAATCAATGTAGTGAAGTCCGGCAGGAGAGGCCAGGATATTGAACGCGCCCAACTTGTACTTGACCTTCCCACTGCGGGATAGCTTGACGGTATCGATGTTTTCCATGGGTGCATCCTGCGAAATCGCTGTTTGATATCGAGCGGGGAACCTCCCACAAATTCCTTCCGGAATCAACTTTGAAGAAAGCATGGAACAGCGTGGGCGAGAGCTTCGCCAAGGCTGGGGGCTGGTGGTGGGCTTGGCGCCCGCGCCGCACCGACTGGGGCTACTCGCCCTTCATCAGTCGCAGGAAATCTTCGTTGGTGACCAGGATCGGTGTGTTGTCCTCGGCCAGGTGCGACCACTTCAGGTTGATGCCGCCATCGACGGTCAGGCACTGCCCGGTCATGTAACCGGCGAGATCGGAGAGCAGGAACAGCGCTGTGCCGGCCACCTCCTGCATCGAGCCCTTGCGCCCCATCGGGATCGCCTTGCGCTCCAGCACCGGGGCCGGCGGCAGCAGCGAAGTCGGCACCGCCATCGCACCGGGGGCGATGACATTGACGCGGATATTGTCGGCCGCCAGCTCCAGCGCCAGCGTGCGCACCACCGACAGCAGGGTCGATTTGGCCGCTCCGTAGGCGATGTTGTAGGGCTGGGCGCTGAGTGCGGTGATCGACGAGATGGCGACGATCGAGCCGGGCAGCTTCCGCTCCCTCAATTCCGCCGCGATGGCCTGGCTGATGAAGAAGGTGGCCTCGACATTCTGCGAAAAGAGCGCCTTCCAGCTCTCGCGCGTGGTTTTGGTCGCCGGCCCCCAGGTCGACGGCGCGCCGCCGCCGATGACGCTGACCAGGCCATGGAGCTGGCCCGGCGTGCCGCGCACCGTCGCCATCGTCGTGGCGATGCCCTCTTCCGTTTCCAGATCGGCGGCGACCGGAATCACCTTCAGCCCTTCGGCGATCATCGGGCCGAGGTGCTCATCGAGATTGGACTGGCGGCGGCTGACGCCGATCACCGTCGCGCCGGCTTCAGCGGCCAGCCGGGTGACGGCGGTGCCGAGTCCGCCACCGCCGGCGCCGGCGACGACGACGATGCGACCGTCGAGTTGCAGGAGATTCTCGCTCATCGGTTTCTACCCCTCAGACGATGCCGGTTGTGTGCAGTTTGTCGATCTCTTCGTTGGAGAGTTTCAGCAGCCCGCGCAGGATCTCGTCGTTGTGCTGGCCGATGGTCGGCGGCGCCACGTAGCGCATCGGCGATCCGGACATGTAGGCCAGCGGACTGGCGATCAGCGTCACTTCGCCTGCGACCGGGTGCGGAATGGTCACCTTCAGCTGGCGATGCTGCACCTGCTCGTCCTGCCACACCTCGGGCAGCGCGTTGTACCGAGCCGCCGGGATGCCGAGCTGGTCCAGCCCCGCCAGCAGGTCAGCCGCGGCCCAGCCCATGCTCCACTGGTTGATGATCGCGACCAGTTCGTTGCGGTTGCGACCGCGCTTCGGGTTGGTGTCGAAGCGCGGGTCGGCGAACAGGTCGGGGCGCTTCATCAATTCGCACAGCAGGCGCCAGTGTTCGTCGGTGCCGGCGGTGATGTAGATGATGCCGTCGGCGCAGTTGATCAGGTCGGCCGGGCCGCCGCCGTTGCCGCCGTTGCCGAGGCGCGGCGGCGGATTACCGGAGACGAGGTAGTCCTGCATGATGTGCGACACCATCGCCACCGAGCAGTCGAGCAGCGCGACGTCGATGTACTGGCCCTCATTGGTGCGATGGCGCTGGTTCAGTGCGCCGAGGATCGCCAGTGCGGCGTTGTGGCCGGTGAAGACGTCGACCAGGCTCGGGCCGGCTTTCAGCGGGCCGGCACCGGGCTGGCCGTCGGGGATGCCGGTCACCGCCATCATGCCGCCGGTGGCCTGGAACAAGCCGTCATAGCCGGGGCGCTCGGCCATCGGGCCGGTCTGGCCGTAGCCGGTGATCGAACAGTAGATCAGGCGCGGGTTGACGCTTTTCAGGCTGTCGTAGTCGAGACCGTAGCGTTTCAGGTTGCCGACCTTGTAGTTCTCGATCAGCACGTCGCATTCGGCGGCGAGTTTGCGAATCAGCGCCTGACCTTCCGGCTTGGAGAGGTTGCAGGTGACCGACTTCTTGTTGCGGTTGGCGGTCAGGTAGAACGCCGATTCGCGGGTCGGGTTGCCATCTTTATCCTTCAGCTGCGAGAAGCCGTACATGCGACCGTCGTCGCCAGCGCCGGGGCGTTCGATCTTGATCACCTCGGCGCCGAGATCGCCGAGGATCTGGCCACAGAACGGGCCGGCCAGTACCCGTGTCAGGTCCAGTACGCGAACGCCCTGCAATGCTTGCGATTGGCTCATCGGATTACCTCTGTCAAAACAGTGCGACGGCGGCGCCGAGATGCCGCCATCACGAAAGGAGTGGCGCGAGCGCGCGGATCAGCCTGCGGCCAGCCGGCGCGATGCCAGTTCGCGCAGCGGCGCCGTCTTCACCTTGTTGGAGCCGGTCAGCTCCAGCTCGGACTCCTCGACGAAGAGCACGCGGCGCGGCACCTTGTAGCTCGACAGGCGAGAGGAGACAAAGGAACGCACCCCCGCCTCGTCGAGGCTGGCCCCCTGCTCGGGGACGACACAGGCGACCACGATCTCTCCCAGCGTGTCGTGCGGCACACCGACGGTGGCCGCCACCTTGACGCCGGGAATCTCGCGAATCACTTCGTCGATCTCCAGCGGCGAGACGTTGGCGCCACCGGTCTTGATGATGTCGTTGAGGCGACCCTGCCAGTGCAGGCGCCCCTGCTCATCGAAGAAACCGCCATCGCCGGTGCGGAAGAAGCCGCCGTCGTCGAGCACTTCGTCGAGCGGCATGCGCAGATAGCCGACCATCAGCGTCGCCCCCTTGACCGCGATTTCGCCCGCCTCGCCGAGCGGCAGCACCACGCCGCTCATCGGGTCGACGATCTTGAAGGTGTTGCCCGGCAGCGGGCAGCCGTGGGTATCGGCGATGAACGCGGGATCGGTGCCACTGGGATGAATCGAGCTGATCGTCAGCGTCTCGGAGTTGCCGTAGGCGGCCCACGGCTCCTGCCAGTCGGTCTTCACCGTGGGATGGTTGCGCAGCGGCGAACTCTCACCGACGTAGTGCAACGAACTGAGGTCGACCTCGTTGAAGATCGGCTCTTCGGCCAGCTTGGCCCATTGATGCGGCCAGGCCACCGGCAGCGTCACCCGCTCCTCCTGCATCAGCCGCAGCGCTTCGGCCGGATCGAAATAACGCTGCAGCACCAGGCTGCCGCCGCTGGAGAAGGTGGCGCCGATCGCCTGGGTGAAGTTGCCGGACCAGAAGAAGCCGTTGGCGGTCCAGGTGCGCACGCCGGGCTGGAAGCCGAACATGCGCGGCCAGCGCCAGCACTGGATCGTCGCCGCGCGATGGCTCTGCACGATCCCTTTCGGCTTGGCGGTCGAACCCGACGAGAAGAAGATCAGGCCGCGATCGCTGGGGGCGATCTCGTCGGCAATCGCGTCGACCAGCGCCGCCGGTACCTTGCGCTCGCCATTGACCAGCGCCGACCAGCTCTCGATGGCGCCGCCCAACCCGGTCATGTCGCCGATGCAGACGGCGCTGCGCAGGTAGGGAAGACGATTGGAATAGACCGGGGCCGGCGAGCTGCCCAGCTCGGGACAGACCTCCAGCACTTCGTTGACGAAATCGCGATTGAGCACGTGGCGTTCGAGGATCAGCAGCGAGACATCGGCGATGCGCAGCGAATACTCCAGCTCCGGCCCCTTGACGAAGGTGCTGACCAGCACGCAGGTGGCGCCGGTCAGCGCGACGCCGAACATCGCCGTGATCCACTCCGGCCGGTTGGTGGCGAGCAGGCCGACTCGCGTCTCCTTGGTGACGCCGCGCGCGATCAGCGCGCGCGCGATGGCCATCGCCTCCGCCTGCACCTGCGCATAGGTGTAGCGCACCACCGGGCCACTTTCGGGATGGAAAACCATCGCCTCGCTGTCACCGTACCTGGCGCAAACCTCGCGCAGGAAACCACCCAGCGTCAGCGCGCCGAGCCGCTCTTCGGAAAGCGGTGCTCCTTGAACGATTGATTCCCGAACCATTGATTCCCGAACTAGTGATTCCATTGTCACATCAACCATAAATGCATGCGTGCCCGGATCCGCAGCGCCTCGGGAGGGCTTCGGATCGCAGTGGCACGCGTAAAGTTTCAACCATCGCCAAGATCTCGCGACCGCCCGCCTCAGTACAACCGCCGGCGGGCTCCATCTTGTCGAAACGGGCAGGACATCCTGATTCCAGGGGCGCGCGGTGGATACTCACGCCTTCAAATACTTATCCATCTCCTGATGCAGGTTCACGATCAGCTTCTCGTAATAATCCGCCAGCCAGATCCGCTTCAAGCCGCGCGTGTGCAACCCTTTCTGGATACGCGGAATGTTGGTGAAATCCTGCCGCGGGATCAGCAAGAACTGCTCCGGATCCTGCACGTCGTCCTTCTTCTGCACCACCGCGCGCGGCACCGGCTGATCGGCCGGGTAGGTCTTGGTCGAGAAGATCTCGAAGATGCAGGAGTCGGGATTGAAGCCGTCGGGGCGCACGCGGTAGATCATGCAGTTGCCCGCCTGCGGCAGGATCAGCAGATTGGGGAAAACAAAGATTTCGCCGCCCCACTGGTTCAGGATCTCGCGCTCCGGCTTCGGCATCGGTCGCTGCTGCATTGCCGCCGTCGTGTAGAGCGCCTTGACGTATTCGCCGCCCAGCGATGAGCCCTCGGGAATCGGCTTGCCCTTCAGGCCGCGCACCAGGTCGACATCCTCCTTCAACACCATCGCGTCCATACCTGTTACCAACAGGTTCAGGCGCCCCGCCATCAGGTCGACCGGATCGCCCTCCACACGGGAGTGACCAGCCATCGGCGTCTTCTCGCCGCCGAGGAAACGGCCGTGGCCATTGGCAAAGGTTTCGTAGACGTGATCGACATGGGCGTACTGCGGCGGCGGGCCGGAGACGTCGTCGCCGAAGATGAAGTTGGCCGAGGGCACTTCCAGCTGCGGGTGGGTTGCCGGTACGTGGTAACCCTCAAGAAAGGCTTCGAGCGCCACTTTCCAGTTGGCCGGGGCCTTCACCTCTTTCCACCAGTAGTGGTGCATTTCGCCGATGGCGAGCCCTTCGATCAGCGCGCGCACCGGCTCGATGAACTCGGCGAACGGCTGCGGATTCGCATCGAAATTGATGAAGATGAAACCGGCGAAGAGCTCCACCTTGAATTCGCGCAGCGCAACGTCGGCATTTTGCAGCTGGCCACCGCGAAACTGCTGTTTCTCCAGCACATACTGGCTCTGGCCGTCGATTCCCCAGCGCCAGCCATGGAATGGGCAGATGATCCGTTCGCCGTGGAATTTGCCGGCGCACTCGGCCAGCGCGGTGCCGCGATGCGGACAGGCGTTGTTGAAGGCCTTGATGGTCTGCTCGTCGACGCGCACGACCAGCACCGATTGGTGTCCGATCTCATAGACGGTGTAGTCACCCGGCTCCGGGATTTCGTCGAGCCGTGCTGCCGCCTGCCAGGCTTTGCTCCAGAGCTTTTCGTGTTCGAGGGCGGCGAAGGTGGGGTCGGTGTAGCGGCCGGTGCTGACGCTGTGGTCGCCGGCCAGCCAGCTGGCTGGCCAGTCGCAGTCTGTCGTGGAGGCAATCATGTTCTGCACTGGATCGGCCATATCCCATCTCTCCGGCTTTATCTGTCTGTTTTTCGGCGCTGAACTCACCGCAGAGTGCTGTGGGTGACAGCGCGGGAACCAGCCATGGAAGCTACCCACCCGGCAACGCTTCGCCTGCCGGGAGTTGGCCGCATCGGCCCGGGCACCAAATCATCCAAGAGGGTGCACGACCTTCGAACAAAGGTCGTTGCTGACAATTTCCTGCGAGCGGCAAATTTCTGCTTCGACCTGTTTCCTGCGCCAACCCGTTGGTTTTGTTGACTGATGCTGCAATCACAGGCGAGCGGCGCAAACTAGGCCGGCATTAATACTCGCAATCGTCGCCACCGGTCAAGGGTGAGGGGACGCCGCCGCGAGGGCAGCGGCGGCGGGATCAAAGTGCCGCGCGGAAGTCAATCCTCGCCCTCGCTCTTCGGTGCCTTGAACAGGCGGTCAAGGCCGCGCTGCAGCTCTTTCGACGCCTTTCCTTTCAGTTCATCCTCGCGCGCCTTCAATTCATCCTCGCGCGCTTTCGCCTTCTCCTTCAACTCCGTCTCCAGCTCCGCCTTCCTGGCGCCGAGCTTGGTCTGCTCCAGTACGCGCACCAGATCGACGGAGATCTTCGGATCGCTGAACGTGCCGCGCAGCGTCACCGGCACCAACAACCCTGCCAGTTCGCCGAGCGGCTCACCGCCCTGCCCCTTCAACGACTGCACGACGGTGACATCGAGCTTCGAATTGACGGCGAGGTCAGCCAGCTTGAACGAACCGTTGCTGCCGACCCGCAGCAGCGGCGAGCTGGCACTGAGCTGCGACCAGCTGAAAGTGCCGTCGGCCACGCGGAACGGCACGACCAGCTTGGTGAAGTCACTCTTCTGCGCCTCCTGCTGGCGCGGCTGCCGGTTCACCAGCGCCAGCGCATTGCGGATCTCCTGAGCGACATTTACGCCACGCAGCGCGCCGTCGCCGAGGCGCAGTTCACCGCCACCACTGAGGCTGCCGAGAATCGCACCGGCATCGAGCCCGGTGAAGCTGAAGTCTCCAGTGAGGTTACCGCTGCCCTCGATCGGCCCGCGCTTCTGCAACCAGGCATCGAGCAGAGCGCCGAGCTGCACCTGTTGCAGGCTGCTGCGCACCGTTGTCTTCGCCACCGCGCCGCGCGCATCGAGGTCGATACGGACGTCAGCCTTGCCACCGTAGAGCGTCGCGATCAACGGATCGAGCAATACACGCCGGCCATTCGATTTCGCCGTCAGCGTCACCTCGTGCAGGTCGAGATGCTTCACCTGCAGATGGCCGATGGCGATGCGCCCATCCAGTGCCAACGTGTCGAGGAACGCGAAATCGACCGGCTCCGCCGGCGTTGCAGGCGCCGGCCCCGCCTCCTGCGCGGCGGCCGGCTGGTCGGGCGGCAGGTAGCGATCGAGATCGAGACGGTCGAGCTGCAGGTTGAAGCCGAGCCGCGTCACCTCGCCGAGCCCGGCGTCGAACTTGCCATTCAACGTGCTGTCGTCGATCTCGACACGCAGTGGATCGAGGACAACACGCTGCGGCGTCGCGTTGAATTCGCCCTGCAGGGCGAAGCGCTGCAACACCTTCGCGTCCGCCGTTTCAGGCAGGTCGACGCGCAGATCGGCGAGCAGTTTGCGCAGCGACAACGGCGCGACCTTGACGCTGCCGGAGACGCGGGGCGCATCGACGATCTGCTCACCCTTGATACTGGCCTGCATCTCCAGGCCAGCGACGTTGGCCACAACGGCCGGCAGCGACAGCGTCTGGGCCTGCATATCGATTGCGCCATCGCCGCGCAACGTCGCCGTCAACGCACCGGCCGGCAAATCGTCGCCGGTCGCCTGCACGCTCAACGCGAGATCGCGCCATGCAAACGACTCGAAGTTCTCGGCGGCGGTCAGCTTCATCGCCAGCTTCAATTCGCCCCGCAGCGGCGGCTGCGCGCTGTCGAAGCCCAGCGACAGCGCGATCTCAACCGCTTCGCCCGGTTTGATCGCGCCGGTCTCCAGGTCGATCGGCGCGAACTGGAATTGCTGCTGCTTCTGCGCATCGCGCCAGTGCAGCGCCGCCTCGACCAGCTGCAGCCCGCTCACCGCCACCTGCAGCTCGCCACCGTCAGACTCCTCGCCAGGCTGTGCGGCTTCGGGCTCGCGCGTGTCGGCCCGCGCCTCCCGGAATTCAAGGATGTCGTCCCAGTTGCTGTGCCCTCGCTCGTCTTTGGCGAGGCGAATGATCGGCCGCTCCAGTCGCAGCTGGGAAACATTCAGCGCACCATCAAGCAACGGCAGCAGTTCGACGCCCACCGCCACGCGCTCCACGGCAAGCATCGGCTCTTCGCCGAACCCGGCGGCATTGGCCAGTTCGGCGCGACCGATGTCGATGCCGAGCACCGGGTAGAAACTCCAGCCGAGTTCGCCGTCGATGCGCAGTTCGCGCCCGGTCTGCTGCTGCACGGCGGCGATCAGCTGTGGCTTGAAGCGGTTGGGATCGACCAGCAACACCAGCGCCAGTATCCCGATCAGCAGCAGCCCGATCAGACCAAGCAGTGTGAGCAGTGCGATCTTCCATGGCTTTGGCATCTGCAATCTCTGTCCTCTCGATCAAATGACGGTCGCCAACAACCACCGCTGTTGTTGACTCTTCGGTGCCGGTCGAGTTCAGCACTCAGACCCGCAGCCACCCCTCGACCGTGGTCACGGCTCGGCCGGCCAGGTGAATGCGCTGTTCGCCGACCTCCAGCGCCAGCGCACCGCCACGACGCGAGGCCTGCCAGGCGTTCAACGCGCGTCGACCGAGTCGCTGCGACCAGTACGGACCGAGCGCACAGTGGGCACTGCCGGTGACCGGATCCTCCGGAATACCGGCCTTCGGCGCGAAGAAGCGCGAGATGAAATCGAAACGGGGATCGTCACTGGCCGCGGTGACGATCAGGCCGCGACAGTCGAGCGCCTGCAGCTTCGCCATGTCGGGCGTGTAACCGCGCACCGCGGCGGCATCGTCGAGCTCCACCAGCAGATCGACACCGGCGCGCCCGACATAGCGCGGCGCGACATCGAAGCAGTCGCGAATCGCTGTGGCGTCGATCGTTTCGGTCGCGGTGAGCGGCAGGTCAATGACGACGATACCGTCGTCGACACGAGCGCGCAGTTCGCCGCTGCGCGTGTGGAAACACAGCTCGTCACGACGCCCTTCCCGGTCGCGGTCGCCCCAGACGCTGTGCAGCGCATGCGCCGACGCCAGTGTGGCGTGACCGCAGAGATCGACCTCGACCGTCGGCGTGAACCAGCGCAGATCCCACTCGCCTGCGCCGCGCGGCAACAGGAACGCGGTCTCCGACAGATTCATCTCGGCGGCCACCGACTGCAGCCACGCCTCCGGGCGCCACTGATCGAGCAGGCAGACCGCCGCGGGATTGCCGCGAAACGGCCCGTCAGCGAAGGCATCGACAACAACCAGCGGCAACGGCATGAACAACTCTCCCGACAGATGAGCCGCAAGCTTAACGTCGGTCGATGGCACGCGCCCACTCGCCACCGATTCACACGCAAAAAAACAACGGCGATCACGGTCGCGGGGTTGAACCGATTGAACACGCCGGCCATCCTTCCGCCATGCGCTCGCTATTGCTCCCTCTCACCGCCCTGCTCACCGCAGTACTGTTGCTGATCAGCGGCAACGCGTTCCTGATGACCCTGCTCGGTGTGCGGCTCAATCGCGAGGGTTTCGATCCCGCCGTGATCGGCTGGGTGCAGTTCTGTTATGCGCTCGGTTTCGTACTCGGCACGCTCTACGCCAACCGCATCATCAGCCGCGTCGGCCACATTCGCGCCTTCGCCGTGTTTGCCGCCACCGCCGCCTGTGCGGCGCTGTTGCACCCGCTGTGGGTGCAGACACCGTGGTGGTCGCTGCTGCGCCTGCTCAGCGGCGTGGCGATGGCCGGCCTGCTGATCGCGATCGAGAGCTGGATCTCCAGCCGGGCGACGCGCGACAACCGCGGCGCATTGTTCGCCACCTATCTGGTGGCTTTCTATCTGGCCACCGCCGGCGGACAGCTGCTGATGAATCTCGGCGACCCGCAGTCGTTCAAGCTGTTCAGTCTGGTTGCCCTGCTGCTGACGCTGGCGCTGATTCCGGTGGCGCTGACACGACTGGCGGCACCGCCACTGGAACAGCTGCAGCACGTACCGCTGCGCGAGCTGTTGCAGCGCGCACCGCTCGCCTTCGGCACGGCGCTGATCAGCGGCATGGTGATCTCCGCCTTCTATGCCATGGGGCCGGTCTACGCCGAATTGCGCGGCCTGTCGCTGGCCGAGCTGTCGATCTTCATGGCGATCCCGGTGATCGCGGCGATGCTGCTCGCCTGGCCGGTGGGCATCGTCTGCGACCGGGTCGAACGCCGCACCGTGCTGATGTGGCTGGCCCTCGGCGCCGCCGTAGGCAGCGTCGCGACGGCGATCGGCGGCGCGCTGGGGCTGGCGCCGCTGCTGCTCGGCTCGGCACTGTTCATGGGGCTGGCGGCAGCGCTCTACCCGGTCGGCGTGGCGATCCTCAACGACCGGCTCGATTCGCACCAGATCGTCGCCGCCAGCGCCGGGCTGCTGCTCGCCTATGGCATCGGCGCCTGCCTCGGCCCCCTGTTGAGCGCGCAGCTGGTGAGCGGCTTTGGCGCCAATGCGCTGTTCCTCGGCAATGCCGTCGCGCTGCTGCTGCTGACGTTGCTGGCGCGCTACTGGATCGCCCATGTGCAGCCGGTACCGGTGGCGGCGCAGGAGCATTACATCCCGGCCGCACCGGCCACCACACCGGTCATCGCCGAACTCGACCCGCGCAACCCCAACCCACCGACGACAAGCAGCGAGTAACACAGCGCATTCAGAAGGGGTTCAGCCCGCCGCGCGTATATCGAGAGTGTCAGCGTCGGCAATCGCCGCCGCCCACCGCGCCAGCGGTTGCCCGAGGCACCCCGCCATGAAATCGCTCCGTCACCTGTTGCTCCTGAACCCGCTGCTGGCCGCCTGCCTGCTGTTGGGCGGCGCGCCTGCACACGCCAATGTCAGCGTCAGCGTCAATCTCCATCTCGGCCACTTCCCCGAGCTGGTGCCGGTGCCGGGTTATCCGGTCTATTACGCGCCGCAGCTCTCCGCCAACTTTTTCTTCTACGACGGCGCCTACTGGCTGTTCGAGGAGGGCCGCTGGCTCAGCAGCCACTGGTACGACGGCCCGTGGCACTACGTCGACCCGTTCTACGTCCCCGCCTTCGTGCTGCGCGTGCCGGTGCGTTACTACCGCGTGCCACCGCCGTGGTTTCGCGGCTGGTATTTCGACGCGCCACCGCGCTGGGGCCACCACTGGGGGCCGCACTGGTCACAACGCCGCCACGGCTGGGAACAGTGGGACCGCCACCGCGCGCCGAAGCCGGCGCCACTGCCGCACCGCGGCGATCGCTACCCGCGCGGCGACCGTCAGCAGGAGCTGCATCGCCGGCACTATCGGCACACGCCGGAACGGGGTTATCACCAATCCCCAGGACAGGATTTCCGCCAGCCACCGAGGCAGGACTATCGCCAGCCCCCGCGACAGGATTTCCGTCAATCCCCGGGGCGGGATCATCGGCCCGCTCCGGGGGGTGACTCGCGACAACCCTCGTGGCGGACACAGGACCAGCGCCCGCGCGAACCGGAGCGCGCTCGCCCGGAACCACGCCAACAACCCGAAGTGCGACGCCCCGAGCGGATGCAACAGCCACTGCCCGGCTATCGCCGCGACACGGATTCGAAGCGGCACGAAGCCTATCGACAACACCCGGAGTCACGACGCCCGGAGTCACAGCGCCCACCCGGCAACCGCGAGCAGCCGCGACAGCCACGCGGTGATCGTCCGCGCGGCGAACGCTGAAAACAACAAGGCCGCCCGCAGGCGGCCTTGTTGTTTCTGCAGCAGTGCAATCAGTCGCTGCTGCCGCCGATGCCGAGCAGTATCAGCAGGGACTGGAAGACGTTGTAGATGCTCAGGTAGACACCGAGCGTCGCCGAGATGTAGTTGGTCTCCGCACCGTCGCGCACCCGCTTCAGGTCATACAGGATGAAGGCGGAGAAGATGCCGATCGCCATCACCGACAGCGCCAGCATCAGCGGGCCGGACTGCAGGAAGAAGTTGGCGATCATCGCCACGATCAGCAGGATCGCGCCGACGAACAGGAACCTGCCCATCGCGCTCAGATCGCGCTTGATCACGCTGGAGAGCGTCGCCATGCCGAGGAAGATGGCGCCGGTGCCGGCGAAGGCGGTCATGATCAGGTTGGCGCCGTTGCCCATGCCGAGCACCACGCCGACCAGCCGCGACAGCATCAGCCCCATGAAAAAGGTGAACGCCAGCAGCACGAAGACGCCGGTGGCGGAGTGCTTGGTGCGCTCGATCGCGTACATGAAGCCGAAGGCGCCGGCGAAGAAGAGGATCAGGCTGAAACCGGGCTTCAGCGCCGCAACCAGCCCGGTGGTGACGCCGAGCCAGGCGCCGGCCACGGTCGGCAGCATCGACAGCGCCAGCAGCCAGTAGGTGTTGCGCAACACGCGATTGCGCTCGACGGCGCTGGCCGCCGGCACGCCGCGGTCATAGGTGGTGACGCTCTGCAGTCGTTCGTTCATCGCTCGCTCGTTCCTCTGCTTGGGACCCGCAAGGTCACGCTGGACCTGCAGGGTCTGAATATCCGGGTAATCAACCCGTTGTGACGCTGTCGCCGGTGCGAAGTTCCGCCACGGAGGGCGCTAATAAACCACGGATGGCATCCCCGGGGAAACCCCGCCCCAACTCGGGGCGCAAAGAACTGTCAGGGCGAGAAGAAAAGGTGCCGCGTCAGCTGCGTGTAGTCCGCCTCGATCGCCATCAGCGCCATGAATACCAGCAGGCAGAGCGGCGGCACCAGAATGGCGTAGACCAGCGCCAGCCGCTCCCACAGCATGTGCATGAAAACGGCGACGATCAGCCCGGCCTTCAGCAACATGAACAGGATGATCAGCGACCAGCGCAGGTAACCCTGCAACTGGTAGTAGTCGACAAGATAGGAGAGCGTGCTGAGCACGAACAGCAGCCCCCAGATCTTCAGGTAGAGACCGATCGGATGTTGCTGGCCCTGGACATGTTCCATCGCTCTCACCTCGCCAACGGCTTGCTGCCTCACCACAAATAGAACAACGCAAAGATGAAGACCCAGACCAGGTCGACGAAATGCCAGTAGAGCCCGGCGATCTCGACGGCCTGGTAGTTGCCGGTCATCTCATAGTCGCCGCGCGCCACTTTTGCGGCGACAACCAGCAAGTAGATGACACCGGCGCTGACATGCAGCCCGTGGAAGCCGGTGATCATGAAGAAGCTGGCGCCGAACTGCGCCGCCCCCATCGGGTTCGACCACGGCCGTACCCCCTCCGAGATCAGCTTGCTCCACTCGAACACCTGCATGCCGACGAAGGCGGCACCGAGCAGCGCGGTCAACAACAGCAGCCGCGCCGCATTGCGGCGGTCGCGCCGGTAAGCGCAATTGACCGCCATCGCCATGGTGCCGCTGCTGGTGATCAGCACGAAGGTCATGATCGCGATCAGGATCAGCGGCA
>CAYLRA010000053.1:0-17213 GCA_964386045.1 uncultured Verrucomicrobiaceae bacterium | reverse complement strand
CATCCTGCTCCCAAAGCAGGCGCGCTACCGGACTGCGCTATACCCCGGATACATCAGAAGATGCCCCGATGCGGGAGGCGTGCATCTTACGCATCGCCCCCGGGGCCGTCAATTGCCGAAACCGGGGCTCTGCGCCACTAAATTCGCCGCCCCTCAGGTCGATATGCGAAAATGCCGCCCGCTTTTACTCCCCCATTTTTGCTCCCCACTTTTCCGAGGTCTCCGATGACGGCACTGGTTCTGGACGGCAAGGCTCTGGCGGCGAAAACCGAGGCAGAGCTGAGCCAGCGCGTGGCAAACCTGAAGGCGCGCAGCGGCGGCAAGACGCCGATCCTGGCCACCATCCTGGTCGGCGACGACCCCGCCTCCGCCACCTACGTCAAGATGAAGGGCAATGCCTGCCGCCGCGTCGGCATGGAGTCGCTGGCCGTCGAACTGCCTGCCGCCACCACCACCGAACAGCTGCTGGCCAGGATCGGCGAACTGAACGACAACCCGGACGTGCACGGCATCCTGCTGCAACACCCGGTGCCGCACCAGATCGACGAGCGCGCCTGTTTCGATGCCATCGCGCTGGAAAAGGATGTCGACGGCGTCACCTGCCTCGGTTTCGGTCGCATGGCGATGGGTGAAGATGCGTACGGCTGCGCCACGCCGAAAGGAATCATGCGGCTGCTTGAGGCCTACGGCATCGCCATCGCCGGCAAACACGCCGTGGTCGTCGGCCGCAGCCCGATCCTCGGCAAGCCGATGGCGATGATGCTGCTGGCGGCCGATGCCACCGTCACCATCTGCCATTCGAAGACGCGCGACCTGCCGGCATTGATCAAGCAGGCCGACATCATCGTCGGCGCGGTCGGCAAACCGGAGTTCATCAAGGGTGAGTGGATCAAGGATGGCGCGGTCGTCGTCGATGCCGGCTATCACCCGGGTGGCGTCGGCGACATCGAGTTGAGCGCGGTGATCGACCGCGTCGCCGCCTACACGCCGGTACCCGGCGGTGTCGGCCCGATGACGATCAACACGCTGATCAAGCAGTCGGTCGATTCGGGCGAAAAAAGCCTGGCCTGAACGACGCTCTCATGAAGGGGCCGCGCCGATGACAACCTTCGCCCTGCTGGTACTCGGCGCGCCCCATTCGACCGCGGCGGAGCAGAGCGCCTGGCACTTTGCGCAGGCGGCGGTGGCGACGGGACACAAGGTGTTTCGCGTTTTCTTCTTTCACGACGGCATACAGTGCGGCAATGCACTGCAACTGCCGGCACCGCAGGAAACCGCCGTGCCGGTGCGCTGGCAACAACTGGCGCGCGACCACCACATCGATCTGGTGGTCTGCATCGCCAGCGCGATGAAACGCGGCGTGACCAACGCCGAAGAGGCGGAACGTCACCAGCTCGGCGTCGGCAACCTGGCCGAAGGCTTCGATCTTTCCGGCCTCGGTCAATGGGTCGAGGCGTGCATTCTCGCCGACCGCGTCGTCACCTTCGGTCCGTAAGGGAGGAAGCCGCGCGTGAGCAGTTCGAAAAAGATCGCCGTCGTCTGCCGCCAGCCGCCCTACGGCAACTCGCTGGCGCGCGAGGCGCTCGATGCCGCGATGGCAGCGGCGGCGTTCGACCAGCAGGTGTCGCTGATTTTTGTCGGCGATGGCGTCTGGCAGCTCTGCAGGCAACAGCAGCCCGATGCGATCGGCCAGCGCTCGTTCGAGAAACAGCTGGCGCTGCTGCCGCTCTATGATGTCGACCAGCTCTACGCCGATGCCGAAGCGCTGACTCAGCGCAAACTCAGTGTCGATGAGCTGTCGCTGCCGGTGCGGCTGCTCGATGGCAACGCCATCGCGGCGCTGCTGAAGCAGCAGGATGTCGTGTTGTCGTTCTGAATCCGGGTGGGGAACTCCATGCTGCATATCGTCAACAAATCCCCGTTCGGCAGCGCCGCATTGCGCGACTGCCTGCGTCTTTGCCGCAGCGACGACCTGTTGTTGCTGATCGAGGATGGCGTCTATGCGGCTTCAGCTGCATACGCCGATGAGTTACTCGCAGCCACACCCAGAGTGCATGTGCTGAGCGAGGATGTGGCGGCACGCGGTCTCGACGGGCGCATCGACTCACGCATCACCAGCGTCGACTACAGCGGCTTCGTGCAACTCTGCTGCGATCACAACCCGATCCAGAGCTGGTTCTGAGATGCAGGCAAATGGCCGCGACATCGAACTCGACGGCGACGGTTTCCTGCGCGACTTCGAGGCGTGGGACGACGCCGTCGCCGAGGCGTTCGCCGCGCAGGCCCAGATCACGCTGACCGACGCGCATCGCGAAATCATCGCGCTGTTGCGGCGTTACTATCGCGAGTTCGGGCAGTCGCCGGCGATGCGCCCCTTCGTCAACTACGTCAAGCGCGAACTGGGGCCGGACAAGGGCAACAGCATCTATCTGATGCAGCTGTTTCCCGGCAGTCCGGCCAAGCTGGCCGCAAGAATCGCCGGCCTGCCGCGACCCGAGCATTGTCTCTAGCTTTTTCAAAGGTGATCACCGTGAAACCGATCGAACTGATCGCCAGACCGAACGAACATCCGTTCGCGCCGTTCGTGCGCATTCTCGGCAAGGGCAAGACCGGCTCGCGCTCGCTGAACATCGACGAGGCACGCCAGGCGATGGGCATGATCCTGCGCGGCGAAGCGACAGGCGAACAGATTGGCGCCTTCCTGATGCTGCTGCGGGTCAAGGAGGAGAGTTCGGAGGAGCTGGCCGGTTTCGTACAGGCCGCGCGCGATGTGATCGCTGCACCCGGCGGTATCGATGTCGATCTCGACTGGTCGAGTTACGCCGGCAAGCGGCGCCAGCTGCCGTGGTTCCTGCTGGCAATCTTCGCGCTGGTCGATGCGGGCTACCGCGTTTTCCTGCACGGCAGTTCGGGGCACACCACGGGGCGCCTCTATACGGAGGCCGCACTGCAGTGGCTCGGCGTGCCGGCCTGTTCAAACTGGAACGACGTGCAACAACGAATGGCGAGTGACCGTTTCGCCTTCATGCCGCTGCCGACGATGTGTCCGCCGCTGCAGCAGCTGATCGATCTGCGCAATATCCTTGGCCTGCGTTCGCCGGTGCACTCGCTGGTGCGACTGCTGAACCCGCTCGATGCGCCCCACTCGATTCAAAGCATCTTTCACCCACCCTACGCACCGCGCCATCAGCAAGCCGCTGCCGATATCGGCCATCGGCGCACCGCGGTGTTCAAGGGAGAAGGTGGCGAAGTGGAGCGGCGTCCAGAGGCAACCTGCACGGTCTATCGCGTTACCAACGGTGTGCTGAGTGAAGAAGTGTGGCCGCGTCTGATCGAAGGCAGGCAGGAGCATGAGGACGTGCAGCGCCTCGACCATCTGCGCGCGGTCTGGCGCGGCGAGGCGGTTGATGAATACGGCGAGCTGGCGCTGCGCGGCACGCTGGCGATTGCGTTGCGGTTGCTCGGTCGCGCCGACGATCCGGACAGTGCGATGAGTGTTGCCAATGAGGTTTGGCGGCAGCGCAATCGAGACAGGTTTTAGCGGGAGAGCGTCGAACCAGTGTGGTGCAGCAGCTCATGCCGTGATTCGTTCAGCACCGGCACAAGGCCGTCTCCCCCTGCGCAGTAGGGGGAGTCCCCCGCAGGGGGGAGGGGGTCCGATCCGGGGTTGTGCTGAGACCAGGACCCCTCCGTCGCTTCGCGACACCTCCCCTACTTCGCAGGGGAGGACTCGCGTATCAATCCGCCTCGCCATACCCCTGCGGATTTTTGCTCTGCCAGTTCCACGCATCGCGCGCCATCGCCTCTACACCGCGCTCGGCCTGCCAGCCCAGTTCATTCGAAGCGAACGCCGGATCGGCATAACAGGAAGCAACGTCACCGGGTCGGCGGTCGACAATCCTGTAGCTGACGGTGCGGCCGGACGCTTGCTCCAGCGCGGCGATCATCTGCAGTACCGAATAACCGTTGCCGGTGCCGAGGTTGTAGGCCACAACACCGGGCTGCGTCGCCAGCTTGTCGAGTGCGCGCAGATGGCCGATGGCGAGATCGACGACGTGGATGTAATCGCGCACACCGGTGCCGTCGGGCGTCGGGTAGTCATCGCCAAATACCGACAGCTGCGCCAGCTTGCCCACCGCCACCTGCGTGACATAGGGCATCAGGTTGTTCGGAATGCCGTTCGGGTCCTCGCCGATCAGGCCACTGGCGTGTGCGCCGACCGGGTTGAAGTAGCGCAGCAGCGCGATGCGCCACTGCTCGCCGGCAACACCGAGATCGCGCAGGATCTCCTCGATCATCAGCTTGGAGCGGCCGTAGGGGTTGGTGGCCGACAGCGGGAAATCCTCGCGAATCGGCACCGTGTGCGGATCGCCGTAGACAGTGGCCGACGAACTGAAGACCAGATTGAAGACACCGTGCTCGCCCATCACATCGAGCAGCGTCAGTGTCCCCTCGACATTGTTCTGGTAGTAGCGCAGTGGCTGCTGCACCGACTCGCCAACCGCCTTCAGGCCGGCGAAGTGGACCACGGCATCGACCGGCTGCGCGGCGAAGATACGCCGCAGCGCGGCGCGGTCGCGGATGTCGGCCACCTCCAACGCGACCTCGCGGCCGGTGATCTGCGCAACCCGGCGCAGGCTCTCGCGACGACTGTTGCTCAGGTTGTCGACGACGACGACGTCGTGACCGGCATTCAGCAGCTCGACGCAGGTGTGGCTGCCGATATAGCCCGCACCGCCGGTGACCAGAACTCTCATTGACCTCTCCTCGACCGCGTATCCATCAAAGCCCGCCAATTCTAGTGACTCTTCAGAGAAATGCCCGTGACTTTTGCCCCTGCGCAGTCCTGCCAAGGCGGGCACGGGAAGTATCTCCAGCACCGCCGTGAACCCATCCCTGGGGGCTGCGCCAGCGACATCCTGTCGCTGACGCTGCTGGAGATACTTCCCGTGCCCACCTTCCAACCCTCGGTGCCAATTCAGCTGTGCCACAGACCTGGCGGCGAGAGTGCTTATAATGCGCGCCCCTTTTTCCAGACACCGCACCCACCATGCCCCTTCCCGTCGTCGACCCGGCCCGCTACGAGGAACAACTGCAGCAGAAAGCCGCTGGGCTGGAAGCGACGTTCGCCGAATTCGACGCGGGCGCACCGCAGCTGCACCGCTCGGCGCCGGAGCACTACCGGCTGCGCGCCGAATTCCGGGTCTGGCACGAGGGCGGCAGGATCGACTACGTGATGTTCGATCCGGAAGCGCCGCAGACACCTATAAAGCTCAACAGTTTTCCGCCCGGCAGTGCCGCCATCAACGCGCTGATGGGGCCACTGCGCGAACGACTGAACGGCAGCGACACCCTGAAACGCAAGCTGTTCCAGCTCGAATTCCTGACCACGCTGAGTGGCGAGGTGCTGGTGACGCTGATCTACCACCGTAAACTCGACAGCGAGTGGGAAGCTGCCGCGCGCGCACTGGCCGATGCACTCGGCATCCTGATCCTGGGCCGTTCGCGCGGCCAGAAAGTCGTGCTGCAGCGAGATCATGTCGACGAAGAGTTACAGGTCGGCGTTCGCAAACTACGCTACCGCCAGATTGAAGGCAGTTTCACGCAGCCGAACGGCGGCGTGAACCAGCAGATGCTGGGCTGGGCCTGCGATGCGGCACGCGATCTGAGCGGCGATCTGCTGGAACTCTACTGCGGCAACGGCAATTTCACCGTGGCGCTGGCACCGCAGTTCCGCCGCGTGCTGGCCACCGAGATCAGCAAGTCATCGGTGCAGGTGGCAACGCACAACCTCGCCACCAACGGCATCGACAACGCGACGCTGGTGCGCATGTCGAGCGAGGAGTTCAGCAGCGCACTGAACGGTGAGCGTGAATTCTTCCGCCTGAAGGATCTCGATCTCGATGAATACCGGTTCAGCACGCTGTTCGTCGACCCGCCGCGCAGCGGGCTCGATGACGGCACACTGCAACTGGCAGCACGCTTCGACAACATCCTCTACATCTCCTGCAGCCCGCAGACGCTGCGCGACAACCTGCAAGTGCTGAATGAAACACACCAGGTTGTCCGCTTCGCGTTGTTCGACCAGTTCCCCTACACCCACCACACCGAGTGCGGCGTGTTACTGCAGCGGCGCTGACCGATCAGCTCTTTGGCTGCAGCCCTTCGTGGTAGAGCGCCTGAATCAGATCGAACTGACTGAGCATGCCGAACAGCCGGCGCTCGTCGTCGACAACGGGGATCTGCCGGTGACCGCTGGCCGCGAACAGCGGCACCAGATCGATCACCGCATCGCTGCTGTTCGCCACCTGTACCGGTGCCGTCATGATCTGCCCCACGACTTCCGGACGATCGGCCGTCACGGTGCGAATGCGCCGCACGAAACGGCGCAGGCGTCGCGCCAGTGACACATGGTCGCCAACCCCGGCGTGTTTCATGAAATCGGCCGCCGTGACGATGCCAATGACCCGCCGTGCCGGATCGATCACCGGCAGCGCCTTGATACGTTGGCGCTGCAGCAGGTGCCAGGCCTCTTCGAGATAGGTGCCGTAATTGACCGCGGCCACCGACTGCGCGACCAGATCGGCGCAACGCAGGCCACCGAGCCGGCGCTGCCAGGCATGACGTTCGGCGCGCAGCAACAGCGCCTCCAGATCCTCACGCGCGATGTCGAGCAGTTCGTCCTCGCCCTGCAGCGCGTAGTCGATATCCGCCGCCGTCACGCCGAGCTCGGCAACCGCGGGGGCCGTCGCCATCGGCACCACTTCCGGCCGCCGTGGATAGCGGTGGCGCGTCGCGTTGTGGAACAGCAGCGCCGTCGCCAGCAGCAGCACAGAGTTCAGCGCGACCGGTGCCAGTACATAGCCAAAGCCGGCCTCCTCGATCACCGGTCCGCCCAGCACCGCGGTCAGCGCCATCGCGCCGCCCGGCGGATGCAGGCAACGGGCCGCCAGCATCAGCGCGATCGCACCGGCCACGGCCAGTGCCGCCGCCAGCCATGTCGCGCCGAGCCACTGCGTGCAGATCACGCCGACCAGTGCCGACAGCGTATTGCCGCCGATCACCGACCACGGCTGTGCCAGCGGACTCGACGGCAGCGCAAACAGCAGCACGGCTGAAGCGCCCGTCGGACCGATCAACCACGGCATTTCCCCAACCGTCTGCGGCAGCAGCAACACCATCACCGCGCCGGTAATTCCCATGCCGAGCAGCGCACCAACCACTATCCGAACACGCTCTGCAACGCCAATGGCCAGCGGCGCGGGATGATAGCGACGCCACCAGGCGGCCAGCTGCGACAACATCCACGACTCCTTACTCAAAAACGGAAAAAGGCGCGAAGCCCTTGCGGACTCCGCGCCAAACACGCCGGGAGCGGCGATCAGGTAGCAGCCAGCGCCTCGCGCGGACCGAAGAACTCGAAACGCGTCTGCGCTTCCGGCACACCGAGTTCACGCGCGATGCGGTAGACCGCCTGCATGAACGGCTTCGGCCCGAGGAAGTAGAGATCGACATCGCGATCGGCCGGTAAGCGCGACGCCAGCAGCTCGGCAGTGATCAGGCCGCGCGCATGCGGCTGATCGTCCGGCAGCGCCTCGTTGTAGAGGTAGAACGGTCGCACGTTGCCATGCTGCTGTGCGGTGGCATCGACATGGTCACGGAACGCGTGCACCTCACTGTTCAGCGCGGCGTGGATGAATTCGATCTGACGACCACTCTCAGCCGCGGCATTCAGCATGCTCAAGGCCGGCGTGATGCCGACGCCGCCGCTGACCAGCACCAGCGGCTTCCGCGACGGCTGCAGCACGAACTCACCGCATGGCGCCAGCAGTTCCAGCACATCGCCGACCTGCACACGGTCGTGCAGGTGGTTCGACACCACGCCACCCGGTTCGCGCTTGACGCTGATGCGGTAGTAGGGCTTGCCCGGCGCATCCGACAGCGAGTAGTTGCGGCGCAGCGGCTGACCATCGATGTTCATCAGCACGGTGGTGTACTGACCCGGTTCGAACGCCATCAGCTGGCCGCCATCCACCGGTTCGAAATAGAACGAAGTGATCACCGCGCTCTCCGGCTGCTTGCGCACCAGACGGAACGCGCGCGGCCCGCGCCAGCCGCCCGGCTGCGCCGCATTCTGCTGATAGACCTGCTCTTCCGCGGCAATCAGGATGTCGGCCAGCTGCTGATAGGCCTCGGCCCAGGCACTGATGATGTCGTCGGTGGCGGCAGCGCCGAGCACGTCGCGAATCGCGCTGAGCAGGCAGGTACCGACAATCGGATAGTGCTCGGGGCGCACGTCGAGCGCGGCGTGTTTCTGAATGATGACAGGCAGTGCATCCTTCAGCGCATCGAGCCGGTCGATGTGCGCGGCATAGGCCAGCACCGCGTTGGCCAACGCGCGCGGCTGGGTGCCGGCGGCCTGGTGCGCCTCGTTGAAATAGGCTTTCACCTCGGGGTATTCGCTGAACATCTTGCCGTAGAAGTGGCGGGTGATCTGCTCGCCGTACTGCTGCAGCACCGGCACGGTGGCCTTGACGATGTCGATGGTCTGTTGCGACAGCATGCTGTTCTCCTTGGATGATGACTTCACGTTTGTTGAGTCAATCTTCGTGCCAACCAAAAACTGCTTGAGAACAGCTGACTTAGCATCTACGTTGTCACTTTGACACCGGCTCAGGAGATGTCATATGGACAACAAAAAAGTCAAAAAGACAACACCCCGGTTGCGCAATGAGGCGTTTGATCATCTGCTGCTGGCGCTGCTCTCCGACCTGTCGGCCGACCTGGCCGAAGAGGAGCGCTACCGACGGCTGCTGACAGCCCTGCGCACCATTGTCCCGTGCGATGCCTGCGCGCTGCTGGAGCTGCAGGGTGAGCAACTCCAGCCGGTCGCCGTCAGCGGCCTCAGCGAGGATACGCTCGGGCGCCGTTTCGCCCTTGCCGACCAGCCACGCCTGTCGCGCATTCTGCTCAGCCGCGAACCGGTGCGCGTAACCGACACCAGCCTGCCAGATCCCTATGACGGCCTGATCGAAGGCGAGACCGGCGCGCTGCCGGTGCACGACTGCATGGGCGCCGCGCTCTATATCGATGGCCGACCGTGGGGCGTGGTGACGATGGATGCGCTGCGCGAAGGCAGTTTCGACACCATCGACGAGGCTGCGCTGCGCGGCTTTCTCGGCCTCGCCGAAGCGACCGTCAAAGTGACGCGCACGATCGACGCATTGCGCGCCCGTGTCGCCCGCGAACATCAGGTCAATCGTGCGCTGCAGGCGGCACAACAGGCTGGCGACGAGCTGATCGGCAAGAGCGCGGCCATGCAGCGACTGCGCAGCGAAATCGACACCGTCGCCAGCTCCGATCTGGTGGTGCTGATCCTCGGCGAAACCGGCGTTGGCAAGGAGCTGGTGGCGCGCCAGCTGCATGCGCGCTCGACACGCGCCGAGCAGCCGATGGTCTACGTCAACTGCGCCGCGCTGCCGGAGACGCTGGCCGAGAGCGAACTGTTCGGCCATCGCAAGGGCGCCTTCACCGGCGCGCTCAGCGACCGCCCCGGCAAGTTCGAACTGGCCGACGGCGGCACGCTGTTCCTCGACGAAGTGGGCGAACTGCCGCTGGCGATTCAGGCCAAGCTGCTGCGCGCGCTGCAGAGCGGCGAAATCCAGCGCCCCGGCAGCGACGCCACGCTGCACGTCGACGTGCGCATCGTCGCCGCCACCAACCGCGACCTGAAGCAGGAGGTGGCGGCCGGCCGCTTCCGCGCCGACCTCTATCACCGCCTGTCGGTGTTTCCGCTGCAGGTGCCGCCGCTGCGCGAGCGCGGTCGCGACGTGCTGACACTGGCCGGATTCTTTCTGGAACAGAACCAGCAGCGGCTGCATGTGCGCAATGTGCGACTGGCCGCAGAGGCGCGCGATGCGCTGCTGCAGTACGACTGGCCCGGCAACGTGCGCGAACTGGAACACGTGATGAGCCGCGCGGCGCTGCTCGCCACCTCGGAGCAGGGACGGCAGCAGCGCTGGATCACCATCGAGAACCGTCACCTCGGGCTGCACGCCGGCCTACGTACGGCACCGACAACGACGACACCGGAACTGGTGGACACCAGCGCACCGTCGACGACGCTGGCCGAAGCAACACTGGCGTTTCAGCGGCAGTGGCTGCAGCGCGCGCTGGCGGCCAGCGACGGCAACCTCGCCGCCGCCGCGCGCAGCGCCGGCGTCGATCGCAGCAATTTTTTCCGGTTGATCAAACGACTCGGGGTGCAGGTGGAGCTGCAGGCTCGACCGTGAAAGCGGAATTTGTACTGCACGCGAGACAGTGCGAGTCCTCCCCTGCGAAGTAGGGGAGGTGCCCCGAAGGGGCGGAGGGGTCCGCTCTCGTCGAACCCCGGACCCCCTCCCCCCTGCGGGGGACTCCCCCTACTTCGCAGGGGGAGACTTGGTCGTGCCAATGCCGATCATCAAACCTCCGCCCAGCCCCGGCTGCGCTGCATTTCAAGGCGACGCAGAAACTCCTGCATGACCAGACGATAGAGCTCGTCGCCGATGAATTTGTCCTCGACACCGCGATCGATGCTCGGGTTGTCGTTGACCTCGATGACCACCGCACGATTGCCCTGCTGTTTTACGTCAACGCCGTAAAGCCCATCGCCGATCAACTGCGTCGCCTTGATCGCCGCATCGAGCACCGGGCGCGGCACCTCGTAGGTCGGCAGCGTATCGAAGCCGCCGCTCTGCGCACCGTTGTCGCCGTGTTTGTATATCTGCCAGTGCTTTTTCACCATGTAGTAACGGCAGGCAAAAATCGGCTTGTGATTCAGCACGCCGATGCGCCAGTCGTATTCGGTGTACATGAACTCCTGCGCCAGCAGCAGCGCCGAATCCTCGAACAGCCGCTCCGCCTCGACGCGGAACTGCTCGATCGTTTCGACCTTGGCCATGCCTTTAGAGAAGGCGCCATCGGGAATCTTCAGCACATGCGGAAAGCCGAGCTGCTCGATCACCTGTTTTTCAAGGTCGCTCTGGTCGCGGGTCAGGATCAGCGTCTTCGGTGCCGGCACCTTGTTGGCGCGAAACAGGTCGGCGAGATAGATCTTGTTGGTGCAGCGCAGGATCGAGGTCGGGTCGTCGATCACCACCATGCCCTCGGCCTCGGCCTTCTTGGCGAAGTGGTAGGTGTGGTGGTCGATCGCCGTGGTCTCGCGGATGAACAGACCGTCGTACTCGGTCAGCCGCATGTAGTCCTTCTTCTGGATCAGCTCGACGTTGATCTGCAGTTCGCGGCCGGCGCGGATGAACTGCTTCAGCGCCGAGGCATCGCTCGGCGGCAGCTGTTCGGCCGGGTTGACCAGCATGGCGAGATCGAAACGGTAGCGACGACGCGATTTCGGTGCGCGCCAGATCTTGCGGCTGAAATGGTCGAGCGCATCGGCAAACGCGGTCTGTTCATCGTCGGTCAGTTTGGCCGGTGTCAGCGGCTTGATGCGCGAAATCATCCAGCTGCTCTTGCGTCGCTTCAGCTCGACGTCGAGGATCGGACACGGGAAACGTTCGAACAGCAACCGCGCCAGCGGCTGCAGCCCCGGTTCCGGCGATTCGCCGAAGTAGACCTTGACGTTCATCAGCGCGCCGCTCTCGATGGCGATGCCACGCTGTTGCGCCAGCGCGTCGGCCTCGCGGTTGAAATCGGGCAGCGCCAGCGAATAGAGCGTGCGCGAACGCAGGTCGTTCAGCGTGCGCACCTCGGGAATCACCTTGTGGCCGCGCGCCTCGGCCAGCAGCGAGCAGTAGTACCCCTTCGACAGGTAGCGCGACTGCGGGCACAGGTTGATGACGCGAACGCCGCGGCCATCGCTCTTGTCGTCGAGAGCGAGGTAGTCGTTGAAGGTGATCACCTGCTCGCTCGGAAAGAACGGCCCCCAGTCCCTGCGGTTCTCGACGACCAGATAGAGCGTGGACACGCGGTTTGTTCGCCCCTGTGATTGCTGAAGAGACAAGTTGTCGCACGGAAAATTCGCCGTTGATAATAGCCCCGCTACATTTACTGCTCCAGCAACCGGGCGCGGCGTTTTGCCAAACCACCAACCGGATAACATTCGCCGAGCCCGCCGATGAGCGAACCGCTGCGCTACCGTCCCGCCGACCGCACCGATGTCTCCGCACTGACCGAGCTGGAGGAGCGCTGTTTCAGCAGCGACCGCCTGAGCCGGCGCAGCTTCCAGCGCATGGTCGCCACCGACCGCGCCTGGCTGGCGGTGGCCGAACAGGGCGATGGCGAACTGCTCGGCTACGCGCTGGTGCTGTTCCATCGCGGCACCAGCCTCGCCCGCCTCTACTCGATCGCCGTCGACCCGGCGGCACGCGGTCGCGGTATCGCCGAAGTGCTGCTGCAGCAGGCCGAAGCGGCGGCGGTGGCGCGCGGTCGCGTCTTCATGCGGCTGGAGGTCCACAGCGGCAATCACGGCGCCATTCACCTGTACGAGAAGCTCGGCTACCAGCGCTTCGGCATCTATGTCGACTACTACGAAGACCACGCCGACGCGCTGCGCATGCAGAAGCGCATCGCCACCTACCCGCACGACGAGGCGCACCGCTCGCTGCCCTACTACGCGCAGACCACCGAGTTCACCTGCGGCCCGGCCGCGCTGATGATGGCGATGGCGGCGTTGGACCCAGGCTATCTGCCGTCGCGTCGCGACGAGCTGCAGCTGTGGCGCGAAGCGACCACCATTTATATGACCTCCGGCCACGGCGGCTGCGGGCCGCACGGGCTGGCACTGGCGGCATGGCGACGCGGCTTCCGGGCACGCATTCACGTCAACCAGCGCGGCCCCCTGTTCGTCGAAGGGGTGCGGCGCGCGGCAAAGAAGTCGGTGATGGAGCAGGTGCACGGCGATTTCCTCGCCCAGCTGGAGGAGAGCGACGTCGAGCTGAACTACAGCGCCGCCGACCTCGGCACCCTGCGTCAGGCGATCGCCAGCGACCAGGTGCCGCTGGTGCTGATCAGCAGCTGGCGCTACGACCGCAAGAAGTCACCGCACTGGGTCGTCGTCACCGCCATCGACGAGCGCTTCGTCTATATCCACGACCCCGACATCGACGACCCCAACGACCAGGATCAACACCACCGCAACGCCTTCGACTGCCAGTACCTGCCGATCGAGATCGGCTCGTTCCTGAAGAGCATGCAGTTCGGCCAGCAGCGGCTGCGCGCGGCGCTGCTGGTCGGGCGCCGCTGACGCGACGCCAGAAATCGCTCCCGGCAAGTTCTTGACGCCTCCCCGGCAATATCTGGAAAAAAATCGAGAACATAAACACAAGATATTGTTTTTATTTGATTATTTATCCATGGCACAGCATTCGCTTTGAGCGTTGGCAAACGGTCCTACAGCCTGCGACCGCGCTGAACGAGAGCCACCATGGTCCACAACGACACATCCTCGCCGCTGTTGAATGTCGTCCCCAGCAACCACAAGAGCGTTGCCCCGGAGCAGCGTCTGGCGCTGCGGCTGCGGCTGGCCGAGCGGCTGCACGCGACGCTCGACCCGGTCGAGGTGGTGGAGCGCTTTGCGGTCGAGCTGCAGAAGGAGCTGGGCAAGGTCGCGGTGCGCTTCGTCAACGAGAGCGGCGACCTGCGCATCGAGCGCGGCAGCGAGCGCCCGCACAACTGCAGCTACCAGCTGCACCACGGCGAACATCCGCTCGGCGAGCTGCTGCTGCAGCGCCGCCGTCGCTTTGGCGAACAGGAGCTGGAACAGGCGGAACTGATGATCGGCTGCTTGGTGCCGGCGCTGCACAACGCGCTGACCCACCGTGATGCCGTGCGCAACGCCACGCGCGACGCGCTGACCGGCGTCGGCAACCGCAGCGCGCTGGAGCTCTCCGCCGCCCACGAAATCGCCGTCGCCCGTCGCCATGGCGCACCGACCTCGCTGCTGATCGTCGACATCGACCACTTCAAGGCGATCAACGACACCCTCGGCCACCTCGCCGGCGACCACGCCATCCGCGAGACCGCGCAGCTGCTGCGCCAGATCAGCCGCGACACCGACAACGTCTTCCGCTTCGGCGGCGAGGAGTTCGTGCTGCTGCTGAGCGGCACCGACGGCAACGGCGCCGCCGTCATCGCCGAGCGTGTGCGTCAACAGGTGGAGATGCGCTGGGCTCCATCGCTGCAGCTCACCGTCAGCATCGGCGTCGCCGAGCTGGGCGGTGACGAAAGCCTGCTGGCCTGGCTGGAGCGGGCCGACGCCGCGCTCTACCAAGGCAAGCGCGACGGCCGCAACTGCGTGCGCATCGCATCGCAGCCGCATCAGCAGAGCGCGTGACCGCACTGGACACGGCTCCCCGAATTGCATCCGGGTCATCCGCTGGCACATAGTCCGCGCATACAGCAACCCGGAGCATCGCCATGACAACCAGCACCGTATTCACCAACAACCGCACCCAGGCCGTCTGGCTGCCGGCGGAAACCCGCTTCCCCGAACATGTCAAGAAAGTGGACGTGCGCGTGGTGGGGAACGAACGCATCATCGCCCCCGCGGATTCGGCGTGGGACAGTTTTTTCCTGGGTGACGGCACCGTCACCGACGATTTCATGGCCGAACGCGCCAGCCAGCATCAGGATGAGCGTGAAGCCCTGTGAGCTCCCCCGCCCTGCTGAGCTATCTGCTCGACACCAACAACCTGCGTGAATTCGAGCGCGTGCCCGGTCTTCAGTTCGAGAATTGGGTGGGTTAAAAGGAGCCGCCTGACGGCGGCTGGATCTTACATGCCGGACTCGCCATGAACAGCGACGGTTCAAGCATGCACCCAAGCTCAAGATATCCTTGCAACGAGAACATTCGCGGGGCTTCACCAAACTTGAACAGGCGATACAAAAAATAGTGAGATGATCGCTCTCTGGAAAACCGCAGTTCGTTCGGCGTAACAAAAAATGGGGTGCTTTTTCCGTACTTAGTGGTCTTTACTTCAATGAAGCGATCTCTACCATTCTCTTCGAAAGAGCGGATATCGAATCCAGCGGACGGGCCGACAGTCGCTGACACTTGCTCTATATGAGCTGCAAGTGATTCCCTCCCGGCATGAATCAGACGAGCGCGTTCGAAGTTGATGACGAACTGCTCACCCGCCTCACCCAATAATTGATTCCGGGCCTCGCGCTCCAAATAGTTCACTCCGCCCGGGTTGTAGATGGCGGGTGATTCCGTGACAGAAGGCGCTCGTTCCTCCGCGACTGGTGGGCGCTCGATAGCTGCAAGAAAATTTTCTACCGTCGGAACAGCAGGTGTTGCCTCGGCGTGGGCCTTGAAGATGCCCTGCATGTCGGGATTATTCTTGAGGTAATCCGCGACAGCCTCTGGGAGCAGTGAACGCTGGTAGTTGTAGCGCGGTTTGTAACCGTCAATACAGGGGATACCCATTTCGATAAGAACGGCGCTGATGTTCTGATGTTTCATTTCAACAGAACCAGCAGAGCGATTACTCAGCTGCACCTGAAGGGCGCGACGATGCTCTGACTTGTTGTATCTGCGACCGGTCAGTTCCAGACGAAGCATGCTGAAGTAGTCTTCAACCGCCGCCTCGACCTCGAACTCAGACCAGTGCTCAACCATTCGACCAACCGCAAGTCATTCGATAGAAGAAGCTCAACCCCGCGGCGAACGCCGCGGCGGCTTCGTGCCTTTCGTGGAGGGTTTCGCCGCACCCGCCGGCGCTCTTGCTCCGGCCGACCGGCCTCTCGCCTCTTGCGCGCGACCAATGGCTTCGGCGGCGCGGCCTCTGGCATCGACAGCGCGGGCTGCGCTCTTGCCCGACCGCACTCTGGCACTGGTGGCCAGTTCGCCACTCGCCGAACGACCTCTCGTTTCACCACCGGCGCGTGCCTTCGAGGGCTGGCGAGCCGATCGACCAGCGGCGCCTTCCGACGACTCCTGCAAGTGCGGACGCGGACGCCGCGCCTGCGGGTTCTTGCCCAGTTCCCGAACGCGCTCGTGAATCTGTTGCGGTTTCAGTGGCGCCAGCGATGGCGGCTTCAGGTTGACCATACGGTAGAGGCCGACGATCTCCTGCGGCAGCAGATCTTCCCAGCGCCCCTGCTTGAGCCGCGCCGGCAGGAAGATCGGGCCGTAACGCACGCGCTTCAGCCGGCTCACCTTCACCTGCTGCGACTCCCACAGACGGCGCACCTCGCGGTTGCGACCCTCCATCAGGCAGACGTAGTACCAGTGGTTGGCACCGCTGCCGCCGCCGTCGGTGATGTCGGTGAAGCGGGCGACGCCATCTTCGAGCTGGACACCGTCGCGCAGCCGCTGCAGCGCGTCGTTGTCGATCTCGCCGAGCACGCGGCAGAGATATTCGCGATCGATGCCGCTGGAGGGGTGCATCAGCTGGTTGGCCAGCTCGCCGTCGTTGGTGAACAGCAGCAGGCCGGCCGTGTTGTAGTCGAGGCGGCCGATGCTGATCCAGCGCTCGCCGCGCACCTTGGGCAGCCGGTCGAAGACGGTCGGGCGCCCTTCGGGATCGCGCGCACTGCAGATCTCGCCTTCCGGCTTGTGATACATGATCACGCGCGGCTGGCGCTCGCTCTCGGTCTGCAGGCGCACGGCGCGACCGTCAACGGCAATGCGGGCGCCGTCGTCGACGCGGTCGCCGAGCTGCGCCGGCTTTTCGTTGATCGTGACGCGACCGTCGGCGATCAGCTTCTCCATGTCGCGACGGGAACCGAGGCCGGCACGTGCCAGCACTTTCTGCAGTTTTTCGCCCGGCGCGCTCTCTGCTCCGATCTCGGTCTCGGTCTCGGTCTCGTCAATCGGTGTGCGACTCAAGACAACTGCTCCTGCTCGGCGGAATCGGAATCGGCATCGGCATCGACGACATCGGCACCGTCGCCGGACTCCGATGTCACCGCCTCGGTGGCGGCCACCGGTGCAGCCTCGTCCTCGGCATCGACGCTCTCCAGCGACGGTGTGTCGGCACCTTCCAGCGCCAGTTCGGTGTTGAGCGAATCGAGGTCGCGCAGTTCGGCCAGCGGCGGCAGGTCTTCGAGGTTCTTCAGGTTGAAGTAGTCGAGGAATTTGCGCGTGGTGGCGTAGAGCGCCGGGCGACCGGGGACATCCTTGTGGCCGACGATGCGCACCCAGTCGCGTTCGAGCAGTGTCTTGACGATGTTGGAGGCGACGGCGACGCCGCGAATGTCCTCGATGTCGCCGC
>CAYLRA010000052.1:0-17263 GCA_964386045.1 uncultured Verrucomicrobiaceae bacterium | reverse complement strand
CGTAGCCGGGGTGGATGGCGACGGCGTCGGTCACCTCGGCGGCGCTGATGATGGCGGGGCCGTTCAGGTAGCTCTTCGGCGACGGCGCCGGGCCGATGCAGACCGATTCATCGGCCAGGCGCACATGCATCAGGTCGCGGTCGACCTGCGAGTGCACGGCGACGGTCTTGATGCCCAGCTCCTTGCAGGCGCGCAGGATTCGCAGGGCGATTTCGCCGCGGTTGGCGATGACTACTTTGTCGAGCATGAATTTGCTTCCGGAAAAGCCGCCGCGCAGGGCGCGGACGGCGGGATCACTCGTCCTCGGGCCGGTGGCGCCGGCCGTTTGCTGCTCGTGCTCAGACGATGGTGAACAGCGGCTGGTCGAACTCCACCGGCTGGCCATCCTCGACCAGGACCGCCTCGATCACGCCGGCCTTGTCGGCCTCGATCTGGTTCATCATCTTCATCGCTTCGATGATGCAGATGACATCGCCGGCCTTCACATGTTTGCCGACTTCGGCGAAGGCCGGGGAGCCGGGCGACGGCGAGCGGTAGAAGGTGCCGACCATCGGCGACTTGACCACGTGGCCGTTGACCGAAGGCGCTGCCGGTGCGGCGGCGGGTGCCGCGGCAGCTGGTGCGGCGGGTGCCGGTGCGGCCATCGGCGCCGGCGCGGCGAAGTACTGCGGTGCCGCGCGGTTGTTGCGGCTGATGCGCACCGACTCCTCGCCCTCCTTGATCTCGATTTCGTCGATGTTCGACTCTTCCAGCAGCTCGATCAGCTTTTTGACTTTGCGGATATCCATCGTCTCTCTCTTGCGGGGCCTTGTCTGGGGGCGTTCGCTGTCCTGAACGTCGGGTGGTTGTGGATTTTTCATGGCCTGCTCATGGTCATGGGCTGCTTCAACCGGGTGCCGGCAGCGGCGTCGGTGCGCCCGGCAGGCGCGCCAGTGCCGCCTGCAGCGCCAGCGTGTAACCCTGGGCGCCGAGCCCGCAGATGACGCCGACGGCGACATCCGACAGGTAGGAGTGGCGGCGGAACGGCTCGCGTGCATGCACGTTGGAGAGGTGCACCTCGATGAACGGAATCTTCACGCCGAGCAGGGCGTCGCGCAGGGTGATGCTGGTGTGGGTGAGGGCGCCGGGGTTGATCAGAATGAAGTCGGTGTTTTCACGGGCGGCGTGGATGCGATCGATCAGCAGGTGTTCGGCGTTGCTCTGCAGCGAGGTCAGGGTGTGGCCGGCGCTGGCGGCCTGGTCGGCCAGCTGGTGATCGATGTCGGCGAGGGTGGTGTGGCCGTAGATCTCGGGCTCGCGTTTGCCGAGCAGGTTCAGGTTCGGTCCGTGCAGAACCAGGATCGATGCCATCGAATCACCCGGGGTTTTAGGGACGTTTCAGTTGCCGGAAAACATGGCCGGGAATTCTGCCCCAGCCTTTTCGGGCTGTCCAATGAAATATTCCGTTGGGCGGAGATGACCCCATTTTTAGTGCAAATCGTGAACAAATTGCCGGTCTGTCACGATTCGTCGAGTGCGTTCAGCACCAGATCCGGGGTCAGCAGCTGCGGCAACAGGCGCGGCTTGCCCGCAGCCGGGTAGAAGACGTAGAGCGGTACGCCGCTGCGCCCGAACTCGCCCAGCAGCGCGGTGATGGCGGCGTCGTAGTGGGTCCAGTCTGCCTTCATATAGATGATGTCGCGCTGGCGAAAGGTGTCGCGCACCCGCGCGCTCGACAGGGTGACCCGCTCGTTGGCGAGGCAGGTGATGCACCAGTCGGCGGTGGCATTGAGGAACACCGGGCGGCCGGCAGCGCGCAGCTCTGCCAGTTTCGCGGCGTCGTAGGGCTGCCAGTCCCCGGCTGTCACGGCTGCGGCGCTGTCGCTCGGCAGCGATCCGCTGTTTGGCGACGGCCCGCTGTTCAGCAGGGGATTGGCCAGCAGCGCCAGCGCCAGCGCCAGGCTGGCGGCGGCGATGGTGCGGGCGATCCAGCCAAAGCGCCACAGCCACAATGCCAGGGTCATCAGCAGCGCGCCGCCGAGCAGCAGCGCCATGGCATTGGCACCGCCCTGGCGACCAACCACCCAGGCCAGCCAGATCGCCGTCGCGTAGAGCGGAAAGGCCAGCGCCTGTTTCAGTCGCTCCATCCACATGCCTGGTTTGGGCAGTCGCTTCAGCAGACCGGGGCTGACCGTCAGCAGCATCACCGGCAGCGCCATGCCGATGCCGAGCGCGGCGAATACCGCCAGCGCCACCGGTGCCGGTTGGGTCACCGCATAACCGAGCGCGCCGCCCATGAAGGGCGCGGTACAGGGGCTCGCCACCAGGCAGGCCAGCACGCCGGTGAAGAAGCTGCCGCCATAACCGCCGCTGCCGGCCAGCGCGCCACCGGCGCCCATCCAGCTGCCACCGAGTGTCCAGAAGCCGGAGAGCGACAGCCCCAGCGCGAAGAAGAGGTAGGTCATGGCGCCGACGAACCAGGGCTGTTGCAGCTGGAAGCCCCAGCCGACCGCCGAACCGGCGCTGCGCAGCACCAGCAGCAGCGCCGCGATCAGCAGGAAGCTCAACACCACGCCCACGCCGTAACTCAGCGCGTGCAGGCCGGGATGGTGGTCGCGGCTGTTGGCGAAGCCGAGCACCTTCAGGCTCAGCACCGGGAAGACGCAGGGCATCAGGTTCAGCACCACACCGCCGGCAGCGGCCGCCAGCAGCATCAGCAGCCAGGTGCCGAGTTGCCAGGGGGCGCCGTCCGGCAGCGCGGTGTCGTCGGCGAATACGGCGTTGGTGGGCGAGGAGGCCGGCGCTGCCGCCAGTGGCGTCACCATGCCGGCTGCGCGATCGACGCGGAAGTGCTGGGTGCGGGGCGGGTAGCAGAGCCCGGCATCGGCGCACCCCTGCGAGGTGACCGCCAGGTTGAAGGGGTGTGCCGGCAACCCGGGCAGCGTTGCTTCAACCTCGCCGTAATAGGCCTCGATCTCGCCGAAGTACTCGTCGACCTTGCGCAGACCCGCCGGCAGCGTCGCCGCCAGCTCGCCACCCGGTTCGGCGACGAAGCGGAACTGGTGGCGATAGAGGTAGTAGCCGCCGGCGATCTCCCAGTGCAGCACCAGCGTGTCGTCGAGCAGCGCGGTGTCGAGCTGGTAGGCCTGCTCGACCGGCAGGAACTCATCCTCGACGATCAGGGTCTTGTCGCCGCCAAGCGACAACGGGCTGGCGCCGGCCGGCAGTGACTGGCTGGCGCTGGCCGCCTGCGGCAGGGCGAAGCAGAGCGACAGCAGCAGCGCGAGCAGATGGGATGGGCGTGAAATCACGGCAGGGCGGCGGTATATGGGCATGGGTTCTCTTGGATCGATGGCGCGTCGCAAGTTCCGTCGCCGCGCGCGGGCAGTGGGGCCATTGTAGTCGCTGATACGTTGCGCGATGGCACTGCGCTGCGAGCAGCAGCACAGTCGACGGCAATGCCTTCGCTGCTGGCCAAGTCGCCGGGCGCCGCTGGTCAAGACGCCGGGCACCGCTGGTATAGTGGCCGCGGTTTGAATCTGTCGGCTGATGGGGGTGTCGATGCGGACGTGGTTGTTGGTGCTGGCACTGTTGTCGACCGTTGCACAGGCGGCATCGCTGCAGGTCAGCGATGCGTTCATTCGCGAACTGCCGCCGGGGCAGCAGGTGAGCTCGGCCTATTTCACCCTGACCAACGGCGGCAAGGCGCCGGTGGCGTTGGTGGCCGCGACCAGCGATGTCGCCGAGCGCGTCGAAATCCATGTACACCGCGTCAACGGTGGTGTGATGCGGATGGAGCAGCTGCACCGCGTCGAGGTGGCCGCCGGCGGGCAGCTGCAGTTCCGCCCGGGCGGGTTGCACCTGATGCTGATCAATCTGAAACGACCGCTGCGCGCCGGCGACACCGTTGCGGTGACGCTGCTCGACGAGAAGGGCGGCACCTATCCGCTGCGGCTGCCGGTGGTCGACATGCGCGCCGGTGAAGCCGCAGCCAGGCCGGCGCACGACCACCATTCGCATCACTGACAGAAGGGGCAGGGAGTCGTCGATGTCTGCACTCGGGGAACGTTGGCGCCAGTGGCGCGAGGGAGCCGGCGATTTCGTCGGGCACAGCATGACGCCACGCCTGATCGGCGGCGCGGTATTGCTGTTGTTGCTGCTGTCGCTGGTGCTGGGGATCTACTGGAGCCGCGAGCCGGCCACCTTCGAGGTGCGCGCGGTGGCGGAGATCGCGGCCGCCGGCGTCGCGCTGCCGACCGGATTCACCACCGCCACCACGCTGATCCACGTCAGCGAGACGCTGCTCGACAAGCCCGGCGGCTTCATCAGCAACGACATCCTGCCGCCCGGCGTCTGGCTCGACAACATGCCGGCCTGGGAATATGGCGTGATCCTGCAGGTGCGCGACCTGACCCGCGCGTTGCGTGAATCGATCAGTCGTTCGCAGTCGCAGTCGGAGGAGGATGACGATCTCGCCCGCGCCGAACCGCGGTTCAATTTCTCCACCAGCAGCTGGGCCGTGCCGGCCTCGGAGTCGGAGTACCGCGACGCCATCAGGTACACGCAGCGTTATCGCGCGCGGCTCGGTGCCGACGGCAAGGGGGCGGCCCACTTCTACACCCGCGCCGACAACCTCAACCAGTGGCTCGGCTCCGTGTCGGCCCGGCTCGGCAGCCTGTCGCAGCGGCTCTCCGCCAGCGTCGGCCAGCGCCGCATCAACCTCGACGAGACCAGTGAAGGCGCCAACCGTGGCGATCTCGCGGTCAAGACGCCGTGGCGCAAGATCGACGATGTCTTCTACGAGGCGCGCGGCACGTCGTGGGCACTGCTCCATTTCCTGCGCGCGGTGGAGGTCGACTTCGCCGACGTGCTGAAAAACAAGAACGCAACGATGAGTCTGCGCCAGATCATCCGCGAGCTGGAGGAGACGCAACAACCGCTCTACAGCCCGATGATCCTGAACGGCAACGGCTTCGGTATGCTGGCCAACCACTCGCTGGTGATGGCCAATTACATCTCGCGCGCCAACGCCGCGATCATCGACCTGCGCGCGTTATTGGCGCAGGGGTAGTATCTTTCGACAACGGTCGCCATCAATCGGAAACGGAGAGGTTGGAATCATCATGCTGAAGGTTGTCAAACTGCTCGTCATCGCCGCCGTCACCGCGCTGGCTGCCGCCTGCGCACACAGTCCACAACAGCTCAACGTGCAGCCGGCGTTCACCGCCGCCGGCGAGGCGTTCGGCAATGGTCGCGCCATTCTTGTCACCGCATCCGACCAGCGCCAGAACCGTGTGCTCGGCACGCTGGGTGGTGTCTACGGTGCGGCGACCACGATCACCATCGCCAATGACCTGGAGAGCGCGATGGTGCGCGCCACCAACGGCCTGCTCGCCGCCAACGGTTTCGTCGTCAACAGCCCCGACTCAAGTGCGGTGCAGTTGACGGTGGTGATCGAGGATATCCGCTACGAGAACAACGACGAGCAGGCGCTGGGCAAGGATGTGCGAATGACTTCCGCGCTGCGCGCCGAGGTGCTCAAGGGCGGTGCCAATTTCAGCGGACGCTACCAGACCAACGCGCAGTACCGATCGGTGACGACGCCCGACGCGAAAGATAACGAAGGTCGCGTCAACGACCTGCTGCAACAGACGCTGACGCGGATGTTCCAGGACCCGCAGCTGCGCGCTTTTTTGCTCAACTGACCGTCCTGCTCAACTGATAATCCCGTTCAACTGACAATTTCCTGAAAAAGTTCTGCGTTTTTTTCGTTATTTCGAGATTCCGCCGTGCGACTGGTTCACAGTTGCGGGCGGAATTTTGTCCATCGGGGGCAGCCTCGCTTGGCATCGTCGTGGCGATGGGGATAATGCGCCCGTTGCGAAGCGATCATGCCGCGCGGGCGTGACCGCAATCTTGTTCGCACCCTCGGTCCCACTATCAGGAGGAAGTCAATGAAGAAGAAATCTCTGGCGATTGCACTGAGTGCCGCGCTGCTGGCGCCCGTTGCCGCACTGGGTCATGGTCTCTATCTCGGCGGTGGCATCGGCGACAGCGAGCTGGACGAACTCGGCAACTCCAATACGTCGATCCGGCTGCTGGGCGGCTACTGGTTCAGTGATCGTTTCGCGCTGGAGCTGGCCTACCAGGATTTCGGCACGTTCAAGAAGAGGGCGGTTCGCGCCGAGGCGGAAGCGCTCAGCATCAGCGCGCTCGGTGCGCTGCCGCTGAACCAGCAGTGGTCGCTGTTCGCCCGCGCGGGTCTGGCGCGCACCAGCAGCGAGGTGCGTGTCGGCGGCTATCGCGACAGCGACGACGACTTCAGCTTCGTGTTTGGCCTTGGCGTCAGCTGGCTGGTGGCGCCGCAGGTCGAGCTGCGCGCTGACTATGAGCTGCTGCACGATGTCAGCTTCGGCGGTATCGGCGATTCCGACATCGACACCTTCGGTGTCAGTGCCGCCTATCGCTTCTGACGCGCCGTGGTGTGAAAACGACAAAGGGGCCGATGGCCCCTTTGTCGTTTCTGTCGTGTCGTTTCTGCGGGTGTCGTCGTTTGTGGCAGCGACGTTCAGCCCAGCTGCAATCGGTCGAGCAGCGAGGCGTGCCGTTCGGCGCGCAACCGCGGGCCGAAGTCGGAGACCACGGTGGCGGCGGCGAGGCTCGCCAGCTTGCCGGCGGCGGCATAGCCGTGGCCCTGGGTGAGGCCGTAGAGGAAGGCGCCGGCAAACATGTCGCCGGCACCGTTGGTGTCGACCGCTTTGACCTTGAACGGCTCGATTTCAAGCAGGCGGCTGCCGTCGCAGACCAGCGCGCCGTCGGCGCCGAGGGTGATGGCGAAACACTTGGCGATCTTGCGCAGTGCAGTGATGGCGACGTCGAGATTGTCGGTCTGCGCCCAGGTCAGCGCTTCGTCGCGGTTGCAGAAAAGCAGGTCGACACGATTGCCGATCATCGCCTGCAGGCCGTCGCGGAAGTGGGCGACGATGCCGGGGTCGGAAAAACTGAGCGCGGTTCTGGTGCCGCTGCGCTCGGCGATTTCGCGCGCATGAATGGCGGCGGCACGACCGCTCTCCGACGTGACCAGGTAGCCCTCGATGTAGAGGTATTCGGAGGCGGTGATCTCCTGCGGTGCCAGGTCGTCGACCGACAGTGTCGCGCTGATGCCGAGGTGGGTGTTCATCGAGCGTTCGGCGTCGGGGGTGATCAGCACCAGGCATTTGCCGGTGGTGCCGGGCAGCAGACCGTCGCGACGACAGTCGACGCCGGCCACCTGCAGGTCGTGCAGGTAGAAGCGGCCGTTGTCGTCGTCGGCGACGCGGCAGGAGTAGTAGGTGCGGCCGCCGAACTGGGCGACGGCGATGATGGTGTTGGCGGCGGAGCCACCGCTGGCGCGGCGCGAGTGGACCAGATGGCCCTGCAGGTGGTCGAGCAGCTGCTGCTGGCGCGCTTCGTCGACCAGTGTCATCAACCCCTTGTCGACCCCCATGGCGACGAGATCGCCATCGCCGACTTCGATCTCGGTGTCCACCAGCGCGGCGCCGAGGCCGTAAACGTGATACCTTTTGGTCACTTTTTGAATTCCGCCCGCATGTCGAAGCCGCCTATTATCCCTGTCGTTCACCGCATTGTAACGCGCTTGCAGGTTCGATGGCCGCGCTCGGCAGTCATGCCCCGCTGATCGATTTCCTCTCCATGGCCACTCGCAAATCCCCCTCGTCTCGCACGCCGAAGTCAGCGCGTGCGCCGCGCCGACGCAGCACCCGCAAGAAGCCGCGCAGGCTCTGGCTGACGCTGTTCGGCTGGTCGTTGAAGATTGGCCTGGTGCTGATCGTGCTCGGCGTGGCCGGGCTCATCTACCTCGACATGCAGGTGCGCGACAAGCTGAGCGACCGGCTGTGGCAGGCACCGGCGCAGGTCTACGCGCGACCGCTGCATCTCTATCCGGAGATGCCGCTCGATCCGGAGGATCTGCAGCGCGAGCTCGACCTGCTCGGCTATCGGCGCGCCAACGTGCTCGGTCAACCCGGCGACGTGATCCGGCGCGGCACCCACTTCGATATCTATCGGCGCGCCTTCAATTTCGACGACGGTCCGCAGTCGGCGCAGGTGATCAAGGTATCGATGTCGAACCGGCGCGTGCTGGAGCTGCGCGATGGCAATGGCCGCGCGCTCGACCTGGCGCGGCTGGAGCCGATGGCGCTCGGCGGCATGTTCGTCAGCCACCGCGAGGATCGGCTGTTGGTGCGGCTCGACGAGGTGCCGCCGCTGCTGGTGCAGACGCTGCTGCTGGTCGAGGATCGCAACTTCCACGATCACTTCGGTGTGTCGCCGCGCTCGATTGGCCGCGCCATGCTGACCAACCTGCAGGCCGGTCGCACCGTGCAGGGTGGCTCGACGCTGACGCAACAGCTGGTGAAGAACGTCTACCTGAGCCGCGAGCGATCGGCGACGCGCAAGCTGCGCGAGGCGGCGATGGCGCTGCTGACCGAGTGGCACTACGACAAGCGCACCATCCTCGAGGCCTACCTCAACGAGGTCTACCTCGGCCAGCAGGGGCCGCGCGCGATCCACGGATTCGCGCTGGCCAGTCGTCACTACTTCAACCGTCCGATCGACGAGTTGCGCAGTGATCAGATCGCGCTGCTGGTCGGTCTGGTGAAAGGGCCGTCGCAATTCGATCCGTGGCGTTTCCCGGAGCGCGCGAAGCAGCGTCGCGATCTGGTGCTCGGTGTGATGCGCGAGTACGGCGCGATCGGCGACACCGAGCTGACCGCGGCGCGGCAGCGTCCGCTCGGGCTGGCGCGCGCCCGTTCCGATGACGCGCTGTTTCCCGCCTACCTCGATCTGGTGCGGCGCCAGTTGCGGCGCGACTACAACGAGGAGGATCTGCGCGCGCGCGGGCTGCGCATCTTCACCGCCTTCGACCCACTGGTGCAGTGGCACGCCGAGCAGGCGTTGACGCAGACATTGAAGCAGCTCGACGGCAAGAACAGCGGCCTCGAAGGGGCGATGGTGGTGACCGACGTGGTCAGCGGCGACGTGCTGGCGGTGGTCGGCGGTCGCCAGTCGCGTTTCGCCGGCTTCAATCGCGCGCTTGACGCGGTGCGGCCGATCGGCTCGCTGGTCAAGCCGGCGGTCTACCTCGCGGCGCTGGAGCAGAGCCAGCGCTACACGCTGGTCACGCCGCTGCGCGACGAGCCGGTGGAAGTCAAATTGCCGAAGGGCAAATTCTGGCGGCCGGCCAACTACGACAAGACCTTCCACGGCCGTGTGCCGCTCTACCGCGCGCTGGCCAACTCCTACAACGCCTCGACCGCCCACCTCGGCCTGGAGATCGGCCTGCCGCGTGTGGTCGACATGATCAAGCGGCTCGGCATTTCGCGCCCGGTGCCGGAGGTGCCGGCGCTGCTGCTCGGTTCCGCCGACCTGTCGCCGCTCGAAGTGGCGGCGATGTACCAGACGCTGGCCGCGCAGGGTGTGCGCGCCGGGCTGCGTTCGATCCGTGTCATCACCGCCTCTAACGGCACACCGCTGGCGCGTTATCCGCAGCGGCCGGAGCAGGTGGTGTCGCCGGCGGCGGTGCAGCTGCTGCACTACGCGATGGAGATGGTGATGACCGAGGGCACTGGCAAGGCGGCACGCGCGGTGCTGCCGAACCTGCGCGTGGCCGGCAAGACCGGCACCACCGATGACCTGCGCGACGCCTGGTTCGCCGGTTTCTCCGGCGACTATCTCGCCGTGGTCTGGATGGGGCGCGACGACAACAAGTCGACCGGCCTGACGGGTGCCAGCGGCGCATTGAAGGCGTGGCTCGCCTTCATGCGCGAGACCAGCCATGTCTCGCTCGCCAGCGAGGTGGCGAGTGGCGTCGATTACGCCTGGGTCGACGAAGCCACCGGCCACCTCAGCCAGGAGCACTGCCCGGGGGTGCGGCGCGTGCCGTTCATCCTCGGCAGCGAGCCGGCCGAGGTCGGCGGCTGCTCGCCGATGGAAGAGATGAGAGGGTGGTTTCGCGGCCTGTTCAGCGGCAACTAGGATCAGTCATTTCGCGCGCAGTCGCCGAATGACGCAGAGCCTCGATGGGCCGTCAGAGGTTTTCTACGTTGGCAATTTCAACCCGACACGGGTGACGCGGTCGCCATCGACCGCCATCACCACCAGCTGCACCGGTCCCACGCTCACCTTGTCGCCGACCACCGGGTGGCCGTGGTGCCGTTTCGCGATCACCGCGGAGAGCGACAGCTCGCGCATCCCGGCGTCGATATCGATGCCGTAGACCTGCTCCAGGTCGGTCAGCTTCGCCTCGCCCGACAGCGTGAATTCGCCGAAGAACTGGCGCGGCTGCAACTGCTCGCGCGTCTGTACCGGCTGCAGCAGGCTGCCGATGTCGGCGGCGGCGCGGCTGCTGCCGGCCACGGCGATCCAGTCCTGCGGCTCCAGTTGTTTCACGTCGGCCGGCAGCAGCAGTTCATGCTGGCGGAATACCGCCACCAGCGCGCTGCCGTGCGGCAGTCGCAGCGACTGCGGCGTCGGCCGGCCATCGCCGATCTCGCGCACCGGCAGCAGGTAGAGTTCGTGATCGCTGTTATCGGGCAGCGCGAGCGGAATGTGCCGCTGCGGCAGGCGCGGCGCCGGCACCTCCAGTTTCAGCCAGCGTGCCATTGGCGTCAGCGTCGCCCCCTGCAGCACCAGCGACAGCACCACGACGACGCAGGTGACGTTGAACAGCAGCTGCGCCTCATCCAGCTGCGCCATCACCGGAAACAGCGCCAGCACGATCGGCACCGCGCCGCGCAGGCCGACCCAGCTGATGTAGGTCAGCTCGCGCCGGTCCATGCGGAATGGCCACAGGCTCAGCAGCACCGACAGCGGTCGCGCCACCAGCATCAGCACCAGCGCCACGCCGAGCGCCGGCAGTGCCACCGCCGCCATCTCCGACGGCGTCACCAGCAGGCCGAGGATCAGGAACAGGCTGAGCTGTGCCAGCCAGGCCAGGCCGTCGTGCATCTGCAGGATGTTGCCGAGCCAGTTGATGCGGCTGTTGCCGAGCCACAATCCGACGATGTAGATGGCGAGGAAGCCGGAGCCGCCGATCAGTCCGATCAGCGCGAACACGGCGATGCCGGTGGTTGTCACCAGCAGTACGTAGAGACCGGCCTCCAGCTCCAGCTTGCGCAGCATCCAGGTCAGCAGCCAGCCGCCGGCGGCACCGCCGATGGCGCCGATGCCGAACTGCTCCAGCAGCAGCTGTGCGCTGCTCCAGGTGAACTGGCCGCCGCTGCCGATCAGCTCCAGCATCAGCACGGTCAGGAAGATCGCCATCGGGTCGTTGGAGCCGGACTCGATCTCCAGCGTCGCGCCGACCCGTTCGTTCAGGTGCAGGCCGCGCCCCTGCAGCAGCGAGAAGACGGCGGCGGCATCGGTGGAGGCGACGATCGATCCCATCAGCAGGCCGTACAGCAGTGGCAGTTCGAGCAGCCAGGCGGCGGCGAGCCCGGTGATCAGCGCGGTGATCAGCACGCCGACACTGGCCAGCACGGCCGCCGGGCGCAGCGCGACGCGGAAGGTCTCGACGCGGGTGCGCATGCCGCCGTCGAGCAGGATCACCGCCAGTGCCAGGTTGGCGATGGTGAAGGCGGTATTGAAATCGTCGAACTCGATACCGCCGGGGCCGTCCTCGCCGGCCAGCATGCCGACGCCGAAAAAGAGCAGCAGCACCGGCATGCCGATGCGGGCAGAGAGCGGGGTCAGAACGATACTGAGCGCCAACAGGGCGCCGCCGACCAGTAGCAGGTGATACAGCGAGATCATGGGGGGTTCCGTGCGAAGCGGGCGAAAGAGCCCGCAGTCCATGCAGCCGGGACTCTATCACAGCGCTTCGGGTGGCCGAAGTGGCGCCAGCGCTGTAGGCAAACCCCTACGCAGGCTCTATCCCGTCGCCTACAAATCTCTTCGAAGGCAGCCCCTACACTGGCGCGAGCGGCCGTGCACTCGTCGATTTCTGCCCGAGATTGCGCTTCGCGACGGCGACCGAGTCCGGTCCGATATCAACGAGATCGCTTGTGACGGCGATCCAGCGACGTGTCAGATGAAACGAATCAAAACCTATCTGGTCGAGGACAGCCCGCTCATCGCCGAAAACCTGATCGCGATGCTGGCGGAGCTGGCCGATGTCGACGTGGTGGCCAGCTGCGCCGGCGAGCGCGAGGCGATTGCCTGGCTGCAGGATGCCGGCAACGAATGGCAGCTGGCCATCGTCGACCTGTTCCTGAGCGAGGGTTCCGGCCTGCGGGTCATGGAGGCGTGCCGGCAGCGCGTGCCCGGCCGCAGAATGGTGGTGCTGAGCAACTACGCCACTGCCGAGGTGCGCCGACGCTGCGCCGAATTGGGGGTCGATGCCGTTTTCGACAAGGCGACCGAACTCGATGCGCTGGTGGAGTTCTGTCAGCAGATGGCGGTGGAGTAACGCACAGAGATCACTCGATCAGCCCGTGTTTCAGTGCGTAGTAGGTGAGGTCGCTGTTGCTGGAGAGCGACAGCTTTTCGAGCAGGCGAGTGCGGTAGGTGCTGATGGTCTTGACGCTGAGCGACAGTGTCTCGGCGATGGCGGAGATGGTTTCGCCGCGCGCGAGCCGCATGAACACCTGCAGCTCTCGTTCGGACAACCCTTCGTGCGCGGGTCCGTCGCCACCGCCCTGCAGCTGTTCGGCGAGCAGCTCGGCCACTGCCGCGGAGATATAACGCTTGCCGCGTGCCAGCGTGCGCACGGCGGTGACGATCTCTTCCGGATCGCACTCCTTGTTGAGGTAGCCGTTCGCCCCCTGGCGCAGCAGCGCGGTGGCATAGTGCTGTTCGGGATAGCCGCTCAGAATCAGGATGGCCAGTTCCGGCGCGTGTGCGCGCAGGCTGGCGAGGATGTCGATGCCGCTCTGGCCCGGCATCGAGATGTCCATGATCAGCACGTCGATCGACTGCGAGCGCACCAGCTGCAGTGTTTCGCTGCCATTGGCGGCCTCGCCGATGACCTCGATATCGTCCTGGTCGGTGAGAAACTGTTGTAGTCCGGTGCGCACGATGGCGTGATCGTCGGCGATGGCTACCCGTATCATCGGAGCTGGCCTCAACTCATGTCAGGAAGGGGCGAATCTTGCGATCAGGATATCGGCGTCTGCGCCAGGCGCGCCTCAGCTTTCCGGTGGCGGTGCTGCTGGCGCTGTTTGTTCTGCTGGCCAGCGAATATGGCTACTGGCGCGCGACCACGCTCGGTGGCGATCTCAGCGCCGCCATTGAAGCACGCCTGCAGACTCAGCGCCTGCTGCGGCTGATGCTCGATGCCGAAACCGGTCAGCGCGGTTACCTGATCACTGGCGAAGCGATCTATCTCCAGCCCTACCGCGATGCCAGCGTGCAGGTGGATGCGGTGTTGAAGGAGATGCGGCAACGGTATCTCAACACGGAGAGCGTCGCCAGACAGTTCGCCGAACTGGAGCGGCATGTCGAAGCCAAGCGCGAGGAGATGCAGACGACGGTCGCACTGCGCAGCGTCGGCGACGAGCGTTGGCGCACGGTCACCGAGGGCGATAGCGGGCTGCGTCACATGGAGAAGATTCGCGATCTGGGCGGACGGCTGGCGCAGCGCGAGTGGGACCTGATCGCCACCTACCAGCAGAGCCTCAGAAGCACGCTGATGATCGCGCGCACCGCCATCGCCACCATGGTGGTACTCGGCGTGCTGGCAATGGCGCTTTACCTGCGCGAGTCGAACCGCAATGCCCGCCTTCAGGAGCAGCATCGCATCCGCCTGCAGGGCGAACGCAACAGCCTCGAACATCAGGTGCAGCAGCGCACGCGCCGGTTGCGCCGGCTGACCGCGTACCTGCAGAAGGTGCGCGAGGATGAACGCGCCCGGTTGGCGCGGGAGCTGCACGACGAGCTCGGCGCGCTGCTGGTGGCGGCGAAACTCGACCTGGCCCGGCTCAAGTCGCGACTCGGCAGTGTCGATCCGTTCGTGCTCGAGCGCTTCGGGCATCTCAGCGAAGCATTGAACAGCGGCATCTCGCTGAAGCGCCGCATCATCGAGGAGCTGCACCCGTCGTCGCTCTACAAACTCGGCCTGGTTGCCGCGCTCGAAACCCTGGTGCGGGAGTATTCGGTGCGCACCGGTGTCGCCGTCAGCTGCGAGCTGGCAGCGGTCGAACTCAGCGAGGAGCGACAACTCACCTGTTACCGGCTGGTGCAGGAGGCGTTGACCAACATCGCCAAATACGCACGCGCAACCCAGGTAAACCTGCACGTGGCCGGCGAGGGTGCGTGGGTGCGCATCGAAATCGACGACGATGGCATCGGCTTCGACCCAGCCTCGATACCGGCCTCCTCGCACGGGCTGGATGGGATGCAGTACCGCGTTGAATCGCAGGGCGGAACGTTTTTCATCGAGTCGGCGCGCAACGCCGGCACGCGCATCCGTGCCGACCTGCCCGCCGGTAGCGCCGATACCCCCGAAGTCGACGCCGACGCCTGACGTCGCAACCTCCGCGCCGAGCGAAGCGGCGCGATCGGACAATTCCTACAGCATCAGCCGCAACCCTCCGACATCCGGTCGGCGCCAGCACCGATCGGTTTTCGCCGCCATCGTCCCTAACCTGAGCACAACTGCAGCGGATTGCAGAACGGCATCAAGCCGGCGACCCGCAGCCAGAACGCCATGCAAAAGCCTGGACGTCACGTAAAAGGAAGGGGTGACATGATGCAGAACCACCGACGCAGTCTGGTAGTCATCGCCGCATCGCTGTTGGCCGCGCCGCTGGCACAGGCCGCTGACAGCAAGGGAACGTTGACCGTGGCGCTGGAGAACGACCTGTTCGGCGCCGGTACCGATCGTCACTACACCCACGGCACCGAGATCAACTACGTCAGCGATACCTACCAGCCGAACTGGCTGAAAAGTTTCGCCGGTGGCATCGGTCTCTACGACACCGGTGACGAATTGCGCTTCGCCTGGTCGCTCGGACAGCAGATGTATACCCCCGACGATCTCAGCCGCACCGATGTCGTGCTCGAAGACCGCCCCTATGCCGGCTGGCTCTACACCAGCTTCGGGCTGACCGCCGATTCGGGGCCCAATGCCGAGCGCAATGGCTCGCTGCGTACCATCGACCGGCTGGAGCTGATCCTTGGCCTGGTGGGGCCTGATTCAGGCGCCGAGCGGATGCAGAAAAATCTGCACAAGGCGTTCGATTCGGAGCCGCCTCTCGGCTGGGACAACCAGTTGCACAATGAAGCGACCGTCGACCTCGCCTATCAGCGCGACTGGATCGTGCCGCTTATCTCCACCTACGTCGACATCGTGCCGCGTTTCGGCGCGACGATCGGTACCTCGCAGCGCTTTGCCGGCATTGGCGCCACGTTGCGCATCGGCAGCGGTATCGACGCCGATTCCGGACCGCCATTGATGCGGCCGACCGCCACCGGTTCCTACTACTTCAAGCCCAGCCAATCCTTTTACTGGTACCTGTTTGCCGGTGCACACGGGCGCTACGTCGAACACAACATCTTCCTCGACGGCAACCGCAACGGAAACAGTCACAGCGTCGATCGCGAGGAGTGGGTCGGTGAAGCACAGGCGGGTCTGGTCATGGGTGCGGGCAACTGGCGTCTGACGTTGACCGAGATCTACCGCAGCCGCGAGTTCAAGGGGCAGAGCGAACCGAACGAATTTGGTTCGCTGGCCATCTCGTACCGGCTCTGATTCCAACCAACGGAGGACCTGATCATGCTGCATTACGCACTGGTATTTTTTGTCATCGCACTGGTCGCGGCGCTGTTCGGCTTCGGCGGCATCGCCGCCGGTGCGGTCGGTATCGCCAAGGTGCTGTTCGTGATCTTCGCCGTGATGGCGGTGGTCACGTTTTTCATGGGGGTCATCAAAAGGTAGGAGATGTCTACTCCGATTCCTGCGCTCGCACTTCGATGCACATGTGAAAACGACCGAGCGCAATGTCGACGAGAGTATCGAGTTCATCGAGCAGGTAATGTGGCGTGATGATTCCCCACCGAACAGTCGCCCACCGGGCGAAGAAGGGCTTTTCAACAGCGAGCAGTCTGGCAGGTAATGAGGAGGAGCAGGCAATGAGCAATCTCAACCGTGCAACTGAAATGGCATCGAACGACAACTCCCTGCAGCGTCGCATCGTGCAGTCATTGGCAGTGTTGTGCGTCTGCGGCTGGTTGGCCGCGTGTGATAACCAGGGGCCCGCTGAGCGTGCTGGCGAACGCATCGACGAGTTCGCCACCGACGCCGGCAATGCCGTCGAAGACAAATGCGAGGAAATCAAAGAGGGCGCCGGCGCCGAGGATACCGATTGCTGATCGGCTGGCGATCTGCTGATACCCCGGCGACGGGACTGGACATTCCATCCACTGAAGATACCTGGCGCGGTCGCCCTGCGACCGCCACCGGAGGAGCGACGATATGAACACCAAACTTGTGAAGTCTGGAAAGAAGGCTGGAAAACAGCTTGCTGGCATCGCGGCACTGTGTGGTTCCGCGCTGCTGCTGGTCGCCTGCGCGACCGTGCAACCGGCGGCGGTGACCATCGCCGATGCGCTGGCGGCACCCGATGGCACCAACGTGGTGGTCAATGGCACCGTTGTCCAGCAGATGCCCGAGGACGAGGAGATCCTGCTGCAGGACGCCACCGGCCAGATCATCGCCGAGGTCGACGACGATCTGATCGGCGAGCTGCAGTTCGGCGCCGACACCCAGCTGCGCGTGCTCGGTGAGATCGATCGCGATGCGGACCGCTCGGTGATCGTTGCCCGCAAGATTCAGGTGGTCCAGGTACCCTGATCGGGTGCCGCCAGCGGGCGGCGGCGGGCGAGGGGCGGGGCTGCTTTAAGCGCCCCGCCTTCCTCAGTAGAATGGGCGCCTTTTCCGGCCCGGCCGTCCCACCCTCCCTGGAGTACCCCATGTCAGATATCAAAAAGGTCGTCCTCGCCTACTCGGGCGGCCTCGACACCTCGGTCATCGTGCGCTGGCTGCAGGATGTCTACCGCTGCGAGGTGGTCACCTTCACCGCCGACATCGGCCAGGGCGAAGAGGTGGAGCCGGCCCGCGCCAAGGCGCAGGCGATGGGCGTCAAGGACATCTATATCGAGGATCTGCGCGAGGAGTTCGTGCGCGACTTCGTCTTCCCGATGTTCCGCGCCAACACCCTCTATGAGGGCGAATACCTGCTCGGCACCTCGATCGCGCGGCCGCTGATCGCCAAGCGTCTCGTGGAGA
>CAYLRA010000051.1:0-17715 GCA_964386045.1 uncultured Verrucomicrobiaceae bacterium | reverse complement strand
TGCCGCTGCTGGTGATCAGCACGAAGGTCATGATCGCGATCAGGATCAGCGGCAGGTAGACACCGGCAATCTCCAGCGCGAACACTTCGCTCGCCAACGGCCACGCCTCGGTGGTGGAGATGCGCACCGTCATGTAACCGATCAGGAAACAGGTGAAGACGAAGGTGTCGCTGAGCAGGAAGATCCACATCATCGCCTTGCCCCACGAGACACCGCGGAAGGCTCTCACGTCAGCGGACCAGTCAGCCACCATGCCGCGCCAGCCAGGTGCCAGCTCCAGCTTGTCCTCGAGGGATGGTTGCTGCTCCATGTTGGTCTCCTTGATCGACAGGAATCGCCTGGCCAGGCCGGTATCAGGTCAACAAAAACACCCCGAACAGCAGCAACCAGACCAGCAGCAGAAAATGCCAGTAGAGCGCGCACAACACGAGCCCCTGTTGAACCACATTCGCCGCCGCCCCGCAGAACATGTTCAGGCTGACGCGCCCCCACACCACCAGACCCGCGAACAGATGCACCGCGTGCACACCGGTCAGCAGGTAGAAAAATGCGGTAGCCGGATTCTCCGCGGCGAAGTAGCCGGTGCCCGACAGCTGCCGCCACACCCATAGCTGCCCGACCAGAAAGACCACCCCCAGCGCCCCGGCCAGATGCAGGAACAGCAGTGCGCGCCGCCGCGCCTGCCGCCGCCACGCCGAGACGGCCGACTGCAGAAGCGCGCTGGCCACAGCCAGCACCAGTGTGTTGATCCAGAGCAGGGAGGGTTCCGGCAGCGGTTGCCAGTCGCCATGCCGCATGCGCATGGCATAGGCGCTGAGAAAGAGCAGAAAAAAAGCACTCAGTACGGCGATCAGAATCAGCACCCCACGACGCACCACGGCATCGCGGCCGCCGTCGCTCCGCCACGGGTCGGTGCCGCTTCCCGGTGGTTCGATGCTGCCGAAGCGAAGCGTTGTCATATTCATGTCGCGGTTCCTCGTCCAGACCCTCGCCCCGGCGACAGCACGGCGCTATCACCGAGATCCGCGGGCACGTTCTGCGGCAGGAAATCCTGTTCCGCACCCGGCACGCTGTAGTCGTATGCCCAGCGGTAGACAACGGGCAGTTCCGCTCCCCAATTGCCGTGGACCGGCGGCGTCTGCGGCGTCTGCCACTCCAGCGTCGTCGCGCGCCACGGATTGCCATCGGCGCGCCGCCCCTTGAACAGACTCCAGCCGAGATTGATCAGGAACAGCAGCTGCGCGACACCAACGATCAGTGCCGCCACGGTGATGAAGGCGTTCAGGTCATGCGCCGATTGCGGAATGAATTCGTAGTTGTCGTAGGCGTAGTAACGCCGCGGCATGCCGAGGAAACCGAGGTAGTGCATCGGGAAGTAGATCGCGTAGGTGCCGAGAAAAGTGATCCAGAAATGCAGATGGCCGAGTGTGTCATTCAACATGCGTCCGGTGATCTTCGGGTACCAGTGATAGATGGCGCCAAAGATGACCAGAATCGGTGCCACCCCCATCACCATGTGGAAATGGGCGACAACGAAATAGGTATCGGAAAGCGGAATGTCGACAATGACATTACCGAGAAAGAGCCCGGTCAATCCACCCACGACAAAGGTGAGAATGAAGGCGATACAGAACAGCATCGGCACAGTCAGGTGAATGTCACCGCGCCACAGCGTCAGCACCCAGTTGTAGACCTTGACCGCAGTCGGTACCGCGATCACCAGCGTGGAGATGGCAAAGAAGAAACCGAAGTAGGGATTCATGCCGCTGACATACATGTGGTGCGCCCACACCACGAAGCTGAGCACGCCGATGATGATGATCGCCCACACCATCATCCGGTAGCCGAAAATATTCTTGCGCGCGTGTGTGCTCAGAAGATCGGAGACGATGCCAAATGCCGGCAGTGCAACGATGTAGACCTCGGGGTGGCCGAAGAACCAGAACAGGTGTTGAAACAGCAGCGGACTGCCGCCACCGTGTCCGGTCTGCTGCCCCATCGACACCAGTGCCGGCATGAAGAAACTGGTGCCGAGCAGCCGGTCGAACAACATCATGATGGCACTGACCAGCAGCGCCGGGAACGCCAGCAGCGCCATGACCGACGCCATGAAGATACCCCACACCGTCAGCGGCATCCGCATCAGCGTCATGCCGCGCGCACGCGCCTGCAGCACTGTCGTCACGTAATTCAAACCGCCCATCGTCGCCGCGACGATGAAGATCGCCAGCGACACCAGCATCAACACGATGCCCCAATCGGCACCGGGCGTACCGGGCAGCACCGCCTGCGGGGGATAGAGCGTCCAGCCAGCACCCGTGGCACCGCCCGGCACGAACAGGCTCGACAGCAGCACGATCACCGACAGCAGGTAGAACCAGTAGCTCAGCATGTTGACGAACGGAAACACCATGTCGCGCGCGCCGACCATCAGCGGGATCAGGTAGTTGCCGAAACCACCGAGAAACAGCGCGGTGAGCAGGTAGATCACCATGATCATGCCGTGCATGGTCATGAACTGGTAATAGTGATTGGCATCCATGAATTCGAGGCTGCCGGGAAAGCCGATCTGCATCCGCATCAGCGCCGAAAAGACCAGCGCCAGGATGCCAACCGCAATCGCCGTCAGCGAATACTGCAATGCGATCACCTTGTGGTCCTGGCTCCAGACATATTTCGTCCAGAAGCTGTAAGGGTGATGTTGCTGCTCCGTCGTCATCGCGACTTCCGTCATTGCGCCCTCCTCACGGTCAACCCTCACCCAGCGACTCGATGTAGGCAATCAGCGCCGCCGTCTCTTCCGCCGGCAACGGCAACGGCGGCATCAGCGGCGGATAACCTTCGACCACCTGCGCATTCGGATCATCGATTGCCGTGCGCAGATACGCCTCGTCGGCAACCACGGTAGAACCGTCGACCAGCTTGCGCTGCGCACCGAACAATCCCTTCCAGCTCGGCCCGACACTGCGACTGCCGTCGATGCTGTGGCAGGCGATGCAACCGCGCGCCTGCGCCACCTCGCGGCCGCGCTCCGCCGGAGAAGTCGATGAGGACGCTGCTGCACCTGCAAAAGTCGGCAGCGCCTGTTGCCAGGCGAGAAAATCGTCATGGGCCGCAACCACCACATGGCTGCGCATGTTGAAATGGCCGACACCACACAGCTCGGCGCAGAGCACCTCGAATCGCCCTTCGCGTGTCGGTGTCAGCCAGAAGTGCGTGACCATTCCGGGCACCATGTCCATCTTGGCGCGGAACTGCGGCACGTAGAAATTGTGCAGGACATCTTTCGAGCGCATCAGCATCTTGATCGGCTGATCGAGCGGAAGGTGAAGATCGCCGCCCTGCTGCAGCCGGTCGTCGCGACCCCGGGGATCGTCAGGATCGATGCCGAAGGGATTGTCGAAACTGATGAAGCGGGCATCACTCCGCCCCAACTCGCCGTCATCACCAGGAAAGCGATAACTCCACTGCCACTGCTGGCCGACGACATCAACCTCCATCGCATCGTCCGGCACCCGCACGAAATCGGAGTAGACCACCAGCCCCGGCGCCAGCATCGCCACGATGCCCACCGTGGTGAGGCCGATCAGCCACCACTCGAGCTTCTTGCTTTCCGGCTCGTAGTGGGCGCGCTGGCCCGGACGATGGCGGTAGCGAATCAGTACCCAGATCAGAAAACCCATCACCGCGAAGAAGACCAGCGCGGTGATGTAGAGCGTGATATCCAGCATCGCATCCATCGTATGCCAGTTGGAGGCGACTTCCGTCAGCTTCCACGGACTCATCAGATGAAACAGCAGCGAGGCGACAACGATGACAACCAAGACGATGGCGATAACCATGGCGGTTTGTCCTGTCGTTCTTTTTATGCCGCAACGTGATGACAAGGACTACCCGAATCAACCATTCGATCCATCGCCACGAAAATCTGCTTTCGCATTCGACGACGCATCCGATCGAGTAAAACGTCGAGTAGTGGTTCGATGCTATGTCACAACATCGGTCTACGCAAACCACGTTTTAATGAACACAGTTTCACATAGCGCCTCAAAATTCCTGAAACGCCTAAAGGAACTATTTTAAGAAAGTTATTCGATTAACCACGCCGACCCGAATTACGTATGATCAAGGTGAGCAAAGGAATTCATGGTCGGAATAACCAGACTGAAACGGCCAATTTCAGCAGTCATTTTCAGGAGGTCTACCGTGAAACGCTACTACTTCATCAACGACAATCTCGATGAACTCGAGCAGGTCGAACAGGAGCTGGAAAGCAGCGGCATCAGCACCCCGCACATCCATGTTCTGAGCAAGGATGTCGCCGGTGTTCAGCAACACCACCTGAATGAAGTCAACGACTTCATGCGTCAGGACGTGGTGCGCTCCGGCGAGTTCGGTGCGTTGATCGGCATCGTCGTCTCGCTGCTGGCAATTGGCATCGCCTGGATCAGCGGGCTGGCGCAGACCATCGGCTGGATGCCCTTCATCTTCCTGTCGATCGTGCTGCTCGGCTTCTTCACCTGGGAAGGTGGCCTGTGGGGCATACAGGAACCCAACTCGCGATTCCGTCGCTTCGAGGAGGCGCTGAACAAGGGGCAGCACCTGTTGTTGATCGACGTCGACGCTCGCCACGAAGAGGCGATGCGACGCACGCTTGCACGCCACCCGGGCGTCCAACCCGCCGGCGTCGGTGCCGCCGCACCGGGCTGGATAGTTGGCTGGCAGGAGCGATGGCGCGACTTCGTCAAGTGGGCGCCCTGATCCCTGCTGTGTGGTGAACCGACTCCATGTCCAACCGGACATGGAGTTTTGTCGTTGGTGGCTGTATCAGCCGCGATTGCGCAGCGCCTGCACGTAACTGAACAGCACCGAACAGCGGTTGCCGGAACGACAGAAAGCGACGATCGGCGCCGGCAGTTCGCGCAGATAAGTATCAAACGCCACCACATCCCCCTCGCTAATCATGTTGCCCACCACGGGCAGGAACGCATATTTCAGGCCGGCAGCCTCCGCGGCCTGGCGCATCGCATCTGCCAGCGGCTGTCCCGGCTCCTCATGGTCGGGGCGATTGTTGATGACGGTGCGCACACCGCGCACCGCCAGCTCCGCCATGTCGTCGGGCTGCAGTTGCGGGCTGACGAACAGGTCGGGGGCTACCTGGCGAATCTGATCAATGGACATGACATGCTTCCTCGTGATGACCGGCATGAAGCGAAACCGGCGCGCATGTTGAACGGCACCGCCGACGGGGGCAAGCGGCCAACTCGGACGCCGTTTCGCCGACCAGGCAGCGCTGAGCCAGCTGTTCTTCACCCCGGCCAATTCACCCCACTGACCGCGCCCCCTTTGAGAGCGCCGCGCCGGCACTCGAAATCGGCAACCAGATGGCTACACTCACCGAAGCGGGACCATCGCTCGCCCCCCTCCCTGACTGACCGGTCGCCTCGATGTCCGACTCCACGGCAGCAACGCCCCCGGCCAGCGGCAACGGCTACCGCCCGCCGCCGGCCAACCGCCTGCTGGTTCCGCTGGTCGGCCTCTGCGTCTTCGCGGTGGCGCTGCTGGCCGCCGAATTCGCCAACCGGCTGGTAGCCGGCGAACTGGCCGCCCGCGAACACGCCGATACGCTCGGTTTTGCCGGCAGCCTGCGCGCCGGCCTCGACCGCGAGCTCAACAGCGTGCTGTTCATGTCGAGCGGACTCGGCGCCTATCTCACCGTGCGGCGCGATTCACTCGACGCGAACGAGATCAACGCCATCCTCGAACAGCTGCACGCCAGTAACCGTCATGTGCAGAACTTCGGCATCGCCATCGGCCATCGCCTCAGCTATCTGTTTCCCCTCGCCGGCAATGAACAGGCACTCGGGCTCCACTATCCGGACAACCCCCAACAGTGGCCCGCGGTGCGGCGCGCCATCGACAGCAATCGCGGCACGCTGGCCGGCCCGCTGCCGCTGATCCAGGGCGGCGAGGGGCTGATCTTCCGCAGCCCGATCAGGATCGACGGCAAATACTGGGGTCTGCTCTCGACCGTCATCGACAACCCGTCGCTGTTTCGCGCCGCCCTCGGTGAACTGCGCGACGCCCCCTACCACTTCGCCATCCGCGGGCGCGACGGGCTCGGCTGGCAGGGCGAGACCTTCCTCGGCGATAGCGCCCTGTTCGACGACCCCCGCACCGTCACCGTGAGCATGGAGGTACCCAACGGGCAGTGGGTCATCGCCGCTCGCTCACGCAACGACAACACGATCGGCCACATTGGCCTGATGTTGCGCGGCATGGGGCTGGCACTGGCGCTGCTGCTGAGCCTCGGCACCGTCATCCTGCTGCGCCACCGCGCCGAGCTGGCACGGCTGGCGCTGTTCGACCCGCTGACGGCACTGCCAAATCGCCGCTACCTGGAGGACAACTGCGACGCAACCGTCGAGGACTCGCTGCGCGAGAATCGCAACGGGCTGCTGTTCGTCGATCTCGATGGCTTCAAGCAGATCAACGACCGCTGCGGCCACAAGGCCGGCGACGCGGTGCTGAAGATCGTCGGCGAACGCCTCTGCGGGCAGGTAAGGGCCGGCGATACGGTCGCCCGCTGGGGAGGCGATGAACTGGTGGTGGTGGTCGCCGAAACCGACGCCGGCGAACTGGCGCGCCTGTCGCGACGGTTGCGGCAGGCGATCGAGCAGCCGATCGAACATGACGGGCAGGTGCTGCAGGTCAGCGCGTCGATCGGCTGGGCGCTGCCGCCGGAGGATGGCCGCTCACTGCGCGACCTGCTGAAGGTCGCCGACCTGCGCATGTACGAGCAGAAAAAGCAGCGCAAGAACGCCGCCTGAAGCGATGGTCAGGCCGGCGTCAGCTCCGGGCGAGCATCGCGCGGCCAGAAAAAGGCGAAGCGATTCTTGCCCTTGGCCTTGGCGCGATAGAGCGCCTCGTCCGCCCAGCGATAGAGCTCGGCAAATTCGGCGGCGGGAACACCCCCCGGACAGATGCCGATCGACACCGAGAAGTTGGAGCAGACCAGCTCGTCGTGGTAGCCGCGCACCCCTTCGAGGATGCGGGCAGCGATGCCACTGGCGACCTGGCTGTCGCAGTTCGGCGCGAAGATCAGGAACTCGTCGCCACCGAGACGCGCCACCACATCGGACTCGCGCACGCTCTGCCGGGCCACATCCGCCACGCTGATCAATACGCTGTCACCCGTGGCATGGCCGTAGGTGTCGTTGATGAACTTGAAATCATCGATATCGATCAGCATCACCGCGTGGCCGTCGCGCTCCTGCTGCAAACGTCGCTCGATCGCCTGCATCGCACCGCGCCGGTTGAGCAGCGAGGTCAGTGCATCGCGCTGGGCCGCATCGTGATAGATGTCGATGCGACGCTCGACACGGCGATAGTGGTGCCCGACCTGATGCCCCACCAGCAGTGCCAGCAGCAGCACCACGGCGCCACTGCCGTAGCCGATCCAGTGGAACTGCGCCTCGCGCGCCAGGTAGTAGTCGAGGTCGTAATCGACGCCGACAAACCCGCTGTAGTTGCCGGCGCTGTCGTAGATCGGCGTGTGACCGGAGAGGAAGTAGCCGTAGTCGTCACGCTGGTAGCGCGGGTAGACGTAGGTCTGGCCATCGCGCAACTGCCTGAGCCAGCCATCCTGGTACTCGTCATAGACGCGGAACGGCTCCATGTAGGCCGAAGGCTGCAACGCATGACGGGTATTCAGCGCGGGCGAGGTGGCGGTATCCAGCACGAAGTGGGCGACCCCGTCGCGCTCCACCATCGTGTAGACGTAAAACAACTGGTCGTTGGCCGAGTGCAGCCGTACCAGCGGTCGCACCGTCTGGTGATAGAGGTCGTCACTGTAACGGGCGGGATCGATCAGCCGGGCATGCAAATCACCGTCGACCACCGCCGCGGCCATCTGCGCCACTTCGGCAACCTGGCCGCGCAACACCTCGAAGCGCGCCTGCTGCGAAAACCACTGAGGAATCGCCACCACCGTGCCAAGCAGCAGCAGCGAAAGCAGAAAGGCGACCAGAAACGGGCGCCAGTAGATGTGCGTGTTCGGCTGGGGCGGGCGGGCCATACCTGCTTCCCTGGCGGAGGGTACCTGGACCATCCACTCATGCGGCCACGATCGCAGTCGCGGCCAGATCCTGACGTTATCGAAGCCGGGCACTATAGTCCCGACCTCGGCGCGATGCCAACCGCGCAGCGGGCGATCCGCGCGGGCAACCCCCACTATCGGACAGGCGGGCCCATCTGCCGACCCACTGCGGCGTCGATGACCGGTCGAGAGCGCGCCTGCTATGATGCCCCACTTCCCGCCTTCGACCGAAGCCGCACGCAATGCCGCCATCGACGACGCCCAAGCAAAAACCGACCAGCGACGCAAAATCCCGGCGGCAGTACAACAGCCCCCTGCGCCAGCAGCAGAGCGCCGCCACCCGCGAGCGCATCGTCGCCGCCGGTGCCGAGCTGGTGCGCAGCCTGCCCGACTGGGACTGGACCAACCTCACCGCGCGCGCGATCGGCGAACGCGCCGACGTCAGCGAGCGCACCGTCCACCGCTATTTCCCCACCGAGCGCAAGCTGCGCGATGCCGTGCTGCAGCGCCTGGTCGAGGAGTCCGGCATCGACCTCGGCAGCCTGACGCTGGATAACTTCGCGCAGACCACGAGCGGCCTGCTCGGTTTCCTCTCCTCGTTCGCCGCCTCCGCATCGACCTCCACCAATGTCGGAGACCCCACGCTGATCTCGATAGACCAGCTGCGCTGTCAGGCGCTGTTGCAGGCGGTTCACAGAGCCATTCCCAACGACACCTCGCAGGACCTGGAGGCGGTCGCCGCCCTGCTCGACCTGCTCTGGAGCCCACCGCCCTACGAGCGTCTGATCACGGCCTGGCGCTTCGAGAATCAACGCGCCATTGGCGCCATCACCTGGCTGATAGCGCTGATCCAGGAGGCCGTGCGCGATGGTCGCGGCCCGGGCAAACCGGGAGCGCCCCCAGCGGAACGCTGAAGCTCCCGCGGCTGATCGAGTACCAAGAAAAAAGGGTCGCATGTTCATGCGACCCTTTCTTTTTTACGACAGCGATTTCTATGCCGCTGTCGTTCAGCTCGCCTTGGCGTGATGCGAGAACATCTTGAACAGGTCACCCGAGGTGATGACACGCACTTTCTCACCCTCGGCCAGCGGCGCGGCGCCACCACTCGAAACCAGCGTGGTATCGACACCCGCTGCCGCAGCCTTCGCCCGCAGTGCGCCGACCGTCAGCTCTTCGCGCTTGAAGTGCTTGAACAGGTCGAAGTTGTAGTAACGCATGGCGTTGAGGTGGGTGATCTTGTTGATCTGTTCCGGGGTCAGGTGGCTGACCGTCTTCCACAGATGCTCCGGCGCTTCCGGCCACAGCGTGTCGGAGTGCGGATAGTCGGTTTCGAACACGACCATGTCCTCGTCGACGAAGCGCAGGTTTTGCAGGCCGAAGGCGTCGTCGATGAAGCAGATCATGAAGTGCTTCTTGAACACTTCGCTCGGCTTCTTGTTGCCGAAGGTCATGTTCGAGTGGGTCCAGAACTGGTGGCGCGAGTGGCTGAAATCAGCGCGCTCCATGAAGTAGGGAATCCAGCCGATGCCGCACTCGGACAGGCAGATCTTCATGGTCGGATAACGGTTCAGCGCTTCCAGCTGCAGCCAGTCGGCGGCACCGACGGCGCTCGACATCGGCATCGTCGTGATCCAGGCCTCGATCGGCGTTTCGTTCGACGCGTGAACCTGCGGGTTGCCGGCACCGATGTGCAGACACATGACCATGTCGTGGTCGGTGATCGCCTTCCACATCGGTTCCCAGTATTCGTTGTGAACACTCGGCAGCCCCTGCTTGGTCGGGTTCTCGTTCAGCGAGACGGCGGTGACACCCTTCTTCGACAGACGCTCGATCTCTTCGACGGTCGCTTTCATGTCCCAGGTCGGCAGCAGGCCGCAGGGAATGAAGCGGCCCGGATAGGCGCCACACCACTCGTCGACATGCCAGTCGTTGTAGGCGCGCAGGTGCACCAGCGCCTGGTCCTTGTCCGGCGCCTGGTGGAACTTGCCACCATCGAAACCGACGCAGGTGCCGAAGTTCAGCGAGGCGGCGATGCCGTTGACGTCCATGTCGCGGACGCGCTCATGCACGTCATAGACACCCTTGCGCAGCTGTTCAAACGACGTCGGCTCCATGCCGTACTCTTCCAGCGGACGACCGACGACGGCATTGAGGCCGACCGACGGCATCTTCATGCCCTGGTATTCCCAGTAGGCCTGGCCTTTGTCGTTGGTCTTCAGCTTGGGGGCAGTGGCCAGATCGTCACCCTTCAGGTGACGGTCATACATGTCCGGCGGCTCGCTGATGTGGTCATCGACACTGATGAGTACCAAGTCGTTCATGTTCATAAGCTTCTCCTACGGCGGTCGCTTTATCGTTTGCTTTGAGTGTGGAACAAACCTGGCGCGGTTCGAGCTGCTGCACAAAATGCACGGTATCCATCACGGCGGTTGCCCGCGGCTATCTCACCGGGGCCATTTCTCTTGCGTCTTCTTATCCAGACTCTCCCAGCGGCTGGCGGGTTCCGTCGCTGAAATCGCGGATCAGGCCAACCCGCTGCGCCACCGCCGCCCGCGCCGGCTGGAAGGTGTAGCAGTTGGGCGGCATCTGTGTCGCGTCGGACTGCTGGTCGAGCGGGATGATACGCCCATTCGCAATCATGTTGGCCCACTGCAGCAGGCGCGCCGGCTCGTGCAGGGCGGGATCGAGCGTGTCGATCCAGGTCCGCAGCGCGATCAGCGACTGCCCCGCCAGCGCGGCGGGCGCGACGATCTCGAACGCCCGCTCCGTCCACCCCAGCACGGCGACACCATCGCGGCGGATCTCGGCCCTGCGCAGCCCATCGATCGGATCGGAAACCAGAATGTCATAACACAGCGGCGCGCTATCGACGGCGTGGAGGCCGGCCAGCAGCGCCAGATCATACAGATGGGTGCAGTTGGCCCGCTTGTCGCCGCGCGCGGCGAACTCGGCCAGCGGCAGACCGGTGAAGGTGGCGATCAGCTGCTGCTCGGCGCCGGGGCAGGTGGTCCAGGGCGCGCGCCGCATGTCCGGTTCGATCGCGGTGGCTACCTGCCCGTCGTGGCGGACACGGACCCCCATGCAGTGAAAGTCGTCCTCGACCTCGCACAGAACCGAGCCGCTTCCCGGTGTTATCCGAAAGCGTCGCCGGAAACCCGGCAGCTGCTCCAGCGGATCGGCGAGCGACGGCGTCGCCATCTGGCTCAATCCCGCGCCAGCAGCAGCGCCGTCGCCAGCGGGCCACCGCCGGAGGTGGCAACGGCGACCTTCGGACCACCCGGAATCTGCCGGGCACCACCGAGACCACGCAGCTGGGTGACCGCCTCGTGGGCAAAACCAAAGCCATGCAGACGCCCCGCGCCGATCTGGCCACCGAAGGTGTTCAACGGCAGCTCGCCGTCGAGCGCGATGCGTTTGCCACCTTCGATGAAGCGACCGCCCTCGCCGACCTCGCAGAATCCCAGCCCCTCCAGCCAGGTGATGGCGTTGAAGCTGAAGCCGTCATAGAGCTGCACGGTGTCGACATCGGACGGCTTGTAGTCGGTCTGTTTCCACAGCTCGGAACCCGTGGCGTAGGCAGCCACCCACTCCGCCTGATCCCAGCTGTGACGCTCCACCGTGCCGGCCATCGCGGCAATGCGAACCGGCGTGCATTTGACCTCGTCGATGGCATCGCCAGCCGACACGATCAGCACGGTGGAGGCATCGGAGAAACGGTCGCAATCGAACAGACAGAGTGGGCTCGAAATCATCCGCGCCGACATGTATTCATCCATCGTCAGCGGCTCGCGCACCAGCGCGCGCGGATTGAGCGCGGCGTGGGCGCGACCGGTCAGCGCGATCTGCGCCAGCTGCTCGCGGGTCATGCCGTATTTCTTGACGTGACGCATCGCGTATTGCGCGGTCCAGGTCGCCGCCGAGATGGCGTAGAACGGCGAGAACCACTGCGAATTGCCGTCGACACGGTCGCGCCGCACGGCCGGATACTCATCCGGTCGCGCCATCGCCGCCGCCTCATAGACAGTACGGAAGCAGATGACGTGGCGTGCAAGACCGGCGCGAACGGCCGTCGCCGCGGCCACCACGGCACCGAGCTGCGAGGTGATCTCACCGCCGCCGGCGTACCAGGTGGCGCGAATGCCGAGTGCGTCGACCAGCTCATCGGCGCCGACCGGGGAGAATCCCATGTACTGCGGCATGCGGCCGGGGTAGGTGGAGACACCGTCGATCTGGTCGATGGTCAGGCCGGCTTCATCCAGCGCTTCGCGCACGGCATCAACCGTCAGCAGCAGCGGATGCCGGGTCAGCTTGATGCCGATCTCCGACTGGCCAATCCCGGTGATATAGGCTTCGTTGTTTGCCGTCATGGTCAGTTCACCTTCTCGAACAGCGGGATCCAGACATCGTCCTGTTGCTCGAACGTCACGCGCACCCGGTCGCCGAACTCGACCGCATCCACCGGGCAGCCAACGATGTTGCTGGTCAGGATCACACCCGGCGCATCGTCGAGCGCAACCCGGGCGATCACCATCGGCACTTCCATCGCCGGGTGCCACTTCTGGTAGTTGATGGTGAAGGTATCGACCACGCCGGTGCCGGCAACCGCGTGCGGCGCGACATTCTCCGACAGGCAGTGGCGGCAGACCGGGCGCGGCGGGTGGATGAAGCCCTGGCAATCCTGGCAACGCAGGATGCGCAACTCACCGACCTCACCGCCCGTCCAGAACGGGCGATTATCGGAGTCGAGTCGGGGCAGAGGACGGGAGGCCATGGTTGTCACCAATCCAATGAATGAGGTGTTTCGACAAAGGCCGTCGATGCCCGCAAGCATGACGGCCCTGCATCAGACAGTGTCGCGCTGCAGCCAGATGGCAGCGCGACCTTCGAGCACTTACTTTTTGGCGCCGGACATCATGACACTCAGGTCGACCTGACCGGTGGCGACACCGCCCATGAAGCCGCCATCGACCGGGAACACCACGCCATTGACGATGCTGGCCAGATTGCTGTTGAGCAGGATCAAGCCACTCGCCTGCTCTTCCGGTGTCGAATAACGCCCCATCGGCTCGGCTGCTGCATCGACCACAGCCTTGCCTGAAGCGGCATGAAACTGCGCCATCATCGGCGTCTGGGTCGGTGACGGCAGCGTGCAGTTGATGCGAATACCTTTCTTGATCAGGTGGGCGCCCATGAACTGGGTCCAGACGATAACGTTCTCCTTGGAGAACGCATAACCTTCCTTCACCGTGTCCATATGTTGTTCGCACCACTCCACCGCAGCCTGGTAGCCCTTGGTGGTGACGAATTCCATGTTGAGGGGGATACGGCGGCTCCAGCCCAACCCACCAGTGGAGGCGATGCTGACGATCGAACTGCCCGCGCTCATCAGCGGCAGCACTTGTTCAGTCAGATGGCGCAAGCCGATGAAATTCACCTTCATGACATCGAGCGGAGGATTACCCTGAGCCATGCCGGCGCAGTTGAACAGTGCATCGATCTTGCCGCCGACAGCGGCGACGCCAGCCTCGATCGAAGCAGGATTGCGCAGGTCAACCTGGTTGAAGCTCGCGAGCGACAAAGCGGTTTCCCGGAAATCAAAACCATGCACTTCCGCGCCCAGATCGAGCAGCATCCTGGCCGTGGCTTCACCCATGCCCGAGAAACAGCCGCTGACGATGACGCGCTTGCCTTTGTAACCGAGTAAATCCATCTGTCTATCCTCTTGAGTTTAAAACGGCATCGGTTGAGGTCTGGCTCTTACCGGCCGATGTTGTAAAGACCACGGTTGCGAAGCAGGAAACGGAGGGCGCGACAGGTGCGCCGGGCGTCGTGAAACGCGTGAGCGGGCCAAGCATACGCAGCTTGACGTATTAGTCAACAATGCTGAATATACCGCACCATTTGCCATCCGCATGGCGTGAATTTGCGCCCGTGCGCCGCCTCGCGGCACCGGCGTTTGCACCGCCAGCGACCCCTCTGACCAGATAAGAAGCGGCAGGATTCCATGGCTCTCTACACCACCATCCATCTCCACAATGTTCCTGCAGGCCGCGAGGCCGACTACGCCACCTGGTTCGACGGCCCGCATCGCGCCGCCCTCGCCAACCTGCGCGGTTCCAAGGCGGCCGATCGCTATGAAGTGACGCCCGAGCAGATCATGCCGGACATTCCGCAGCCCTGGCGTTATGTGAGCATCTACGACTTCGACCTGCCGACCCCGGAGATCGACATCCCGGCACTGGGCCCGCTGGTCGCCGATGCACGCGACGCCGGCCTGATCGTCGACAACGAAACCGAACGCCTCTACACCTACCGCCTCTATTCCGACTGGAAATCGAGCCCCAACCACCAGCCGGACCAGCCCTTCTCCGGCGTCAGCATCATCCTCGCCAACTACGTCGCCGGCCGCTTCGCCGAGTACCAGAAGTGGTACGACGAGGTGCACAGCGTCGAAGTGACCAACGTGCCCGGCAAGGTAGCGATGAAGCGCGGCCAGCTGGCACCGGTACAGATCGAACCGCGCCACTACTGCCCCGGCGACCAGCTGGTGTTGTGTGCCCAGCAGACCGACGACCTGATGTTCACGATCCGGGATTTCAGCGCCCGCGCCGGCGGTCGCAGCCCCAGCGGCATCGCTTTCGAACCGCGCTCGCAATCGGGGTCGTTCGCTCGTACAGTGCACTACTTCAGGAAAATCAGCGGAAATCGCTTCTGGCCGGGCGGCATTGCCTATGCCGGCGATCTCACCGTCTACCCCGACAAGCACTGATCGACAGCGACAACACAACGGTTCTTGATCCCATCGCTCCCATACAGATGAAGGAGCGAGAGCAGAGGCAGAGGAGAGACTTCGTGTCGAAAATCATCGTTATTACCGGTGCCGGCGACGGCCTGGGGCGCGCACTGGCACGCCGCTTTGCCAACGATGGCGAAACCGTCGTACTGCTCGGGCGCACGCAATCCAAGGTGGAAGCCGTTGCCGCGGAAATTGGTGGAAACACGCTGGCGGTCAAATGCGACGTCGGCTCAGCCGACTCGGTTCGTGCGGCTTTCGCCCGGATCGCCGAGCGTTTCCCCACCATTGATGTGCTGATCAACAACGCCGCCATCTACGAGCCCTTCCTGATCGCCGAAGCAACCGATGAGCAGATTCTGAATTCGATTGGCACCAATGTGGCCGGGCCGATCCTGTGCGCCCGCGCCGCCATCCCGATGCTGAAAGCCGGCAGCCACATCATCAACGTCACCAGCGAATCGATCGAGATGCGTTTCCCCTATCTGGTGCTGTACCAGAGCACCAAGGCGGCAGTGGAGCGTTTCTCGGAGGGTCTGCATCACGAGCTGGAGCCGAGCGGCGTCAAGGTCACCACCCTGCGCGCCGGCCAGATGGTCGAAGAGGGAAAACGACCGAACTGGAATCCAGAAGTAGCCATGCGTTTCGGACAAGCCTGCATGGCAGCCGGTCTCAACCTGCGCGAGTCGCCGAAGTCGCACTACAACTCGGTCACCGATGTGTTCCGCGCCGTCATCGACATGCCGGCCGACCTGCAGATCCCGGTCGTCACCATTCACGCGCGCAAGCCCTGATCCATAACACGGCAACTTCGATCAACCGAGCTCGTTTAACCCAGTGGAATCCTCTGCATGAGCGAAACATTCGACTTCGTGGCGATAGGTAGCGGTGGCGGTGCACTGTGCGCCGCGCTGGTATTGCGCGCGGCCGGCAAGAGCGTGCTGATCCTGGAGAAGGCCGAACTGGTCGGCGGCACCACCGCCACCTCCGGCGGCGTCATGTGGATTCCGAACAACCGCTTCATGAAAGAAGCCGGGGTTGCGGACAGCCGCGAGCAGGCCATCGCCTATCTCGACGCCATCGTCGGCGACCGCACCGACCTGGCCGGCGCCACGCGCGAGCGGCGCGCCGCCTATGTCGACGAAGCGCCGAAGATGCTCGACTTCCTGGTTGAGCAGGGCATCCGCCTGCGCCGTATTCCGTCGTGGCCCGACTACTTCAAGGCGCCGGGCGAGTCGGTGGCGGGCCGCACCGTGGTCTCGGAGCTGTTCGATCTGAAACAACTCGGCGAATGGCAGGAGAAACTGCGCCCGGGTTTTCTGCCATTGCCGCTGAACCTCGACGAAGCGATGCAGATGCCGCTGATCAAGCGCGCGTCCTCCGCCAAGAAAGTGATGCTGAAACTGATCGGGCGCATCCTCGGCGACCGCCTCACCGGCAAACGCCGCACCACTGCCGGCGCCGCGCTGCAGGGGCAGATGCTGCAGGCCGCGCTGAAGGCCGGCGTGGAGATCCGCACCGACGCCGAGGTCAGGGAGCTGATCGTCGAGGATGGCCGCGTCATCGGCGTCGCCGTCAACCAGAACGGCACCGACGTGCGCATGATCCGGGCCAACCTCGGCGTGCTGATCAACGCCGGCGGTTTCGCGCGCAACCAGCGCATGCTCGACCAGTACGTCCCCGGCGCCAGGGCGGAGTGGTCGAACGTGATTGCCGAGGATACCGGCGACCTGATCGAGGCGGGCCAGCGCATCGGCGCGGCGGTCGCGCAGATGGGCGAACGCATCGGCATGCCGGTTTCGCTGCTGCCGGGCGGCAAGGTGGTGACGATGGGCAACGAAACCGCCAAGCCGCACTGCATCGTCGTCGACCAGAACGGCGTCCGCTACCAGAACGAGGCCGGCTCGACGATCGAATTCTGCCGCCGCATGCTCGAACGCAATGCCCCCAATCCCCACAACAACAGCGGCGCGACGGTGCCGAGCTGGCTGGTGTTCGACAGCCAGTACATCAACACCTTCATGCTGGCCGGTTCGATGCCCGGTCCGAAGAAACCGCAGGCGTGGTTCGACGAGAAATGTCTGCGCAAGGGCGAAACGCTCGACCAACTGGCGCAGGATTGCGGCCTCGATCCTTCTGCACTGCGCGCCAGCATTGACCGCTTCAACGAATTCGCGCGCAAAGGCCGCGACGACGACTTCCAGCGCGGTGAATCGGCCTACGAGCAGTGGCTCGGCGACCCGCTGCGCGAGGGATCGAAAACGCTGGGCCCGATCGAACAGGGGCCGTTCTACGCGATGCAGCTCTACCCCGGCGACGTCTCGACCTACGGCGGCCTGGTCACCGATATCCACGCCCGCGTACTGCGCGACGACGGTTCGGTCATCGATGGCCTCTACGCGGCCGGCACCTCGACGGCGTCGGCACTGGGCGCCTCGGAACCGGGCGCCGGCGGCAGCATCGGGCCGGCATTCACGTTTGGTTATCTGGCGGCGAAACACGCCGCTGGCGTCCGTTAAACGATCCACCGATTTCAATAAACCGACCTTAGCGCGCCAGGCTGGCGCCGCAGCAACGAGGAGAATGTGATGAGCACGCTTCCAGAGGCCCGCCTCTACATCAACGGCGAGATGCGCAGCGCCAGCGACGGCAAGACCTTCGACAACATCAGCCCGTGGACCGGTGAAGTGGTCGGCCAGGTCGCCGATGCCACCGCTGCCGATGTCGACGCCGCCATCGTCGCCGCGCGCCGCGCCTTCGACGAGACCAACTGGTCGACCAACCACCAGTACCGCTTCGAGCTGATGAAGAAATATCGCGATGC
>CAYLRA010000050.1:0-17895 GCA_964386045.1 uncultured Verrucomicrobiaceae bacterium | reverse complement strand
TTGTTGGCGGCGTGGGTCGGGTAGTCCTTGATCTTGATGTCGAGCACCGTGGTCAAGCCACCGAGGCCCTGCGCGCCGATACCGAGCTGGTTCACCTTCTCGTGCAGCTCCAGACGCAGTTGTTCATAGCGATTGGAAGCACCGCGCTCGCGCAGCTCGTCGATATCGATCGGGTCAAGCAGCGCCTCTTTCGCCAGCAGCATCGCCTTTTCGGCGGTGCCGCCGATACCGATGCCGAGCATGCCGGGCGGGCACCAGCCGGCGCCCATCTGCGGCACGACACTCAACACCCAGTCGACCACCGAGTCGGACGGGTTCAGCATCGCGAACTTCGACTTCGCTTCCGAACCGCCGCCCTTGGCGGCGACATGCACTTCCACTTCATCGCCCGGCACGATCTCGTAGTGGATCACCGCCGGCGTGTTGTCCTTGGTGTTCCTGCGCTCGCCATCGGGGTCGCTGAGGATCGACGCGCGCAGCACGTTGTCCGGCAGCGCATAGGCGCGGCGCACCCCCTCGTTGATCATGTCGGTGACGCCCATCGTGGCGCCGTCCCATTGCACGTTCATGCCGACCTTGACGAAGACAGTGACGATGCCGGTGTCCTGGCAGATCGGGCGGTGGCCCATCGCGCACATGCGCGAGTTGATCAGGATCTGCGCCATCGCATCCTTGGCGGCCGGGTTCGCCTCTTTCTCGTAGGCGCGGTGCATCGCCTGGATGAAGTCGACGGGGTGGTAGTAGGAGATGAACTGCAGGGAATCGGCGACGCTTTGAATCAGGTCGTCCTGGCGGATCACGGTCATGGAAGAGTTCCTCGGTACAGGCAGGCACGGGAAATCGGGCGCGGCATTGTACATCACGAGGAGACGCCGCCAGTCTCCCCCTGCGAAGCAGGGGGAGTGCCCGAAGGGCGAGGGGGTCAGGGGTTTTCGGCGAAGAACGGCCCCCTCCGCCTCGCGGTGCTCGGCACCTCCCCTATTTCACAGGGGAGGACTTTATTGCAGCGGCTGCGGCGTACCGGACGACGCCGGCGACATCATCGACTTGATGTTGACCAGCTCGCGGTTGGTCTGCCGGCGGAAGTTGTTGATCGACTGCACCCACTCTTCATTGGTGGCAATGCGCTGGGCCAGCTTGTTCTGCTCGGCGGTGATCCGGTTCAGCTTCTCGGTGACCGACTCCAGTGCCACCTGCTGCTCGTCCAGCTTGCGTTTGGAGAGCTCGACGGTCGCCTCGGTCCTGGCCATCTGTTCGAGCTGGCCGCGCATCCCCTCGACACCCTTCTGCTGGGCGGCCAGTCCCTGCGATGCCTTGGCAACCTCGGCCTGCGCCGCCTTCACCGCCTTGTCCAGGCTGGCCAGCTGTGTCTGGTGCGCCGCCAGCGTCTCCTGGTTCTTCTTCCAGACGTTGTCCCACAGCTTGCGCACTTCGCCGTCGAGATCCTTCAGCTTGACCTGCATCGCCACGCTGGACTGGTTGACGCTCTCGTCAGTGACCGACAGCCGCTGCTCCAGGTCGGCGATGCGAGCCTGCGACGCCGCCATCTCCACGCGGGTGTCGCTGAGCTGCAACTGCTGCCAGCCCGCCCACCCCAGCAGACCAGCGGCGACCACCGCCAGCAGATAGACGACCGCACTGTTGCCACCGCCGGTCGCGGGCTCTTCATAGTCGTCGTCGACCTCGGCGGCGCGGTTGCGCTCCGCTCTGGGCTTGGCACTCTGAGGCTTCTGGCGCTGATAAGAGACGACATCGTCGCGCTCGGGCACCATTCTCGGAATATCGGTCAGCGGCTCGTTGTCGTGTGGCGACATGGGGCTTCCAGGCAGGTGTGGCAGAAGGTACGGAAAAAGGCGCGATAGTATGGCACTGCCAATCCGATTGGTGAAATGGTGCCAACCCGCCTCTGCGACGCAGTCAACGCCGAAAATTCCCAGATGGCGAGCGTTTTCATCCAGTATTTCCCGGGGTTTTCAGCAACACTCGACATGGCATCGCAAGCGTCGAATTTGCTAGAGTGGCCCCTCGGTTTTTGCTTCGAACCACGATTTGCTCCAATCGACAACAGAAAAGGACGAACGACCATGGCATTCGAACTCCCCCCGCTCCCCTACGCACAGGACGCATTGGCGCCGCATATCTCCGCCGAGACGCTGGAGTACCACTACGGCAAACACCACAAGACCTATGTCGACAAGCTCAACGGCCTGGTCCCCGGCACCCCCTTCGAGGGCAAATCGCTGGAGGAGATCGTGAAGAGCTCGAGCGGTCCGGTCTTCAACAACGCTGCCCAGATCTGGAACCACACCTTCTACTGGCACTGCCTGAAGCCGAATGGCGGCGGTGCGGCCACCGGCGCCGTGGCCGCGGCGATCGACAAGGCATTCGGCTCGTTCGACAAGTTCAAGGAGGAGTTCACCAACTCCGCCATCAACAACTTCGGTTCGAGCTGGACCTGGCTGGTCAAGAAAAGCGACGGCTCCGTGGCCATCGTCAACACCAGCAACGCCGCCACCCCGCTGACCGACCCCAACACCAAGCCGCTGCTGACCTGCGACCTGTGGGAACACGCGTACTACATCGACTACCGCAACGCCCGCCCGAAATACATGGAAGCCTTCTGGGCCCTGGTCAACTGGGAGTTCGTCAACAAGAACTTTGCGTAACACGCCTCAGTCTCGAAAACGCCCGCCTCGCGCGGGCGTTTTTGTTTGGCGGTTCAGCCGCAATTCATTCGGTGCACGGCAAGTTTCAACCCTGACGGGGCGCACCGGTGTGATCGGCTTCAAGCTTTCCACCCGGTGTGGCGCCGACCGCGACGCAATGCGGCAGAATCCGCGCCGCGCCGGCCCAGGCAGCCGGAGATGCGGTTCACAACGAGAACAGACAGGGGATAGCCACTATGAACAAATCAATACTGATTGGATCGGTACTGGGCGCCGTCGCGGTCACCGCCGGCGGTGCCATCGGCGGCTACCAGATGCTCAAGGGCGAGGAGTTCGCCGAAGTGGTCGAGGTCAGGCCCGTGGCGCAGACCATCAACATACCGCGCGAAGAGTGTCGCGATGTGCCGGTCACCCGCCAACGCCCGGTCAAGGATCAACACCAGGTCACCGGCACCGTCATCGGTGCCGTGGTTGGCGGCGTGCTCGGCAACCAGGTCGGTGGCGGCAGCGGCAAGAAAGTCGCCACCGTGGCTGGCGCCGCTGCTGGCGGATACGCCGGCAACAAGGTGCAGGAGAACATGCAGAAGGGAGACACCTACACCACCGTGGAAAGGGTCTGCGAAACCGTCAATGAAACGCAGCAGCAGGTGATCGGCTACGACGTCACCTACTCACTCGACGGCAAACTCGGCACCGTGCGCATGGGGCAGGAGCCGGGCGACCGCATCCCGGCGAAGGATGGCCAGCTGGTGCTGGGACAAGTCGAGTCGCAGTAGCCACCCTCCTCAGCCCGCACATGCTGATCCTGTCCAGCCACAGGATCAGCCCGGCCCGATTTTCTTCGTACGCAACAAACGCTCCATCCGTTTTTTCTCGCGCGCGCCCCGCCTGATCTGCGTCCTCAACCTCCGTCTGTTATATAACTCTCACCCGAGAACAAACAGATCCCGGAGCGATCGATGCGTATTCAACTGGCAGCACAGGATGGCGAGCAGTTTGTTCTCAATGGCCATGGGCTCTGGCTCATCGGGCGTGCCACCCATGCCCAGATATGTTTCCCCAATGACCCCTACTGTCCACGCGAAGCCGCCCACCTGCTCTGTGATGAAAACGGTGCCTTTCTGACGGCGCTGTCGACCAGCTCGCCGATCATGCTGAACGGCGCACCGGTAACAGACCAGACCCCGCTGTCCGATGGTGCCGTGCTGTCGATCGGGGCTCAGACCATCACGGTCGCCATCACCGCCCCGACCGGGCAGGCAACGCGTTACCAACCCGCGGGCGCCGCAACCCACAGCCACAGCCACACCGACGCCGCGCCTTCATCCATTGCAATTTCGCGCACCGCACAGGTCATCGGACGAACCCCGCCGACCGGAGGGATTCGCCTCGACCACCCGTCGATTTCGAGACGACATGCGGAGTTGGGAAGTGATGGCGACGGCCCCTACATCCGCGACCTCGACAGCACCAACGGCACACTGCTCAACAGCGCGCCAATCCGGGGCAAACACCCGTTGCGTCCCGGCGACCAGATCAGCATCGGCCCCCACAGCTACCGCGTGGTCGAAGACAGACTGGAGCTGCGGCGTTACGACGAATCAACCCTGCTGGACGTTCGGCATCTGAGCATCGAAGTCAAAAACCGCAGCGGCGGCATGCTGAAGATCCTTGATGACGTGTCGCTCTCCATCGCCAAATCGAGCTTCGTCTGCATCGTAGGGTCGAGCGGCTCCGGCAAATCGACGCTCATCAATGCGATGTCGGCACGCTCCGTCCCAACCACGGGCACGGTCGACATCAAGGGTTTGAGCCTGGCCAGCCACTTCTCCGCGCTGCGCCACGACATCGCCTTCGTGCCGCAGAACAACGTCCTGCACGAATCGCTGACGCTGCGCCAGGCGCTGGAATACGCCGCAAAGCTGCGCTTGCCACCGGACCTGGAAACCGAGACCCGCAACCGGCTGATCGAAGATGCCGCCCGCGCGGTCGATCTCGAAAAGCAGCTCGACTTCAGGATCGGCCATCTCAGCGGCGGGCAGCAGAAACGCGCCAGTCTGGCCAGCGAAATACTCTCTTCGCCCAGCATTCTCTTCCTGGACGAGGTGACATCGGGGCTGGACGAAGCGACCGACCGCGAGATCATGGCGCTGCTGCGCCGCAGGGCGGACGACGGCATGACCGTGGTGTGCGTCACCCACACCCTGGCCAACATCGAAAGCTTCTGCGACACGCTGGCCATCATGGGGCGCGGCGGCATTCCCGCCTTCATCGGCTCTCCCGCACAGGCGCTGACCTTTTTCGGCGTCACCCGACTGGGAGAGATTTTCGATCGTCTCGACGAGCGGGGAGCGGCCTTCTGGCGAGGCCGGCATGAGGCGGAACATACCCGCCGCCGCGATGATCGCGCGGCCGACGCCGCACACCATCCGGGCGTCCTGACACCACCCCGGCGCGCCAGCCTGCTGCGGCAGTTCGCCGTTCTCTCCCACCGCAACGGTCGCCTGGTACTCGCGGACGGCAAGAACCTGGTGATGGCGCTGGTACAGTCCTGCCTGATCGGCGTCACGCTCGGTTACGCCTTCAGTGACTTCGGCGACATCAGCCAACAGGTCGCCTCGAAGATTTCGCTGCTGATGTCGCTCGGCATCGCCGCGCTGTGGCTGGGCACGACCACTGCCTCGACCGCCATCGTCAGCGAGGCGCGCATCTTCCAGCGCGAGCACGACGTCGATGTGTCGACCATCGCCTTCGTGGTGTCGAAGTTCGTGGTCTGCGGTCTCTTCACGCTGGTTCAGATCGCCATCATGTTTCTGCTGGCCTATGCCATCGCCGAGGAGATACCCGGTGACGAGCTGCAGCAACTTGGCTTGCTGATGCTGGGAGCGCTGGTCGGCACCGGCATCGGGCTGACCATTTCGGCCGCCTCCAACTCCCAGGAGCAGGCCAACACCATTGTGCCGCTGGCGCTGATCCCGCAACTGGTGCTGGCCGGCGTGCTGGTTCCCGCGCTGCCGGAGCCCGGCGTGATCCTCTCCAAGATTTCGATCAGTGCCTTCTGGATGACCGAAGGGATGACCGACCTGTTCATCGCCGCCAGCGACCCGGCGCCAATGCAGTTCAACGCGGCGACCGGCGCACCCGAAGCGCTGACCGCGGAGCCGGTTCTGCACGCCGTCGCCATGCTCATCCTCCACATGGGAACCTGCGTGGCGGCCGCCGTCGGGCTCGCCCTGCATCGATTCGCCAGAAAAAGCTGAGACCGCGCGGGTACACATAGGGACGGAGAGATCCGACCGCCACAGGAGGCGACATGGGCGATGCCTACATCACCGGATCGGGGTCCTACCTGCCGGGCCAGCCGGTAACCAACGATGAGATCGTGGAGTTCATCGGCGCACTCGATGAAAAGTCGGAACGACTGGGCCGATTCGTACTGCGCCAGAACGGTATCAAGCTGCGCCACTACGCACTGCGGCGCGATGGCACGCCCACGCACAGCAACGCCAGTCTGGCGGCCCAGGCCGTCATCAGCGCCCTCGCCAGCGCCGACCTCTCCCCCGCCGACATGGACCTGCTGGCCGCCGCCTCCACGCTCGGCGATCTGTTCGTACCGGGACACGCCAGCGCCGTGCACGCCGAGGTGGGCTGCGGCCCCATCGAAATCGCCAGTTTTCAAAGCGTCTGCGCCAGCTCGATGATGGCGCTGCGCACGGCCGCGCTGAACATCCGCACCGGAGACAAGCGCGCCGCCGTCGCGGTCGGGTCGGAGCTCGCCAGCCTCCGTTTCAGGCCCGCGTTCTATCTGCCGGCCATGCAGAAGCTGCAGGACAAACAGTCGAGAATGGCCGCGGAGTTCCTGCGCTGGACACTGTCGGACGGCGCCGGCGCGGTACTGGTCGAAGCGGCGCCGCGCGCGCCGATCTCCCTGCGCATCGACCACATCATCATCAAGTCCTTCGCCAACCAGTTCGACACCTGCATGTACGCCGGCGCGCCGGTCGGCAAGGCGTCGAACCTGACCGGAAACTGGAGCAGCCACGCCGGCGGCATCGCGGCGGCGGCCGAAGCGGGCGCGCTGATCCTGCTGCAGGACATGACGCTGCTGAAAAAGATGTTCGAGGTATGGGTCAACGAATTCGTCGCCACCGCCGATACCGGTTACTACGACCCGAAAACCGTCGACTGGGTAATCTGCCACTTCTCGGCCGTCTCGCTGCGCGACGAGATCATGACGATGATGCGCAACGCCGGTATCGGCATCGATGCGGAAAAATGGTTCTCCAACCTCACCACCTGTGGCAACACCGGCTCCGCCGCCACCTTCATTGCGCTCGATGCCTTCATGAAATCGGGGCTGGCCAGGCGCGGTGACAGGATCTTCTGCATCACACCGGAAAGTGGCCGCTCCATCCTCTGCCAGATGTTTCTGACCGTGGTCTGACAACCAAGGATTCGTCCCATGCCAACCCCCATCAGGCCGCGCCACCGCTCCCTGTTGCTGACGCCGCCCCTGCTACTGCCGTTGTGCCTCCTGTTTTCGACTGCCGCGTTCGCGGATGCCGTCGCGCAAGCCTCGGCGGGTGTCTGCGCCGCGACAAGAGCCACGCCCCAGCCGGAACTGGAGACCGCATGCGGCCTGCTGAAAACGGGCAGCTACGACGAAGCCTACGATCGAGCCGTGGCGGTCGATGGTGGCACCGGGTTTGGCGTCGCCGCGCAGGCACTGGGCGAAAAGTTGCTGGCCGATCTCGACGCAAAGGTCGCCCGGCGAGATTTGCAGCGTCTCGACAAGAGCACCGACAAGGCGTTGAAACACGCACCGCACGACCTCGATGCACAGCTGCAGCGAGCGCTCTACATCTGGTTCGAGAGCCGGCAGTCGAGCAACGTCGCCGGCCTGCTGCGCGGCTACCCGAAAGCGGCGAAGACGCTGCTGGAATCTGCCGTCAATGCCTATCCGGAAAGCGCCCGAGCGCAGGGATTCTGGGGACTGTGGAACATCGACGTCATCCGCCGCGGCGGCGACCGCGGCGCCTCGATGTTCGGTGCGGATGTCGAAACCGGGCTGCGCGCCTGGGATCGCGCCATGCAGCTGGCCCCTGACGATATCGTGCTGGCGACGCACGGCGCCCAGGTGCTGCTGGCGTTCGACGGCGAAGGGCAGCGAGCGCGTATCGAACTGGCGCTGCGCGCAGCCATCGACAGCAAGGCGCAGAACCACCTCGACGTCGCACTGCAGCAGCGAGCGAGCGTGCTGCTGGATCATCTGCAACGGGATGAAGAACGCGCCCACACGCTGGCGATGCTCTGGGTGGGTCAGTAACGTCAGGAGACGTTGGCAGCCCGCCGCCCAGGCAGCCAGCGCCGCCAGCTGAACCCGCCGCGCCGCTCTCCATGCAGGTAAACGGCGACCGAGACATTGTCCTGGCCTGCCGCCGCTCTCTTCTCCACTGCGTCGAGCAGTGCATCGACCATCACCGCTGCCGACCATGTCGCCTGACGTGCCGCAATCGCACCGATCTCCTTCGCGGAGAGCGTCTGCAGACCATCGGACGCGACCAGCACCACATCCCCCGATTCGAGAAAATCCCGACGGGTTCCGATATCGACGAGTGGCGGCGGCTGATCCGTCGTCAGCGCGCTGCGCAGCGCATTTCTGTTGGCGCTGGAGCGCGCCGCCTCCTCGCTGATTTCGCCCCGCTTCGCCATCGCATCCAGCACCGGCGCCATCGAGTGATCGTCATTGATGACCGACAGCTCGCCGCGCCGCAGCAGATGGATCGGGCTATCGCCAACACTGATCCAGCTCAGATCGCGCCGGTGAACATGAACAGCCGCCAGGGTGGTGCCCATGTCGACAAGGTCGGGTTGCTCCCGGGCCATTGCCGCCAGTACTTCCACCGCCGCCTCCAGGCCGCCGTACAGCCGGTCCTCCGCCAGCGCGCAGCCACTGCCGCGAACGGCTTCGATGAAGGCCTCCAGCGCCGCGCGACTGGCAATTTCTCCCGCCGCGTGGCCGCCCATGCCGTCGCATACGACCAGCAGCACGGCACCGTCGCCACCGCTCCCCAGCAGCGAGACACCGACAGCATCCTCCTGATTGTCGCGGGCACCGATCCACTGTCCGCAGTGCGTCTCCAGTGTCATCTCGCGCTCACACCTATTCGGCTTATTCGGGGATATCCGACCAGTCGAACTGATCGCCACACAGCGCCACGAATTTCAGCGAAGTATTGCCGAGGGTGATCTCATCCAGATTCTGCAGCTGCTTGGGCATCAGCACCGGCTCGGCGCCGAGATAGGTGAGATTCCTGCCACCGCCGTGCTGGACGTAGAACTTGCGATTCTTGGCGTCATAGGTGATCGAGCAGTGGTTCTCGCGCGAAATCTCCGCATCGCCAAAATCGAGCACGATGCGCTGGTCGGCGCCGCGCCCGACCGTGTTCCAGCCGTAGCCGATCGACAGGCCGCTGCCCTTGCCGGGACCCTTGACGACCACCAGCCAGCCCACCACCGGCTCCACCTCGCCGGTCACAACCGTTGCAGCCGGGGTCGGCGCCACATCGGCCTGACCGGCAGCGGGCGCTGGGCGACCAGGGCGAAACAGCTGTGTTTTCTGCGCCGGGTCGACGGATGCCGACGGCGCAGGCGCAGATGGCGCTGCCGGAGCGGGCCTGCCGCCCATCACCCGCGTCGGCTCGCGCAGCGCATCATTCGGTGTCGCGGGTGTCTTGTCGCGCTTGTCCATCCGCTGGGTCGGTGCACTGCCGAAATCGCCACTCAAGGTATCGTCAGACATGTCGCTTCTCCTTCATCGTGAAATTTCCTCAGCGACGCAACCGCGCGCGCGCCTGTTCCGCATGTACCCCGTTGGGGTGCAACCGCAAATAGAGCTGATACGCCTCAACCGAATCGACCAGCGCCGCGATCCGGAAGTCCTCCTGATCGGAGGGGTTGACGGTACGCTGCGGCGCTTCCGGCGCCGGTGATGCTGCCGGTGCCGGCGCCGGCGAGGCCTCCGAGCGGCTCTCCTGCTCCGACTCCTTTGCCGACGCCGTTATCGCCTCATCAGCCTCATCGCCAGAATCGCGCTGTGCCAGAAACAGGCCACCACCGACGAGCAGCAACACCATCACCGCAGCCGCTCCCCATACGATGCCGCGTTTTGCACGCCCCTCTTTCAGCACGCTGCCACTTGCTGAAGCAGAATGCGCGGAAGCAGAGATCGCCGAACCCGCAGCCGTTGCTGGCTGCCGTACCATGATCGTGCGTTCGCCTTCCTGCTCACGCTGGCCATGCAGTGGTACCGCGCCCTGCTCGAAGGCATCGAGCCAGGCGTCGACATCCTGCGGGCGATCCCGGGCGAGCGGGCGAATCGCCCAGTCGATCGCCTCCAGAAACGCCTGTGACGCGCGCCCCTTCGCCGCCACGACCGCCGGCACGGAGCGATCCTGCAGAATGCGCGAAGCACTGTCCGCCGGCGGCGAACCGACCAGCGCCATGTAAGCCGTCGCCCCCAGCGCATAGATATCGCTGAACGGGCCGAGCTCCCCCTCATCGGACATCTGCTCGAACGGCGCGTAGCCCGGCGTCCACATCACCGTGACGCTGTGGCCGCGCCGACCGATCGCCTCACGCGAGGCGCCGAAGTCGATCAGCACCGGAGCCCGGCCGCCGCGCAGCACAATATTTTCCGGCTTGATGTCGCGGTGCAGCATGCCGTGCGCATGTACCGCGCGCAGCCCGTCGATCAGCGACAGCAGGATCGGTCGCAGTGTCGCCTCGTCGAGCAGCTGCTCCTCCTGCACCCGCTTGTGCAGGGTCGGCCCCTCCACATACTCCATGATGATGTAGGCGGTATTGTTGGCCTCGATGTAGCGCAGCACCCGCACCACGCTCGGGTGCTCGAACTTGCCCAGCGTGCGCGCCTCCTCGATGAAGCGGCTGAGCAGGTGCTGGTAATCCTCCTGCATCTGCTCCGAATCGGTGGTGGGTCCGATGGAGCTGTCGTCGTAACGCGTCGCGAAGCTGAACGGAAAGAACTCCTTGATCGCGACCGCCTTGTCGAGATTCCGGTCGCGCGCGAGATAGGTGACGCCAAAACCGCCGGCACCGAGCGTCTTGGCAATCACATACTCATGCAGGCAGTAACCGGGCGGCAGGTTCTTGCCCCGGCCACCCCCCTTGTCGTCGCTCATCGCCACTCCTTTTTGATTGCCATCACCCGCGCCGCAGCACTCCTCAAGGGGCTGCGAACAGTCCCACCAGTCGCCACTGCTGCTGCTCACTGGTCATGCCGGCAAACCACAGCTCCCCCTTCACCGTGCCGACGAAGGTGATGCGCCGAAACTGCGGGCAGTAGAGCTGCATCAACGATACGAACCCGGCGATCAGGTTGCCGTTGCTGCGCGCCTCCAGCGTGGCCGGCTTCAGCAACTCGCCACTGGGCGCGGTGATCAGTATCCGGGGGTTGTCGGAACAGGACTGCAGGTAACTCTCCAGCGGCGGATCGGACAGCAACCGTTGCGCCTGAGCCATGGCGTCAGAGGTCAACACAGGCACCAGCATCAGCAGCGAAACCCGCAACAGACGCCGCACCCGGCAGAACCGAGTACCACCTCCGGATGCGAAATACCGCTTCAACTGACGATGCTCCACGAACCGTCGGGCTGCTGGCACATGACGCTCTCGCTGGATGCCTTCTTGCCCTCCTTGTTAACGGCCGTCTGCTCGATGGTCTTGCAGCGCTGCTGCATCGCCACCTGCACCGACTGAACCTGGGCATCCTGATCCGGTTTGCGCGCCTGCACGATCTGCCCGGTCGGGCGCAGGTAGTCGGCGTGCACATAACCGGAGCCGACGCCATTGCGTGCCAGCAGCAGCCACTGTGGCTGTGCTTCCACCTTGGCCATGATGTCGATCACCTGGTCCTTGCTCAGCGCCACGCCCAGCGGCGCGTAATCGGAGCCGGGGCCGCCCCGCACCCGAAGGCTGTTGGCGGTGACCTGATACTGCTGACCGACCAGCACCAGCGGCGGCGGTGACGTCAGCGGTCCCTTCAACATCGGCACCGGCTCGGTCACCCGCCGCTCCGTTTCGGACTTGACCGCCACCGTGCCGCGCGCGCCGGTCTCCGGGTTGCTCCACTCGCGCGGTGCGGACCGTGCGGAATCCTCCTCGATGACCTTCGCGGTCTCTTCATCGACGCGCTGGATGTCCGGTTCGCTCAGAACTTTCTGTAACTCCTGCGCAACCAGTGCGCCAATCACACCGCCGGTGATCGCACAGAGCGCCTGCTTTTTCTTGTCTTTGTCATCGCAGACCCAGGCGCCCAGCACAGCACCACCACCGGCACCCACAATCGTCGGGGAGAACCCCATGTTCGATGCCGCTTCCTTGACCTGGTTGAGATTGCAACCCGCCAGCGCCACCGCCGTAACCAGCGTCCCCACCACCCACTTTTTCATCATGCCCCTCCATTGTTTCCTTCAGAGAAAAAACTGACCTTCAGTACTACCGGCCCGAGCTCCAGCCTGTCGCCATGGGCGAGCAGTTCGGCGTTGCGCGGCGACACCCGGCGCCCCGAGATCCTCGTACCGTTGGTCGATTCGAGATCGCGGACATACAGTGCGGCATCGCGGGCGTAGATCCGCACATGCTCGCGCGAGATCTCCGGCACCGGGATGGCCACGCCGCCGGCCCTCGGCTCGCGCCCGATCACCACCCCCGCCGCCAGCATGGCCGGTGTCAGGTGCAGCAGATGCCGGCGACCCGAGCCGTCGACGCCATCGAGGCTCACCGCGAAGCTGATCGACAGCTCGGCGGGACGCGACGGTTGCGGTCGCGGTCGCGGTGGAAAGACCTCCGCCGGCGACGCACGGCGCCCACCGTAGTGCGAGAGCCGTTCAGCGATCTGGATGATCCGCTCGCGCGGCCGGCGCCACAGCAGCACCATCACCGCCACCATCGCCAGCGAAACCACCACGAATACCCAGATCGCCGTCCACATCAGTTCGGACGGGCGCATGCAGCGATTGCCCTGCAGGCGATGATCGATGCCGCGCGCCTTGAGGATGTCGACCAGCTCCACGACGTTGACGGCCCAGTAGTATCCGGCGGCCACCACCCTGACTCGCTCATCACTGAGCACCACCTGCGTATTGAGCCCGATCACCCGGCCGCAACCATCCAGCAGTGGACCACCGCTGTTGCCCCACGAGACCGGCGCGGAGTGCTGGATCGTTTTCACGGCCCCCTTGCCACGCCCCCAAGTGGTGTCTTCCCGCGCGCGGCTCAATACGCCACGCGTCACCGTCGCATCCGAGTTGAAGTCGATACTGCTCTTGTCCATCTTGTCGTCGGCAAGCCCCGGATAACCGACAGCCGAAACCGAAGCCCCTTTCTCCGGCGTGACGGACGCAAGCATCGCCGGCTCGACATTGCCGATCGACTCCACTTTCAGGATCGCCAGATCCTTGCCCTGATCGACACTGACCAATTTCGCATTCGGGTTCTGCACCACGAACAACGCACTGACCTTGGAACCGTTCGGGTTGACGTACAGCAGCTTGGCGCCTTGAATCACGTGGTAGTTGGTAGCTACAAAGCCATCGCGATTCAGCAGGACGCCGGTACCCGTCCCCCACTGCGCATTGCCCTTGGCATCGACCCCCACCGCGATGATGTGCACGACACCGCGCTCGACCGGCGCACTGTCCGAGGCAACGGCGATCGGCAGCTCAACGAAGGCCCAGGCACTCCGGCAACAGAGCAGCAACAATCCAGCCACAGACAGGCAACGCAGATACATCGATCAGCTCTCCAGAATTCTCAACCGCACTTCCGACTGTCCGACACCGAGCAGATCGCCCGACGCCAGCGCGGCGACGGAGCCAGGCTCGATGCGGGTACCGTTGACGCGGGTGCCACCGGTCGAGCCGAGATCCTCGATGGTCAGCGCGCCGTCGACGACGCGCAGGCGCGCATGACGGCGGCTGACCGTTTCATCGGAGATGACGACATTGGCGAGATCGGGGTTGCGCCCGAGAATCAGCCCCTGCGGCGAGGCGAGCAGATCGGCACCGGAAATCTTGACCGCGATCGGGGCACCCTCCACGCCGCGCCCTTCGAGCAGGCAATCGCTGAAACGCGCACGCGCCTTCGCCAGATCAAGCCCTGCGCGTTGCAGATCGCGCCGGCGTTTCCACCACAGGCCGGCGATAACGAGTACCAGCACCAGGCCCGCAACAGCTGCCTGCTGCAGCAGACGCTCGCGCGAGGACTCGGTGTCACCAATGCGCTCGATCTGCCGCTCGACCTCCTTGCTCAGATCCTGAACCAGTTCGGTGGAATCGCGCTGGTTGCGCTCGGCGTCCTGCTCCGCCTCGCGTTTCTCGCGCTCTACCTGATCGGCCTTTTTCTCGGCTTCCTCGGCACGGCGCTCTGCTTCCCGTTGGCGCTTCTGCGCCTCCGTCTCGCGCTTCTGCGATTGCTCCTCAAGGCGCCGCGCCTCATCCAGTTTCGTCTCGGCCTCGGACTTGCAGACCGCTTCAGCCCGCGACGAATCAACACCCTGCGCCGCGAGAAACTGCTCCAGCCCCGATAGCGGCAGTGCCGCCACCTTGGGTTTCAACTCGTGCCGCTGCCACAACAACTCGTCGGTCATCGATTCGGCCGCATGCACCACGCCCACCAGCTGGCCACAGCGATTCATCACCGGGGCGCCGTAAGCGCCGCGACCGATCGAGGCGAGCATGACCAGGTCGCGGGTGGAGATCACATCGACCAATCCCTTCGCCACCCTGGAGCCGGACTGTCGCGCCGCCTGGAACCTGGGACGCGCCGCGCCGAACAGAGACGATTTGCGCACCGCTTCGGGATCGGCCGACCAGAAGCCCGTGACCTGCAGCAACTCACCTTCGACGGCTGGCGACCGGGCGAGCGACAGCGGTGCAACACCCAATGCAGTGGCATCCACAACCCGCAGCAGCGCGATGTCCGAGGGGGCGTCAGTGGTGATGACCCTGGCCTCGTGTTCGACGCCACTCTCCGTGACAACAACCAGACGGCTCTGGCTACGCAGCAACTGCGCGCTGGTGACCAACATACCTTCGGCCACCACGACACCACTGCCCTGGTTGAGCAGGTCGTCGCCGGCGTACACCAGCAGTTGCACCACTGCCGCAACAGACTGCTTCGTCGTACCCGTCGCGGACGCCTCATCGGCCCCCGGCTCCGCAGAGGTGTGCGCGGCAACGACGGCGAAGGCGATGAGTGCTGCCATGGCAACGGCGGCGCGGGCATGGTGGCGTCTGAACATGAAGGGCTTCTCCTTGAAGATGATTCATCCGGCTCTGTAGATGGAACTATTGGCGACGCTGCTCGAACACGATCTGGTAGCGCGCGGCACGGTCGGGCTGATGCACGGACCAGTTCCGCAGCAACACAGCCGTCTCTGCATCGATATCGCGACCGAGCTGAAACTCCAGCGTCGGTCGACCGGCGGCACTGCCCGCCCTGGCATCGATCCCGCGCACTTTCAATGCCGCCTGCAGACTGCGCAACGCCGATTGCGTATCCGCCACCTGCAACACCTGCGAGAGCATCAGCGCGCTGGGTTGAACGTCCACTGGCGGCAGCCGGCCAACTTTTTCCGACGCGACAAAGGCTGGGCTATTGGCGAATCTGCCGAAGAGATTCACAGCGGGCTCTTCGAAAGCCATGCTCAGAACGGCCGCCTCCTCCCGCTGCAACATCAACCCGCTAACTCCGACGCCAACCACAAAGCCCGCCGCCGTCGCCACACCCAGACCGGCCCACCACCCACTGCGATCACGTAGCGTGGCAGCAGCACGCTGCCACCCGGACGGCGACCGATCAGCGGATGCGGACGGCGTCAGAATCTGCTCGCTGACCAGCCTGGCGTGAACCCGGGCGACCGCGCGCTGGCAGGTGTCCGCCTCCTGCAGGATGTCGGATACACCGTCATCGCGGTCCATCTGTCGATGCAGACAACGCAAGCGCCCGGCCAGCAGGGAGTCCCCCAGGGGCTCCCTGTCGCCGCTCAGCAACCTGCGTCGCCGACCATCACCGTAGGTCATCAACAAACACCTCGGCTCGACTGATCATGTCCGCAACAGCGCGAAAAGCCGCTTCCTCATATCGGAGAGCCAGGAGCGGGCGCTCTTCACCCCATCCTTGACCCCCTCCCGCATCTGACCGCTGTCCTGACGCCAGCGGACGATGTCATGGATATCCCAGCGCTCAAGACGATATTCGCCGCGCATCTGCAACCACTGCCCATACCGGGGACGAGAGCGCCCGGCGGCGCGCACCCACAACCCGTGGTCATGCTTCAGCAGCGCTGCCAGCGTCTCCCCGCCCATCACCGCCGCGGCATTGAGCAACGCCTGACGGTGGTGGAGATCATCCAGCGCCGCATCGATATCGCCGGGCAGGTCGGGGACCAGAGTCTCGCCGTCATCCGCCTCGATTTCCGCCAGATGACCCATCGCATCGGCAGCGAGTGTTCGATGCATGTCGATAAAGACGTTGTGCATGACCCGAAAACAGTAAGCGACCGGATAGTCGGGCGAAGATGCCTCTGGCTTCCTGCAATGCCTGACCAATCGGTACAGGCTCTCCTGCAGCACATCCGGATAGAGATCGGAGGAGTGTGAAAACCGGGAGGGGTAACGGCGGGCGAGCTGGGGTTTGACAAAGGTGGTCAGCCAACTGGCGAGACGCCCCAACGCGTCATGACACGCGCGCGGCTCGCCACCGCGCAGCGCGAGCCAGATCGTGTTGAACTCCGCGCGAATTCTTTGCGGTTCGCTGACCTTGATATCCATTCGTGCTGGCGGCATCAGACCGCCGATCCCCTGCAGGCAAGTTCGAACAGCACCCTTTCGGGGCGCCATATCGATAGGCAGGCGCGCTCGACCATGGCCTCTACGCGCTTCTGTGACGGGATACTATCAAAAGCTGAGACACCATCGCCCTTTCAGGCTCATCGCTCCCGGCAATCAAAAGTGCCATAGAACCCGGGAGACAGCGGTACTGGCTGCCAAGGCGATTGCTGCACCGACTGCGACCTGCTTCGCCACGCGCCAAATGACAGGCAATAAAAAACCCGGCAAAAGCCGGGTTTTTTATTGCCTGGAGGCCGGGCTTACATCATGCCCATGCCACCCATACCGCCCATGCCACCCATGTCCGGCATGCCGCCGGCCGGCTTGTCTTCCGGCAGATCGGCCACCATCGCTTCGGTGGTGATCATCAGCGCGGCAACCGAGGCAGCGGCCTGCAGCGCGGTGCGGGTCACCTTGGCCGGATCGAGGATACCGAACTCGATCATGTCGCCGTATTCACCGTTGGCCGCGTTGTAGCCGAAGTTGCCCTTGCCGGCGCGGATCTTGTCGACCACGACCGACGGCTCGTCGCCGGAGTTGGCAACGATCTGGCGCAGCGGTGCTTCCATCGCGCGCAGGGCGACACGAATACCGACGGTCTGGTCTTCGTTGGCACCGGTCAGGCCCCTGATCGCTTCGATGGCACGAATCAGCGCGACACCACCGCCGGGAACCACACCCTCTTCAACGGCTGCGCGGGTGGCGTGCAGTGCGTCTTCGACGCGGGCTTTCTTCTCTTTCATCTCCATCTCGGTGGCGGCGCCAACCTTGATGACGGCAACACCACCGGCCAGCTTGGCGACGCGCTCCTGCAGTTTTTCGCGGTCGTAATCGGAGGTGGTGTTTTCCAGCTGGACGCGGATCTCTTTCACGCGCGCTTCGATGTCGGCGTGTTTGCCGGCGCCGTCGACGATCGTGGTGTTGTCCTTGTCCATGGTGATGCGCTTGGCGCGACCGAGGTGCTCCAGCGAAGCGCCTTCCAGTTCAAGGCCGACCTCTTCGGAGATGACGGTGGCGCCGGACAGCGTCGCGATGTCCTGCAGCATGGCCTTGCGGCGATCGCCGAAGCCCGGCGCCTTGCAGGCAGCAACCTTGATGATGCCGCGCATGGTGTTGACCACCAGCGTGGCCAGCGCTTCGCCCTCGACGTCTTCAGCGACGATGACCAGCGGGCGCGAGGCCTTGGCCACCTGCTCCAGCAGCGGCAGCAGATCGCGGATCGACGAGATTTTCTTGTCGACCAGCAGGATGAAGGGGTCGTCGAGTTCGACGATCATCTTGTCCTGCTTGTTGATGAAGTAGGGCGACAGGTAGCC
>CAYLRA010000049.1:0-19442 GCA_964386045.1 uncultured Verrucomicrobiaceae bacterium | reverse complement strand
CGACGAAGAGCTGGTCGACTGAGCCGCCGCGACCGGTAGCAGGGTGTCATGAGTATCGGCGAAGAGAGTCGGGGCGCGGAGGAGAAGAGCGCCGGCAGCCCGGGGGGGGTGGTTCTGTCGCCGCGCCGTGCCGCGATGGACCTGCTGGCACGGCGCGAGCACTCCCGGCGCGAGCTGGCCGACAAGCTGCGGGGGCGGTTCCCTCCCGATCTGCTGGATGCCGCGCTCGACCAGCTGCGCGACGAGGGGCTGCAGAGCGATCAGCGTTTTGCGGAGAGTTTCGTGCGCAGCCGGGCCCAGCGTGGCTCCGGGCCGCAGCGTATTGCGCTGGAGCTGCGCCAGCGCGGCATCCCGCCGGAGCAGGTGACACAGGCGATGGCTGCGGTGGAGATCGATTGGCACCGGCAACTGCGCGAGCTCAGCCAGCGCCGGTTTGGCACCGGGCCGGCACCCGATGCCCGCGAGCGCGCCCGGCGCTGGCGCTTCCTGCAGCAGCGCGGGTTCAGCGTCGAGGCCATTCGTGCGCTCGATGAGAGTGAAATCCCGGACGACTGATCATATGACCGCGATATCAAATGCGGTCGGTCGTTGCTCGCTCGGGAATAAGCTTATGGCAACTAAGTGTTTGCCGGTCGCCGGGCCGCTCTTTATAGTGCCGCACTCATAGCCTTGATTAAGTGGGCATTTCGATGGAGGCAGGCTTCCAGCCGTCGCAGCAACGATGACCAGTGTGCAGACCCTGACCGGCAATCTTGAACAGATCAATCGCGAACTGCGCGGCAAATCGGCCGACGAGATCGTGCGCTGGGCGTTGGGGCTCGGCCGGCGCAGCATGCTCACCACCAGCTTCTCGCCCAACTCGGCGGCGTTGCTGCACCTGGCCACAGCGATCGAGCCCGAACTGCCGGTGGTCTGGATCGACAGCGGCTACAACGCCGCCGATGCCTATCGCACCGCCGAACAGATCAAGGCGCAGCTGAACCTCAACCTGCGCACCTACATTCCGACCATGACGGCCGAGCATCGCAACGCGATCATGGGCGGCATCCCGCACCCGGATGACAATCAGGCGCTGTTCGATGAGTTCGTGCGTCAGGTCAAGCTGGAGCCATTCCAGCGCGCGATCGACGAACTGCAGCCGGAAATCTGGCTGACCGGCATCCGCCGCGATGAGACCGACTTCCGCAAGACGCTGGACATCGTCAGCTGGGACAACCGCGGCCTGCTGCGTGTGGCGCCGCTGTTCGAGTGGAGCGAGCAGCAGCTGCGCGATTACATGCAGCGATACGACCTGCCCAGCTGCAAACACTATTTCGACCCGACCAAGATCGCCAACAACGTCGAGTGCGGTCTGCACACAGCGGCTTGATCAGCGCTGACCTGATGCACCGGCGCCGTCCGGCGCATCAGCCTCCTGGATAGAGCGGCGGCAACGATTGGCTGCCCGCGCCCGCGGGTTCTCCCTGCCGCTTCCCTCGCACGGTACTCAGCGCTGCCAGCAGCGCTTCACCCCGCCACGCTGATGTGTTCTGCCCACCGTAGAGATGGCGTTCCATTTCGTCGACGGCGCGCTGCAGCGCATCGTTATCGGCCCACGCCAGCAGCGCCTCCAGATCGATCCTCTTCCGTTGCAGTCGGGCCATCCCCCAGTTCAGCAGGGCCGCGCGTGCCGCTGCCGCATTGTTCGCCCGGCAGCTCGCCTGCAGTTGCTTGAAGGCGTCGTATTCGTTGGCTTGTTCTGCTTCCGGTCGGGTTGGGTTGACCGGCAAGGTGCGCGCACGGCGCCAGCCCCACCACAGGGTGGCCAGCCAGAGGCAGGCGAGCAGGGCGGTAGCCAGTTGCCAACCGAGAAGTTGCGGATTGATCGTTGCGTCACCGACCGTGGTGAGCGCGGAGGACGGTGTTGGCGCTGTTGCAGGTGTTGTCGGCGAGGTCGCCGAAGCCGGGCGGATCTGCAGCTGGCGGGGGGGAATCTCGGCGACCTTCTCGCTGTCGCTGTCGACATCCCACCAGACCACGCTGGCGCCGGGAATCCGCAGCGGTCCGGGCTGGCTCGGGATCAGCGCGGCGCTTTCTACCCGCTTGCCGCGCAGGCCGCGCGTGTCGCCGCTGTTGTCGAGCTGCGGCTGGTCGGCGTAGAGCCGTCCCCCCTCGATTTGCGGCAACGGCAGCTCCGGCAGTTGGGCGGCGGCGAGGCCATCGGCCAGCAGGGTCAGCGAGCGGGTCATCGAGTCGCCGGCGGCCAGCTGTTCCGGATTGCCGTTCCAGCTTTCGACCAGTGTCAGGTTGCGTGCCGGCAGCCAGTGGGTGCCGCTGAAGCGGGACGGTATCTGTTTGATGGTGACGCTGATCTGCGGGCTCATCCGGCGCAGTGACCGGCCCTGGCCGGGGAAGTCGAAGAAGGAGCGGGAGCGCAGCGGCTGCCGGCCGCTGAAGACCAGCTCCGGAATCACCAGTTCGCCCGGCTGCTCGGCAAAGATGGCGTAGACCAGTTCATGCACCTGGTAGGTGATGCCGTCGATGTCGCGGCGAAAGTTGCTTTGCGCCACTTTTTCCACGCGCGCGTGTTCAGGCTCGGGATCGCTGAGCTGCATATCCTCCAGTGCCAGCGCCAGGAAGATGCGCACCGTCAACAACAGTTGCTGTTCGACATAGACCCGTTCGCGATCGACGCTCACCTCCATGAAGAGCGGGTCGCGCTGCGTGGTGCCGGCTGTGGCCCGTGCCGGCTGCACATCGATGCGGATCGGTTCGGTGCGTTCGCCGTTGACGGTCAGCGATGGAATCGTCAGCTGGCCGGTGCGCTTTGGAATCAGTGTCACCTGCCACTCGGTCCAGCTCTCGGCGCGGCCGTTGGTGACGACGCTGCGGTTGCTCTGGCGACTGCCGAACATATGGAAATCGCTGGCCAGCGGCGAGTAGTCCGGTTCGCCGCGGCTGCCGCTGCCGGCGCGGCGGATGGTCAGCGTCAGCGAGTCGTTCTCGCCGACCAGCGCGCGGTCGACGCTGGCTTGCGGCCCCCCTTGTCCCTGTCCCAGCGCCGGTGTCGCGCAGAACAGCGCGAGCAGCAGCGCCAGCCAGAATCCGACTGCCGCGAGAGTGGGGCGCCGCTGTTCGATTGTGCTCATCATCTGCTCACCACGCCGGCTGGTTGGGTGCACGCGTTTCGCCATCGCGCTCGCGCAGCCGTTGTTCGTAGAGGAACTTGCGCTGCAGCAACCCGCCGGGGTCATCCGGAATCTGCCGCAACCACTGTTCGGTGCGCGCCTGTTGGCGCTGCTGCTCCAGCTCGTCGCTCGCCGCGTTGCCGGGTTGATCGCCTTCATCGTCCGATGGCTTCTCGTCCGCGCGGTTGGCGACATCGGCTTTGCTGACATCGGTTTGTGCATCATCGTCGTCGCTGTCGCCGGAGGCCTGTGCATCGGCTGCTTCGGGCTGGGGTGATGCGGGCGGCTGCTGAGCAGCGCGGTTGTTGTCGGCGGATGATTCACCCGCGTCACCATCCTGTGCGTCGTGCGACTCGGTATCGCCGCTGTCCGAGGGCGAGGATTGACCGCTCTGCTGCTGTTGCTGGCCCGGTGATTCGCTGTCTGGTGGCACGTCGCTCTCTTCGGGCTGACCGCTGCCACCCTGCGATGACTGCTGCAGCAGCAGTTGTTCCACCAGCGCGCGGTTGAAGCGCGCATCTTCCAGTTCGGGATTGTGTTGCAGGGCGGCGTCGTAGGCTCGCAGTGCCTGTTGCAACTGGCCGGCACGCGCCAGCGCATTGCCACGGTTGTAGTCGGTGCTGCCATCCGGCGCGTCCGGCGCGCCGGCGAAGGCTTCGGCGGCTTCGTCGAATGCGCCGGCACGGTAGCGCGCGGCGCCACGCCATGCAGGGTCTTCGAATTGTTGCGCCGCCTGTTGTGGGTTGCCGGCTTCGAGTGCGCGCGCAGCGCGTTGGTCGGGGCGCAACCAGAGATCGCGCCAGAGTGTATCGAGACGTCCGGCTGCCGGTGGCGCTGACTCGGCGCGAGTCGGTGCCGTCGGTGTCAGCAGCAGTGGCGCGATCAGCACGGTCAGCAGCCAGCCGCGCCGGAACAGCAGCGCCGCCAGCGGCAACAGCAGCAGCGCGAGCACGGCGCCGCGATCGTGCCACTGGTCGAACTGGCGTGCTTCTCCCGGCGAAACTCCTGCGTCGAGTTCGAACGGCGTCGTCGCCAGCAGGGTGTCGATGTCACTGCCATCGGCGGCCAGTTCGCGGTAACGACCGTTGCTGCGCTGCGCCAGTCGTTCGAACAGGTCGCGGCTCAGCTTCGGTATCGCAATGCTGCCGTCGCTGTCGCGGGCGAAGCCGCCGTCGAGTGGCAGTGGCGCCCCCTGCAGCGTGCCGATGCCGAGGATCGACAGTTGCCAGCGGGCGTCGAGTCGCGCGGCGACGGCGTTGACATCACTTTCGCGGATGCCATCGCTGACCAGCAGGATGCGACCGCGCTGGGCACCGGCTCCCCGCAGCAGTTCGATCGCCAGTTCGATCGCCGCCGCCGGATCGCTGCCGCGCAGCGGTATCGTCTGCGGCGACAGCGCCGGCAGCAGGTTGGCGAGCGTCGATGTGTCGTCGGTCAGCGGCGCGACGACATGCGCGCTGCCGGCGTAGGCGACCAGCGCGGTGGTGCCTTCGCGCCGCTGCGTCAGCACGTCCTGGATCTTGTAGCGGGCGCGCTGCAGGCGGGATGGCGTCACGTCCTGCGTCAGCATCGACAGCGACAGGTCGAGCACGATCACCAGCGCATCGCTGCGCTGCACCACTGGCTGTGGCAGCTGCTGCCAGGCGGGACCGCTCAGCGCCAGTGTCGCCAGCAGCCAGCCCGCCAGCAACAGCGGCAGCCAGTGTCGCCGCTGTGGTGCCGCGTCCGCTTCCAGCAGTGGCTGCAACAGCTCCGGAGCGATGGCGCGCAGCCAGCTGCCACCGCGTTGGCGAGAGCGCCACATAATAAGCGTTAGAAGAAGCGCAGGCAGCGCAGCCAGCAGCCACCACGGGCGCAGCAGATGGAGCTGATGCAGATCGGCGAGCAGGCTCACGAGGGGGTTGCTCCGCGTTGGCTGCGCCACAGCAACTGAGCTGCGGCGATGAAACTGATCAGCAGCGCGGCGGTGAGTGGCCAGTGGAACAGCGCGCGTTGCGGTCGCACGGTCTGGGTCTCCGTCGCCACCGGTTCGAGCTGGTCGAGCAGCTGGTAGATCTGCGCCAGGTCGACCGGGTCGCGCGCGCGAAAATAGCGTCCGCCGGTGAGCTCGGCGATCTGCTGCATGGTGGCCTCGTCGAGGTCGGCCGACGGGTTGACGCGGCGTGCGCCGAACAGGCCCGGCAGGATCAGCTCATCGGCGCCGATGCCGACGGTGTAGATCACCAGCCCCTGCGCGGCGGCGATGCGCGCGGCCTCCAGCGGCGCGACGCGGCCGGCGGTGTTGGCGCCGTCGGTCAGCAGTATCAGCACATGGCGATCGCCGGGGCGGTCGCGCAGTCGCTTGATCGCCAGCCCGATGGCGTCGCCGATCGCGGTCTCCTCGCCGGCGAAACCGATCTGCGCCTCGTTCAGGAAGCGGCGCACGGTGGCGCGGTCGAAGGTCAGCGGTGCCTGCAGGTAGGCGCGGGTGCCGAACAGGATCAGCCCGAGGCGATCGCCGGCGCGGCGGCCGATGAAGTCATCGACCACGGTTTTGACGGCGATCAGGCGCGGCACCAGCTGGTTGCCCGCCTGCATGTCCTCGATCTGCATCGAGCCGGAGATGTCGACCGCCAGCAGCAGGTCGCGGCCGCTGGCCGGCAGCGCCACCGGTTCGCCGATCCAGCGCGGCCCGCTGGCCGCCGCCAGCAGCAGCAGCCAGAGCAACAGCATCAGCCACAGGCGGCCGCGCGTTGGCGACGTGCGGCGCGCATTGCTGGCGCCATCGGCCAGCAGCTCGCGGTACCAGGCCGGTGCCCGCAGTGCGGCTTGCTGCGTGTCGGCGCGCGGCAGCAGCAGCCAGGCCAGTAGTGGCAGCGGCAGCAGCAGGATGGCCCAGGGCAGGTCGAAGCTCAGCATCGGTGGTGGCGAATCCAGTGTTCGGCGATCTGGCGCAGCCGAGCACCGTCGACGGCGGTGGGCTGGGCCGAATAGAGCGAGAGCAGGGCGCTGCGTTCGGTCGGTTGCAGCAGCGTTGGACCGCGCCCGCGGGTCTGTTCGAGAAACTGCAGCCACGCCTCGCCGCTCAGTGCCGCGGCGTCGTGGCGGCCAGCGGCCAGTGCGGTGCGTTTCAACAGTGCGTTGATCGCGCTCGCATCGCCGCCATCGATGCGGCGCAGTTCGTCCAGCGCGGCGCGGCGGTAGGCGCTGCGCCGTCGCCAGCGCCGCCAGCGCAGGATCGCGAACAGCAGCAGTGCGATCGCCAGCAGTGCCAGCAGCCACCAGCCGGGCGCCGGCGGCCACCACGTCACCGGTGGCGGCAGGTGAATATCGCGCAGCTGCGCCAGCGGGTCGCTGCCCGCGAGGTCGGGTCCGTTCATCGCGCTGCTTCCGTTCACCGCGATGCTCCAGTAAACGACTGCAACAGCGGCAGCGGCGGCTGCTCGGTGCCGAACAGCTGCAGCGGAATACGCATCGACAGCAGTTCGCCGCGCAGGTGTGCCTCGCGCGCGGCGAAACGTGCACGGTGGCGCTGGCGCAGGGCGGTGTCGCCGCTGTCGAGCAGCAGGCGCCGATCGCCATCGCTGACGGCGTAGCGCCCCGGTGGCGGCAGTTCGCGTTCGAGCGGATCGGTGATCCACAGCGCGCGCACGTCGCAGTGGCGCGCCAGGGTGCGCAGTGGCTGCAACGTGCCGGCCTGATCGGCGCCGCTGAAGTCGCTGATCAGGTAGATCGCGCTGCCGGGGCGGGCGATCCGGCGCAACTCCTCCAGTGCCGATTGCAGCGAGGTGGCCGGGTCGCCATGCAGTGCTGTGTCGCGCCGTAGTTGGCGGTTGAACTGCGCCAGCGTGTCGAGCCAGTGCAGCAGGGCGCGCCGGGTGTGGCGCGGGCGCAGGTCGCGGTGTTCGTCGTTGCCGATCACCAGCCCGCCGATGCGATCGCCGTGTTGCTGTGCGCTCCACGCCAGCAGGGCGGCGAGGTGGGCTGCGAGTACCGACTTGAAGCAGTGTTGCGAGCCGAAGAACATCGGCTGGCGCTGGTCGACCAGCAGCAGCACCGGCCGCTCGCGCTCCTCGCGAAACAGCTTGGTATAGGGGCGACCGCTGCGCGCGGTGACGCGCCAGTCGATGGCGCGCACATCGTCGCCGGCCTGGTAGGCGCGCACCTCCTCGAATTCGAGGCCGCGACCGCGCAGCGGCGAACGTGTCGCGCCGGCCTGCTGCGCCAGCGCCGGCCCGCGCTTCGCCATCACCAGTCGCCGGGCGTCGAGGCGCGCGGCGATCAGCGCGTCGAGATCGCACCAGGCGCCGTGCGGCAGTTGCGAGGGTGGAAGTGCACTCATCACGACGAGACGCTCATTGCGGCATCACGCCACTGGCACCGCGCGCAACAGCCGCGCGATCACCTGGTCGCTGTCGATGCCGCGCGCTTCGGCGTCGAAGCTGAGCAGCAGGCGGTGGCGCAGCACGTCGGCGGCGATCGCCTGCACGTCGTCCGGCGTGACGAAATCGCGGCCGGCCAGCCAGGCGTGGGCGCGGGAGCAGCGGTCGAGTGCGATGGTGGCGCGCGGGCTGCCGCCGTAGTCGATCCAGCCGGCCAGTTCGCTGTCGTAGAGCGCCGGTTCGCGCGTGGCGATCACCAGCTGCACGATGTACTCCTCGACCGCCGGCGCCATGTGCAGCGCCAGCGTAGCGCGGCGCGCGGCCATGATGGTCGCCTGAGTGACGCGCAGCGGCGGGGCCGTGCGTTCGCTGCCGGCTTCAAAGCGCGCCAGCTGCAGGATGCGTTGCTCGGCATCGCGGTCGGGGTAGCCGACCTTGACGTGCAGCAGGAAGCGGTCGAGCTGCGCCTCCGGTAGCGGGTAGGTCCCCTCCTGCTCGATCGGGTTCTGCGTCGCCATCACCAGAAAGAGGTCGGGCAGCGGGTAGGTGGTGCGGCCGACGCTGACCTGGCGCTCCGCCATCGCCTCCAGCAGCGCCGATTGCACCTTGGCCGGCGCGCGGTTGATCTCGTCGGCCAGCACCAGGTTGTGGAACAGCGGCCCCGGCTGGAACTGGAAAGTGCCGGTCTCCGGCCGGTAGATGTCGGTGCCGGTGACATCGCCGGGCAGCAGGTCGGGCGTGAACTGGATGCGGTGGAAATCGCCCTCGATGCCCTCGGCGAGCAGCTTGATGGCGCGGGTCTTGGCCAGCCCCGGCGCCCCTTCCACCAGCAGGTGGCCGTCGGCGAGCAGTGCGATCAGCAACCGGTCGACCAGTGCCTCCTGGCCGATGATGCGCGTGGTCAGCCACTGTTTCAGTTCGCGCAGTACGCCTGCCTCGGCCATGTCGTCTCCTCGTTGTTGAGTGGTGGGTGGTCAGATGGCGATGTTGCGGAGGTGGTGGATTCTACGGAATGGAAGCGATTCCAAGAAATGGAACCGGGCGTGACAGCCGCTGCGCTTTGACCGGGTCGTCGCGCGAAGTTCCGCCGCTCGGCAGTGTCACCCCGGCAGCGTATGCTGTCGCCTCCATCGGTTGGGAGAGTGCTCGATGCATTGGCAGGATGGAAACCACAAGCTGGTGCGCCAGCTGCTGGAAGAGGCAGCGCGGCGCGCGCCGGAAGCCGAGGCGGCGCAGATCGCGGCCTTCATCGAACAGTACTACGACAACTTTCCGCTGGAGGAGCTGCAGGGCCGTTCGCTCAGCGATCTCTACGCAGCCACCTATGGCCACTGGCGCTTCCTGCAGTACTACGACCGCAGCCGTCCCAAGGTGCGCGTTTTCAATCCGGAATTCGAGCATCACCGCTGGCAGCTCAGTCACACGGTGGTCACCATCGCCTGCAGCGCGATGCCGTTCGCGCTCGACTCGGTGCGCGCCGAGCTGAATCGCCGCAACATCACCATCTACACCATTCACGGCGCCGAGCTCTGCACCCTGCGCGACGCCGATCACCGGCTGCAGTCGCTTGCCTGCGCGCCCCGGGACCAGCGCGGCGACGGCGAGGGCAGCGAGTTGCTGCTCTATCTGGAGATCGATCGCCACTCCGACGCGGCAGCGCTGGCCGATATCGAGCGCACGCTCGACGAGATCCTGCGCGAGGTGGCGCTGGTGGTGGCCGATTTCGGCGCGATGCTGGCGCAAGTGGAGCGGGCGCGCGCCGACATCGCGACCGGCGCTGCCACCGCTGACGACATCGCCGAGGTCGATGCCTTCCTCGATTGGCTGTGCCAGGATTTCTTCACCTTTCTCGGCTATGAATATTTTCACGTCGACGACGACGGCGGTGACACGCGCTGCAGCAGTGTCGAGGCGTCCCGGCTCGGGCTGCTGCGGCTCGCTGCCTACAGCAGTGCCGATCGCGAGGCGGCGCGCGCCAGCACGCCGGGTGATGGCCAGGGGCTGCGCCGGCTGATTGCCTTCACCAAGGCGGCGGTGCGTTCGCGCGTGCACCGTCGCATCCACCCCGACTACATCGCCATTCGCGTCTTCGATCAGGACGGTTGCCTGCGCGGCGAACACCGCATTCTCGGCATGTATACCTCGCGCGCCTACACCATGCCGGCCGGCGATGTTCCGGTGGTGCGACGCAAACTCACCGAGGTGATGGCGCGCACCCGCTTTACTCCCGGCAGTCACGAGGCGTCGGAGCTGTTGCGCGTGCTGGAGATCCATCCGCGCGACGAACTCTTCTATGCCGATGCCGACCAGCTGTTCGAGATCGTCACCGGCATCAACCGCATCCAGGAGCGGCGTCTGGTGCGGCTGTTCGTGCGTCGCGATGGCGGCAGCGAATTCGTCACCGCGCTGGTGTTCATGCCGCGCGACCTCTACAGCACCGAACTGCGGTGCAAGGTGCAGGCGTTGCTGTGCGAGGCGTTCGACGCCAGCGAAACCGAGTTCACCACGTTCTTTTCCGAATCGGTGCTGACCCGCACCCACTTCGTGTTGCGCGTCGAGCGCGAGCAGTCGCGCGAGGTCGATGTGGCGGCGTTGCAGCGCGAGATCATCCGCCTCGGCATGAGCTGGCAGGATCATCTGCGCGCGCATCTGCTGGAGGAGTTTGGCGAGGAGCCGGGGCTGGCACTGGCGCGCGAATACGATGACGCCTTTCCGGCCGGTTATCGCGACGACTACGAGCCGCGTGCGGCGCTGGCCGACATTCGCAAACTGGCGACGCTGACCAGCCCGCACGACATCGCGATGGCGCTCTACCACGGCATGGGCGATCCGGCGCAGACACTGCGTTTCCGGCTGTTTCATCTGAACGAGCCGCTGACACTCTCCGACGTGATGCCGATCCTGGAGAATCTCGGTCTGCGCGCGGTCGGCGAGCGCGCCTATGGCATCCGCCGTCGCACAGGGCCGGTCTGCTGGATTCACGAATTTCTGCTGCGCCATCCGTTCGCCGACGAGATCGACGTGGCCGGCATCGGTCCGGCCTTTCAGGAGGCGTTCGCGCGTATCTGGTTCGGCGATGCCGACAGCGACAGCGTCAACCGGCTGATCCTCGGTGCCGGCCTCGGCTGGCGCGACTGCGCGGTATTGCGCTCCTATGCACGTTTCCTGAAGCAGATCCAGTTCGGCTTCAGCGTCGAGTACATGGCCGACACGCTGACGCGCCATCTGCCGATCACCCGCCGGCTGGTCGAGCTGTTTCGCAACCGCTTCGATCCGGCGCTGCATCCCGGCGATGAGGCACTGGCGCAGCGCCGCCAGCGCGAGGAAGCGCTGCGCGTGCAGATCATCGCGGCGCTCGATGATGTCGACAACCTGAGCCAGGACCGCATCATCCGCAGCTACATGGCGCTGATGCTGGCGACGGTGCGCACCAACGCCTTCCAGCGTGATGCCTCCGGCCAGTTGAAGAGTTACTTCGCCTTCAAGCTGCTCGGCGAGCAGGTGCCGGACCTGCCGTTGCCGCGGCCGATGTTCGAGGTGTTCGTCCATTCGCCGCGGGTCGAGGGGGTTCACCTGCGCACCAGCAAGGTGGCGCGCGGCGGCCTGCGCTGGTCCGACCGGCTGGAGGATTTCCGCACCGAGATCCTGAGCCTGGTGAAGGCGCAGAACGTGAAGAATTCGGTGATCGTGCCGACCGGCGCCAAGGGCGGTTTCGTGGTGCGGCGACCGCCCGCCGATGGCAGCCGCGAGGCGCAGCAGGAGGAGGGGATCGCCTGTTATCGGCTGTTCGTGCAGGGACTGCTCGATCTCACTGACAACCGCATCGAGGGGCAGGGCGACGAGGGGCACGTGCAGCCGCCGCCCGAGGTGGTGCGCTGGGACGATGACGACCCCTACCTGGTGGTGGCGGCCGACAAGGGAACGGCGGCCTTCTCCGATATCGCCAACGAGGTGGCGCGCGGCTACGACTTCTGGCTCGGCGATGGTTTCGCTTCCGGTGGCAGCGTCGGTTACGACCACAAGAAGATGGGGATCACCGCGCGCGGCGCCTGGGTGTCGGTGGTGCGTCACTTTCGCGAGCTCGGCATCGATGCCAATGGCGATCCGGTCACGGTGGTCGGCATCGGCGACATGTCGGGCGATGTCTTCGGCAATGGCCTGTTGTGCTCGTCGCAGCTGCGGCTGGTCGCGGCCTTCAACCACCAGCACATCTTCATCGATCCCGATCCCGACGCCGAAGCCAGTTTCGCCGAGCGGCAGCGGTTGTTCGAATTGCCGCGCTCGGGCTGGGAGGACTACGACCGCGCGCTGATCTCCGCCGGCGGCGGGGTGTTCCGGCGCACGCTGAAGTCGATCGCCATCACGCCGCAGATGAAGGTGCGCTTCGCCATCGATGCCGAGCAGCTGACACCGAGCGAGCTGATTTCGGCGCTGTTGCGCGCGCCGGTCGATCTGCTCTGGAACGGCGGCATCGGCACTTACGTCAAGGCCAGCCAGCAGCGCCACGCCGATTGCGGCGACAAGGCCAACGATACGCTGCGCGTCGACGCACGCGAGTTGCGCTGCCGCGTCATCGGCGAGGGCGGCAACCTCGGCATGACACAGCTGGCGCGCGTCGAATATTCGCTGCACGGCGGCCGCTGCAACACCGACTTCATCGACAACGCCGGCGGCGTCAACTGCTCCGACCACGAGGTCAACATCAAGATCGCGCTGAACGCGCTGGTGGCGGCCGGGGACATGACCGAGAAGCAGCGCCGCGAACTGCTGGCGGAGATGACCGACGAGGTGGCCGCGCTGGTATTGCGCGACAACGAACGACAGACGCTGGCGATCAGCCTCGCCGAGCGCCAGGCGCTGGAGCGCACCGGCGAGTACCGGCGACTGATCCACGGCATGGAGCAGGGCGGGCATCTCAATCGCGCGCTGGAGTTCCTGCCCGACGACGAAACGCTGCTGGAGCGGCGCGCGCTGGGTCAGGGGCTGACACGACCGGAGCTGTCGCTGCTGATCTCCTACATCAAGGGGCGGCTGAAGAGCGAGCTGGTCGACGCACAGGTGAGCGACGACCCGCTGCTCGGCGCGGCACTGCACGAGGCGTTTCCGACCGCGCTGGGGCAGCGTCATCCGCTGGCGATCGAGCACCACCGGCTGCGCCCGCAGATCATCGCCACCCAGGTGGCCAACGACATCGTCAACACGATGGGCATCCTGTTCGTCGAGCGCATGGTCTTCTCCACCGGCGCCACGGTGCCGACGGTGGCGCGTGCCTATGTCACGGTGCGCGAGGTGTTCGGCCTGTGTGCGTTGTGGCAGCGCATGGAGACCATTCCCGAGATCAATGGCGACGTGCAGCTCGACATGTTGCTGGCGCTGATCCGGCTGGTGCGGCGCGGCACGCGCTGGCTGATCCGCAACCGTCGCCTCAACCTCGATCCGGCCGCCGAAGTGGCGCGTTTCCGCGAGCCGCTGGCCGAGCTCTATCGCGAGCTGCCGTCGATATTGCGCGGGCGCATCGCCGAGGATTACGCGGCGCGGCGCCAGCATCTGCTGGAGTCCGGCACGCCGGTCGACCTGGCCGCCTATGTCGCCGCCGCCGAGGTGCTCTATCCGGCCATCGGCATCATCGACACCGCCACCGAACTCGGTGCGCCGCTGCGCCAGGTGGCCGAGGTGCATGTGGCGCTGATGCTGCAGCTCGACCTCGATCTGTTCATTCGCCAGATCACCGACCTCAAGGTGGAGAGTCACTGGCAGGCGCTGGCGCGCGAATCGTTCCGCGACGACCTGGAGTGGCAGCTGCGCCGCCTCACCGCTGGCGCCATGCGCCATCTCTGCGCCGACGGCGATGTCGACCTGTGCATCGCGCGCTGGAGCGAGCGTCACCAGACGCTGGTGCAGCGCTGGCGCGCGCTGATGACGGAGATGCAGGGGAGCGATACACGCGAGTTTGCCGTCTACTCGGTGGCGATCCGCGAGCTGCTCGACCTGGCGCAGAGCAGCCATCTCGACGAGCCGTGAGCCGAGCCATGCCTGCTGTCGATATCGAGCTGCTGATCAGCGCCGACGAGTTCACCAAGCGTTATTGCACGCCCAGCGCGGTGGTCATCGTGTGCGCCAGCGATGGCCGCCGCGTGCAGTTTCCGGCCAGCGCGCTGCAGCGTTACATCACCCACGCTGGCATCGCCGGTCGCTTCCGTATCCATTTCGACGAACGCGGCAAACTCGGCGCGGTGGAGCGGCTCGCTCCGTCGAATTTGCGCGAGTGATGCGCTGGTGAGCGAGGGCGCCGTTCTTTATCCTTGTCGCCGCTGACCCTTTTCCGCCTGCCGAGAGTCCCATGTATTCGCTGTTGCGCCGCCTGCTGTTCACGCTGTCTCCGGAAACCTCTCACCATGCCGCGCTCGACGCGCTGCGCTGGGTCGAGCGGCTCGGCGCTTCGGGAGTGCTGCGCGGCGAACAGCCGGCAGCGCCGGCGCGGGTGATGGGTATCGATTTCCCCAATCCGGTCGGCATGGCGGCGGGCCTCGACAAGAACGGCGACTACATCGATGCACTGGCGGCGCTCGGCTTCGGCTTCATCGAGGTGGGCACCGTCACGCCGCGGCCACAGCCGGGCAATCCGCAGCCGCGCCTGTTCCGGCTGCCGCAGGCGCAGGCGATCATCAATCGCATGGGGTTCAACAACCACGGCATCGACTACCTGATCGAGCGGGTGCAGGCGAGCCGCTATCGCGGCGTGCTCGGCATCAATATCGGCAAGAACAAGGAGACGCCGGCCGAAGAGGCGGTCAACGACTATCTGATCGGTATGCGCAAGGCGTGGCTGCACGCCAGTTACATCACCGTCAACCTGTCGTCGCCGAACACGCCGGGGCTGCGCGACCTGCAGTTCGGCGATCCGCTGCGGCAACTGCTCGACCGGCTCAAGAGCGAGCAGCAGCTGCTCGGCGCGCGCCACGACCGGCGCGTGCCGCTGGCGGTGAAGATCGCCCCCGATCTGGCCGATGAGGATATCGCGCAGGTGGCCGCTGCACTGCGCGAGTTCGAGATCGACGCGGTGATCGCCACCAACACCACCATCGCGCGCGATGCCGTCGCGCAGCTGCCGCATGGCGATGAGGCCGGTGGTCTGAGCGGCGCGCCGCTGACGCAGAAGTCGACGGCGGTGATTCGCACACTGGCGCGCGAACTCGACGGCAGGCTGCCGATCATCGGTGTCGGCGGCATCATGAGCGGCAGCGATGCCGCCGACAAACTGGTGGCCGGCGCCAGCCTCGTGCAGCTCTACACCGGTTTCATCTACGCGGGTCCGGCGCTGGTGGCCGATGCGGTGCGCGCCTGCGCACCCTGTTCGCAAACGCGCTGATCACCGGCGTCAAGGCAGGAAGGGGAAGAAGATGTCGAGCTGGCTGGCGATAGCAAAAGCGGTGGCGCCGCATCTGTCGACGATCGTGTCGGCCGCGCTGCCCGCCTTCACCAAACTCAAGGGCGACAGCGAGGCCAACCAGGCCGCGCTGGCGCAGAAGCAGATCGCCGAGTTGCAGGAGGCGGTGACCGGCAATGGCACGCTGATCCGCGAACTGGCCGAGCAGCTCGGTACCACCATCGATGCGCTGGAACTGGCGGCGGAGGATGCCAGGCGGCAGTTGCGCCGACTCTACCTGCTCACCTTCTCCAGCGCCGTCATCGCGCTGCTGGCACTGGCCGTGGCGCTGGCGGCCCTGTTCACCGGCTGACGCGTCACAGCGCCGGGTGTTCGGCCAGGTCGCGTTCGACGGTGTGGTCGTCGCTGCTGGCGCGACGACCGACCCGCGCCAGCATCACCACCGGAATCAACCCCACCGCGACGATGATCAGCGCCGCGATCACCCCCTCCTCGTAGGTGCCGCGCGCCGCTTCGGCGTAGAGCCGCGTCGCCAGCGTCTCGACGTTGAGCGGGCGCAGCAGCAGTGTTGCCGGCAGCTCCTTCATGCAGTCGACGAACACCAGCAATCCGGCTGCCGCCAGTGCCGGCCGGATCAGCGGCAGGTGGATACGGCGCAACACGCCGCCCTCGCTCTGTCCCAGCGTGCGCGCGGCGTGGTCGAGTGACGGCGTGATCCGCCCCAGTCCCGATTCGATGCCGCCGGTTGCCACCGCCAGGAAGCGGGCGCTGTAGGCGTAGATCAGCGCGGCGCCGGAGCCGAGCAGCAGCAGCCCGGCGCCGCCGTGGCCGAGCCACTCCAGCCACTCGCCGAGCAGGTTGTCGAGTGCCCCCAGCGGCGTCAGCAGGCCGATCGCCAGCACCGTGCCCGGCACCGCGTAACCGAAGCTGGCGATACGCTCGCAGCTACGTGCAAAGCCGCCCGGCGCAATACGCGCGGTATAGGCGATGACGGTGCCGAGCAGCAGCGTCACCCCGGTTGCCACCAACGCCAGCAGCACCGTGTCGAGCGCGGTCGACAGCAGGGTCGGCGGGAAACCGGCGAAGCGGATGCGCTTGAGGCTCTCGCTGACCAGGTAGCCGAGCGGAATCAGGAAGCCGATCAGCACCGGTACCGCGCCGGCCAGCAGCATCAGCAGTGCCGGCAGGCCCCGCAGTCGCTGCGGCGTCATGCGCTGCGCGCGCTGTGCTGCCATGGCGAAGCTCTGGCGGCGCCGGCCGGCGCGCTCCAGCCACAGCAGCGCCGCCACCACGGCCAGCATCGCCAGTGCGATCTGCGCGGCACCGGCCAGGTCGGCGCGGTTGAGCCAGGTCGAGTAGATCGAGATGGTCAGCGTGCGCACGCCGAGGAATTCGGAGGCGCCGACGTCGTTGATCGCCTCCATCAGCGCGAGGCTGGCGCCAACCGCGACCGCCGGTCGCGCCAGCGGCAGGGCGACGCGCAGGAACACCGCGCGCCGGCCCAGCCCGAGCGAGCGCGCGGCGTCGATCAGCGTCGCCGACTGCATCAGGAACAGCGCGCGCGTGGTCAGGTAGACGTAGGGGTAGAGCACGAAGCCGAACAGCAGGATGCAGCCGCCGACCGAGCGCACTTCCGGCAGCGAGAAGTCGCGCGGGTTGTCGATACCGAGCAGCGCGCGCATTGCGGTCTGGATCGGGCCGATCGGGTGCAGCAGATCCATGTAGGCGTAGGCGACGACGTAGGTCGGCATCGCCAGTGGCAGCAACAGCGCCCAGTCGAGCAGGGCGCGGCCACGGAAGTCATGGGCGCTGACCAGCCAGGCGCAGCCGGTGCCGATGATCACCACCAGCGCACCGACACCGCCGAGCAGCAGCGCGGTGTCGAGCAGCGTCGGCGGCAGCACGTAAGCGAGCAGGTGCGGCCACAGTTCGTTGTCGCCGCCGAGCGCCACCAGCAGCAGCGCCAGCAGCGGCGTCAGCACCAGCAAGGCAGTCAGCGCGGCCGCGACCAGCCAGCCGCGATGACGGTGTCCCCGCATTTCAGTTGTCGAAGCCGATGCGCTCGGCCAGCAGGCTGGCGGCGCGGCGATGCCTGGCGATCTCGGTCAGCGGCAGCGTGTCCGGCGTCAGCGCGCCGAAGCTGGCGATGATCGGGTCGATGCGCGCGCCGGCCTTGATCGGGTACTCGTAATCGACGCTGGCGTAGATCGCCTGCGCCTCGTCCGACACCAGGTACTCCAGCAGCTTTACCGCGGCTTCGCGGTTGGGCGCATGTTTCGCCAGCGCGGCGGCGGAGACGTTGATGTGGGTGCCACTGCCCTCGAAGGTTGGCAGCACGACGTTGATGGCATCGCCCCATCGCTTCTGGTCGGCGCCGCCGTCACCACTGCGCATGCGGCCGACGTAGTAGGAGTTGGCGATGCCGATGTCGCACAGCTGGCCGAGGATGTCGCGCGCCACCTCGCGGTCGCCGCCGCCCGGCTTGCGCGCCAGGTTGGCCTTCACACCGCGCAGCCATTTCTCCGCAGCCGTCTCGCCGTGGTGGGCGATGTAGGCGGCGATCAGCGCGGTGTTGTACGGGTGCAGGCCGGAGCGGAGGCAGATCTGGCCCTTCCACTGCGGATCGGCCAGCTGCTCGTAGGTGAAGCTCTGCAGGTCGGTGCGATCCTTCGCCGCATAGAGCACGCGCGCGCGCATCGACAGCGCGAACCAGCGGCCGTCGGCATCGCGCAGCTGCATCGGGATCGCCTGCTCCAGCACGGTCGACTGCAGCGGTTGCGTCAGTCCCTTGTCGACCACGTCGAGCAGGTTGCCGAAATCAACCGCCATCAGAATGTCGGCCGGCGAACGCCGACCTTCGGCGGCGACCCGTTCGGCGAGGCCATCCTTGATGAAGACGGTGTTGACCTTGATACCGCTGCTGGCGGTGAAGGCATCGAGCAGCGGCTGGATCAGCCCCGGCTCGCGGGTGGTATAGAGATTGACCTCGGCGGCCTGCAGCGGCGCGGCGGCGGCGAACAGGGCGGCGGCCATCGCGGTGCAGCTGATCAGGCGGAAGAGACGGCTTGTCATGGTGTCCTCGCGGTTGCGTGGGTGAAGTTCAGGAGCGGTCTGCGAACAGCTGCGCGCTGCCGGGAGCGATCTCCAGCGCCACCTCGTCGTCGGTCGCGATATCGCCAACACTCGGGCGGCGCAGCAGCAGCGGCTCATCGAGCCCGTGGACGGCGATGCGCAGCTGTTCGGTATCGCCGAGAAAGAGACGTTCGGTGACCCGGCCGCGCACCGCGCCCGATCGCGTCGTCAGCCGCAGGTCGTGCGGCCGCAGACAGAGCCGCAGGTGCGCGCCGTCGGCGTGATCCGGTGTCGCGAAGCGGCCGAACGGCGTGGTGACGTTGCCGTGGTGGCAGCGCGCCGGAATTTCGTTCAGGTCGCTGAAGAAGCGTGCGGCGAACAGCGAGGCGGGTCGGTGCCACACCTGTTCCGGTGCGCCGCTCTGTTCGACGCGGCCGTCGTGCAGCAGCACGATCTGGTCGGCGATGCGCAGCGCCTCTTCCGGGTCGTGGGTGACGATGACGGTAGTGGTGCCGCTGTCGCGCAGCAGCGCCATGGTCTCGTCGCGCACCCGGTCGCGCAGGCGGCGGTCGAGGTTGGAGAAGGGCTCGTCCATCAGCACCAGGCGTGGCTGCGGCGCCAGCGCCCGCGCCAGCGCGACGCGCTGCTGCTCGCCGCCGGAGAGGGTGTGCGGATAACTGCCGGCGTGGTGCGCCATGTGGACGCGCTCCAGCGCCTGCATGGCCGTGGCGCGGTTGGCTGAACGGTCGCGACCGCGCAGGCCGAACAGGACGTTGTCGAGCACGGTCAGGTGGGGAAACAGCGCGTAGTCCTGGAATACCAGCCCGATGCGACGCTGCTCCGGTGCCACGAAACGGGCGGGTCCGCTGACCTCCTCGCCGTCGATCAGGATGCGACCGCCGGTGGGCCGTTCGATGCCGGCAATCAGCCGCAGCAGCGTGGTCTTGCCGCAGCCGGAGTGGCCGAGCAGGCAGACGGTGCGGCCGCTGCTGGCTTGCCAGGAGACATCGACGATGGCCGTCTTGTCGCCATAGCGATGGCGCACGCCCTCCAGCGACAGCGCAATGGCGGCCCCGGTTTCGGCTTCGACCGCGGGTGCGACTGGCAGCGTTGGAGGGGTGATGGCGATGGCTTCAGACATGCAGGCGGGTCCGGCTCAAAGCGAAGCGCTATCGTAACTGATACGGGTTTGCATTTGCAGTGGACTCTCAACCTGTCTTGTGCACCGCGGGTGTTCGGCAGCGCGGTGCGCAGGGGTCGGAATGAAGCGGGGGCCGGAAATGAAAAAGCCGCTCGATGAGCGGCTTTTGCGGGGAGGGTGTTACCCGGACAATCAGTCGCGCTGTGCCAGTGGCAGGAAGTCGCGTTTGGCCGAGCCAGTGTAGAGCTGGCGCGGACGACCGATCTTGTAGCTGCCGCTGATCATCTCGTTCCAGTGCGCGATCCAGCCCGGCG
>CAYLRA010000048.1:0-20385 GCA_964386045.1 uncultured Verrucomicrobiaceae bacterium | reverse complement strand
CCGAGATCCACGCCATCGTGCCGGTCTCCGTCGCCAGCTTCCTGCTCAACGAGAAACGCAGCGCCATCACCGCCATCGAGAGCCGCAACCGCGTGCGCGTCGCCATCGTGCCGTCGCCGCACCTGGAGACGCCGCACTTCGAAGTGAAGCGCCTGCGCGACGACGACGAAAACCTGAGCATGCTCAGCTACGAGGTGCAACCGGAACACCACCACGCGCCGGAGACCACCGAAGTGCTGGCGGGCACAGAAATTCCGGAGCGGCAAAAAGCCGCGGTGCAGCTGACCGCGCCGAGCGCGCCGGCGCCGTCGGCGATGATCGAGCCGGAGGAGCCTGTTGCCGCCCCGGTCAAGGCGGCAGTCGCCGCTGTTGAACCGGCCCGCAAATCTCCCGGCCTCTTCAACCGCCTGATCGGCATGCTGTTCGGCGAACCCGAGCCAACGCCGGCCACCACCCCGGCACAGCCCAGGCGTGACGACGACGGGCAGCGCGATCGCAACGGCGAACAGCGCCGTCGCAGCCGCGGTGGCCGCAACCGCAACCGCGGTCGTGGTGGCGAGGGACGTACCGAGGGGCGCTCCGAACCGCGTGAGCCGAGAGAGGCTCGCGAGCCGCGTGAACAGAGAGAGCCGCGAGAAGCACGCGAGCAGCGTGAACCCCGCGAGCAAAGGGAGCCGCGTGAACAACGGGAACCGCGTGAGCCTCGCGACAACCGCGAGCGTGGCGAACGTCGCCGCGAACGGCCCCAGCCAATCGCGGCCGATGAGCCCCTCGCCGACACGGCGACGCCCGACTCCAACGAAGGCAGCGAAAACCGGCCGCAGCGCCGTCCACGCGACCGCCGCCCGCGCGGCCCGGCCGAGCGTGTGCGTGAGGCACTGCCCGAGGAGAGCAGCGCCGAGATCGCCAACGTCGGCGACGAGCCCGCTGTCGCTGCCGTAGCGCTCCCCGACACGCTTGACACGCCCGACGAGGTGACGGAGATCGAAGGCGAAGAACAGCAGGCGCGCGCCGATGGCGAGACCCGCCCGCGCCGCCGTCGCCGTCGCGGTGGCCGTGACCGCGGCCCGCGCACTGCCGGTGACTCGACTGAAGGCGAGGCCGACGAGCAAGCTGTCGCCGAAGCTGATGATGAAGCCTCTGACGTTACTGAGGCTGCGGCAGCCGCCGAGCCGGCAGAGGCCGACAGCGATGCCGCAGACGGTGCCAGCGAGCTTCCAGCTGCTGTCATTGCGCCGATCGCGGCAACCACCGCTGTTGCAGAGAGCGCCAGCGAACCCGTTGCGGAATCCGTTGAGCCTGCGACAGACGCCGTCGAAGCCACACCGGTCAGCGCGGTCGTTGAGCCTGTTGCCGAGCCTGCTGCTCCCGTCGCACCCAGTGTCGAACCGGTCGTGGCAGAACCCGTCTCCGCTCCCGCGATCGCGCAGCCGACCGCCCAGCCGGCCACGGCGATCGCCGGCGGTCGCTCCGCCAACGATCCGCGGGTTCAGCCGCGCAAGGTGGGTGTCGCCAACCTGCAGACCTCGCAACCGTCGATGACGGCACTCAACGCCGCACCGGCGCAGCCCGACACGACACGCCCCAACCCCGGGCGGGCAGCCAACGATCCGCGCCTGAAGCGCAGCGTTTGAGGTAACACGCGGCGCGTAAAACGTCGCCAGCAACCCGACAGCAAAAAGGCCCGGCAATCGCCGGGCCTTTTTGCTGGTGCCTGATACGTTTTGCAGGTGTCTGAGCCGTCCTGAATAGAGCTGACACCGCCAACCCGGCGCTGCCGGCGCTACCAGATCCGCCCGACCAGCACGAAGCAGAACAGCGTTATCGCCATCACGCTGAACAGGCTCAGCGCCGCGCCGGCGCGGATCATGTGGCCGATGCGCAGATGACCGCTGCCGAAGACGATGGCGTTGGGCGGTGTTGCCACCGGCATCATGAAAGCGCAGCTCGCCGCGATCACCGCCGGGATCGCCAGCATCTCGACCGGCATCGCCACGGCGACGGCCAGCGCCGCCAACAGCGGCAGGAACGTCGCCGCGGTGGCGGTATTCGAGGTCAGCTCGGTCAGCAGGTTGATCACCAGCACCACCAGCCCGATCATCAACAGCCGCGGCAGCGTGCCAAACGCGCCGAGCCCCTGCGCCAGCCAGCCGGCCAGCCCGCTGCCCTGGATCGCCGCCGCCAGCGACAAACCGCCACCGAACAGCAGCAGCACACCCCACGGCAGTTTCTCGGCGGTGCGCCAGTCGAGCAGGCGCCCACCGCCGCCGGCCGGCAGCAGAAACAGCAGCAGCGCGGCGGTGATGGCGATACCGGTGTCGCTGATGCCCGGCACGAACCGCTCGAACAGCGGCCGCGTGACCCAGGCCGTCGCCGTCAGCACAAACACCGCGGCGACACGCCACTCGTGGCGCGACGGGGCGCCGAGCACCGCCAGCTCCCGGCGCAGCATCGCCTCGCTGCCGGCCGTCGAGATGGCGAAACCGCGCCGGGTCAGCCACCACCAGGTGAACGACAGCATCACCAACGCCAGCGGCAGCCCGAGCAGCATCCACTGGCCGAAACCGATCTCGATCGCGTGGTTCTCGCGCAGATAGGCCGCCAGCAGCGCATTCGGCGGCGTGCCGATCAGCGTCGTCATGCCGCTGATCGACGCCGAATAGGCGATCGCCAGCAGCAGCGCGACGGCGAAGCGCTCGCGCTCGGCGCTGTCGGCATCGCGCGTGACCAGTTCGATCACCGACAGGCCGATCGGCAGCATCATGATCGTCGTCGCAGTATTGCTGACCCACATGCCGATGAAACCGGTCGCCAGCATGATGCCGCCGATCTGTCGGCGCGGCCCGCTGCCGACGGCGAGCAGCGTCATCAGCGCGACGCGCCGGTGCAGCCCGCAGCGCTCCATCGCCAGCCCGAGCGTGAAACCGCCGAGAAAAAGAAAAATGACCGGGTTGGCATAGGGCGCGGTGGCGCGCTCCAGCGCGGCGATGTCGAGCAGCGGCAGCAGCAGGATCGGCAGCAGCGCGGTGGCCGCCAGCGGCAGCGCCTCGGTCGCCCACCAGGTCGCCATCAGCGCGGTCACACCGAGCGCGCGCCAGCCCGACACGCTCAACCCGACCGGCGGCTCGGTGAACAGTGTCAGCAGAAACAGCAGCGGACCAACCACCAGGCCGATCGATGCCGCCAGCTGGCCGGCATCGCGCGACTTTTGCTCCATGTCACCCTGCTTCGTCACGTCGACCACCCTTGCCCGCCCTTCCTGGTATCACCGTGGATCACTGAATCCACTCGCGCATCTGCAGCAGTGTCTCGCCGCTGTAACGCTCGAACTGCGGCAGGAAGCTGACCATGTTGGCCCACAGGATGATGAAGCCGAGCAACAGCATCAACGGAAAGCCGATGGCGAAGATGTTGAGCTGTGGCGAGGCGCGGGTGATGACACCCAGCGTGCTGTTGATGATCAGCAGCGCGGTCACCGCTGGCAGCGCCATCAACACCCCGGCGGCGAACATCCAGCTGCCCCACCCCACCAGCGCCATCCAGCGTTCGGTGCCGGGATCGACGCCAACCGGCAGCGTGCGGAAACTCTCGACCAGCACATCGATCATCACCAGATGGCCATTCATCGCCAGGAACAGCAGCGTGGCGAGAATCAGGTTGAACTGGCTGACGACGGTGACGACGACACCGTTGACGGGATCGTTCAGCGAGGCGAAGCCGAGCCCCATCTTCATCGCGATGATCTGCCCGGTCATGATGAAGGCCTGGATCATCAGCTGCAGAAACAGGCCGAGGCCGATGCCGATCAGCAGCTGCTGGGCGATCAGCACGACACTGAGCGGCGACAGTGGATCGGGCTGCGGCAGATCGCGCAGCTGCGGCGCAATCGCCATCGTCAGCAGCAGCGCCAGCAACAGGCGAATGCGCGGCGGCACGGTCTGCGCGCCGATCACCGGCACCACCATGAAGAAGGCGCCGACGCGAATCAGCGGCCAGAGAAACTGGCCGATCCAGGCCTGCAGCGCGGCGACATCGAGTTCGAGCACGGCGGTCAGCCGATGAAGCGGGTGATGTTCATGATCAACTGCTGCGTGAAATCGATGAGCTTGGTCAGCAGCCATGGGCCAGCCAGCATCACAGCGGTCAGCGTGACGATGAGACGCGGCAGAAAACTGAGCGTCTGCTCATTGATCTGCGTCGCCGCCTGAAAAGTGCTGATGACGAGACCAACCAGCAGCCCCGGCACGATCAGCACGCTGACCATCATTATCACCATCATCAGCGCCTGCGCGAACAGATCGATGACCACTTCGGGAGACATGCGCAACCTCCTCCGCGTTATCCGTAACTGGCGGCAAGACTGCCGATGATCAGCGCCCAACCGTCGACCAGTACGAACAACATCAATTTGAACGGCAGCGAAATGATGATCGGCGACAGCATCATCATACCCATCGCCATCAGCACGCTGGCCACCACCAGGTCGATGATCAGGAACGGTACGAACAGCACGAAGCCGATCTGGAACGCCGTTTTCAACTCGCTGGTCAGGAAGGCCGGCGCCAGCACGAAGAACGGCACCTCCTCCGGCGTGTTGACCGGCTCGGTGTCGGAGATGCGCATGAACAGGTCGAGATCCGATTCACGCGTCTGCGACAGCATGAAGGTGTGAATCGGCCGCGAGGCGCTCTGCAGTGCATCGCCCGGCGCCAGCTGTTCGTTCAGATAGGGCTGCAGCGCCTGTTCGTTGATCTGCTGGAACACCGGCTGCATGACGAAGATGGTCAGGAACAGCGCCAGCCCGAGCAGCACCTGGTTCGACGGCGTGGTCTGCAATCCGATTGCCTGTCGCAGGATCGCGAAGACGATGATGATGCGGGTGAACGCCGTCATCATCATCAGGAACGACGGCAGCAGCGTCAGCACCGTCATGATGGCGAGGATCTGCAGCGTTACCGTGTAATCCTGGCCGCCGTCCGGATTGGTTTTCATCTGCAGCGCCGGTATGCCGGGCAGCAGCTGCGAACCCTGCGCAGCCGGTGCAGGTGCCGGCGCAGTCGAGCCCTGCGCCAGCGCCGGCGAGGCGACGAAAATCGACAGCATCATCGACAACAACGATGCCGACACCCATCGCAACAACCACATCGGCGCTTTTGCGGCAGCGTTCATCGACCCGTCCCCTGCTGCAGCAGCTGACGCAGGCGCGCGGCGAATTCATCGCCGGCGCGCGGCTCGACCGGCAGCGGCTGGTCGAACGCCTTCAGCAGGCGCACCTGCCCCGGCGCGACGCCGAGCAGCAGCTGTTCGCCGTTGCCGACTTCGAGCAGCACGACGCGCTCGCGCGCACCGACCATGGTCGAGGCAACGACACGCAGCGAACGGTTCGAACCCGTCAGCGGCAGGCCGCCCAGGCGCCGTGTCAGCCACCAGCCGCCGATCACGATCAGCAGCAGAAACAGCAGACCCAGCACCAGGTTCCAGGGGCTGGTGGCGGCGACTACCGGTGCAGTGGCGGCAGGTTCCGCCGCCTGCAGCGGCAGCGCAGCGAGCAGCGCGAAGAGAAAAACGGAAATTCGGGATGGGCTGGTCACGGTCACGATTCCGGATGGCGCCCGCTGGCGGGCGTGTACAGCGGAGCGGCCCGCGCCCCGCGACAGGATCAGCGCAGTTTCTTGATGCGTTCCGACGGGCTGATGACATCGGTCATGCGGATGCCGAACTTTTCGTTGACCACCACCACTTCGCCGTGCGCGATCAGGGTGCCGTTGACCAGCACGTCGAGCGGTTCGCCGGCGAGCCGGTCGAGTTCGATCACCGAGCCCTGGTTCAACTGCAGCAGGTTGCGGATGGTGATCTCGGTATTGCCGACCTCCATCGAGATGCGCACCGGAATATCCAGGATGACATCGAGATCGGGGGCACCAGTGACCGCTCCCTTCGCCGCCGGCCTGAGCTCATCGAGTGGTGCCCGGCTGGCCTCCGGCTTGCTGCCGGCCTGGGCACCCAGCAACGCATCGATGTCGTCCTGCGCGCCATCATCCTGCTCGGACATTGCCGCGGCCCACTCTTCGGCCATCTTGTCCTGATCGAGATCGTCGTCACTCATCGTTCAGCTCTCGACGGCAGTCACCCTGCCGTGTTGGATTGTGGTTGTTGTCTGGCGCCGACGCAGTTGCGGTCACAAGCCATTGCTGCGATCGATCTTGCCGAGGATCTGCAGCGCAAGATTGCCACGTGACTGCCCCAGCCGCGCGTTCATCACCGGCACGCCGTTGGCCGTCAGCACCAGATGTTCCGGCATCTCGATCGGGATGACGTCGCCCGGCTCCAGCTTCAGCACGTCGCGCAGCGTGATCGCCTTTTCCGCCAGCGAACCATTGAGCGTCACCGTCGCGCCGACCACGTCCTCGCGCAGCGAGCGCACCCAGCGCTCGTCGATATCATCGACGTCGCTCTGCATGCCGGCGTCGAGTGTCTCGCGGATCGGTTCGATCATCGCGTAGGGCAGCGTGATATGCATGTCGCCACCGCCGCCGTCGAGCTCGACGTGAAAGGTCGACACCACCACCACCTCGCTCGGGCTGACGATGTTGGCCATCGACGGGTTCACTTCGGAATTGACGAATTCGAACTCGACGGGATAGATCGTCTTCCACGCTTCGCGCAGGTCGATGAAGGCCTGCTGCAGCACCATCTCGACGACACGCAGCTCGGTCGGGGTGAATTCGCGCCCCTCGATCTTGGCATGGCGACCGTCACCGCCAAAAAAGTTGTCGACCAGCTTGAACACCAGCTTGGCGTCGAGGATGACCAGCCCGGTACCGCGCAGCGGCCGCAGCTTGACCATGTTGAGCGAGGTCGGCACATACAACGTGTGCACGTATTCGCCGAATTTCTGGATCTGGATACCACCGACCGCGACATCGGCGCTGCGCCGCAACAGGTTGAACAGGCTGATGCGGGTATAGCGTGCGAAGCGTTCGTTGATCATCTCCAGCGTCGGCATGCGCCCGCGCACGATGCGGTCCTGACTGGTCAGGTCGTAGGAGCGCGCCTCGCCGGGAATGAAATCGGAGTCGGTGCTGACCGCGCCGTCGTCGACGCCATGCAGCAGCGCATCGATCTCCTCCTGTGATAACAGATCCTGCACGTTGCCCTACCTCGCTTCGTTCATGCTCGCTTCGTTCACCACGATCACTGCATCACCATCGCGGTGAAGAACACCTGTTCGACGCCCGGCGCGCCGATCTCCTTCTGCAGGATCTCCTGCACCGCGACCAGCACCTTCTGCTGCAGCTGGTTGCGACCGGCATCAGTCTGCAGCGTGGCGAAATCCTCACCGCTCAGCAGCAGCACGAGACGGTTGCGAATCACCGGCATGTGCAGCCTCGCGGCATCAATGCCAGCCTGTTCGCGCGACATCAGCGCAATCGACAGCTGCAGATAACGCGGCCGCCCCTGCACGGTGTAGTTGGTCAGGAACGGTGGCTCCAGTACCTCGTAGATCGCCGCCGGCCTGCCGGGTTTGGCCGCTTCGGTCTCCCTGGCCGTTGCTGACGCACCCTCGCCTTCGGCCGCAACCTTCTCCTCGCCGCCGAGCATCCCCAGCGCCAGGAAGGTGCCGCCACCGGCCAACAGCAGCAGCACCGCGACCACCGCGCCGAGCATGATCAGTTTCTTTTTCTTGCCGGCATCCGCGGCGACCGTCGCATCCGCCTCTTCGTCCTGTTCGGGTGCTGCCCTGGGCTCTTTTGCCATGCCAAACTTCCGACGCTCCGCTCCAGCAAAAAGGGTTGGAGCAAAAGCTATGCCACTGATTTTTGGAATGCCGGCGCTGCCGACGCGGATGCCGCGAGCCTCGCCGCAGCGGCGACAGTGTAGCCGCTGGCACTGGAAAATAGCGCCAATTCAAAGCGCGCCAGGCGCACTGCGCCGTTGAGCGACAGGCGAAATAAAAAAGCCGCACACAGGTGCGGCTTCGGAAACGCAGAACAACACGACCGTCAGGCGTAGGCATCAACCAGCTGATTGCTGACTCTCACGGTGAGCGCTGCGCCTTCGGCACCGCGCTCACCCCCGCCTCCATCATCCCCTCCGCTCGCGACCTGGCTGCCCCCTTCACCACGACCGTCGGCCTGCTGGCGCGCGTGGCGCTGCTCACCAACGCCGGCGTCGAGCAGCTGGATGCCCTGGCTGTCGAACATTTCGCGCAATCGCGGCAGCGCCTGATCAAGGGCGTCGCGCACGGAAGCGTGGTGGCTGCTGAAGTAGATACTGGCCTGCTCCTGGTGGGTGCTGATGCGCACCGACAGCGGTCCCAGTTCAGCCGGATTCAGATGGATCTCGGCGCTGCCGATACGCTGCGCGCTGAACCACATCACCTTCTCCAGCACCGCCTCGTTCCAGCCCGGGCGTCCCACCGGCACCTCGACCTGTGCCGTCGCAGGAGCTGTTCCCTGATAGGCGCGCAGCGAATGGTCGCGCGGCGGCGCGGCGACGGAGGTGGTGGCGACCGGCTCGGCGGCATCGACACCCTCCAGCGACATCGACGGATCGACATCGGCGCGACCAACGACTGGCGCCTGGGCCTGTGTCGCACCCGGGCGCGCGCCACCGGCATCCGCCAGCGGCGTCGACGCCGTGTCGGCGCGGCTCTGTGTCGAGTGTCGATCGGTGGAGGCCGGCAACAGCCGCTTGACGGTACCGCTGGCCGGCTCGGTCGGCGTGGCGATCGCGTCTCCCCGCGCCGACCGGGCGGCAGGCACCACCGGTGGCGCATTCGAATCGGCGGCGGCAAACAGCGCGACCTCGGACTGCGCCGGTTCGCTGTCGATGGCGAGCGCTTCGGTATCCGGTGCCGGGGAGTGTTCGTCGATCACCGGCACCGGCTCGCCGATGCCCTCGGGATCGTCAGCGGCCAGCGTCGCCGCTTCGGCATCGGTCGCCGCCATGGCGATCACCGGCAGCGGCAAGGGCTCGCCGCCAGCCGGCAACTCGTTGCCCGTCGGCAGCGGCAGGGTTGCCACCTCCGCGGTTGACGGCAACGACATCTGCACGGGTACCTGCACGCTCTCGGCTGCGCCCTGCTGCAACGCCGCCAGCACCGGCTGAAACGCGCTGGTCGCCGCGTTTTCCGTGGCTGCCGGCGTGATTGCCGATGTGGTTGTCGACGTGGCCGTCGCCACGGTCGGGGTACCCGGCGTCGACATCGTCAAGGTGATCAGTGGGGAATTCATTCGCTCTCTCCAGCGCGATGGCACTCACGTCAGGAGTGGGAGAGCAAGATGGCTGCCAACTCGTCAGGGCGTTTCGGGAGGGGTCGCCGAGGCGCGGGGAGGCGGTATCAGGCGAGCAGCGCCAGCATCTCGCGTTCGACGGCAACGAACTCGTCGTGCAGCGCGCGGTAGAGATCGCCGCACCCGGCCAGCTCGCCATCGACGCCATTCTGCTCAAGGAGCTGGCACAGCTGCAGCAACGCGGGAGCGCCCATGTTGCCGGCACTGCCCTTGAAGCTGTGGGCGGCGCGCCGCAGGGCATCGGCATCGGCACCGTCAACCGCGGCGGCGATGGCCGCCAGGCGCTGGTGGCTGTCGGTGATGAAGGCGCGGACCAGCTGGGCAAAATCGTTGCCCATCACCGACTTCAATTCGCGGATGGTGAATGCATCGAGATGGCCAGTCGTCATGCTGCGCTCCGCGGAAAATCGAATGGGGCTGTCACAGTGGAATCAACAGTGCCCATAGCATAACCGCGATGCCGGACCATCGCTCGGCCAGCACCGAGAGCCAGCACCCAGCGTCAACGCCGCGGCCGGTCGTCGAGCTCGCGCTGCTGTCGCTGCTCCTGCTGCTGCTCCTCCTGCCGGCGCGCGCGGTCGCGCACCTGCGTCAGCAGCCGCCGCTTCGCGTATTGCGCCAGCCACGCCGCGCGCGCCTGTTCCAGCTCGGCGCCGCGCTCGGCGACCACCCGCGCCTGATGCAGCTGGATCTGGTCGAGCTGATGGAAGAAGCCGCGATAGTTCAGTAGCTGCGACCGGCTCATCGGCTGCTCGTGCCCCTTCTGCAGGTAACTCGCCTGATACTCGCGCTCGTACTCGACCAGCTGCTGGCGACGCTGCTCCTCGCTCTGCTGCTGCAGGGTGGCGGCGCCGAGCTGGCGCGCGGCGCGCTCCTCGCGCAGCGCCGCCAGCCGCAGCAGCATGGTCAGACGGTCCGAGGTATTGCGCCCGCTCATTCCGCTCTCCGATCACCCGCGAGCTGCTGCAGCTGGCTGGCGCTATCGTCATAAGAGAAGGATTCGGCGAGCCCCTGGCGCAGGAACAGGCGAATCTGCGGCAGCATGCGCAGCGCCTCGTCGGTCTCGGCGTCACTGCCCGGCACATAGGCGCCGACCGCGATCAGGTCGCGGCTCTGCTGGTAGCGCGAGTAGAGCTGCTTGATGCGCTGCGCCGCCTTCAGCTGCGTCTCCGGCACGATGTTGGGCATGGCGCGGCTGATCGACGCCTCGATGTCGATGGCCGGATAGTGCCCCTCGTCGGCGAGCTGGCGCGACAGCACGACGTGGCCGTCGAGAATCGCGCGCGCCGAGTCGGCAACCGGGTCCTGCAGGTCGTCGCCCTCGGTCAGCACCGTGTAGAACGCCGTGATCGAGCCGCGCCCGGTGGCGTCGTTGCCGGCGCGCTCGACCAGCGCCGGCAGCTTGGCGAAGACCGACGGCGGATAGCCCTTGGTCGCCGGCGGTTCGCCGACGGCGAGTGCGATCTCGCGCTGTGCCTGCGCGTAGCGGGTCAGCGAATCCATCAGCAGCAATACCTGCTTGCCCTGATCGCGGAAATATTCGGCGACGCGCGACGCCAGCATCGCCGCGCGCAGCCGCATCAGCGGCGCGTCGTCGGCCGGCGAGGCGACGACCACGGCGCGCTTCATCCCCTCCTGGTCGAGTACCTGCTCGATGAACTCCTTGACCTCGCGACCGCGCTCGCCGACCAGCCCGACCACGACGATCTCCGCCTCGGTGAAGCGCGTCATCATGCCGAGCAGTACGCTCTTGCCGACGCCGGAGCCGGCGAACAGGCCGAGGCGCTGGCCGCGCCCGACCGTCAGCACCGAGTTGATGGCGCGGATGCCGACATCGAGCACCTCGTGGATCGGCTTGCGCTCCAGCGGGTTGATCGCCGGCCCTTCGAGATCGATCTGTTCGCTGCAATTGAGCGGGCCGCGACCGTCGAGCGGCCGACCCGCGCCGTCGATGACACGACCGAGCAACTCCATGCCGACGGGAATATGCGTGGAGCGATTCAACGGCACCACGCGCGCGCCGGGCTGCAGCCCGTCGAAACGTTCGGTCGGCATCAGAAACAGTTTGCGCTCATCGAAACCGACCACTTCGGCTTCGACCATGCGACCGCTGCGCGTGGCGACCAGGCAGCGCGCGCCGACCGGCAACGACAGGCCGACCGCCTCCAGTGTCATGCCCACCAGACGGATCAGACGACCGACGGCGGCCGGTTGTGGCACGAAGGTATCGAGACGCGTCGCGCGAGCGGCGAGGCGTTCGGCGAGAGGTGTGGCAAGGGGTGCGGCGGTGTCAGCGCGGGAGGTCGTCATCGGCGCGATCCAGCAGCAGGCCCGGCTCCGGCGGTTCGCCGCTCGGCTGCTCGACAAGCATCTGCTCCGCCACCTGGCGGAAACGCAGGCCGATGGTGTAGTCGATCAGGGTGTGTTCGGCGACGACGCGACAGCCGCCCGGTTCGACTCGCGCGTCACTCTCGATGCGCCAGTGCGGCGGCCACTGCGGCCAGCCCTGTACCTGCTGCGCCTGCTCGGGATGCAGCACCACGGTGAAGTTGCGCTCGCCGACCGGCAGCTGCTGCAGCGCGGTGCGCACCACCGGCTGCAGCTGCTCGGGCGGCAGCGCCGGTTCGCGCGCCAGCACCGCGCGGGCGATGTCGAGCGCAAGGCGGGTCAGCGCGTTCTCGATGTCGGTCTGCTGGGTGGCGATCGGGGCCATCAGCCGGGTCATCACCTGCTGCAGCTGTGCCACCTGCTTGTCGATCTCCGCCTTTGCCTCGGCGCGACCCTCGGCGATACCCGCTTCGCGCCCGGCGGCCAACCCCTCGCGATGGCCGTCGCCGTAACCCTGGTCGAACCCTTCGCGATAGGCGCCGTTACTGATCTCCTCCAGCTCGCGCGCGGTGACCGAGCGCGCCGACGGACCCGACCGACCGAGCGCCGTCTCGACTGGCTCGCCGCTACCGATATCCGGCAGCTGCCAGTTCGAGAAGCCGCGACCGCGCTCGGCCGGAATGCGGTTGCCGGCGTCATTCGCCGGGTCGCTGGCGCACTCGTCGCTCATGCGATCCGCCCAGCGGTGCATGGCCGGTTACGCGCCACGATCGCCATGTCAGATCATCTCCTCGCCGCTGCCGCCGAGCACGATCTCGCCGGAGTCGGCCATGCGCCGTGCGATGGTCAGAATCTCTTTCTGCGCGGTCTCCACTTCGGAGACGCGCACCGGTCCTTTCGCTTCGAGGTCGTCGCGCAGCAGCTCGGCGGCGCGTTTCGACATGTTCTTGAAAATCTTCTCCTGCAGCTCGTCGTCGGCCCCCTTCAGCGCCAGGATCAGCACCTCGGAGGAGATCTCGCGCATCAGTGCCTGGATGCCCTTGTCGTCGACCTTCTTCAGGTCGTCGAAGACGAACATCAGATCCTGGATGCGGCCACCGAGATCCTCGTCGATCTCCTTGATCGACTCCATCAGTTCGCTTTCGATGCTCAGGTCGAGGTTGTTCATGATGTTGGCGGCCACCTTGACGCCACCCATTGCCTTGGTCTTCGACGCGGCGTTGCCGGAGAACTGCTTCTCCAGAATGTTGTTCAGCTCCTGCAGCGCGGTCGGGTGTACCGAGTCGAGCGCGGCGATGCGCATGATGATGTCGAGGCGCGGCTTCTCGGCGAGGTTGCCCAGCACCTCGGCGGCCTGGTCGGGGTCGAGGTAGGCGACCACGATCGACTGGATCTGCGGATGCTCGTGGCGGATCAGGTCGGCCACCGAGCGCGGGTCCATCCACTTCAGCGTATCGAGGCCGGTGGTGTTGCCGCCGAGCAGGATACGGTCGACCAGCGAATTGGCCTTGTCCTCGCCGAGCGCCTCGACCAGCATGGTGCGGATGTAGCTGTCGGTGCCGACACCGAGGCCGGTCAGCGCCTGCGCCTCGCCCATGAAGTTGGTGACCACCTCTTCGACCTGCGCGCGCTCGACGTTCTGCAACTGCGTCATCGCCGTGCCGAGCCGCTGCACCTCTTTCGGCCCGAGATGGCGCAGCACCGCCGCGGCGTCTTTCTCACCGAGCGACATCAGCAAGATGGCGGCCTGGTCGAGGCGCGACAACTTGCTCTTGGAAGAGACTTCACTCACTGCTGGCTACCCATTTCTTGACCACCTGCGCGACCCGGCCCGGGTCTTCGGCGATCATCCCCTTGATGGCGGTGATCTGCTGTTCATAGGCATCGTTCGGTCCCGGCAGCATCAGGCTGTCGCCGCTGCTCAGCGTCACCTTGTCGCCACCCGCGCCGAAGCCCAGATCGGTCGGACCCAGCGCCGCCATGCCCGCGCCGCCCGAACCGGTGTCGCGCGACGCCTGGCTGAGGCTGCGCATCACCGGTCGCAACACGGCAAACACCAGCACCAGTACCACCAGCAGACCGACCCCCTGTCGAGCCAGATCCAGCACCCACTGCTGACGCCACCAGGGCGTTGTCTCCAGCTCCGCCAGATCGGCCTGCATTGCCGGCGCGACGAAGGCGCTGTTGACCACATTGACGATATCGCCGCGCGCCGGGTCGAACCCCACCGCGTTGCGCACCAGTATAGCCATGCGCTCCAGCTCCTCCGTGGTCCACGGCGTGCTGACCAGCTCGCCGCCGTCGGCGCCCGGTGCCATGCGGTTGTCGACGGCAACGGCGACGGTCAGCCGGCGCAGCTTGCCGACCTGATGGCGGGTGTAGCTGAGGGTGCGGTCGAGTTCGAAGTTGCGCACATATTGTTCGCGCGCACGGCCATTGGCGGCACCCGGCGCGCCGGCGGCAGGCGCCGCGGTCGGGCCGGTACCCTGCGGAGACTGTCCACCCTGCTGCGCAGCCTGCTCCGGCGCCACGCCGTCGACCGGCGGCTGGTTGCTGAGCGCCCCCGGCACACCGCCGGCGGCGGTTTCACCGCGACTCTCGGCAATACGCTGCTCGCTGCGCAGCGCCGGCAGATCGGGGTTGAAGATCTCGTCGGCCTGCTCGATCGCGGTGAAGTCGACGTCAGCGGCGATCTCGGCGCGGAACCTGTCGGCGCCGATCAGCGGTTCGAGGATCGAGTTGACGCGATCGAGCAGCCGTCGCTCGATGCGGTGGGTGTGCTCCAGCTGCCGGTTGGCCTGCGCCAGCTCCGGGTCCTCCAGCGCCATTTGCGACAGCAGGCTGCCCTTCTGGTCGACCACGGTGACATTCTCGGGCTGCAGCTGCTGGATGCTGCTGGCGACCAGGTTGACGATCGACTTGACCTGCGCCGGCGTCAGCCCGCCGCCGGGAAAGAGCTCGACGAAGACCGAGGCGGAGGCCGGCCGCGCGTCGCGCACGAACACCGACTCCTTCGGAATGGCGAGATGGACGCGAGCGCCGCGCACGTTGGTGATGCTGGCGATGGTGCGCGCCAGTTCGCCTTCCAGCGAACGGCGGTAGCGCGCCCCCTCCATGAACTGGCTGGTGCCGAGCGGCTGCTCCCTGTCGAGCAGCTCGAAGCCGACCGTGTTCTCGCCGGGCACGCCCGCTTCGGCCAGCTTCAGCCGCGCGTCGTGAATCTTGTCGGACTGGACCAGCAGCGCGCCGGTGCCGCTGTCGATGCGGTACTTGATCTTGCTGCTGTCGAGCACGTCGAGCACGGCGGAGGAGTCGAGCCGCTCCAGGCTGCCGTACAGCGGGCGGTAATCCTCGCCGCGCGACCACAGCACCACGGCGACGCCGATGGCGACGCTGGCGGCCAGCCCGACCAGCAGGCCGAGCTGGCGGAACAGGTTGAGGTTGGCGAGGCCGACGAGCACGTCGCTCTGCGGCAGCATCCGCCGCGCGGGAGCGTTACCGGGGGTTTCGTTGGTTGCGGGCAGCGTCGCCATGGCGGAGAACTCTCGGTCGGATCGTCAGCGGAAAAGGTTGCGCGAGCGGCGGGCCGCTCAGATCGGCATGTTCATGATGTCCTGGTAAGCCTCGACCAGCCGGTTGCGCACCTGCGTCAGCGCCTGGAACGAGACGCTGGCCTTCTGCGACGCCACCATCACCTGCGACAGCGAGACGCCGGTATCGCCCTTCTCGTAGGCGGTGGCCATCGCGCTGGCCTGCTGCTGCGTCTCGTTGACCGAGCTGACCGCCTGTTTGAACAGGTCGGAGAAACCGGAGACCTTCTCCCCCTGCCCGACCCCGTTGAGCGCGCCGGGCGGCGTCATGCCGTGAACGGCCGCGCCCTCGCGCAGCCCCTGGGCGCTCTTCATCTGGTCCTGCACCTGCCGCATCTGCTGCAGCAGCTGATGGATGTCCGCGCGTTCGGTTCTCATGGTCGGGTTCCCGCTCAGTCGTTCACAGTCAAGGTTCTGACAGGGGGCTCGCGCCCCGCCCCGCCGGATCGGCGGAGCACCGCAGCCGGCACAGCCAAACTTTTGACGAAGTGGCGATGCCGACGGCTTTCGAGAGGGGTCAGTGCAGGAAGTGGGCCAGTTTGGAAAGCTGGCGGCGGGTCAGCAGAGGTTGATGGCGCGGATCGCCTCGACCGCCTCGCGCTCGACGCGCAGGCTGGCGAAGTCGAACAGTTCGGTATCGGCCAGTTGCGACGGGGCGACATTCCTGATCGCCGAGAAGATCGACTCGATGCGGCCGGGGTGCTTGCGCTGCCACTCCCGCAGCATCTCCTTGATCGCCTGCCGCTGCAGGTTCTCCTGCGAGCCGCACAGGTTGCACGGGATGATCGGGAACTCGCGGGCCACGGCGTAGGCTTCGAGATCGGCCTCCTCGCAGTAGGCCAGCGGGCGGATGACGACGTTGCGCTTGTCATCGGCGAGCAGCTTCGGCGGCATCGCCTTCAGCGAACCGCCGAAGAACATGTTCAGGAACAGCGTCTCGATGATGTCGTCGCGGTGGTGGCCGAGCGCGATCTTGGTGGCGCCGATCTGCTCGGCGAAGCCGTACAGCGTGCCCCGGCGCAGCCGCGAGCAGAGGCCGCAGGTGGTCTTCCCTTCCGGGATCACCGACTTGACGATGCTGTAGGTATCTTTTTCGAGGATGTGATACTCGATGCCGAGTTTGTCGAGATAGGCCGGCAGCACCTCCTCGGGAAAACCGGGTTGCTTCTGGTCGAGGTTGACGGCGACCAGGTCGAACCGGATCGGCGCGCTCTTCTGCAGGCTCATCAGCACGTCGAGCATGGCGTAGCTGTCCTTGCCGCCGGAGAGACAGACCATGACGCGATCGCCGGGCTCGATCATGTTGTAGTGCTGGATCGCCTCGCCGACGAGCCGACGCAGCCGCTTCTGCAGCTTGTTGTACTCGGTCTTCTCTTTCTTGGAGAGCTCGCTCACCGCCACCACGTTGCCACCTGCCACCGCGCGAAAAACGGCGGCCATTGTAGCTGCTTGGCCGGACGCTGTATCACCGCTCTCTGGCGTCAACGGCATCGTGAACTATCCTTCGTCAAACTGGACTCCGGAGGGTTGAGCTTCGTGAGCTGGAGGGCATGACTCCATTTATCGTTTTGGTGTACCCAGATATCCCATGCCGCAAATTGATTCGATAACTCTAATAATCCGCATTGGCTCCATCCTGTCCCGGTCCGCCGGACGCACCGCTCACCCGGCCGGTTCGCGTTTCGACAAAGTCGTCCAGGCCATCTCCCTGCTTCTGCTGACGAGTGCTGCCGGCGCCCAGTCGCTGCCGGGCGAGCCGACCTTCACCTTCAACGGCTACGGCACCCTGGGGGTCGTTCGCTCCAGCGAGCACAGCGCCGACTTCACCTCGTCGCCCCTGCATGTGCGCGATGGCGCCGGCCACACCGACAACTGGAGCGCCAAGGTCGACAGCCGGCTGGCACTGCAGGCCGAGGCCCGCTTCTCGCCACACGTAGGCGGCGTGGTGCAGGTCATCACCGAGCAGCAACACGACGGCCGTTTCACCCCGGCATTCGAGTGGGCCTATCTCCAGATCGAGGCGACGCCGAATCTCGCGTTCAAGGCCGGGCGCATCGTGCTGCCGGCCCTGCTGACGTCGGGTTATCGCAAGGCGGGCTTTGCCACGCCGTGGGTGCGCCCGCCCCAGGAGGTCTACCAACTGATACCCGCCACACACTTCGATGGCGTCGATGTGATCTGGAGCCAGCGCCTCGGCGCCGTGACCAACAACCTGCAACTGGCCACCGGCACCAATCAGCGCAAACTGGCGGGTGGCTTCAATTACGAAGTGAAGAACGGTGTGGTGCTGGCCGACACCGCCGAGATCGGTGCACTGACCCTGTTCGCCAGCATCGGCGAAGTCAGCTACACCGCCAAGGCGCCGCAGGAGCTGACCGACTTTCTGGCGACATTCGCCCCGGAGGCGGCAGCAACCGCGAACTCGGGCGACGAGGAGATGCGCTTCAGAAGCATCGGCTTCCGCTACGACCCGGGCACCTGGCTGGCCATGGGGGAGTCGATCTGGTCACGCAGCTCCGCAAGCGGGGACGCCGATGGCTGGTATGTCACCGGCGGCTACCGGTTCGGCGCGTGGACGCCCTACGCCACGCTGGCGGCACACGATGTCAGGAGCGGCATTCTCGGGCTGCGTAACCTGCCAGTCTCCCAGCTCGGACAAATATTCAGCCCGCTGCTGGCCAGCATCCTCTCCGTGAACTACGAACAGCAGCGGGTCTCGATCGGCCTGCGCTGGGACATTTTCGCCAATCTCGCCCTCAAGATGGAGTACGACCACGTCGACCTGAAAGACAATGCCGTCGGCTTCCAGACCAATCTGCAGCCCGGCTTCCGCGGCGGGGAAGACTTCTCGGTCTTCTCCGCAGCCATCGATTTCGTCTTCTGACGTCGCAACCATGCACACGAGGCTGCCCACCCTCCTTGCCGCACTGCTCCTCACCGGTGTCGCCGCCGCCACCGCAGCGGACGTGGTCGTGGTCGTCGCCCGGAACAGTCCGATCGAGTCGCTCTCCTCGACCCAGCTGAGCGACATCTATCTGGGTCGCCTGAAGCAACTGACGTCGGGAACGCCTGTCATTCCGGTCGACCAGACGGAGAGCTCACCGGCGCGCGAAGCGTTCTACCAGTCGTACCTCGGACGGACGCTGGCCCAGATTCAGGCGCACTGGTCGCGGCTGATCTTCATCGGTCGCGGCTCGCCACCGCGCGCGCTGGCCGACAGCCGGTCCGTGGCCGAACTGGTCGCGGGCAACACCAACACCATCGGCTACATCGAGGCCGCCGCGCTCAACGAGCAGCTCCGGGTGGTGAAGATTGATTGACGAGCCGACGCTGGCCGCGGACGCGACCGGGCCGCCCGGTGGCGGCTGGCGGCGCGGACTGTTTGCCCAGCAAACCCTGCTGTACGGGCTGGCGGCACTGATCCTGCTCATCCTCGCGTTCGGCGCCTCGTATCTCACCACCAAGGAGCGGGCGAACGCCGACCGGGCGGCCCACGCGCTCGCCCGCGATGCCGCCGACACCTACGAAGCCCAGGTACTGCGCTCGCTGCGCGAAATCGACCACGCCCTGCGGCTGGTCGCCTACATGGCCGGGCGAACGACGGCGACCGAGGCCCTGGCGCAGCTGGAATCGCGCGAACTGCTGCCACCATCTCTGATCTTCAGAGTCGACATCCTCTCTTCACGGGGCGACCTGCTGGCATCCAACCATGCCGCCGCCAGCACCGCCGGCAGCCATGTCGGGGAGCTGCTGGAGCAGGCGCTGCGCAACGGGGAGATGGTGGTGGGCGCCCCCGTGCTGGCCGGCGAGGAGTGGCGGCTGCGTTTCGCCCGCCGCATCGAGGCCAGTGGTGCCGACGGTGCCGGGGTGGTCACCCTGTCGCTGCCGGCCAACTTTTTCGTCAGCGGCTACGATCAGCGCTCGCTGGGCGAGAGCGGCCTGCTCGCCCTCATCGGCCACGATGGCGACCTGCTGGTCTGGCGCAGCAACGAGTCGATGTCGACGGGCGGCAGGATCAGCGGCTATTCGACCCTGCTCGGCAGCGAGGAGACCCTGCTGCATCGCGGCCCGGATGGTCTGCTCCGCTACACCTTCGCCCGCGAAATCTTCGGCTACCCGCTGACCATCCTGGTGGGCCTGGCCCAGCATGAACAACTCGCGCCCGCGGCGGCGGTCGCGCGTAGCTACTGGATACAGACGGCCATCGTCAGCGCCGGCCTGGTGATGGTATTCGGGCTGCTGGGGTGGTACGGCCAGCGCCTGCACCGGGCGCAACAGAGCGCGATGGAAGAGCGCACGCGACACGCCCGGCAGGTCGAATACCTGGCCTTCCACGACAGCCTGACAGCGCTTCCCAACCGCGCCCTGTTCAGCCGCCTGCTCGCTCAGGGCATCCGGCAGAGCAGGCGCTACCAACACCACCTGGCGCTGCTGTTCCTCGATCTCGATCGATTCAAGATGGTCAACGACCTGCTCGGGCACGACGCCGGCGACGAGCTGTTGCGCGAAGTGGCGCGTCGGTTACGCGCGGCCGTCCGCGACAGCGATACCGTGGCGCGCCTCGGCGGCGACGAGTTCGTGGTGCTGTTGCCGGAGATCGACGACACCGACCAGATCACCGCCGTGGCGGAAAAAATGCTCATGCAGGTAGCACAGCCGTTCACGCTTGCCGGGCAGGAGTTCCGGATCACCGTGAGCATCGGCGCCACGATCTATCCCAACGACGGAGAGAACGAAGAGGCGCTGCTGAAGAATGCCGACCGCGCGATGTATCACGCCAAGGAGCTCGGCAAGAACAACTTCCAGTACTTCTCCTCCGAGCTGCGCAACGACTCGCAGGAACGGCTCGGGTTCGAGTCGAGCCTGCACGGCGCCCCTCCGACCCCGCGCGCCTAGGTACCCATCGACCCGCTGGAACGCCGGCCTTTGTCACGGAACGCCGGTAGTAATTCGAGGGGCAGATGCCTAGAATTGACGCCCGCTCCAATTTGGCAAACCGGCGCGCCCACTGCAGTTGGCGCGCGGCCCGATCCGGGCCCGGGTGGCAGCACGGCGTGTGATCCACGCCGGCCGGCAACCCGCGCAAAACCCGACCTCAATTCAACCCGACAGGAAGCCTTCTCCATGAAACAACCCGTCCGCGTTACCGTGACCGGCGCCGCCGGCCAGAT
>CAYLRA010000047.1:0-20708 GCA_964386045.1 uncultured Verrucomicrobiaceae bacterium | reverse complement strand
CTGGAGATACACCCGGCACGGGCTGCTTCACGCGCAGCACCGGGTTCGTAGTGATCGTGTGTCAGTTGGTGTTCGTGTCGTGCACCAGGCTGACGAAGATCTCCTCCAGCGAACTCTGGCTGGTCTGCAGATCCTTGAAATCGATGCCGTGCCGGCCCAGTTCGCGCAGCAGTTCGGCGATGCCGGTGTGCTCCTGCTGTGCGTCGAAGGTGTAGGTCAGCGTCTGGCCGTTGTCGCTGAGCGTCAGCGGGTGGTGCGACAGTTCTGCCGGCAGTTGTGTCAGCGGTGATTGCAACTGCAGCGTCAGCTGTTTCTGGCCGAGCTGGCGCATCAACTGGTTTTTCTCCTCGACCAGAATCAGGCGGCCGTTGTTGATGACGCCGATGCGGTCGGCCATCTCCTCGGCCTCTTCGATGTAGTGCGTGGTCAGGATGATGGTGACGCCGCGCTCGCGCAGGCCGCGCACCATCTCCCACATGTCGCGCCGCAGCTCGACATCGACGCCGGCGGTCGGCTCGTCGAGGAACAGTATCTCCGGTTCGTGCGCCAGCGCCTTGGCGATCATCACGCGCCGCTTCATGCCGCCGGAGAGTTCGAGGATGCGGCTGTCGCGCTTGTCCCACAGCGACAGGTCGCGCAGCACCTTTTCGATATGGGCGGGATTCGCTTTTTTGCCGAACAGGCCGCGACTGAACGAGGCGGTGGCCAGCGGCGTTTCGAACGCCTCGGTGGTCAGCTCCTGCGGCACCAGCCCGATCTTCGAACGCGCGGCGCGAAAGTCGCGCACGATGTCGTGGCCGTCGACAGTGGCGCTGCCGCCGCTCGGATTGACGATGCCGCAGAGGATGCTGATCAGCGTGGTCTTGCCGGCGCCGTTGGGGCCGAGCAGCGCGAAGATCTCGCCGCGCCGGATCTCCAGGTCGAGCGGGTGCAGCGCGGTGTGGCCGGAGGCGTAGGTTTTGGTTAGCTGATTGATGGTGATGATCGGTTGCACGACATTTCTCGATTGTGAGGATGGCGCCATTCTAGAGTCTGTCTCTGGTGCGTGTTCATGAGACCGCGGGCCGCTCCAGTCCCCTCTCCCTGAAGGGAGAGGGGAGTATCGCTGCCATTGTTTCAGTGTGGAGGTTTATCCCCTCTCCCTTCAGGGAGAGGGTTAGGGAGAGGGAGAAGGGAAACATCAGGACGGCAGCATCGCAGTCACACCCGGCCCCAGCGGCCAGCCGAGCGCGATCCAGACCGCGAACAGCAGCGACCAGCCGATCAGGAAGACGATCGAGAACGGCAGCATGTTGGCGATCAGCGTACCGATGCCGGCGTTCTTGTCCCAGCGCTGCGCGAAAGCGACGACGACGCCGAAGTAGGGCATCAGCGGCGTGATGATGTTGGCGACGCTGTCGCCGATGCGATACGCCATCTGCGTCGCCTCCGGTGTGATGCCGAGCAGGTAGAACATCGGCACGAACACCGGCGCCATCAATGCCCACTTGGCCGAGGCGCTGCCGACCAGCAGGTCGATCAGCGCGCTGACCAGGATCAGCCCGGTCATCAGCAGCAGCGGCGCCGGCGTCAGCGACTGCAGGAAGGCGGCGCCGTTGATCGCGGCGATGGTGCCGAGCTGGCTCCAGCCGAACCAGCTGACGAACTGCGCGGCGAAGAACATCAGCACCAGGTAGGAGGCCATCGTCGCCATGCTCGCCTCCATGCCGGCGACAGAGTCCTCCGCACGGCGATAGCTGCCGCTGACGCGGCCGTAGATCAGGCCGGCGACGGCGGCGTAGAGCGCGATGATGGTGACGATGCCGGAGAGCAGCGGCGAGGCCAGCAGCGACGGGTTGGCGCGGTCGCGCAGAAAGCCGTCGTCCGGCAGCGTGCCCGACAGCAGCAGCGCCACCAGCAGCACGGTCCAGATGCCGACCGCGCGCAGTCCGCGCCGTTCGGCCAGCGTCGGCGGTTCGGGTGCGCTGGCCTCGGCGCTGACGCCGCCGCGCAGGCGCGGTTCGATGACGCGCTCGGTGATGACGGTGGCGAGAATGCTCAGCAGCAGCACCGAGGCGAGACTGAAGTAGTAGTTGCCGGCGGCGTTGACCACGTAGCCGGCGTCGACCAGCTTCACCGCTTCGGTGGAGAGGCCGGCGAGGATGGCGTCGACCGGGCCGATGACGAGGTTGGCGCTGTAGCCGCCGGAGACGCCGGCGAAGGCGGCGACGATGCCGGCCAGCGGCGGCCGCCCGGCGGCGGCGAACAGCAGCCCGGCGAGCGGGATCAGCACCACGTAACCGGCGTCGGCGGCGACGTGCGACAGCATCGCCGCCAGCACCACCATGAAGGTCAGCAGCCGCGGCGGTGCCGCCATCACCACCCGGGTCAGCACCGCCTTCAGCAGCCCCGAGTGTTCGGCGATGCCGATGCCGAGCATCGCCACCAGCACCGTGCCGACCGGCGCGAAGCCGGTGAAGTTGCCGACGGTGTGGGTCAGCATCCAGTGCAGGCCATTGATGCCGAGCAGGCTGCGCGCTGTCACCGTCTCGCCCGTGGTCGGCAGCGTCGCGCGCAGGCCGAGCAGTTCGCCGAGCGCCGACAGCAGCAGCATCAGGCCGCACAGCCAGACGAACAGCCAGGTCGGATGCGGCAGCCGGTTGCCGGCGCGCTCGATCGCGCCGAGCGCGCGCTGCAGCGCGGAAGCGGGCGGGGTGACGGGCGGCGTGGCAGGAGAGGGGTGGGGCATCGACAGCGGCTCCGTGAAATCAGCGCCGCAGTGTAGCAGCGGGCGTCCCGTCGCTTCGCTGGCCCGGTTGCTTCGGGACTGGTCGCTTCGCCCGCTCTGGTGGCTATGGCCGTCGGCTTGTTTTGCGTCGCTGCCGGCGGTTATGGTGTCAGCCATTCGCTGTCGCTTTTCCCTTCGGTACCGTCCGTGTCCACTGATCCCCATACCCTGGCGCGCCCTGGCGGCGCCGGCATTGCGGCGCTCTATCTCTCCATGCTCGCGCTCGGCATGGGGCAGACGCTCATCTACACGATCATCCCGGTGCTCGGACGTGAGCTGCAGCTGCAGGAGCTGGTGCTGCGACTGCCGTTCGATCTGAGCTGGCAGCCGCGCGAGCTGCTGATCACGTCGCTGTCGGCGCTGACCGCGTTCATCGTCGCCCAGACCATGCCGCGCTGGGGCCGGGCCAGCGATCGACTCGGTCGCCGCAACGTGATGTTGCTGGGGCTGGGTGGCTACATCGTCGGCGCACTGGTGTTCGCCGCGGCTGGCTGGATCGGCCTGCTCGGCATCGTCGGCGGCTGGATGGCCTACCTGGCGCTGGTGTTCGGTCGCATCGTGCACGCGCTGGTGATGTCGGCTTCGCATCCGGCGGCGATGGCCTACATGGTCGATATCACCACCGCGCGCCAGCGCGTGCGCAGCCTCGGCCGGCTCAATGCGGCGACGCAGGCCGGGGTGATGACCGGGCCGCTGCTGGTCAGCTTCGCCGCCTTCCACCTGTTGCTGCCGCTGCTGGTGCAGGCGGTGATGACGCTGGTGGCGCTGCTGCTGGTGTGGCGCTACCTGCCCGACACCGGCGTGCGCTATCGCCACCACAGCGAGCAGCGGCAGCTGCGCTACTTCGATCCACGCTACCGCTATTTCGTCATCGCCAGCTTCTGCACCTTCACCCTGATGGGGGTGGTGATGACGACGCTCGCCTTCTATTTCCAGGACCTGTTGCAACTGACCCCGGCGCAGGCGGCGCAGCGTTTTTCGGTCGCCATCATGTTCGCGTCGGTGGCGATGATGATCGCGCAGCTCGGGCTGGTCCGTTTCGTGCGCTCGCCGATCACGCTGATGCTGATCGGCCTGCCGATCGTCGGTGTCGGTTATGCGCTGATCGCGGCGGCGTCGGAGATCCGTCTGCTGACGGTCGGCATGGTTCTGTACGGACTCGGCATGGGGCTGGCCTCGCCGGCCTTCGGCACCGGCGCCAGCCTCACCGTCACCAGCGAGGAGCAGGGATCGCTGGCCGGCGTGGTCGGCTCGGCCAGCGCGCTCGGCTTCCTGTTCGGACCGCTGCTCGGCGGTTACTTCTACTCGCTGCATCACTCGCTGCCCTACGCGGCGGCGGCGCTGCTGATCGCGCTGCTGATGATCTACCTGTGGCGCCAGCGCGATTCGCTGGCGCTCGACCGTTCCGCGCTGTAGGAGGCGCCATCGCCGCGGCGTGTGGCTGCGGACATTGATCTGGCCGGCTGGTCGCCGTCGCGACCGCACCGCTAAGATGCGCCAGCCGCAAATCGCGGCGCCGATGGGAGCTGCAGTGAAAAGACGGATCGTGATCGGCCTGCTGGTCGCAGGCGCGCTGGGCGCACTGATCCTCTGGATGGGACGGCCGGTGCCGCTGGTGGTGGCGGTGACGACGGTCGAGCGCGGCATGGTCGAGGCGACCGTCGCCAACACGCGCGCCGGCACCATCAAGGCCTGTCGCCGTTCCGGCGTGTCGATGCCGATCGGCGGTGTCGTCGACCGCCTGCTGGTCGACGAGGGCGACCGCGTCGAGGCCGGCCAGCTGTTGCTCGAACTGTGGAACCGCGATCGCCACGCCGAGGTGTTGCGCAGCGAGGCGGCACTGCTTGCCGCCGGCCATGCGCGCGGGCAGTCCTGCGTGATGGCGCAGCGCGGCGAGCGCGAGGCACAGCGCCTGGAACAGATGCTGGCGCGCAGGCTCGCCTCCGAGGACGTGGTCGATGCCGCGCGCAGCAACGCGCAGGCCGCGCGCGGTGCCTGCGAAGCGGCGCGGGCGCAGGAGGCGGTCGCCGCCGCGCAGCTGGAGAGCGCCCGCGCCATGTTCGAGCGCACGCAGCTGAAGGCGCCGTTCGCCGGCGTCATCGCCGAGATCAACGGCGAAGTCGGCGAATACATCACACCGTCGCCGCCCGGCGTGGCGACACCGCCCGCCGTCGATCTGATCGACACCAGCTGTCTCTACGTCACCGCGCCGATCGACGAGGTCGACGCCGCCGCACTGCGCGTCGGGCTGCCGGTGCGCGTCTCCCTCGATGCCTTTCGCGGCCGCAGCTTCGACGGCCGCCTGAGCCGCATCGCCCCCTATGTCGTCGACCTGGAGCGGCAGGCGCGCACGGTCGACATCGACGTTCAGCTCGATGTGCCGCCCGAGGATGTGGTGCTGCTGGTCGGCTACAGCGCCGACGTTACCGTGGTGCTCGACAGTCGCGATGACGTGCTGCGCATTCCGACCGAGGCGTTGGTCGACGGCGACGCGGTCTGGGTCATCGACGACGGCGTGCTGCGCCGGCGCCAGCTGCGGCTCGGCATCGGCAACTGGAGCTGGACCGAGGTGGCGCAGGGGCTCGCCGCCGGCGACCGCATCGTGCGCAGTCCCGATCAGCCCGGTATCGCGGACGGCGTGCACGCGCAGCCGCGCGCCGAGAGCCAGTGACATGGACGAAGTGCTGGCGGAGGCGGCGGCACCCGTCATCGAGATGCGCGGCGTCGACAAGCGTTTCCAGCTCGGCGACCAGAGCGTGCACGCGCTCGACGACGTGTCGCTGACGGTGATGGCCGGTGAATATCTGTCGGTGATGGGGCCGTCCGGCTCCGGCAAGTCGACGCTGCTGAACATGATCGGCTTGCTCGACCGTCCCGATCAGGGCAGCTATCGCCTGGGCGGCGTCGAGACGGTGTCGCTGCCGGAGGAGGCGCGCGCACGGCTGCGGCGCGAACGCATCGGCTTTGTCTTTCAATCCTTTCATCTGGTGCCGAGGCTGACGGCGCAGGAGAACATCGAGCTGCCGATGGTGCTGGCCGGCATGGTGCCGCGCCGGCGCAACGAGCTGGCGCGTGGCGTGATGCAGCGTCTCGGCCTGCTCGACCGCGCCCATCACCGCCCGCCCGAACTCTCCGGCGGGCAGCGCCAGCGCGTCGCCATTGCCCGCGCCATCGCCATGCGCCCGGCGCTGCTGCTGGCCGACGAGCCGACCGGCAATCTCGACAGCCGCTCCGGCGCCGAGGTGGTGGAGCTGCTGGAAGAGCTGAACCAGAGCGGCATCACGCTGCTGGTGGTGACGCACGATGCGGCGATCGGCGGCCGCGCGCACCGCCATCTGCGCATGGTCGACGGCCGCATCGTCGACGACGTGCGCCGCGCGCCGGGGAGCTGACCGTGCGGCTCGCCGATCTGCTGCGGTTCTGTCTCCAGGCGCTGCTGCGCGCGCGCTTTCGCTCGGTGATGCTGCTGCTGTCGATGGCGCTCGGCGTCGCCGCGGTGGTGATGCTGACGGCGCTCGGCGAAGGGGCGCGCGGCTATGTGCTGGCCGAGTTCAAGGCGCTCGGCAAGAACGTGCTGATCCTGTTTCCGGGGCGCAAGGAGACTACCGGCGGCCTGCCGCCGATGGGGGGCAGCAGCGCGCGCGAGATCACGCTCGACGAGGCGTGGCGGCTCGGCAGGCGGCTGTCGGTGATCGAGGAGGTGGCGCCGGTGGTGGTCGGCAGCGCGCGGCTCGGTGTCGACAGCCGCGGTCGCGATGCCACCGTGTTCGGCACCACGCGGCTCTTCTTTCATATTCAGGATCTGACGCTGGCGCGCGGCACCCATCTGCCCGGCGGCGATTTCCGCCGCGCCGGCAACGAGATCATCATCGGCCAGCGGCTGTGGCGCGAGCTGTTCGGCAACCGCGATCCGATCGGCGCCGCGGTGCGCCTCGGCGACACCCGTTTTCGTGTCGTCGGCGTGCTGGACGAGGGCAGCAGCGCGATGGGGATGGACACGCGCGACATGGCGTTCATCTCGGTGGCGGCGGCGCAGCGGCTGTTCAACGTATCGGGGCTGTTTCGCGTCGCCATCCAGGTGCGCGAAGGGGTGTCGCTGGCGCGCGCGAAGGGGCTGATCGAGGCGGCGATGACCGAATTCCACCAGGGCGATCTCGACGTCACCGTGATCAGCCCCGACGCGATGCTGGAGACGTTCGACCGCATCCTCGGCGCGATGACGGCGGCGGTGGCGGCGATCGGCGCCATCAGCCTGCTGGTGGCTGGCGTGCTGATCATGAACGTCATGCTGATCAGCGTCAGCCAGCGCACGCGCGAGATCGGCCTGCTGAAGGCGCTCGGCGCCGGGCGCGGCGAGATCCTGCGCATCTTCCTCGGCGAGGCGGCGCTGCTGACGGTGTTCGGCGCCGTCGTCGGCGTGCTGTTCGGCCTGCTGCTGGTGTGGTTGATGCGCGCGCTGTTTCCCGACGTGCCGTTCAGTGCGCCGTGGTGGTCGGTGGTGATGGCGACGGCGATCGCCTGCGGCACCGGGCTCACCTTTTCGTGGCTGCCGGCGCGGCGCGCCAGCCGGTTGCAGCCGGTCGATGCGTTGCAGAAGCCTTGATTTATGTCTGAGAAAGTCGTCCTGACTTTCTCAGAAACCGCGAAGTCAGGCACAGGTCCTGACTTCGCTCACGCCAGCTCAAACACTGGCGTGTTTGAGCTGCGGGCGACACATCCCTGTGTCGCATCGGAGTGAGAGCGAACCTATGAGAGCTGCCGACAGTCTGCAGTGGGTCGGTCGCGCGGTGCTGGCGCAGCGTGGCCGCAGCGTGCTGACCGCGCTCGGCATCGCCATCGGCATCGCCGCGGTGGCGGCGCTGACGGCGATCGGCGAGGGGCTGCGCGTCTATCTGCTCGACGAGTTTTCGGTGTTCGGCACGCGGCTGATCTCGGTCACCGCCGGCAAGACCTCGACCGAAGGGCTGGCCGGCATGTTGAAGACGGTGCGACCGCTGACGCTGCACGATGCCGAACAGCTGCGGCGGCTGCCGCACATCGAGGCGGTGACGCCGGTGGTCTACGGCAACGCGCGGCTGGCGGCGGGCGAGCGCCAGCGCTCCAGTGAGCTGCTCGGCGTCGGCAGCGCGGCAGCGTCGGCCTGGAACCTGGACGTGGCACTCGGCCGCTTCCTGCCGGCCGACAGCGAGGCGGCGCCGCGCTCCTATGTCGTGCTCGGCCACAAGGTGCGCCAGGAGCTGTTCGGCGAACGCAATCCGCTCGGCCAGAGCGTGCGCGTCGGCGGCGCCCGCTTCATCGTCATCGGCGTGATGGCGTCGAAGGGGCAGCTGCTCGGCTTCGACCTCGACGACGTGGTCTACATCCCGGCCGGTCGCGCGCTGCAGCTGATGAACCTGGAGAGTCTCACCGAGATCAACATCGTCTTTTCCGCCGACACCACCAGCCGCGACACCGAGCGCCGGGTGCGCGCGCTGCTGACGCGGCTGCACGGCGAGGAGGATTTCACGCTGGTGACGCAGGAGGAGATGCTGGCCAGCCTCGATCGCATCCTGCGCATCATCACCTTCGGCATCGCCGCGCTCGGCGGCGTCTCGCTGCTGGTCGGCGGTGTCGGCGTCACCACCATCATGACCACGGCGCTGCGCGAGCGGATGAGCGAGATCGGCCTGATGCGGGCGCTGGGGTCGACGCAGCCGCAGCTGCTGACGCTGTTTCTCGGCGAGGCGGTGCTGCTGGCGGCCAGCGGCGGGCTGGCGGGATTGCTGCTGGTGGTGGTGCTGATCGGTGGCGGCAAGCTGCTGGTGCCGGGGCTGCCGCTGGTACTGCAGCCGTTCTACCTGAGCGTCGCCTTCCTGCTGTCGATGCTCATCGGTCTCGTCGCCGGCATCGTGCCGGCGTGGCGCGCCTCGCACCTCGACCCGATCGAGGCGCTGCGCAGCGAGTAGCCGTCCGCCGCTCAGAAATCCTGCATCGGGGGGCGTGCGCACGGAGGTGGGTTGGTCAATAAATGATCGGTCTGGAGCGCGCTGCTTCAGGGTTGGCAATGAGCCGTTTCCCACAGAGTTATGCACAGACCTGTGCACAGATTCTGGGGGTAATAGAAATCAGGGTGTGATTTTTTCTGGTGCGAATGGGGGCAGTTTTGACGTCGGTTTTTCGACTGGTTCCATCTGGTGTCGCAGGATTGGAAATTGACGCACAGTGGCGGGCTGTTTTTCATCAAGTTGTCATCTGGTCGCGCCATCGTGGTCGACCCGCCGCAAAACGGCTGGTCAGGTCACGTCAGCCCGGCGGATGATTTATCCACAGCAGATTCATTCCACGGCGCCGCGCCTGCGCCGGCGCAGGCGGGAGAGCCAGTCCGATGGGCTCTGGCATTCGTCCTGATCCTCCGGGTCGCCCTTCAGTTCCGGCGGCTGTACCTCTTCCGAATAGTTCGCCATCAACCACCACGGGTGGGGCTGATAACGCCGTTTGCGGTCGCGCCGGTCGTCCTGACGGCGGCAACCGGCCGTCGGAATGGCGGCGGGGTCGCGGCGGACGCGGCGGTCGGTGCTCTTGCGGCGGTCTTCGAACATCGGGTGGAGCGGCTTCCGGTCAGTGTGTGCGGCGGGCGGGGGTTGGTGACGCAGGCTTCGTGCCAGCCCCAGGCGAAATTTTAAGTTCGGTTTCCGATATTCAACAACGATTCGGTCACGCATTATCCGGCTCCAGATCAATATAGGGCGGGTCTTGTGAAGAGCGTGCGGTCCACCTCATTCCGCGTTATTGCCGAGCACACCGATTTCGTCGCCATCGACAAGCCGGCGGGGATCGGCGTGCATCGCGACCAGGCGGCGCAGGGGCTGGTCGCGCTGCTGGAAGAGCAGCTCGGCGGCGGCAAGCTCTATCTGGTGCACCGGCTCGATCGCCTCACCTCGGGTGTGCTGCTGCTGGCGCGTTCGGCCGAGGCCTGCGCCGGGCTGGCCGCGCTGTTCGCGGCGCGCAGGGTCGACAAGTTCTATGTCGCGCTGTCGGAGCGGGCGCCGGCGCGCAAGCAGGGGCTGGTGCGCGGCGACATGGTGCGCGCCCGCAACGGTAGCTGGCGGCTGGCGCGCACCCTGGAGAACCCTGCGGTGACGCAGTTTTTCAGTGTTGGGGTCGAACCCGGGGTACGCCTGTTCGTGTTGCGGCCGGCCACCGGTCGCACGCACCAGTTACGGGTGGCGATGAAGAGCCTCGGCGCGCCGATTCTCGGTGACGAGCGTTATGGCGGCAGTGACGCGGATCGCGGCTACCTGCACGCTGCGTCGCTGGCGTTTGACTGGTGCGGTCAGCGCCAGCAGATCGCGGTGCTGCCGACCGAGGGCGAGCTGTTCCGTCGGGAGAGCGTGCAGCAGGCGATGGCGGCGCGGATGCCCTTCGAAACACTGTCGTGGCCGGCGCTGCCGGGTGCCACATCGCGGAAGGAAGAGGGAAGCGGAAGCGAGGAGTGAACCCGTCGCAGCGTGGCTGCGACGGGGTGTGCGGCGTCAGTGATGGTGCCCGTGCGGGCCGTGGGCGTGACCGTGTTCGACCTCCTCGGCCGTGGCCGGACGCACCTCTTCGATGCGGACATCGAAGTGCAGGGTCTCGCCGGCCAGCGGGTGGTTGGCATCGACGGTGACGGTCTCCGGGCTGACCGCGGTGATCACCACCGACAACATGCCCTGGTCCGATTGCGCGCTGAAGCGCATACCGGTCTCCAGCTGCTCCGGATCGGGGAAGGCGTCGCGCGGCACTTCCTGGACCAGGTGGTCCTGGCGCACGCCGTAGGCCTCTTCCGGCGCGATGACGACGGTGAAGCTGGCGCCGACGGCCTTGCCGAGCAGCTCGCTTTCCAGCCCCGGGATGATGTTGCCGGCACCGTGCAGGTAGGTCAGCGGTTCGCCTTCGTTCGATGCGTCGAGCAGTTCGCCGGCGTTGTTGGTCAGCCGGTACTGAATGCTCACGACGCTGTTGGCGCCAATCAGCATGGTGGAGTTCCTCGTGTTGGATGGGATCGATTGGCCGCTGCGGACAGCGGAGCGAAACGACGCTGGCGGGAGGAGATCAGAAGCGGGGGGCCGGGGCAGGATCAACCCGGAAGGGCAGCTCGTGAAGGCTTCGGGTCAACGCGTTGCGCGGCACTATAAAACCATCCGGCGGGGGCGCCAAGACCATCCGGTCGCGGGCGCCGAATCGGTGGCGCGGTCCGGCGCGGGTGCCGGAGCGTATGCTAGGGGTCGGTCGATCGCCGCTGGACAGTGGCTGAAGGAGGAGAGAGATGAAACCGAACAGAGAGATGAAGCGGGTTGCGCTGCTGCTTGGCGTGCTGGTTGCGGGTGCATTGCAGCCGGCGCTGGCGGCCTGTCCGGAGTGGATGCAGCGCGACATGCGGGTGCTGCGTGCTGACGAGACGCGCAACCTGTGCGAGGCCTACGGCGGCAAGGCACTGGTCGTGGTCAACACCGCCAGTGAGTGTGGTTTCACGCCGCAGTTCGAAGGGCTGGAGGCGCTCTACCAGCAGTACCGCGAGCAGGGGCTGGCAGTGGCCGGTTTTCCCTCCGATGACTTCTTCCAGGAGAAGGATGACGAGAAGGAGACGGCCGACGTCTGTTACATCAACTACGGCGTCACCTTCGACATGTACGCGCCGGTCTCGGTGCGTGGCGGCAAGGCGGACCCGCTGTTCAAGGTGTTGGCGCAGCAGGGTGGCGGCGCGCCGAAGTGGAATTTCTACAAATACGTGGTCGGTCGCGATGGCCGTGTCGTGGCGATGTTCAACAGCCGCGTGAAACCCGACGATCCGAAACTGCGCGAAGCGATCGAGACGGCACTGGCACAGGGCGCGCAGTGAGCGCCTCGGTGCTGCCGACTACCCGAACCCGAACCCGAACCTGAGTCGCCCGGCGTGTGGCCGGGTGACTCATCGACATCACTTCGCGAAGACCTTCTTCATCTCATCCAGCAGCGCTTGCCAGGAGTCGGCATCGGCCCTGGCATCGTAGGCGATCGGCATGCCGGTCGCCTTGCCGACGCGATCGGCTTCCGGATTGGTGAAGCTGTGGGTGACATCGGGGTAATCCTCCAGCCGGTAGTCGACGCCGGCGCTCTTCATCTCCTGCTCGAAACCGCTCACCTGCTCCGGTGGCACCATCGGGTCGGCGGCGCCGTTGAAGACCAGTACGCGCGCCTTCACCGCGTCGGGCTGTGCCGGATTCTGCGTCCCCAGCATGCCGTGGAAGCTGGCGACGAGATCGAGGTCATCGCCGCGTCGCGCCGCCGCCAGCACCACGCCGCCGCCGAAGCAGTAGCCGATCGCAGCGATGCGCTGCGGGTCGGTGGCGGCCTGCTCCTGCAGCAGCTTGTGCGCGGCCTGGAAGCGCAACCGCGCGCCATCCTGCTCGGCGAAGACGGCATTCATGAAACCCTCCGCCTCTTTCGGGTGTTCGGTGGAACGGCCACCGCCATACATGTCGACGGCCAGCGCGGTGTAACCCGCTTCGGCCAGCATGCGCGCGCGCTTGCGGGCGTAGTCGTTCTGTCCCCACCACTCGTGTACCACCAGCACGCCGGGGCGTTTCCCCTCGACGGCGTCGTCCCAGGCGAGGAAGCCGACCATTTCGGTGTCGCCGACGCGGTAGTTGATCGTCTGTTCGCGAATCTCGGCGTTGACCAGTGGTGCGGCAACAAGTGGTGCGGCGGCAAGGGCAATCAGGGCTAACCAGCGTTTCATCGGTGACCTCCGGAAGTTGTCGTATGGGCGCCGGGGTGGCACGCCCTCCGGGACACGCCGTAAATCCATCCCTGGAGGCTCGCCAGCGGCATCCCTGCCGCTGACGGTCCCGGAGAGCGTGCCACCCCGGCGCAGTTGTCGTTGCAGGCGGCAAACCATTCGCCGCGGAAATGAGAGCCGGATTGTGGCCACTCGCGCCGGGTGCGACAAGCGTGCAGATCGCGCTTGTTCCACTCGCGACCGTTGTCGATGATGCACACCCTTTCATCGTCGTGGGTTCGGGTCGCCGTGCCATCGAGTTTCGTCGACGCTTCGCTGCTGGATCTGTTGCGCGCCAGCTGGCCGCAGCGGCAACGTCAGTTGCTGGTGCTGGCCGGCGCCGCCGACTGGTGCCGGGCGCAGGCCTGCGCGCTCTGCGCCACAGTAGGTGACGACGGTCTCTGGCTCGGCAGCGATGCGCCGGTGGGTGTCGCGCGGCTGTCGATGCAGCGCCCGGACGCGCTGCTCGGCGGCGAGTGGCGGCTGATGGTGCTCGATGCTCACGACGGCCTGCGCCCCGACACGCTGGCCGCCGCCGGCGGTGCACTGCGCGGCGGTGGTCGCCTGCTGCTGCTGGCGCCGCCACTGGCGCAGTGGTCGACCTTTCGCGATGCCGATTACCGCCGCGCCGAACCCTTTGGCTGCGCGACGACGAGTGCCCGTTTCTGGCAGCGATTGCGCACGCTGCTCGATGCGCCCGGTGTGCTGTCGATCGAGCAGGGGCAACCACCGCCGCCGTTCACCACTGGGGAGATCGTCGATGCTGAAGCGGATGACGACAGCGATCGTTTCCACGAGCAGCAGCAGGCGGTGGCGGAGATTGTCCGCACCGCGCGCGGACGGGCGCGGCGACCGCTGGTGCTGATCGCCGATCGCGGTCGCGGCAAATCGGCGGCGCTCGGTCTGGCGGCGGCGCAGCTGCTGCTCGACGAGTCCGGCCTCGATATCGTCGTCACCTCGGCGCGGCGCGAGGCGTGCGATTCGCTGTTCCGTTTCGCCGGCAGCGCGACCGAACGACTGCGCTGGTTGCCGCCGGTCGAGGCGATCGATGCAGGCGCCGCGCTGCTGCTGATCGACGAGGCGGCGGCGCTGCCGGTGGTGCTGCTGCAGCAGTTGCTGATGAGCGCGCAGCGGGTGGTCTTCGCCACCACCGTGCACGGTTACGAGGGAAGCGGTCGCGGCTTCGAGCTGCGTTTCCTGCCGTGGTTGCAGTCCGCCGCGCCGCGCTGGCGTCACTGTCACCTGCGGCAACCACTGCGCTGGCAGCGCGGCGACTGGCTCGAAGCGTGGCTCTATCGCGCACTGCTGCTCGATGCCGCGCCGCTGCCGCCGGAGGGGAGTGATCCGCGTGCATCGTCGAGCGCGATCTTGTCTATCGACGCGCTGCACATTCAGGAGCTGGTGCGCGATCAACTGGTGCGCGACGAACCGCTGCTGCGCCAGCTGTTCGGCCTGCTGGTGCAGGCGCACTACCGCACCGCGCCGGACGATCTGCGTGATCTGCTCGATGGTCCCAACCTGCGGTTGTGGCTGGCGCGGCAGGGGGAGAGCGTCGTCGGCGTGCTGCTGGTGGCCGCCGAGGGGCCGCTGCCGGTTGTGTTCCACGCGGCGATCGGACGCGGCGAGCGACGTCCGCGCGGCCATCTGTTGCCGCAGGCGCTCGCCTTTCACGCCGGTCTCGCCGAGGCATTGACGCAGCGCTGCGCGCGCGTGGTGCGCATTGCCGTGGCGCCGGAGTTGCAGCGCCGAGGCGTGGGGCAACGCCTGCTGCGGCAAGCGCGCGAACAACTGGCCGGCGAGGGGTTCGACTGGTTCGGCACCAGTTTTGCCGCCACCGCCGAGGGGCTGGCGTTCTGGCGGAGCGCCGGGCTGCAGCTGCTGCGTGTCGGCTTCGAGCGCGAAACCAGCAGCGGCCTGCGCGCGGCGCAGCTTGGCGTCGGTTTGACGACTGCAGGCACGGTGCTGATCGAAAAGGCGCGGCAGTGGTGGTGTGCGCTGCAGCCACTGGCGCTGGCCGATTACCTGCACGATCTCGACGCCGATCAGGTCTGTGCGTTGCTGGCGTTCGACGAGGATTCAAACCTTGGCCCCGACGCGGCGCAGCGACAGGCGATCGACAGCTACTGCGATGGCACGCGCCCGCTGGAGGCGGTGCTGCCAGCATTGCGGCAGTGGTCACATGCGTTGTTGGCGCGCGGTGTCGTGACCAATGCGATCGATCGCGCGCTGCTGGTTGGACGGCTGCACCAGTCGCGCGACTGGCCGACGCTGGTGCGGCAGCTGCAACTGCCCGGTGTCGAAGCGGCGCAGCGCCGGTTGCGGCAGGCTTTGGCGCTGTTGCGCGAGAAAACTTCTGTATGAATCGTGCCGTCATTCTGCGCGCAGTCGCAGAATCCATCTTGCCGGTGACCCGCGTGGGGTACCGTGTGCGCTTGAAAGCCGTCGCGGTCGCCTCCATCACGTCGCTTTGGGTACTATGCGCGGCGCACCGAAGGTGTGCCGGCGTGGCGATGGTGGCGGCAGTGGTTGAAAAGACGAGCGGTGCAGCATTCCGCTCGCCCGCGCGGTCCAACGGCCGGCCCTGGGGTGAGAGTTCTGTTTTCGGAGTGACATTTAGATGAAACGTATCGTTCTTTTCATGCTGACCAACGTTGCCGTGATGGCGACCCTTTTTCTTGTCACGAGCCTGCTCGGCTTCAACCGCTTCATCAGCGCGCAGGGGATGAATTACGGCGCGCTGCTCGGTTTTGCCGCCGTGTTCGGTTTCGGCGGCGCCTTCTTCTCGCTGATGATCTCGAAGTGGTCGGCCAAACGCATGGTCGGCGCGCAGGTGATCGAAACGCCGCGCAACGCCACCGAGCAGTGGCTGGTGGAGACGGTGCGCCGTCAGGCCACCGCCGCCGGCATCGCCATGCCGGAGGTGGCGCTCTACGACTCGCCCGAGGTCAACGCCTTCGCCACCGGCCCCAGTCGCAACAACGCACTGGTTGCCGTCTCCACCGGGCTGCTGAACCGGATGACGCGCGAGGAGGCGGAAGCGGTGCTGGGGCACGAGGTGTCGCACGTTGCCAATGGCGACATGGTGACGCTGACGCTGATCCAGGGGGTGCTCAACACCTTCGTCATCTTCATCTCGCGCGTCATCGGCAACTTCATCGACCGCGCCGTGCTGAAGAACAACAGCAATGCACCGGGCATTGGCTACTACGTCAGCTCGATCGTGCTGGAGATCCTGTTCGGCATCGTCGCCACGATGGTGGTGGCCTGGTTCTCGCGCCAGCGCGAATTCCGCGCCGACGCCGGCGGCGCCCGCCTCGCCGACCGCCAGGGGATGATCAACGCGCTGCGCCGGCTGCAGTCGCTGCATGAGGATGCGCACATGCCGGGCACGCTGACGGCGTTCGGCATCAACGGCGGCCGCAGCAGCTTCAAGGCGCTGTTCGCCACCCACCCGCCGCTGGAGAAGCGGATCGAGGCGCTGCAGCGGCAGTAAGGTTTCGGCGTGATCGACAGACGGCCCTGCGGGGCCGTTTTTCATGCCTGCAGAAATGCGCTGCGCAACCGAATAGTGGGGCAAGGGGGCCGGATATGTGGATGCCAACCTTCCAATTGCTTTTGAAGCAAGGGGTTGCCAAGCAATGGCAGTTGGCGGTGATGGCGTGGTGTCCGGCAACTTTGAGGCCGGTAAAACTTACTATCTACATTATTCAATGAGTCCCGGAGACTCCTATTACGCACCGGGTGTGGGGGTGGGTTTCACAACATCTATCCAGTTCTATATAACTTCTAAAGAATTTGCACTGGACGTTATGCCGCAATTAGCGAGCGCTAGGTAATGTATAACAATTCAAGCCGACGCCGCTTCGCGACGCGGCTTAATTAAGGCGTTAGGCGTCAACACACACATGGCCTAGTGGTAGTGCCCCCTGAACCAACCATTCAGGGGGGGCAGAAATGCTGAAGTCGGTCCCAGGAAAAACATGTAATTACATTGCCGATGTGTTGCCCGGCGAATGTAGCACCGGGTCATTGCATTCACTCCGGCCAGCAGTTTCGAAATCTTCACCCAGGCATTTTCCGCTTCATTAACAGCCGAATGCCGACCAGTGCGATGACCACATGCGTCAGCGCGAACAGCATCAACAGCAGATCGCGAAGATCCTTGCTGGGGATGAACGACCATTTGTGCAGGTAGGCGAAGCTCCATCCCTCGCGCGCGTCGCTGTCGTCGGCGCGCAATGCCAGTGCGCCACTGGCTGTCTCCACGTACCAGCGCACTGGCGCGTCATCGAAACTGACGCGCCAGACCGGCAGTCGCTTGTTGATGAAACCGTATTCGCCGCCGAACTGCGTCACCGGCTCGATGGCGCTGATCGCAGCCTTTGATCCTGCGTAGTGACGCGCCAGCTGTTCGGCCAGCGTCCGTTCGGCAGCGGCGATGGGGGTGCTGTCGTGGCTGTCGAGGCAGTGTGCGATCTCGGTCTCTTCCTGCTCAGTGCCACCGTGATGGTGGTGTTCGTCGTGGCGTTTCGGTGGCTGTGCGATGCGGTGGCAGGCGCGGCCATTGGTGCGCGCCAGCGTGAAGCGGCGTTCGATCAGCGGGTCGCCGAGTTCGTCGCGCCGGAACAGGTTGTCGGGTGCGGTGGTGATCGCGGGGCGCTCGGCCTCGTGCAGCAGGTGCCAGCCGCCGCTGAAGGCGAGCGCCGGCAGTGTCAGTGCCACCGGCAGCGCCAGCCGGTGGTGCCAGCGTCGCTGCGGCAGCCGTTTCAGGCGTAAATCTGCGCGCCGCAGTCGCGCGAACATCAGCAACCCGGCCAGCGCGGTGGCGACGCTGACCACCAGCAGCGCCACCATCAGGCCGTCGCGCAGCAGCGGTTGCGACTTCAGGAAGCTGAAGGTGTGCAGCGTGCGGAACAGCCCCTGCAGCAGGCGTTTGCGGTCGTCGACCAGCGTGGCGAGGCGTTCGCCCTCGGTGTCGACATAGGCGGTCAGGCCGTCGGCGCGCTCGAAGCGGACGCGCCAGACCGGCAGCAGCCGGTTGACGCTGAGGTAGTCGTCGTCGAAGGCAGTGACCGGTGCCACGTCGACGGCTGCCTCCGTTTCACCGCTGAAATGGCGGGCCAGTTGCTCGGCATGGCGGGCTTCGGCGTCTTCGAATGGGGCGTCACCGGTCGGGTCGAGGTAGCGCACCGCGCCATCGGGCAGTTGCACGCGGTAGGCGGCGCGCGCATCGAGCTGTACCAGTCGCGCATCGCGCACGGTGTCGATGTCGCCGGCTGCCAGTGCATCGGCCAGCGATAGTGCCTGTGCCGGCAGCTTCAGCGGCGGTGGTGCAAAACTCTGCGGCTGCGGTTGGGTGCGGCTCATGATCGGGTGGATCAGGCCGGAGCCGGCGAAGCAGAGCAGCGCCACGGCGGCGAGCAGACCGAGCCTGCGGTGCAGGCGGATGGAGTTGCCCAGATGAAGGAGGCGGTTGCACGGTGGTGGGTTCCTCATCGGCTTACTCGTCGCCGAATCGGTAGTTGATGCCGACCGAGACGGTGCGCGGCGCTCCCGGCGTGTAGCTGTCCTGGGTGTTGGGGTTGTAGGTGCCAGCGCCGCTGAAGGTCGACGAGGCGGTTTCGGCGTAGTGGACGTCACCGAGGTTCTGTCCCTTCAGCCACCACTCCCAGCTGCCGCGCCGGTAGCTGGCGCGCAGATTGGCGAGGTCGTGGCCGTCGTAGCGGATGCTGTTGGCGTTGTTCATCCAGTAGTCGCCGAGGTGCACCCACTCCAGCGCCAGCGTCAGGCCGGGCAGTGCGGCCGGTTGCCAGCGCAGTTCGCTGTTGGCGATCCAGGCGGGGGCGGCGGGCATCTCCCGGCCGGCGTAGTCGAGCGTGGGGCTGACCCGGTAGTCGCGATACTCGTGTTCGCTCCAGGCGCTGGCGACAGTCAGCTGCCACTGTGCGTTGAGCTGGATGACGGCGCCCAGCTCGATACCCTGATGACGCGTCGAGCCGGCGTTGCGCGGCTCGCTGTTGCCGGGGGCGATGGCGAAGTTGACCACCTCGTCGTCGCCGTCGAGCCGGTAGAGCGCCGCGTCGAGCGCCAGATGGCCGTGCAGGAACAGGCCGCGCCAGCCGATCTCGCGGTTGGTGAAGACGCTCTCGGTCAGGTTGGGTGTCTCCAGTCGGCCGTAGAGCGCGCTGATCTCCGGTGGCAGGAACCCTTCACTGACGTTGACGTAAAACGAGTGGTCCGGGTGTGGTGTCCAGGTGGCGCCGATACGCGGGCTGAGATGCCCGAAGTCGCGTCTCTCCGACGGTGCGCCGGTGGTGCCGCTCGGCACCATGTTGTTGGTGTAGTCGTACTCGATGGCGTCGTAACGGGCGCCGGCGACGACGCGCACATCGTCGATCGGGCTGAACTCGAACTGGGCGTAGAGCGCCTCGTTGGCGAGGTCGACCTGATAGTTGCGGCGATGGGCGGCGAAGGCGTAGTCGAGGTAGGCGCCGCTGGCCGCGTCGCGGCTGATGGTCAGTGTGTCTTCCCGATAATCGTTGTCGGTGTGATCGACGGTAAAGCCGATCACCAGCCGGCTGTCGGCCAGATCGAAGTTCAGTGTCTGCCGAGCATCGATGCCCAGTGATTTGAAATCGTTGTCATTCAGGCGGCCAGTAGAGACTGCAGGATTGCCGGTGGCAAAGATCAGGTAACTCGGCAGCTGTTCGGTGGAGTTGTCGCGTGCGTAAACGGTAATGACGCTGTTGCCGCGGCTGAACCAGTCGCCGTCGATGCTGAGCGAGGCGCGCCTGCTCTCCACCTCGCGGTAGGTGAAGCGGTTGTAGGAGAAGCCGGGGCGCTGCTGGAAGTCGTTGGCGAACAGCGAGCCCGGCATGTCGGTATAGAGATGGTTGTAGGAGATCAGCCCCTTCAGTTGCGTCGACGGTGTCATCTGCCAGTCGACACGACCGCTGAACGACTCCTTCTCGGCGTCGTTGTATTCCTGCCAGCCGCCGTTGCGACGCGACACATAGCCGGAGAAGCGACCGCCGAGATCGCCTTCGGTGGCGCTGACGTCAACGTCGCCGCGCCAGTAACCCTGGTCGGAGCCCTGCGCGCCGAGTTTGGCGTAGGGGGTGCGGCTCGGCGCGCGGGTCAGGAAGTTGACCGTGCCGCCGACCGAGTTGGCGCCGTAGAGCGACGAGGCCGGCCCCTTGATCACCTCGATGTTGCCGCTGCTCTCCAGGTTCACCTCGTACAGCGCGTTGTGGTTGAACAGGCCGAGCGGGCGGATCGCGATGCCGTCTTCCAGATAGAGATAGAGGGCGTTGGTGGTGATCGGCTGGCGGATCGCCATCGAATGCTGCTCGTTGCCGAGGTCGCTCATGTAGACCCCGGCGACCCGGTTCAGCACTTCGCCGGTAAAGGCGGCCTGGCGGCTGTCGATTTCGTCGCGGGCGATCTGGCTGATGGCGAGCGGGGTGTCGGTCAGGCGCGTCTCCTGGCGGCTGCCGGTGACGACCATGGTCTCCAGGCGCGGCCGCAGCCCATCGTGCATCGCCAGCAGCAATTCGCTGTCGGCGGTGGCGGGTTGGATCGACAGCGCGGGGAGGGCGGTTGCAACGGCAACGGCGAGGGGGGATCGGGTCAAGATGCGGCTCCGCACAGGCAGTTTTCGGAGCGCGCACTGTAGGTCCGAAGGGCGGTCGCGAGAATGCGACAAATGGTCGCGGCGGCCATCGCCGCTGGCCGCGGCTCAGGCCATCTGGCTGATCGTGTCGCGGAAGCGGCGCAGCGCGAACAGGAACAGCAGCGCGCCGATCGCGACCAGCGCCAGCAGCTGCGGCCACACCACGGCGAGGCCGGCGCCGCGGTAGAGGATCGCCTGGCTGGCGGCGACGAAGTGGGTGGTCGGCGCCACCAGCATCAGCTGCTGCACCAGCTCCGGCATGCTCTCGCGCGGCGTGCTGCCGCCCGACAGCATCTGCAGCGGCAGCAGCACCAGGATCATCAGCAGCCCGAACTGCGGCATCGAGCGTGCCACCGTCGCCAGGAAGATGCCCATCGACGTGGTGGCGAACAGGTGCAGCGCCGCCACGCCGAGGAACAGCGGCACCGAGCCCTCGATTGGCACCGACAGCGCGCCCCTGACCACGAATGTCAGCGAGAGGGCGACCGCGCACA
>CAYLRA010000046.1:0-22454 GCA_964386045.1 uncultured Verrucomicrobiaceae bacterium | reverse complement strand
GGGTGGATGTCGATGCCGGTGGCGGAGTGCGCCAGCTCGGCGATGATGCGCGCGACCAGCGGCACGTCGCGCAGGTACAGCTCATGCGCGAGACGGTGGTGGATCGTGGCGAGAATGCCGGGATAGCAGATCAGCACCTCGTCGACGCTGCGCGCGGCCGGGTCGCCGCGAAAGGCCGCCTGCACGTCGGTGTCGAGGCGTTCGCGAAGGGCCGGCAGCCGCGCGGCGAAGTCGCGCACGATGGCGGTGGCGCGTTCGTCGATGTCACTGTCGCCGCCGGTCGCCGCGCCGTGGCGGCTGCTGTAGCCCAGTTCGAGCCGCACCTGTTCCAGCAGCGCGGTCAGCGCGGTGTCGAGGGTGTGGCCGATGTAGTAGTCCTCGGTTTCGCGCCGCAGTTCGGCCGGCCCGAGCCGCATCGGAAACAGCGCACCGCGCAGCGCGGCGGTGATCTCGCCGAGCGCCTCGCGCGACGGCAGTTCGCGGCCGCCGCGCTCGATGCTGATCTGCTGGCTCTCGCGCCAGCGTTCGCGCTGGGCGCGCAGGCCGGCGACGATCTCGCGCAGGTTCCAGGGACTGACATCGCTCATGACGGCACCCGCGCTCAATCCTGCACCCACGGCAGCCGGTGGAAGCGCCAGCCGTTGGCGTGGCCGCGCTGCTGTTCGCCGTTGATGTCGCCCTCGAAGCCCTCGAGCACGTTGAAGACGCTGGTGAAGCCGACCTTGGCCAGCGCGCGCGCCGCCTCGGCCGAGCGCTTGCCGCTGCGGCACAGCAACAGCAGTACCTGATCCTTCTTGAATTTCGATTCCAGCTCGCGCACGAAACGCGGGTTGCGCGTCAGCGAGGTGCCGGTGGCCCAGGCCACGTGCAGGGAGTTCGGCACGTAGCCGACGAATTTGCGCTCCTCGTTGGTACGCACATCGATCAGCACGGCCTCCCCGCGCGTGAACAGCTGCCAGGCTTCGCGGGGGGAGAGACCGCCGGCATAGCCGAGATCGCCGCCACCCGCGCGGGCGGCGTCGAGGATCGCTGCGGCTTCGGTCGAGAGGGGAGGGAGGTTCTGATCTTTCAATACGGCAACGCTCACGATGGCGTCCTCAAGCGGCTGAAAACTGGCGGTCGTTGGTGGCTATGGCCGGCGACCGAGTGGCTACGGTAAGCGCTTGCCCCGTGGCCTCGAACCAACTTTTCATGCATTCGATATGCACGGGGATGCAATGCGCGCGGTGCATATCGATAGAACGAATTACCAGCCGGCCAGCTCGTGCAGATAGCGCCAGGGATAGATGCCGCGGTCGTGACCGTCGCTGAAGATCAGCTGCAGGCCATAACCCATCGGCACGCTGCCGCTGACGGTGACATCGGCCTCGACCAGACGGATTTCGCCGCGCAGCCGCTTGGCCCGGCAGCCGGCACAGGGGCAGGCGGCACGCAACAGCTGGTGGTTCAGCCGCAGCGTCGCGCCATTCGGTGTCCGCAGCAGCAGTGTGCGATTGCCGGTTTCCGGTTCGGATTCCGGCTCGGTTGTCGTGATCGATGCCGCGATCGATGTCGCGACCGGTGCAGTGTTCCCGTGCATGGCTACTCCCGGCCCGTGGCCTGTTCGATCTGCTGCAGGGCGATGCGCGCCGCCTTGCGCACTTCGGGATCGGCGTCGCTCTCGGCACCGCGCAGTGCCGGCAGCGCTTCCCGATCGCCGATTTCGCCGAGTGCCAGCGCGACCTCCTTGCGCAGGTTGCTGACAGCGTGGTCGAGCAATCCGATCAATGTCCGGGTGGCGTCGACGTGGCGCAGTCGGCCGAGTGCGCGCGCCGCCCGCAACTGCACCTGCCACCAGGCGTCGCCGAGAGCGGCGATCAGTGCCGGGCCGGCTTCCGGCCGTCGCCGCTTGCCGAGCGTTTCGGCCGCCTCCTCGCGCACCTGCCAGGCGTCGTCGCGCAGTGCCTGCTGCAGTGCGTCCAGCGACGCCGCGTCATCGCCGAGGCCGAGTGCACCGGCGGCGGCGCGGCGCACGTCGATGTCGCCGTCGTCGCGCAGCCGCTGCGCCAGTGCCGGCAGTGCCGCGGTGCAACGCAGCCAGCCGAGCGTGCCGACCGCTTCGCGCCGCACTGTCGCTTCGCGGTCGTCGAGCGCCGCCAGCGCCGGCGCCGCCGCTTCCGGCAGGCGCAGTTCGCGCAGGGCGCGCCAGACAGCGGTGCGCACGAACGGATCGCGGTGATCGGCCAGTGCCAGAATCGTTGCAGCGTGCGTGCCATTGCGCAGCTCCGCCAGCGTCGTCGCGGCGCGGCTGCGCACGTCGCCATCCGGCTGTTGCAGTGCGCGGCACAGCGCGGCGACGACGTCGGCGTCGTCCCAGCCTTCGAGCAGCGCCGCCGCCTCGCTGCGCACATCGCTGTCGGGATCGTCGTCGAGTGCCGCGATGATCAGCGGCAGCGCCTCCGGGTCTTCGGCATCGGCCAGTTCGATCAGCGCGATGCGGCGCACACCGGCGTCGGCATCGCGCAGCCGGGCAGCCAGTGCGGGCTCCAGCGTGAACAGGTCGTCGGTGAACAGATTGTTGTCGAGATCTGAGGTCATGGTGTCGTTGTCAGTTCAGGCGTCAGTGCATCCACGCCCGGCGGTACGCCCAGCGGCGAAAGTCGCTGCATGGCGCGGCCGTTGTCGTGGCGCAGCAGCTCCAGGCAGTGGCGTTTGAGACGGGCGAATTCGGGGGAGGTGACCACGCCGGTGTCGCGCGGTCGCGCGAAGTCGATCGGCAACTCTTCGAGGATGCGACCGGGACGCGAGCTCATCACCAGCACGCGATCGGCGAGGAACAGTGCCTCATCGATGTCGTGGGTGATGAACACGACGGTGGTGCGGATACGCTCCCAGATGTGGAGAAGCAGCTCCTGCATGTACATGCGGGTCTGCGCGTCGAGCGCGCCGAACGGTTCGTCCATCAGCAGCAGGCGCGGCCGGTTGACCAGCACGCGCGCGATCTCGACACGCTGCTGCATACCGCCCGAAAGCTGGTTCGGCCAGCGCCGCGTGAACTCGCCGAGCCCGACCAGTTCGAGAATCTCGCGCGCCTGGCGTTCACGTTCGCAGCGGCCGACGCCGCGCATCTTCAGGCCGAAGGCGACGTTGTCGAGCACATTGCGCCACGGCAGCAGCGTGTGGTGCTGGAACACCATGCCGCGCTCGGGCGATGGGCCGGAGACCGGTGCGCCGTCGACCAGCAGCGTGCCGCGAGAGTGGCGCAGGTGGCCGGCCAGCGCGCCGAGCAGCGTCGACTTGCCGCAGCCGGACGGACCGAGAATGCAGACGAACTCGCCCGGCTCGACGCTGAAGCTCAGGTCGCTGAGCGCCTCGAAGCGGTCGCTGTCGCTGCCGAGCTCCAGTGCGAGTGATGCGATATCGACGCGGCCCGAAGGCGTTTCACGCGCGTTCATGCGGCTTTCCCCTGTGTCTGATACCACGGTGTCAGCCGGCGGCCGAGCAGCTTCACCAGCGCGCTGCTGCCCATGCCGAGCAGGCCGATCAGCAACATGCCGACGACGATGTCGGCGTAGTTCTGGATCACGTAGGACTCCCACGTGTAGTAACCGATGCCGAACTGCCCCGAGATCATCTCGGCGGTGACGAGACAGAACCACGACGTGCCCATGCCGACGGCGAGACCGGTGATGATGTTCGGCAGCGCGCCGGGCAGGATCACTTCGCGCAGGATCGACGCGGGTGTCGCGCCGAGGCTGCGCGCGGAGGCGATCAGCCGCGTATCGACCGCCTCCACGCCATGGATCGTGTTCAGCAGGATCGGGAACAGCGCGCCGGTGAAGGTGATGAAGATCATCGACAGCTCCGACGACGGAAACATCAGGATCGCCAGCGGAATCCATGCCACCGCCGGGATCGGTCGCAGCAGCTCCAGCGGCGGCAGCAGCAGATCCTCGGCGCGACGCCAGCGGCCGATGGCGACGCCGAGCAGCACGCCGAGCAGCGCCGCCGTCAGATAGCCGGCGAAGACGCGACCCAGGCTGCTGCCGAGGTGCGGCAGCAGCTTGCTCGACTGCGCCAGATGCCATGCCGCGTCGAGCACCGACAGCGGCGTCGGCACGTACTGGAACGTGACCAGCCAGAGTCCCCAGCGCTGCGTCGAGGCGACGTGCCAGAACAGCAGGCAGGCGGCGATCGAGAGCAGTCGCAGCAGCCAGCGGTGGTGTGACAGGTTCATCGGTGTCTCCGGATGTTGTGCTGGCGTCGATGGCCCTCTCCCCCGGCCCCTCTCCCTGAAGGGAGAGGGGAGCGGGTGCTCCGATCGACGGCAGCGACATACCCCTCTCCCTTCAGGGAGTACCCGAAGGGAGGGCATAAAAGGGGCAGGGGAGAGGGCGCGGCCACTCAGCGGCTCGCCAGTTGCTGGCGGTTGACGTCGACGAAGTCGTGAACCTCGCCGCCGTGCACGCCGGCGAACTTCTCGGCCTGATCCCGCAGCAGGAACGCGCTCAGCTCACCTTTGCCGTTGCGCACGAACCAGGCCTGGTGCGCCAGCAGCTTGATACCGCTGTCGGCGGCCTGCGCGTAGATGGCGCGGATGTCCTGGCCCTCTTTTTCCAGCTCGGCCAGCGCGCTCAATGCCGCTTCGGGCGAGGCGTAGTGGCGCACCTTCTCCTCGCCGCGCACCCAGATCTGCGCCAGCCGCCGGAAGTCGGTGATCGGCTTGCCGGTCAGCGCGTCGTTGGCGACGAGCGGCAGCTGCGCGTAGTTCTTCAGCTGTTTGTCGTAGTCGAGGCCGGCCTGCCTGAACGCGGCGCGGATGAAGCGGTCGTCGATGAGACTGGCGGCGTCGAGATCGCGGTCGGTGCGCTTCAGCAGCTTCAGCGTCTCGATCGACGTGGCGACCGCCTGGCGGTACTCCGGCTTCCACGACAGGTCGCGTGTCTGCAGGCCGAGCGGGCCGTGGAACAGGTAGTTGACCTCGGCCTCGATGCCGGTGACCTTCTCGATCAGTTCGCTGTATTTCTCGGGCGAAGCGGCGAACAGACGGTCGGCCTCGATCGATGCGCGCAGGTAGGCGACGACGACCTCCGGATACTTCTCGGCGTAGGCGGCGTCGACCAGCGCGCCGTGCAGCGTCGGCGCGTTGGCCTGCGAGCCGTCGAAGATCTTGCGGGCAAAGCCGCGGTTCGGGAACAGCTCGGCGAACGGCACGAAGTCGGCGTGCGCGTCGATGCGGTTGCTGCGCAGCGCCGAGCCCGCGATCTCCGGCGACTGCGAGATGATGCGCACGTCCTTGTCCGGGTCCCAGCCCTGTGCCTGGATGGCGCGCAGCAACATGCCGTGCGCGGTGGAGGCGAACGGCACCGAGATGGTCTTGCCCTTCAGTTCGGCCAGCGACTGCACCGGCGATGCCGCCGGCACGACGATGCCGTTGCCGCTGCCGAGCGTCGAGCCCGACAGCACGGTGATGAACAGGCTGCGCTTGCCGGCGTCGAGGTGGGCGACGCCGTTGAACGAGCCGGGGAAGTCGGCCATCGCGCCGAAGTCGAGCTTGCCGGCCACCATCTCGTTGGTCAGCGGCGCGCCGCTGGTGAAGTTCTTCCACTCGATCTGGTACTTCGCATCCTTGTACCTGCCGTCGCGCGGCAGGTATTTCTCCAGCAGTTTCTCCTCGCGGATGATCAGGCCGCCGGTGGCGCAGTTGATCGTCGTGTCCTGCGTGCCGATGGCGATGCGGATGGTTTCCGCCTGCGCGGCAGCCGTGGTGAATGCCAGCGTCAGGCCGGCCAGTGTCGAACTCAACAGCGCCAGGCGCCTTCTTGGGGTGTTCATCGTTCGTTCTCCTGAGAGTTGCCAGATTGCGTCATGGTTTTCCGTGGCGATCGATCTGCTGCGCGATCGCCTTCTCTCCACATGATCGGTCGCCGGTACGTTGCCGGCGGGTTGTCTGTGATGTCTTTCATCAGCGCAGCAGGTAGGGAATCTCCACCTTTACCGCGCCGGTGGGGCAGTCGGTCTCGCACGGCATGCAGTACCAGCACTCGTCGAACTGCATGAACGCCTTCTGCGTCACCGGATCGATGGCGAGCAGGTCGAGCGGGCAGACCTCGACGCAGACGTTGCAACCCTTGTGGGCGATGCACTTCTCCTCGTCGATCGTCACCGGCGCGCTGGAGCGCGCGAAGATGTCGTGCGGGCGATGGCTCATGGTTCGCTCCTCAGGCCGCGCTCGACGCGATGCGCAGCCGGCTGTAGGCACTGCGCTCTTCGCTGTCGAGCGGAATCAGGTAGGGCTCCACGTCGCGCTTGAAACTGGTCATCGCGCCGCTGTCGTCTTTCTTCAGATGGGCATGGCAGAACCACTCGGCGTCGTCGCGCCGCGGAAAATCGACGCGATGGTGGTACAGGCCCCAGCGGCTCTCGCGGCGGAACAGCGAGGCGCGCGCCGCCATCTCGGCGCAGTCGCGGATCGCGTGCACTTCGAGCGCGCGCATCAGTTCGTGCGGGTTGTGCGCTTTCATCTGCGCCAGATCCTGTTCGATCTCGGCAAAGCGCTGCAGGCCGATCTCCATTTTTCGCGTCACCTTCGGCGGTTGCAGGTAGTCGTTGACGAAGCGGCGCAGCTTGTACTCGACCTGTGCCGGCGCCAGGCCATGTTTTCGTGAAGAAGAGCCGCGCAGCAGCGGTGCGTAGATGCGTTCGCGTTCGCGCTCGACCTGCGCGTCGTCGATCGCGCTGAAGTCGCGCCCGTCGACGAACCGCGCGGCGTTGTCGCCGGCGAACCAGCCGTAGGTGAAGGCGCCGAGCATGTAGTTGTGCGGCACCGCCGCCATGTCGCCGGCGGAATAGAGCCCCGGCACCGTCGTTTCCGCGCGCTCGTTGACCCACACGCCCGATGCGCTGTGACCGCTGCAGAAGCCGATTTCGGAGATGTGCATCTCGATCATGTCGCGGCGGTAGTCGGTGCCGCGATTGGCGTGAAAGCGACCGCGACTCGGCCGCTCGTTGCTGTGCAGAATCTCTTCGATGGTCTGGATCGTCTCCTCGGCGAGATGGTCGATCTTCAGGAACACCGGGCCGTTGCCGCCCTGCAGCTCCTGGTAGAACTCCCACATCATCTGCCCGCTCCAGTAGTCGCACTCGATGAAGCGCTGGCCGCGGTTGTTGGCGGTGTAGCCGCCGAGCGGGCCGGTGACGTAGGCGCAGGCCGGGCCGTTGTAGTCCTTGATCAGCGGGTTGATCTGGAAGCATTCGAGATTGGCCAGCTCGGCGCCGGCGTGATAGGCCATCGCGTAGCCGTCGCCGGCATTGGTCGGGTTTTCGTAGGTGCCCATCAGATAGCCCGACGCCGGCAGGCCGAGACGGCCGGCGGCGCCGCAGCAGAGAATCACCGCCTTCGCGCGAATGACGTGGAAATCGCCACTGCGGCAGTCGAAGCCGACCACGCCGTTGACGCTGCCGTCGGCCGCGTTCAGCAGCCGCGTCGTGACGATGCGGTTGCTGATGGCGATGCGATGGCGCTTCAGCTGACGATAGAGCACCTTCTTGACGTCGTGACCCTGCGGCATCGGCAGCACGTAGCTGCCCATGTGGTGTACTTTCTTGACCGCGTAGTCGCCGGTCTCGTCCTTCTCGAATTTCACGCCCCAGCGGTCGAGCTGCTCGATCGTCGCGAAGCTGTGTTTCGCGTAGGCGTAGACGGTCGCCTGGTTGACGATGCCGTCGTTGGCGATGGTGATCTCCTTGGTGTACTGCTCCGGCGTCGCGTGGCCGGGAATCACCGCGTTGTTGAGGCCGTCCATGCCCATGCTGATGGCGCCGCTGCGCTTGACGTTGGCCTTGTCGATCAGCAGCACGCGCAGTGCGGGATTTTTTTCCTTGGCCTTGATCGCCGCCATCGGGCCGGCGGTGCCGCCGCCGACGACGACGATGTCGTAACTCTGTTCGTGCGTGGTCGTGCTCATGTCGATCTCCCCGTGTCCGCGCCGCGCTGACGGTCGATGCGCAGCCGGTACTGGAAGGCATCGCCGCGGTAGTAGAGATTTTCGAAATCGATCGGCGTGCCGTCGGCATCGTGTGTCAGCCGTTCGATGCGCATCACCGGTGCTCCCTCCTCGACGCGCAGCGCGCGCATCAGGTCGCTCTCGGCCAGCACCGCGTCGATGGCGAGATCGGCGTGGCCGAGTGCGATGCCGCAGTCGTTTTCGAGGATCAGGAAAATGTCGCGCGTCACCAGGTCGGCCTTCTCCAGCCGCGCACCGATCGGCTGCGGCAGCCAGGTGACCTCCAGCGACACCGGCTCGCGGTTGACCAGCCGCACACGCTTGATTTCGGTGACTTTGCTGCCAGCCGGCAGCCGCAGTTTCTCCGCCACCGTTTTCGACGCGGCGACGTGCCTGAAGCTGTACAGCCGGTTGATCACCTCGAAGCCGTGTTGCGACAGCGATTCGGCCAGCCCCTGCAGCGTGGAGACGTTCTGGAACGCCTTCGGTCTGGCGACGAAGGTGCCTTTTCCATGCAGCTTGTAGATCATTCCCTCTTTCTGCAGATCGCCGAGCGCCTGGCGCACGGTGATGCGACTGACGCCGAGCCGCTGCACCAGCTCGCTTTCCGAGGGCAGCCTGCTCGCCGGCGGATAGGTGCCGTCGAGGATGCGTGCGCGCAACTGCTCGCGCAGCTGCGTGTAGAGCGGTATGTCGGAGTGGGGCGAGAGGCGGGTGGTTTTTTGCGGTGTCATCGGTGGTTGCCGGCAGCTTGTCATGACGAGTTGACGCAGATGCTAGACCGCCGAAAAAGAGGCGCGAACCAATTTTTATCGATAACTATTTTCCACTTCGCCCTTTTCCACCTGGCCGCGTTCGAGCCACAGGCGCAGGGTCAATGTCAGCAATGCCAGCAGCATCAGCAGCGCGGCGGCGGTGAAGGCGCCCACCGAGTTGTAATCCTGGTGCAGCAGTTCGACGTGCAGCGGCAGCGTCAGGGTCTGGCCGCGAATGGTGCCGGAGACCACCGAGACGGCGCCGAACTCGCCGGCGGCGCGCGCCGACGTCAGCATCGCGCCGTACAGCAGTCCCCAGCGGATCTTCGGCAGCGTGACGCAGCGGAATATCTGCCAGCCGCCGGCGCCGAGCGTCAGCGCCGCCAGTTCCTCGTCGTCGCCCTGTTCCTCCATCAGCGGAATCAGATAGCGCGCGACGTAGGGGCAGGTGAGGAACAGCGTCGCCAGCGCGATGCCGGGCCAGGCGAACATCACCTGGATCTGCTGTGTCTCCAGCCAGCGCCCGACCGGACTCTGGCTGCCGTACAGCAACAGATAGCTGAGGCCGGCCACCACCGGCGACATCGCGAACGGCACGTCGATCAGCCGCATCAGCAGCGACCGGCCGCGAAACCGGTAGTGGACGACGCACCAGGCGAGCAGGATGCCGAACACCACGTTGACCGGTACCACCAGCAGCGTCACCAGCAGCGTCAGCATGATCGCGCGCCGCATGTCGCGTTCGAGCAGATTGACGACGACGGCCTCCCAGCCGCCGGCCAGCGCCTTGGCGAGCACCAGCGCCAGCGGCATCACCAGCACGAACAGCGCCAGCGCGATGCCGCCGCCGAGCAGCAGCCGGTCGACCCAGGTATCGGTGCGTCGCATCGTCAGGTGACCATGTCGCGTTGCATCGTCAGACGGCCATGTCGCGGCGCAGCCAGTGCGTCTGCAGCCACTGCACCAGTGCCAGCAACAGCAGCGACGCGAGCAGCACCACCGAGGCGACGGCCGCCGCCGCCGGCGCGTTGTACTCCTGCAGCCGCACGAAGATCATCAGCGAGGTCACTTCGGTGGTGTAGGGCATGTTGCCGGCGATGAAGATGATGGCGCCGAACTCGCCGAGGCTGCGGATCAGCGACAGCGCGGTGCCGATCGTCAGCGCCGGGCCGATCGTCGGCAGGATCACGCGCAGGAAGGTCTGCCAGCGGCTGGCACCGAGTGTCGTCGCCGCCTCCTCGCACTCGCCGCTGACCTCTTCGAGCACCGGCTGCACGGCGCGCACGACGAACGGCAGGCTGGTGAACACCATCGCGACGACGATGCCGCTCCAGGTGTACGAAATGCGGATGCCCAGTGGCGCCAGCCACTGGCCGACCCAGCCGTTGGTGGCATAGATGGCGGAGAGCGTCAGCCCCGCCACCGCGGTCGGCAGCGCGAACGGCAGGTCGATCAGCGCATCGAGCAGGCGCCGGCCGGGAAAGCGGTAGCGCACCAGTATCCAGGCCAGCCACAGGCCGATCAGCGCGTTGAACAGCGAGGCGGTCAGCGCCGTGCCGAGCGTGACGCGATAGCTGGCGACGACGCGCGGGTCACTGATCGCCGCCCAGTAGTCGGCCCAGTCGAGCCGGGCCGCGGTCAGCAGCAGCGCGCACAGCGGCAGCAGGATGATGAGGCTGATGAACAGAACGCTGACGCCGAGGCTCAGACCGAACCCCGGCAGCGGATGACGTCGCGCCACGAATCAGCGCTTGACCAGCTGATCGAAGATGGCGTTGTTGTCGAAGTGGAGCTGCTGGATCTTCTCCCACGAACCGAACACCGGCTCGATCGGCAGCAGTTCGACCTGCGGGAACTGCGCCGCGTATTTCTGCTGCGCCGCGGCATCGTGCACTCGGTAGTTGTGGCTGGCGAGAATCTCCTGCCCCTGCGGCGAGTAGAGGAACTGCAGGTAGGCGGTGGCGACGTCGCGGGTGTTGCGCTGGTCGACCACCCTGTCGACGACGGCGACCGGGAACTCGGCCAGGATGCTGGCGGCCGGCACGATCACCTCGTAATCGTCGCTGCCGTACTCCTTGGCGATGCTCTTCACTTCCGACTCGAAGCTCAGCAGCACGTCGCCGAGGCCGCGCTCGGCGAAGCTGACGGTGGCGGCGCGACCGCCGGTGTCGAACACGGCGACGTTGCCGAGGAACTGTTTGATGAAATCGCGGATCTTCGTTTCATCGCCACTGAACTGCTTGTTGGCGTGCAGCCAGGCGGCGAGATACGTGTAGCGGCCGTTGCCGGAGGTCTTCGGGTTCGGGAACACCAGCTTGACGTCGCTGCGCGCCAGATCGTCCCAGCCCTTGATCCCTTTCGGGTTGCCCTTGCGCACCAGGAACGCCGTGGTCGAGTAGAACGGCGAGCTGTTGTTGGCGAACTTTTTCTGCCAGTCGCCGCCGATCAGGTTGCCCTTGTCGTGCAGCACCTGCACATCGGTGACCTGGTTGAAGGTGACGACGTCGGCCTTCAGCCCCTGCAGGATCGCCTGCGCCTGTTTCGACGAGCCGGCGTGCGACTGGTCGATCTGCACCGTTTTTCCCGTCTTGCCTTTCCAGAACTGCTGGAAGGCCGGATTGATGTCGCCGAACAGCTCGCGCGAGACGTCGTAGGAGGTGTTCAGGATGGTGGTGTCGCTGGCGAAGGCGCCGACCGGAGCCAGCAGCAGTGCCGCGGTGGCGGCGAGTAGTTTTTTGCGGAGCATGATGTTCCCCGTGACTGCAGATTTTTGAGTTGGCCGGTGAATCGGCTTCGGCGGCAACGCTACTGGAGAGAACGGGGCGCGATCCAATGAGATAAACAGATTTGGTTATCGAGGCGCCTGCAATAGAGGGCCGCGCTGCTGCTGTATCAGCAGCGCCGGGGTGGCGGGGTGTTGCTGTGGCAGCAGTCGGTGCACTGTCGGGTACCGGATACGCGCCGCACCACGGGATTGCGCGCGGCGTCAGTGAAGTGGCACGACGGGTGCTTGGAGCCTTTGAAAATATGCGAGGTAGCCGTTCTTGAGTGCCAGTGGCAATGCGTTCATCGCGCGATTCATGCTGCTGTCGGTGATCGGCGGCCTGACCATCGGCATGGGCAAGGTGGTCACCACCTTCTTCGCGCTGCACGTCGGCGCGACATCGTCGCAGGTCGGCTTCATCGCCGGCATCGAGGCGGTCGGCCGAATGCTGGTCACGGTGCCGGCCGGTTTCATCATCGCGCGGCGCGGCGCGCGCATCGTCTATTCGATTTCGAGCCTGGTGCCGATGGTGCTGAACGTGGTCACGCCGTGGCTGTCGCTGTGGTACGTCATCGCGTTGACGCGCGGCGCCATCGGCCTGTCGATCCCGTTCCGGGTCGTGGCGATGAATAGCGCCTTCCTGCAGCAGCTCAGTACGCTCGGCGCCAGCCGCGCCGGCTGGTACCGCGGTTCGCAGTCGCTCGGCATGACGCTGCTCGGCCCGCTGCTCGGCGGCCTGCTGGTGCAGCATGGCAGCTACTGGGGCTGCTATCTGCTGATCGCCGCGCTGTTCGCCGTCATGGCGGTGTTCGGCAACAGCTTCATGCCGAACGTGGAGCCGGCGCCGGCCGATGTGCCTGCCGGCGACGAGCAGGGCATGTGGTCGGAATCGCTGGCACTGCTGCGCAACCGTCCGATCCGCGACAGCTGTCTGATCGAGGCGGTCGGCAGTTCGACGGTGTCGCTGTTCTCGACGTTCATCCTGCTGCTGGCACTCAATGAGCTGAAGGTGTCGCAGTCGCTGGCCGTCATGCTGCTGGTGGTGCAGGGCATCACGACCGTGTTGGTTTCGTTCTCGCTCGGTTTTCTGGTCAGCGGCACCGCGCGCAATGTCGTGCAGCCGTTCAGCTTCGCGATGATGGTCGTCGGGCTGCTGGTGATCGGCATCGCGAACCACTATGCGCTGGCTGCGCTCGGTGCCGTGCTGCTCAGCGCCGGCGGTGCGCTGATCGGGCTGGCGCGCACGCTGCAGCTCAGTCGCATGACGATCAGCAAGGGCAAGATATCGGGCGTGTTCAATCTGGCGACGATGGGTGGCACTGCGTTCGGCGCCGTGGCCGGCGGCGTGCTGGCCGAGCTGGTGGGATTGCGCGGGCTGTTTCTGAGCTGGATTCCGCTGGTGATCGTCGCGGCGCTGTTCTGCCGGCTGCGCGCCGACGATCTGCTCAACCCGCAGCCGGCCCGGCACGGCGCCGGCTGAAGCCGACGTCGCAGCGGATCACAACATGCCGTAGAGCTTCAGCCGGTGGCGCAGGATGTTGCGGCTGATGCCGAGCAGGCGCGCCGTCTGCAGCTGGTTCTGCTGGCAGTAGTCGAAGGCGCAGCGGACCATGCGCCGCTCCAGCTCGGCGTAGAGCGCATCGCCGCCGCGCTCGAAGATGCTGATCATCGCGCGCTCGTAGGGCTGGTCGGAGTCCGCGATGTCTTCGGCGAGCCGGTGCGCCCTGAGCGAGTGGATATCGCCGCCGCTCTGGTGCAGCCGGTACTCCGGCAGATGCAGGTCGGTCGGCTGGATGACATTGTCGCTGTGGATCAGCAGCGAGTGGTGAATGACGTTTTCCAGCTCGCGGATGTTGCCGGGCCACGGATAGTCGAGCAGCGACTGTCGCGCGGCCGGTGTCAGCGCCGGCGGCGGCAGCGACAGCTGCTCGGCGTAGCGCACGATGAAGTGTTCGGCCAGCGGTACGATGTCGCCGCGACGCTCGCGCAGCGGCGGCACCTGTACCTGCGCGACGTTGAGTCGGTAGTAGAGATCCTCGCGGAAGCGGCCGCCGCGCACCGCTTCGGCCAGGTTGACGTTGGTGGCCGCCACCAGCCGGATGTCGATCGGTATCGACACGCGGCCGCCGACGCGGTTGATCTCACGCTCCTGCAATACGCGCAGCAGCTTGACCTGGGTGGCCGGCGGCAGGTCGCCGATCTCGTCGAGGAACAGCGTGCCGCCGCTGGCGATTTCGAACCAGCCCTTCTTCTGCAGCACGGCGCCGGTGAAGGCGCCTTTCTCATGACCGAACAGCTCGCTCTCGACCAGCTGCTCCGGCAGCGCGGCGCAGTTGACGGCGATGAACGGGCCGCTGCTGCGACCACTGAGATGGTGAAGACGCCGCGCCACCAGCTCCTTGCCGGTACCGGTTTCGCCGATGATCAGCACGCTGGCGTCGCTCGGCGCCAGCCGCATCAGACGATCGTGCAGCGCGCGAGAGCGCGCGTCCTCGAACACCATGGCCGTGGCGCGAATGCTGCGCGTGTAGGCGCCGGGGTTGTTGAATGAGATGAATCGTTCCGACTGCGTGTCCGAGCGCTGGTTGCCGAGGTGTCTGGTATCAAACGATGGATCGAGTATGTCGCTCATTTGCTCTGCTCATGTGCCCCGGGTTCAACGCCAGATGGAGATGCTGGATAGAAACGCCAGATGGAATTGTGCCGGGCGCATTCGCCGCGCCGCGCCGGAAGAAGACCCTGCCATTCAGCGAGCCTGATGGTGTTGGAGAAAACTACCACCCGGTTTCAGGCGATCGAAACAATAAAAACTTCGATAGATATTCCTTGCAGAGAACTTGCCATGCGCGATTCAGCGTCTGGCGACCGACAGGTCGACGCCGCGCTGCCACTCCGGCTGCGCCGTTCCGAACAGCTCGCCCTGCGCCCTGGTGATGCCGATCTTTTCGATCGCCAGACGCTGCTCCTCGTTGTCGATGCCGGTGGCGATCACGTTGACGCCGTGGTCGCGGGCGGCGGCCACGGCGTAGGTCAGCAGTTCGCGATGGCGCCGCGACAGCAGGGCGGCATCGAGCGCGGTGCGATCGAGCTTGATCAGATCGGGCTGCAGCCCGAGCACCCGGCCGATATGCAGGTGGTTGCGACCGAAGGCATCGATGGCGACGCGGTAACCGCGCGCCTGCCAGGCAGCGATGGCGTTGCGCAGGTGCAGGCGGTCGCGCACCGGAAACTCGACCACTTCCAGTACGAAACTGCCCGGTGCCAGACCGCAGCCGCGCAGGATCTCCTCGAACACCCGTCCGTGGTCGGAGCTGACGGTCAGCAGATGATCGATATGAACGTTCAGGTGCAGCGCGCCAACGCCCTCCTGGATCAGGAAATTGAGCGCGTGCAGCGTTCGGCTCAGGCGGTCGATGTGGATGATGTCGGCGCGATCCGCCGCGGTCGACCGGATCGGACTGCTGACCAGCAGCGGCTTGCAAAACAGCGCGCCGCTCTCGCCCTGCAGCTGCAGCAGCGCCTCGTGGCCGATGTGCTCATCGCTGTCGAGATCGACGATTGGCTCGTACAGGCTGTCGATGCTGAAGCTCGCGTAGCGGGCATTGACGCGATCGCCGCTGATGAACAGCGGAAGATCGTCGCTGGTCGTATGGCCCTCGCGCTGGAAGTAGTTCTGGTTCAGGTAAACCAGCAGATGTTTTACGACGTCAGCACGGCTCATGGTCGCTCCGGATATCGCTGGCGAGCGATGGCCACGCTGTGGTGGCATTGCCGCTGGTGAAACGGGATCGCCGATACACTCGCATGTGACGCGAACTCGGCACCGGCGTGAATTCTGTTGGCGAATGACGATTCTGTAAATTCAATGCTTCTATGGAGTTTTCATATCGTTATCTGCCCGAATTGGCACCGGCAACGAGTGTCTGCGCAGGGTGTTGTCGTGCCAGCAGTTCGGGGGCAGCAACTGTTGCTGTGGCAACAGTTGCGCGAATCCTGTCGCCACGGCCGGAGCGGTGCGGTATAACCGGGCGCGCCGCCGCAACGGTGTGGTTTTTTCCGGGCATCGCGCTGCGCGAGCGCTTTGGTACAGCGGCTGCTATACGTTTATACGTTTTGCGGTGCGCTGGCCGGCCGCCAGGGACGATCGCCTGAGAAAGCTTCCGGAGTTCACGATGAAAAGAGAAAGTGTGTTGCCTTCGCGCCATCCGACCACGCTGTGGTATTCGCGCAGCTCGGTGCCGACGCCGCTCGGTATCGCCGCGCAGCTCGGCTGGCTGCAGCAGGAGTTCGCCGCGGAGGGCATCGCCGTGCGCTCGCTGCAGCAGAGTGGTGATTCGTTGCTGCGCGAGAGCCATGTCGATCACCATCTGCCCGACAGCTTCCGGCAGGGTGGCAGCGTGCCGGCGTTGTGGGCCTGTTCCGCGGGCGCCGACACGCGCCTGATCGGCCTCACCTGGACCGAGGAGTTTCAGGCCGTGCTCAGTCTGCGCGGCTCCGGCATCGACAATGCGCAGCAGTTGCGCGGCCGCCGTCTCGGCCTGCCGTCGCGTCCGCACGAGCGCATCGACATGGCGCGCGCCACGGCGCTGCGCGGCTACCTGACGCTGCTCGATGTCGAGGGCATCGGTTACAACGAGGTGCAGCTGGTCGATGTCGATGCCTCTCCGATAACGAGCGACGAGCTGCCGATCGGCAGCCGCTCGTCGACCGCCTGGGCCAGCACGCCGGCCGGCCACCTGACCCGGCGCGATTATCGCGCCGACACGCTGGCGCTGCTGCGCGGCGATGTCGACGCCATCTACGTCAAGGGCGTGCGCGGCATCGAGGTGGCGCGTCTGCTCGGCGAGCAGTTGCAGGTCGCGGCCGACATCGGCGGCCACCCGGACATCCATGTGCGCAGCAACAATTCGACACCGCGCCCGCTGACGATCAGCGCGTCGACGCTGGAGCAGTATCCGGACATCGCCGCGCGCTTCCTGCGGCGCGTGGTCGAGGCCGGCGAGTGGGCCGAGGCGCACCCGAAGGAGACCGTCGCGCTGCTCGGGCGCGAAACCGGCTCGGTGGAGGAGTGGGTCAGCTACGCCTACGGCGTCGAGGTGCACCGCTACCTGCACACCGATCTCGCCGACTACGCGCTCTCCGCGCTCGACGATTTCAAGAACTTCCTGTTCAAGTGGGGTTTCCTGCCCCACAACTTCAGTCTCGACGGCTGGGCCGATTTCGAGCCGCTGGAGACGGTGCAGAGACAGCGTCGCAAGCGTATTGCCTGAGCGGGGTCCGCCGGCATGTCGCGAGGGCGGCGCGCCGGTCGAGGTTCGAGGTGATTCGATGAGACGTGCGCGACGACTGCGCGACTTCCCGGTCTGGCTGCCGTGCCTGCTGCTTCTGGCCGGGTGTGCGCAGGCGCCGCCGCAACCGCCCGCCATCGACGCGCCGGTATATCGCGGTGCCGATGCGCCGGCGCGTACCGACGATGCGCGCCTGCACGCCGATGTGATGGCACTGGATGACGAGATCCGGCAGCTGCTCGACCGGCGTGTCGATGCCACCGACGACAGGCTCAGGCTGCGGCAGCTGATCGCGCTGTTCCAGTCCGACCAGCAGCTCGGCCTTCGCTATAACGCCTCCGTCACCTTCGACGCGATCGAGACCTTTCGCCGGCGCGAGGGCAACTGTCTGTCGCTGTCGATCCTGTTCGCCGCCGCCGCGCGCCACGTCGGTCTCGACGCCCGTTTCCAGGATGTCGAACTGCTGCCGACCTGGCGTCAGGAGGGCGACGTCTTCGTCGTCGAGCGCCACATCAACGTCGCGGTGATGATTCGCGACAGGCCGGTGGTCGTCGATTTTCTGGTGCAGCCGTCGACCGAGACGGTGGCGATCCGGCAGATCGCCGACGATGCGATGCGGGCGCAGTTCTTCAACAACGTCGGCGTCGAGCATCTGACGCTCGGCGATTCCGGTGCCGCCTACCTGTTCTTTCGACGCGCGATCGACACCGCGCCGCGAATCTCTTGGCTGTGGACCAACCTCGGCGTGGCATTGTCGCGCGCCGGCCAGCACGACGACGCGCGCGCCGCCTATCGGCACGCGCTGCGACTCGATCAGGCCGACGAGGTGGCGCTGAGCAATCTGGCCGCCCTCTCTGGAAACGGAGAGCCCGACGATGCGCTGCCGGATGAGGTTTCGGCGGCGCTGCTGGTGCGTGTCGAACGTCTGCGCAACAGCAATCCGTTCTATCACTACTGGCAGTCGGAGCGGCTGCGCGCCGCCGGCGACCGCAGTGGCGCGATCCGGGCGCTGCGCGCGGCGATCGCGCTGAAGGCCGACGAGGCATCGTTCCACTTCGCGCTGGCGCGACTGCTGTTCCTGAGCGGCGAGCGCGCCGAGGCCGATCGCAGTTTCGACACCGCGCGCGGCCTCGCCCGCGACGACGACACCCGCCGGCGCTACGAAGCCGAGTACCGCGCGCTGCTGGCGGCAACTGTTTCCGCGCGAACACTTCGATAGCAGCCCGCTGCTGCTATCTGGTCAGTGGCACCGCCATTGACCGCTCCTGACCGCCAAATCCGCTGGAACGACTCTTGCTCTGCTGACAGACACACCGCGGTGCGATGGTGTGCGACAGCGGCGTGCGACAGCCGCGATTTTCTCGGAGTGGAGTACGACGTGTTGATCGACACACCCGCCGCGCGGCGGCACTGCTGGCCCGATCCACTGCTGCTCGGCGCGCTGCTGCTCGGCGTGCTGCTCGGCGTGCTGCTCGGCGGCTGCGGCGCGGACAAACCGGCGAGCGGGCGCGCAGGCGGCGGTCAGTCGCCGGTGCCCGTGGTCACCCGCGCGATCGACAGCGGATCGCTGACCGTCTATCTCGACGCGCTCGGCACGGTGACGCCCTCCAGCAGCGTGCTGGTGCGCAGCCGTGTCGACGGCCAGCTGCTGCGCGTCCACTTCAGCGAGGGAGAGCAGGTCAGCGCCGGCGATCTGCTGGCGGAGATCGATCCGCGACCGTTTCAGGTTCAGCTGGCGCAGGTGCGCGGGCAGCTCGCCCGCGACGAGGCGCTGCTGCAGGGCGCGCGCGTCGACCTCGCGCGCTATCGCGAGTTGTGGCAGCAGGATTCGATCGCGCGCCAGCGCGTCGAGAGCCAGGAGGCGCTGGTCGCGCAGTACGAAGGAGCGGTGGAAGCGGGGCGCGGGCTGGTCGACAACGCCCGCCTGCAGCTTGAATACGCGTCGATCACGGCGCCGGTCGGTGGGCGCGTCGGGCTGCGGCAGGTCGATGCCGGCAACGTCGTGCACGCCAGCGACAGCCAGGGGCTGGTGCTGATCACGCAGCTGCAGCCGATCCAGGTCGTCTTCACGCTGCCGGAGGATGCCCTGCCGCAGCTGCTGCCGCGCCTGCAGCAGGGAGAAAGGCTGATCGTCGAAGCCTACGACCGCGGGCTCAGCCGGCGCCTGGCCATCGGCGATCTGGTCAGCGTCGACAATCGCATCGACACGGCCACCGGCAGCGTGCGGCTGAAGGCGCAGTTCGACAACGGTGACAGCGCTCTGTTTCCCAATCAGTTCGTCAACATCCGCCTCGCGCTGGAGACGCTCGCCGATGCCGTGCTGGCGCCGGCCGCCGCGATCCAGCGCGGCACCGGCGGCGATTTCGTCTACGCGGTCGACGACGATGCCAGCGTGCGCCTGCAGCCGGTCGAGCTCGGTCCGCTCGAAGGCGATCGCGTCGTCGTGACGAGCGGTCTGGCGCCCGGCGACATCATCGTCGTCGAGGGTGTCGACCGGTTGCGTGCCGGCGCCCGCGTCACGCCGCTTGAGAGTGCGACGGTCGGGGGCACGCCAATCGAGGGTGCGCCAATCGAAAGTGCGACGGCCGAGAGCGCACCGGTCGGCGACGACGGTGCAGCGAGAACCGCGCCGCTCACCGCCGCGCGCTGATTCGACGGTAATGAATCCGTCGCGCATCTTCATCGAACGGCCGGTGGCGACACTGCTGCTGATGGTGGCGCTGCTGATCGCAGGCAGCGTTGCCTACCGGCTGCTGCCGACGTCGGCGCTGCCCGAGGTCGACTTCCCGACGATCCAGGTGACCACCCGCTATCCCGGCGCCAGCCCCGAGGTGATGGCGGCGGCGGTCACCGCGCCGCTGGAGCGCCAGTTCGGCTTGATGGCCGGGCTGACGCAGATGTCGTCGACCAGTTCCACCGGCGTCGCCGTCATCACGCTGCAGTTCACGCTGGAGATGTCGCTGGAGATCGCCGAGCAGACCGTGCAGGCGGCGATCAACGCCGCGGCGGGTTTTCTGCCGCGCGACCTGCCGTCGCCGCCGCTCTACAGCAAGGTCAACCCGGCCGACGCACCGGTGCTGACGCTGGCGATCAGCTCGGACGCGCTGCCGCTGACCGCGGTGCAGGATCTGGTCGACACGCGCCTTGCACAAAAAATTGCGCAGGTCTCCGGCGTCGGCCTGGTCAGTCTCGCCGGCGGCCAGCGTCCGTCGGTGCGCATCCAGCTGAACCCGCACAGCGCGGCGGCCTACGGGCTCGGTCTCGACACGCTGCGCGCCGCCGTCGCCGCCGCCAACTCCAACCAGGCCAAGGGCAGCTTCGACGGCGATCTGCGCGCGTCGACGATCGACGCCAACACGCAACTGCGCTCGGCGGATGAATACCGCGAATTGATCGTGGCGTGGCGCAACGGCGCGCCGGTGCGGCTCGGGCAGGTCTCCGTGGTTGCCGATGCGCCGGAGGATCTGCGGCTGGCGGCGTGGAGCGGCGAGCGGCCGGCGATCCTGCTCAACGTGCAGCGCCAGCCCGGCGCCAACGTCATCGATGTCGTCGACCGCATCCACGCGCTGCTGCCGGAGCTGCGCGCCGCGCTGCCGGCCACGCTCGACGTCGAGGTGCTGACCGACCGCACCGATTCGGTCCGCGCCGCCGTGCGCCACGTGCAGTTCGAGCTGCTGCTGGCGATCGCGCTGGTGGTGATGGTGATCTTCCTGTTCCTGCGCAACCTGGCGGCGACGCTGATCCCGAGCGTCGCCGTGCCGCTGTCGCTGGTCGGCACCTTCGGCGCGATGTACCTGGCCGGCTTCAGCCTCAACAACCTGACGCTGATGGCGCTGACCATCGCCACCGGTTTCGTCGTCGACGACGCCATCGTCATGATCGAGAACATCGCGCGCTACATCGAGCGCGGCGAAGCGCCGCTGGCGGCGGCACTGAAAGGCTCGCGCCAGATCGGCTTCACCATCATCGCGCTGACCTTCTCGCTGGTGGCGGTGCTGATTCCGCTGCTGTTCATGGGCGACGTGGTCGGCCGCCTGTTCCGCGAATTCGCCGTCACGCTGGTGGTGGCGATCCTGATCTCGGCGGTGGTGTCGCTGACGCTGACGCCGATGCTGTGCGCGCGGCTGCTGCATCATCGCGATGAGAACAAACGTAGCGATACGCTGTTCGATGCCGTCATCGCCCGCTACGGCGTGGCGCTGGACTGGGTACTGGCACACCAGTCGACGGCGCTGCTGGCCACCGCCGCGACGCTGCTGCTGACCGCGCTGCTGGCCTGGTGGGTGCCGAAGGGATTCTTCCCGATCCAGGACAACGGCATCATCCAGGGCATCACCGAGGCGCCGCAGTCGATCTCGTTCGCCGCGATGGCCGAGCGCCAGCAGGCGCTGGCGCACGTCATCCTGCGCGATCCGGCGGTGCGCAGCCTGTCATCCTTCGTCGGTGTCGACGGCATCAACAGCGCGCTCAACAGCGGCCGTCTGCTGATCAACCTGGAGCCGCACGGTGAGCGTGATGACGCGGCGACGGTGATCCGCCGCCTGCAGCAGTCGGTGGAGGCGGTCGGCGGCATCTCGCTGTTCATGCAGCCGGTGCAGGATCTGACCATCGATGATCGCGTCAGCCGCACGCAGTTCCAGCTGCTGGTCGAGAGCGCCGACGGCGAGCAGCTGGCGCGCGCGGTGCCGCAGCTGCTGCGGCGGATGCGCGAACTGCCGCAGCTCGCCGATGTGACGACCAACCTGCAGAACGAGGGGCTGAAGTCGTTCATTGCGGTCGATCGCGACGCCGCCGCGCGGCTCGGTGTCAGCATCGGCGCGATCGACGATGCGCTCTACAGCGCGTTCGGCCAGCGTCACGTCTCGACCATCTTCACGCAGTCGAACCAGTACCGCGTCGTCATGGAGGTGGCGCCGGAGTTTCGCGCCGGCGCCGAGGCGCCGGCGGCGCTGCGCATCGCCGCAGCCGACGGCACGCTGGTGCCGCTCGGCGCCGTCGCCCGCATCGAGCAGCGGCTGGCGCCGACTGTCATCAATCGCGAGAAGCAGTTTCCGGCGGCGACGATCTCGTTCAACCTCGCACCGGGCCATTCGCTCGGCGCCGCCGTCGCCGCGATCGACGCCGAGCGCGCCGCGCTGGCGCTGCCGCCGGCGGTGCAGACCCGCTTCCAGGGCGCCGCGCTGGCGATCGACAGCGCGCTGTCGAACTCGCTGCTGCTGGTGATCGCCGCCGTGGTCACGCTCTACATCGTGCTCGGCGTGCTCTACGAGAGCTACATCCATCCGCTGACGATCCTGTCGACGCTGCCGTCGGCCGGCGTCGGCGCGCTGCTGGCGCTGCTGCTGTCGGGGCACGACCTGAACGTCATCGCCATCATCGGCATCGTGCTGCTGATCGGCATCGTGCAGAAGAACGCGATCATGATCATCGACTTCGCGCTGGAGGCCGAGCGCAGCGACGGCATGACGGCGCGCGAGGCGATCCACCAGGCCTGTCTGCTGCGGCTGCGGCCGATCCTGATGACGACGATGGCGGCGCTGCTGAGCGCGCTGCCGCTGATGTTCAGCAGCGGCGTCGGCGCCGAGCTGCGGCAGCCGCTCGGCATCACGCTGGTCGGCGGCCTGCTCGCCAGCCAGGCGCTGACGCTGTTCACGACGCCGGT
>CAYLRA010000045.1:0-23115 GCA_964386045.1 uncultured Verrucomicrobiaceae bacterium | reverse complement strand
TGGCCTTCATGATGTTCGGCAGCGAGGCGTAGCGCGGCTCGTTCAGGCGCAGGTCAGTGGTGACGATGGCCGGCAGCTTCAGGTTGACGGTCTGCAGACCGCCATCGACTTCGCGGGTGACCGCGACATTGCCGCCATCGACGACCACTTCCGAGGCGAAGGTGCCCTGCGACAGGCCGGCCAGCGCGGCCAGCATCTGACCAGTCTGGTTGTTGTCGCCGTCGATCGACTGCTTGCCCATGATCACCAGCTGCGGCTGCTCCTTGTCGACAACAGCCTTCAGCAGCTTGGCGATGGCCAGCGGCTGCAGCTCTTCAGCGGTCTCGACCAGGATGCCGCGATCGGCGCCCAGCGCCAGCGCGGTGCGGATCTGCTCCTGGCAGCTCTTGTCACCGATGGAGACAGCAACGATCTCGGTCGCCACCCCTTTCTCCTTCAGGCGAACGGCCTCTTCGACCGCGATTTCGCAGAAGGGGTTGATCGACATTTTGACGTTGTTGAGATCAACGCCGGAACCGTCGGACTTAGGACGAACCTTGACGTTGAAATCAACGACCCGTTTGACAGCAACCAGGATCTTCATGGATTCCCCGTGAGCGCAGTTGATACGAAATGGAAGGGCGGCCTGCGGGAACAGGCCGCCCTGAATGTGGCTGGAGGCCGCATCACACATGGCGACGGCGCCCAAAAATGCGGTGCGTATGGTGACGTCTCCGCCGGGACAGGTCAACCGGGCCACCGCCCTCTCCGATTGACAAAAGTGACCAGTTTCCGGCCATTCGCGTTATCTCACTGAAAATGCAGCACGAATAGCCTTTTAGGGGCGCTACTTTTATACTTGCCCACCCTTTTTTCGCCCTGGGGCCGATGTCCCTTTCAGCAAATGGGCTCACCCCGACCAGAGGAGATAGCTAGTGGAACGCGAAGCGATGGAGTTTGATGTCGTCATCGTTGGCGCCGGCCCCGCCGGCCTGGCCACGGCCTGCCGTCTGCGCCAGTTGAGCGCCGAGACCGGCCGCGACGTCAGCGTCTGCGTGGTCGAGAAAGGCTCCGAGGTCGGCGCACACATCCTCTCCGGCGCCGTGTTCGAACCGACCGCGCTGAACGAACTCTTTCCCGACTGGAAAGAGAAAGGCGCTCCGCTGAACACGCCGGTGACCGAAGACCACATCTATTACCTGCTGAACGACAAGTCGGGTATCCGCGTTCCGGGCTTCTTCGCACCGAAGACGATGCACAACGAGGGCAACTACATCATCAGCCTCGGCAACCTCTGCCGCTGGCTGGGCGAGCAGGCGCTGGAGCTCGGCGCCGAGGTCTACCCCGGCTTCGCCGCTGCCGAAGTGCTGTTCCATGAAGATGGCCGCGTCAAGGGCATCGCCACCGGCGACATGGGTGTCGGCCACAACGGCGAACACAAGGACAGCTACATGCCGGGCATGGAGCTGCACGCCAAGTACACGATTTTCGCCGAAGGCTGCCGTGGCCATCTCGGCAAGCAGCTGATCTCGAAGTTCAAGCTAGACGAAGGGCGCGATCCGCAGCACTACGGCCTCGGTGTCAAAGAGCTTTGGGACATCGATCCGGCTGCCCACAAACCGGGGCTGGTATTCCACAGCGCCGGCTGGCCGCTGACCGAAAGTGGCTCGGCCGGTGGTGCTTTCCTTTACCACATCGAGAACAACCAGGTGGTGGTCGGTTTGATCACCGACCTCGGCTACAGCAACCCGCATGTCAGCCCGTTCGAGGAGTTCCAGCGCTTCAAGCTTCACCCCGAGGTGAAGAAGTATCTGGAGGGCGGCAAACGCGTCTCCTACGGCGCGCGCGCCATCTCCAAGGGTGGTCTGCAGTCGCTGCCGAAAATGACTTTCGCGGGTGGCCTGCTGATCGGCTGCGACGCCGGCACACTGAACTTCGCCAAGATCAAGGGCAGCCACACGGCGATGAAATCGGGTCTGGTCGCCGCCGAAGTGCTGCACAGGGCGATCAGCGAAGAGAACAAATCCGGCGAGGAGCTGACCGCCTATACCGAAGCGTTCCAGAACAGCTGGGCCTGGCAGGAGCTGCACGCGCAGCGCAACTTCGGCCCGGCGCAGCACAAGTTCGGCAACCTGCTTGGCTCGGCCTATGCGTTCGTCGACATCAACCTGTTCAACGGCGCGCTGCCGTGGACGATGAGCGATCCGAAGCCGGACCATGCCCAGCTGAAGCCGGCCGCCAGCTGCGCGAAAATCAATTATCCGAAGCCGGATAACGTCATCAGCTTCGACCGCCTGACCTCGGTATTCATCTCCAACACCAACCATGAAGAGGATCAGCCCTGCCACCTGACGCTGAAGGATGCGTCGATCCCGATCAGCCAGAACCTGCCGCTCTACGACGAGCCGGCGCAGCGTTACTGCCCGGCCGGGGTCTACGAGGTGGTGGCCAATGCCGACGGCAGCCAGCGCTTCCAGATCAACGCGCAGAACTGCGTGCACTGCAAGACCTGCGACATCAAGGACCCGGCACAGAACATCGTCTGGGTGGTGCCGGAAGGCGGCGGCGGCCCGAACTACCCGAACATGTGAGGTTCGGCTGCACGAAAAAGGGCGACCTCGATGGTCGCCCTTTTTCGTCATGGCGCCGCTCAGCGCGGAGCGGTGTAGGTCTCCTGGCTCCAGTCGGGGCGCGCCAGTACGAACTGCCAGAGCTGGATGGCGCGGGCGCGGAAGGCGCCGGCACAACAGTTCAGGTAGTAGCGCCACATGCGGTAGAATCGCTCGTCGTAGCGGTGTGCGAGTTTGTCCCAGTGCCGGCAGAAGTTGTCGTCCCAGGCTTTCAGCGTGCGGGCATAGTCGGGGCCGAAGTTCTGGAAATCCTCGACGATGAACAGCTCTTCGGCCGCCTCGACGATCTGCTTCATCGACGGCAGCTTGCCGTTGGGAAAGACGTATTTGTTTATCCACGGGTCGTAACGACGCGAGGTGTAGTTGTCGCCGATGGTGTGCAGCAGTGCCAGGCCGTCCGGTTTCAATACCCGATCGACCACCTCCATGAAGGTGCGGTAGTTCTTCTCGCCGACATGCTCGAACATGCCGACCGAGACGACGCGGTCGTACTGCCCGTCGACCAGCCGGTAGTCCTTCAGCATCACCCTGACCGGCAGGTCGGCGCAGCGCTGTTCACCGAAATGGGCCTGCTCTTTCGACACGGTGACGCCATCCACTTCAACGCCATAACGGCTGGCCGCGTAGTGCATGAAGCTGCCCCAGCCACAGCCGATGTCGAGCACCTTCATGCCGGGTTCCAGCCCCATCTTGCGGCAGATCAGGTCGAGCTTGCCGATCTGCGCCTCGTGCAATGTGGTGGCGTTGCGCCAGTAGCCGCAGCTGTAGGCCATCGTTTCGTCCAGCATCAGGCCGAACAGTTCGTTGTCGAGGTCGTAATGTTTCTCCGCCACCTCGCTGGCGCGCTGCAGCGACTGCCGGTTGCCGATCAGGCTGCGCAGCAGCTGCAGACTCAGCGTCGAGTAGGAGACGCTGTAGTCGTGGGTATCCTTGAGCGAGAGCAGGCGGAAGAAGAACTCATCGAGGGCGTCGCACTCCCACCAGCCGTCCATGTAGGCCTCGCCGAGGCCGAGTGAACGCTTGAGGGCAATGCGGGGAAACACCGCCGGATCCTTGATGCGCATGTCCCACGGGCGATTGCCATCGACCTGAATATCGGCGCGATTGAGGATCAGGGCCAGCTGCGTCTCGATGCCATCGATCGGGGCAGCGGTGCGGGAGTGAGCAAGAGACACAGGCTCGGACATGCGGCGACTCCTTGCAGGTTCACTGGGTGCGTGCGCGGATTCACGAGGTACGAATGCTTGTGCTCGCAGTAAACGGCAGCGGGCGCAGGTCAAAAAATATCCCAAATGGCGGCGATGAACCAAGCGGCTTTGGCAATCGCCCACATTGAGGGCATTGATCGCGGGCCGGCCGGCTGATCGTTCATGTGGCGGAGCGCGCATTGTTGTGACACGCGGCGCTTGCCGGGGGCCGCTCCCGGCCCCATGACGGGTGCTGTGTATAATGCCGAAGCCTCTGTTGCCCGCATCTTGCCGGTCGGGCGAGGCCCGAGTCGTGCTTGTAGAGGTTCCTCATGTCCCTGACGCGCCTGCCCTTCACCGCCCTGCTGCTGGTCGCCCTGCTCTCGCCGCTGCTGACGTTCGCCAAAAGCGAGCCGACACCGTCGGCGCTGACCTGGAGTGAAACCCAGGGCAAGACCGCGAGTGAGGTGATCGCCCGCCTCGAAAGCCAGCATTTCCGCCGCCAGCCCATGAACGATGCGTTGTCGACCCAACTGTTCGACAACTACCTGCGCGCACTCGACCCGGCCCGGTTGTTCCTGTTGCAGGCCGATGTCGACGGCCTGCAGCGCTATCGGCTGACGCTGGACGACACGCTGCGCAAGGGCGATCTCGAACCGGCCTTCGTCATCTTCAGGCTCTACCAGCGGCGCGTCATCGAGCGCATGGAGCGTGTACAGCAGCAGCTCAAGCGCGACGATGAACTGTTCGACTTCAGTCGCGACGAATATCTGGAGCTGGATCGCAAGGATGCCGCCTGGCCGAAGAACATGGTCGAAGCGGACAAGCTGTGGCAGCTCCGCCTGAAAGGTGCCGCGCTCGGCCTCCACCTGGCCGGCAAGGAGCGCGGCGAAATCGTCGAGCTGCTGAAGAAGCGCCATCTCAACCAGCTCAACCGGGTGCGGCAGTATTCGAGTGACGATGCGTTCCAGATCTACATGAACGCCATTGCCGTGCTCTACGACCCGCACACCAACTACCTCTCTCCGCGCACCTCGCAGAACTTCAATATCAACATGAGCCTGAAGCTCGAAGGTATCGGGGCCGTGCTGCAGATGGAGGATGAATTCACCCGTGTCACCCGGCTGGTGCCGGCGGGCCCCGCCGCCAAGCAGGGCGAACTGAAGCCGGCCGACCGCATCGTCGGCGTGGCGCAGGGGAGCGAAGGGACATTCGAGGATGTGATCGGCTGGCGTCTGGACGATGTGGTCGACCTGATCCGCGGCCCGAAGGGCAGCGTGGTGCGCCTTGAGGTGATCCCCGCGCAGGCCAAGAGCGATGCCGAACGCCGCGTCATCGCCATTACCCGCAACGAGGTCAAGCTCGAAGAGCAGAGCGCACAGAAGCGGATGATGGAGCTCTATCAGGGCGGCCGCAGTGTCAAGCTCGGCGTCATCGACATCCCCACCTTCTACGTCGATTTCGACGCCAAGCGGCGCGGCGACCCCAACTATCGCAGCACCACGCGCGACGTGAAGCGGCTGCTCGACGAGCTGCTGGCCGATGGCGCCGAGGGGATCATCGTCGACCTGCGCGACAACGGCGGCGGTTCGCTCGACGAGGTCAACACGCTGACCGGCCTGTTCATCGACTCCGGCCCGACGGTGCAGATCAAACACTCGTCGACGCGGGTCTTCCGCGATGGCAAGCCGCGCAGCAGCCCTTACTACGACGGCCCGCTGGCGGTGATGATCAACCGCCTCTCCGCCTCCGCCTCGGAGATCTTCGCCGGGGCGATTCAGGACTACCAGCGCGGCCTGGTGATCGGCAGCCAGTCGTTCGGCAAGGGCACCGTGCAGTCGCTGATGCCGCTGCAGTATGGCGAGCTGAAGCTGACCGAGTCGAAGTTCTACCGCATCTCCGGCGACAGTACCCAGCATCGCGGCATCGTCCCCGATATCGCCTTCCCCGAGATCTACGACACCGAAGCGGTCGGCGAGAGCGCGCTCGAACACGCCCTGCCGTGGGACCGTATCGCGCCGGTGCGCCACCGCGTCTACTTCGACCTGCCCGCGTTGCTGCCCAAGCTGACCAGGGCGCATGAGGGGCGCGCCCGCAAGGACCCCGATTTCATCTTTCTCGATGCAGAGCGTGCACTGCTGGAAGCGGCACGCAAGCAGAAGCTGCTGTCGCTGAACGAGACCCGGCGGCGCAAGGAGCTGGATGAGACGCGGGCGAAGCGGTTGCAGATCGAAAACGCGCGCCGCACGGCCCGAGGGCTGGAGCCACTGGCGGCGCTGACCGATGAGATCGAGGCGAGCGACCCGACGGCGGAGCCGGTGCAGGCCGAGAAGGAAAAGCTGTCGGTTGACGAGACCCCGCCCGATCCGCTGCTGGTCGAGACCGGCAACATCCTGATCGATGCACTGCCTGCTTATCGCAAGCCGAGTTTCGCCTACCGCAACTATTGATACCTCTGAAAAAGTCATCCTGACTTTTTCATCCGACGCCAAGTCCGGTGCATGCCCGGACTTGGCTCAAGCTGCTTTATCCCTGGCGCGCAGTGCGCATCGTCACGAACTCCTCCGCCACGCTGGGATGGATGCCCAGGGTGGTATCGAAATGGTGCTTGGTGGCCCCCGCCTGCATTGCCACCGCAATCCCCTGGATGATCTCGGCAGCTTCCGCCCCCATCATCTGGGCGCCGACCACGCGATCCGTCGACGTCTCGACCAGCAGCTTCAGGTAACAGCGTTCGCCGCTGCCGGTCAGCGTATGCAGCAGCGGCGTGAACTCCGCCGTGAAGACGTCGATCTCTCCATGTCGTTCGCGTGCCTGCGCCTCGTCCAGCCCTACGGTCGCCAGCGCCGGCTGGCTGAAGATGGCGGTCGGCACCATTTGCAACGATGGGATCGTCGCAGCTGCACCAAACAGCTGTTGTGCGACAGCCATCCCCTGCGCCAGTGCCGCGGGTGTCAGTGCGGGGCCATCGATGGCATCGCCGATGGCGAAGATGTGCGGCACGCTGGTGCGATAGTCGGCATCGACGCACACACGCCCCTTGTCGTCGACCTTGACCCCCGCCCGCTCCAGCCCCAGCCCCTCGGTACAGGGTCGTCGGCCGGTGGCGTAGAGCACCGCATCGACGCGCAGCTCACTGCCATCGCGCAGGGTAACGGCGAGCTCTCCGTCACACTGACGCACCGTGGTGACCTCGCTGTTGAAACGCAGCTCGACCCCCTTGCGCCCCATCGCTGTCGCCAGCTTCTCGCGCAGCTCGCGATCGAAACCGCGCAGGAACAGTTCGCCGCGATAGAGCTGCGTGGTGGCACTGCCAAGGCCATTGCAGATGCCGGCGAACTCGACCGCGATATAACCGCCGCCGACCACCGCCAGCCGTTTCGGCAGCTGCGGCAAGGCGAACATGTCGTCCGAGGTCAGGACCAGCTCGCGCCCCGGAAAATCGGGCACCCAGGGCCTGCCGCCAACCGCCAGCAGGATATTCGCGGCGGTGAAGCGGTGCCCGTCGACGGCAATGGTGTGGGCATCGACCAGCTCGGCGTGGCCGCGATGGATGGTCACCCCGCTCCCCTCCAGCAGCCGGCCGTAGACGCCGTTGAGGCGTTCGATCTCGCGATCCTTGGCGGCGATCAGGCGCGTCCAGTCGAAGCTCGGCTCGACGGCCTCCCAGCCGTAGCCCACGGCGTCGCGGAAGCTGTCGCCGAAATGGGCGGCGTTGACCAGCAGTTTCTTCGGGATGCAGCCGACATTGACGCAGGTGCCACCGAGCCGCCCGCGTTCGGCGACGGCGACGCGGGCGCCGGTCTGTGCGGCGAACCGGGCCGCACGCACCCCGCCGGAGCCGGCGCCGATGACGAACAGGTCGTAGTCGAAACGCGCGTCGAGACCAGAAGAGTCGGAACGGGGATCAGGATGGGCCATGCCGCGGCTCCTTGAGACGGAGCCGGGAAGCTTACCGGCTCAGCGGAGAGGCGTCATGACGGCAGGTGCGTATAACGAGGGCGATCAGATACTGATGTCGACATTGCGGCGACGACGCTCATTGCCGATGCGACGGTCATAGGTTGCATCATCGCGGTTGCGACGGCGTTCCGGGTTCTTGCGCCGCTCCACCTGTGGCTGGGTGGCGTCGCGCGTCCTGTCGATGGCGACATCGCCCGGGTTGGTGCGCGGCGTGTTTTTGGGTGCCGGGTCGATACGTGTGGCCGGCGATGGCACCCTGCGAATCTCGATCATGTTTCAACCCTCCATGACCGCAATGTCGGCCACGGGCGATGAAACTTTAACCAGGGCCTTCGTTGTGTGACCGGGTTATCACTTCCCGGCACTGCCGGCGACATCGGGATTGAACCAGCCGAGCTGGCCGTGCAGCGATACCACCTCACCGACGATAAGCAAGGTTGGTGCCTTGACCCCTGCGCCAGCCACTTTGGCTGGCAGATCGGCCAGGGTGCCGGTGATGACGCGCTGGTGGCGAGTCGTCCCCTGCTGTACCAGCGCAATCGGTGTGGTCGGCGCACGGCCGTGGGCAATCAGCTCGCGGCAGATCAACGCCAGCCCGGTCAGCCCCATGTAGAAGACCAGAGTCTGGTTCTTCTGCACCAGTTCGTTCCACGGCAGGTCGGCGCTGCCATCTTTCAGGTGAGCGGTGACGAAGCGAACCGACTGCGCATGGTCGCGGTGGGTCAGCGGAATACCGGCGTAACTGGCGCAGCCGGAGGCGGCGGTAATGCCCGGCACCACCTGGAACGGCACCTTGTGCTGCGCCAGCAGTGCGATCTCCTCGCCGCCGCGGCCGAAGATGAAGGGGTCGCCGCCCTTCAGTCGCAATACGCGCCGCCCCTGCAGCGCCAGGTCGAGCAGCCGCTGGTTGATCTCCTGTTGCGGCACGGCGTGGTCGGCGCGCGCCTTGCCGACGTAGATGCGCTCGGCATCGCGCCGGCACAGCTCGACGATCTCCGGCGCCACCAGCCGGTCGTAGAGCACGACGTCGGCCTTCTGCATCAGCCGCAGCGCCTTGAAGGTGAGCAGGTCGGGGTCGCCGGGGCCGGCGCCGACCAGGTAGACCTCGCCGCCGCGCTCGGTATTGTCGCTGTCGATCTGATGTTGCAGTGCCGCTGCGGCCTCGCTTTCGCGCCCCGACAACACCAGCTCGGCGATGTGGCCGTCGACCACGGCTTCCCAGAAGCGGCGGCGCTGTTCGGTATCGGTGAACTTGTGGGCGACGGCGTCGCGGAAGCGGCCGAGCAGCGCGGCGAGCCGGCCATAGGCGGCCGGTACGGTCGACTCCAGCAGCGAGCGCAGCCGTCGTGCCAGCACCGGCGAGGCGCCGCCCGACGAGATGGCGATGACCAGCGGCGAGCGGTCGACGATCGACGGCAGGATCACCGAACAGAGCGCCGGGTTGTCGACCACATTGACCGGGATATGGCGCTGCTGGGCATCGCGCGAGACCACGGCATTGACGCTTTCGATGTCGGTTGCCGCGATCACCAGCGCGGTGTCGTCGAGGTCGGTCGACTGATACGGACGCTCGGCGACGCTGCCGCCGCTCTCCCGCGCCATCTGTGCCAGCTGTGCATCGATCCTGGGTGCGACCACTGCAATCCTGGCGCCAGCCTGTTGCAACAGCCGCGCCTTGCGCAGCGCAATCGCGCCGCCGCCGACGACGAGACAGCGGCGCCCGCGAAGATTGGTGAACAGCGGCAGATAGTCCATGCCCGTCTCTTCTCGCTGGCTCAGACGCTGCTGGGCAGCGCGATCTGGCGCTGCCCGCCGAGATAACCGACCAGCGCCTCCGGCACCGTCACGCTGCCGTCGGCCTGCTGGTAGTTTTCGAGGATGGCCACCAGTGTACGCCCGACCGCCAGACCCGAGCCGTTCAGGGTGTGCAACAGCTCTGGCTTGCCGGCCTCGTTGCGGAAGCGCGCCTGCATACGGCGTGCCTGGAAGTCGCCGAAGTTGGAGCAGGAGGAGATCTCGCGATACTTGCCCTGCCCCGGCAGCCACACTTCGAGGTCGTAGGTGCGACGCGCGGCAAAACCCATGTCGCCACCGCACAGCAGCACCTTGCGGTACGGCAGACCGAGCAGCTGCAGCACGGTTTCGGCGTGACCGGTCAGCGCCTCCAGCGCGGCGTCCGAATCCCGCGGTCGCACCAGCTGCACCAGCTCCACCTTCTCGAACTGGTGCTGGCGGATCATGCCGCGCGTGTCGCGACCGTAGCTGCCGGCCTCGCTGCGGAAGCACGGCGTATGACAGACGTAACGCACGCCTTCGCCAAACGCATCGGGTTCGAAGATGTGATCGCGCGCCAGATTGGTGACCGGCACCTCGGCGGTCGGAATCAGGTAGTAGTTCTGCTCGCCTTCGACCCTGAACAGATCCTCCTCGAACTTGGGCAGCTGGCCGGTGCCACGCAGGCTGTCGGCGTTGACCATGTAGGGAACGTAGACCTCCTGATAGCCATGCTGCGTGGTGTGCAGGTCGAGCATGAACTGGGTCAGTGCGCGATGCAGCCGCGCCAGCGGGCCGCGCAGCACCGAAAAACGCGCGCCGGTGATCTTCGCCGCCGACTCGAAATCGAGCAGGCCGAGCTTCTCGCCGACGTCGACGTGGTCGCGGATCTCGAAATCGAAATTGCGCGGCTCGCCCCAGCGCAGGATCTCGCGGTTGTCGTTCTCGTCGCGCCCCTCCGGCACACCGTCGTCCGGCGTGTTCGGCGCCGTCAGCAGGAACTCCTCGATCTGCTGCTGCGACTGTTTCGCCTGTTCGGTCAGCTCTGCCATCTGCGCGTCGATACGCGCCAGCGTTTCGCCGACCTGCGCCTTGGCGGCGTCGACCGCCATGCCGCCCTTGATCAGCTCACCGACTTTTTTCGAGGCCTGGTTGCGTTCGGCCAGCAGGTTCTGGCTCTCCGTTTCGGCGCTGCGGCGTGCGTTGTCGAGCTTCTGGAACTGGGCGACATCGAAGTCGAAACCTTTCTTGCGCAGCTGGCGGGCAACCGCCTCGGCATCCTGACGCAGCAGTTTGATATCGAGCATGTGGCAAACCTTGTCGGATCAGTATGTTCGGTTCGGTTGATGGTCCTCCCCTGCGAAGTAGGGGAGGTGTCGCGAAGCGACGGAGGGGTCCGGGGCAGTGCCGCGCCCCTTGACCCCCTCCCCCTTCGGGGGACTCCCCCTACTGCGCAGGGGGAGACCTGCATGTGCCAACGCGAGGCGGAAGCGATTCGCGTCCGTGTCTAGTCATAACGCCGCCTGCCACTGGCGGCATCGAGACCGCGCAACCAGGCCAGCTTCTCGGCGATTTTCTTTTCGAGACCGCGATCGACCGGGTCGTAATAGTGACGGTCGCGAATCTCGCCGGGAAAGTAGTTTTCGCCGGCGGCATAACCGTTCGGCTCGTCGTGTGCGTAGCGATACTCGGCGCCGAAACCACTCTCCTTCATCAGTTTGGTCGGCGCATTGCGCAGATGCAGCGGCACCTCATGACTCGGCGATGCCTCGACATCGGCGCGCGCTGCCTTGTAGGCGCTGTAGACGGCGTTGCTCTTGGCGGCGCAAGCCATGTAGACAACCGCCTGCGCGATCGCCAGCTCGCCTTCCGGGCTGCCGAGCCGCTCCTGCACATCCCACGCGTTCAGTGCCAATTGCAGTGCGCGCGGGTCGGCGTTGCCGATATCCTCGGTCGCCATCCGCACCACGCGGCGCGCGATGTAGAACGGATCGCAGCCGCCGTCGAGCATGCGCGCGTACCAGTAGAGCGCGGCGTCGGGCGAGCTGCCGCGCACCGCCTTGTGCAGCGCCGAGATCTGGTCGTAGAAGAGATCGCCGCCTTTATCGAAACGGCGCACACCGCCGGCCAGCACCTCTTTCAGGATGTCGTCATCGACCGCACTTTTGCCCTGCATGTGGGCCATGTCGACGGCCAGTTCGAGCAGATTGAGTGCACGGCGCGCATCGCCATCGGCGGCCTGCGCCAGACGACACAATTGCGACTCGTCGATCGACGGCGCATCGGCGACGCCTTCGAGCCCGCGTTGCAGTACGGCGAGCAGCGCCTCCTCCGCCAGCGACTGCAACCGGTAGACGCGCGTGCGCGACAGCAATGCGCTATTCAATTCGAACGACGGGTTTTCCGTGGTCGCGCCGATGAAGATGACGGTGCCATCTTCGACGAAGGGCAGGAAGGCATCCTGCTGCGCCTTGTTGAAGCGGTGCACCTCGTCGACGAACAGAATCGTGCGGCGGCCGAATTGCGCCTGCTGTTTCGCCTCGTCGATCGCGGCGCGGATCTCCTTCACGCCGGCCAGTACCGCCGAGACGCTGATGAAGTGCGCATCGCACAGCTGCGCGATCAGCTTGGCCAGCGAGGTCTTGCCGACACCCGGTGGTCCCCACAGGATCATCGAATGCAGCGCGCCGGCATCGATCGCCTCGCGCAGCGGTTTACCCGCCGCCAGCAGATGTTGCTGCCCGCTGTACTGCTCCAGCCGCGTCGGCCGCATGCGCGCGGCGAGCGGCTGGTAAGGCGTGGCGTCGCTGTCGAACAGGCCGCTCATGGCGCCTCGCTGATCACATCGACACCAGCGGGCGGTGTGAACTGGAAGCTGTTCGGTGTCAGTGTCGGATTGATCACCAGCGAGAAGAAACGAATCTCGGTGCGCTGGTCGAGGTTGTCGCGCAACACCAGCTCGCTGACGCCGCCGCCGCTGAATTTCAGCTGCAACTGACTGAACAGCGTCTCCTGGCTGCGCGGAGTCAGCGTGAACAGTTCGCCATCGCTGCCCTGCTCCCAGCTGACGTCGTAGTGTTTGGCGATCTTCGCCATGTCGCCGCCCAGAATCAGCGCCGGCGTGTTGGCCAGTTCGCCGCTGAACGGCTGTCTGGTCGCCTGTTCCAGGTCGGCGTCGTAACGCCACAGCGTGACGCCATCGGTGACGATCAGGTAGCTGAACGGCGAGGTGGTCTCCCAGCGCAACCGATCGCTGCGCTGTACCAGCATCGTTCCTTCCGAGCTCTGCAGCGGTTCGCCGCGTTCGTCGTAGACGGTCTGGGCAAACCTGGCCTGCATGGCCCGCAGCGGGCCGAGTCGGTCGCCGAGTTTTTTCAGCGCATCACCATCGGTCGCGTGCGACCACTGCAGCGGCGCTCCGATCAGCAGGATCAGAACCAGAAAGCGGGAAAACAGGGGCATGGAATCAATCTCGCGGCGGGGGTGGTGCCAGCACTTCGCGGCTGCCATTGCTGCTCATGTCACTGACGACGCCGGCGGCCTCCATCGATTCGATCAGGCGCGCGGCACGGTTGTAGCCGATACGCAGCTTGCGCTGCACGGCAGAGATGGAAGCGCGACGGGTTTCGCAGACGAAACGCACGGCTTCGTCATACAGATCGTCCTCTTCGCCGCCCTCCCCGCCATCACCACTGTCGCCGCCGAGGCCGGGCACGCCATCGTAACCGTTGCCCTCCTCCAGCAGGCCGTCGATGTAGTCGGGCTGGCCGCGTCGTTTCCAGTCGGCGACGGTACGGTGCACCTCGTCATCGGAGACGAAGGCGCCGTGCACGCGGATCGGCAGGCCGCTGCCGGGCGGCATGTAAAGCATGTCGCCGTGGCCAAGCAGCTGTTCGGCGCCGCCCTGGTCGAGGATGGTGCGCGAATCGATGCGCGACGAGACCTGGAAGGCGATACGGGTCGGAATATTGGCCTTGATCAGGCCGGTGATGACATCGACCGACGGCCGCTGCGTGGCGAGGATCAGGTGGATGCCGGCGGCGCGTGCTTTCTGGGCGATGCGTGCGATCAGCTCTTCGACCTTCTTGCCGACGATCATCATCATGTCGGCGAACTCGTCGATGACGACGACGATGGTCGGCAGCTGCTGCAGCGGCGGCGCCTTCGCCACCGCCTCACCGGCCTGATAGTTTTCCTCCGGTTTGAAGAACGGGTCGAGGATCGGCTCGCCGGCGATCATCGCGTCGGCCACCTTGCGGTTGAAGCCGGCCAGGTTGCGCACGCCGAGCGCCGCCATCAATTTGTAGCGGCGCTCCATCTCGGCCACGCACCAGCGCAGGCCGGCAGCGGCGTCCTTCATGTCGGTGATGACCGGCGCCAGCAGGTGCGGAATGCCCTCGTAGACCGACAGCTCCAGCATCTTCGGGTCGACCAGCAGCAGCCGCACCTCGGCCGGCGTCGCCTTGAACAGGATCGAGATCAGCATCGCGTTAACGCCGACCGACTTGCCCGAGCCGGTGGTGCCGGCCACCAGCAGGTGCGGCATCTTGGCGAGGTCGGCGACCACCGGTTCGCCGCTGATGTCGTGACCCAGCGCCAGCGTGATCGGCGATTTCGCCTCCTCGTAGGCGCGCGACGACAGCACCTCGCGGAAGTTGACCACCTCGCGATCCTCGTTCGGGATCTCGATGCCGATCACCGACTTGCCGGGAATGACCTCGACCACGCGCACGCTGATCACCGCCAGCGAGCGCGCCAGATCCTTCGCCAGATTGGTGATCTTGCTGGCCTTGGTACCGGCCGCCGGCTGGATCTCGAAACGGGTGATGACCGGGCCGGGCAGCACGGCGACCACTTCGGCGCTGACGCTGAAGTCGGCCAGCTTCAGCTCCAGCAGCCGCGACATGGCGGTCAGCGTCTCGGCCGAGTAGCCCTTCTTGTTGCCGTGGTCGGCGGCGTCGAGCAGCTCCAGTGTCGGCAGCGGGCTGCCGCTCGGACCGTCGAACAGCGTCTTCTGCCGCTCCTTCTCGACGCGGGGCACCGGTGCCGGTTTCGGCGGCGGTGGCGGCGGCTCGATACGCAGCGGCGGCTTGACCTTGTCGCGTTCGACCTGACGCGCCACCGTCTCCTGACGCTGACGAATCTGCTCGCGATCGCGGGCTTCGCGCTGCTGGCGCTGGCGGTGACGCTGCAGCCAGTCGTCGAGACGGTCGCTGGCGCTGAGAATCAGCTCGCCGAGCCGATCCATCAGTCGCAGCCAGGAGATGTCGATGAAAACCGTCAGGCCGAACAGCAGGATCGCCAGCAGCACCAGCCGGCTGCCGATGCGCGAGAACGCCTCGAAAGCGGCGCCACCCACCGCCTGCCCGAGCACGCCGCCGGGGCCGAAAGGCAGTGCCTCACCGTCGCCGGAGAGGCTGGCCAGCGCCGTTGCGGCAATCATCACCAGCGTCAGGCCGATCACCCGCACCACGAAGGCGGGCCAGTCGAATGCCTCTCCCTCGTGGCGCTCGCGGTAGAGCACCCAGGCGCGGTAACCGAGCAACAGCGGGAACAGGTAGGCCATGTAGCCGAACAGCGACAGGAATACGTCGGCAACCCAGGCGCCGGCCGGGCCACCGGCGTTGTGGATGCGACCGCCATCCCCCGTCCGCGACCAGCCGGGGTCGCCGTGGTGATAGGTCAGCAGTGCCATCAACAGGTAGAGACAGACTGCGACGAAGCCGATGAACGCCCCCTCGCGCAGCCGCAACAGACGCCGGTTGGCGCCGCCAATGGCCGATGCGGAGGATTGGCTGGGCTTGTTCAAACAGTGCTCCGGGGCGGTGTTGTCGATGATGTTGCCGATAAAGAACGTTGATCTGTATCGATTGGAGAGTTCAATTGCTCAATCGCAAAGCGCGGCCATATTATCACCGGACCCCGTGAATCGGCAGGTTGCAAACCTCCGGTGCCGGCTTTTTGCCGGGCCGCGCACAGCTCCGCTACACTGCGCGCCCGCTTCCTTCTGCCTTCGGAAATTTTTCGATGAGTTCGACGCAACATCACCGCCTGATCATTCTCGGCTCCGGCCCGGCCGGTTACACCGCCGCCGTCTACGCCGCCCGTGCCAACCTGAGCCCGGTCATCATCACCGGCATGCAGCAGGGTGGTCAGTTGACCACGACCACCGAGGTCGACAACTGGCCCGGCGACGACCAGGGCGTGCAGGGTCCCGACCTGATGCTGCGCATGCAGAAACATGCCGAGCGCTTCAATACGCAGATCATCTTCGATCATATCGAGGAGGCCGAGCTGCGCCAGCGCCCGTTTCGCCTGAAGGGCGGCAGCGGCGAATACACCTGCGATGCATTGATCATCGCCACCGGTGCCTCGGCGCAGTATCTCGGGCTTCCCTCCGAGGAGGCCTTCATGGGCAAGGGTGTCAGCGCCTGCGCCACCTGCGACGGCTTCTTCTATCGCGGCCAGAAGGTCGCCGTGATCGGCGGCGGCAACACCGCGGTCGAGGAGGCGCTCTATCTCGCCAATATCGCCGAACATGTGACGCTGGTGCATCGTCGCGACGCGCTGCGCGCCGAGAAGATCATGCAGGACAAGCTGTTCGCGCGGGAGAAAGAGGGCAGGATCCGCATCGTCTGGAACCACACGCTCGACGAGGTGCTGGGCGACGACAGCGGCGTCACCGGATTGCGGCTGGCCAGCACCCGGGATGGCGGCAAGGAGGAGATCGCGGTCGCCGGCGTCTTCATCGCCATTGGCCACAAGCCCAACACCGATCTCTTCGCCGGCCAGCTGGAGATGAAGGACGGCTATCTGCGCATCCAGAGCGGCCTGGAAGGAAATGCCACGCAAACCACGGTGGCAGGTGTCTTTGCCGCGGGTGATGTGGCCGACCATATCTATCGTCAGGCTGTTACATCGGCTGGCTTCGGCTGCATGGCTGCACTCGATGCCGAACGCTATCTTGACGATCTGAAATAGCCGAGAAGCTGAAATGCGATGCGCCTGCGCCGGCGGATAGCGATTCCCCAGCTTGATCTCGACGAGATCTGGTTTCCCGACCCCGATTCGGCGCTCGACGATCCCAACGGCCTGCTCGCGTTCGGTGGTGACCTCCGCCCCGAGCGCCTGCTGGCTGCCTACCGCCTCGGCATTTTCCCCTGGTACCAGGAGTCTCAGCCGATCCTCTGGTGGTCGCCAGATCCCCGCGCCGTGCTGCTTCCGGCATCCATCCATGTCTCGCGGAGCCTGAAGCGGCTGTTGCGTCGCTTCCCCTATCGCGTCTCCATCGACCTCGCCTTCGATGCCGTGGTCGCCGCCTGCGCCGAGCCGACCGCCGATCGTCCGGAGACCTGGATAACGCCGGCCATGCAGCGTGCCTACGGACGCCTGCATCAGCTGGGCCATGCCCACTCGGTGGAGGTCTGGGCCGGTGATACGCTGGTCGGCGGTCTTTACGGGCTGGCACGAGGGCGCGTATTTTTCGGGGAGTCGATGTTCAGCCGGTGCGACAGCGCATCGAAAGTGGCGCTGGTCCACCTGTGCGGTCAGCTGCGGCAATGGGGTTTCGCGCTGATAGACTGCCAGGTCGGTAACGACCACACTTATGCCATGGGTGCCGTGGACGTGGCGCGCGCGGAGTTTCTCGACCTGCTCGCCACCAACATCGTGGATGCGGGAGACGAAGGTGGACAGCGGCGTTGGGTGCTGGAGTGGTTCTGGCCAGGTGACGAATAACGAGGTGTCGCCGTGACGATTCTCTCCAACCTCCGGGTATTCGCCACCCATCCGCATGTCTGCAGCTACCTGCCAGACCGGCAGGCCACCACGCTGTTCATCGACCCCGCCGCCCGCATCGACGCCGTCGTCTACGGCCAACTCTCGGAGATCGGCTTTCGCCGCAGCGGTCCCCACCTCTACCGCCCGCACTGCGCTCACTGCACCGCCTGCGTCCCTGCCCGGATTCCGGTCGAGAGTTTCGCGCCCAACCGGCAGCAGCGTCGGGTCTGGAACCGCAATCGCGACCTGCGGGTGGTCGACCGCGCCGCGATCGACGGCGACGAGTTCTACCAGCTCTATGCCCGCTATATCGAGGCCCGGCATCGCGATGGCGACATGTATCCACCATCGCGCCAGCAGTTCGACTCGTTCCTGACGCGAGAGTGGCAGATCACCCGCTACCTCTGCTTCTATGCTGGCGAGCAGCTGGTCGCCGTGGCCGTCGTCGATGTCATGCAGAACGGCCTCTCCGCGATCTACACCTTTTATGAGCCTCGGTTGAAGCAGCGCAGTCTGGGTATCTTCGCCGTGTTGTGGCAGGTCGAGCAGGCCCGCGCGCTCGGCCTGCCTCACGTCTATCTCGGCTACTGGATCAAGGATTGCCGGAAGATGTCCTACAAGATCGGCTATCGCCCGGTAGAGCTGCTGATCGGCGGCAAGTGGCTAACCGTCAACTGAATTCGCTTCCTGCCCTCGTCATCTCTCCTCCCGGTACTTTCCGACTTGGCTAGACCAGCCGGTTAGTGCAGAATGCGCGCTATTTTCGCGGAGGTAGCCCCTTGCCGGCACCATTTCCCGCCAGCGATTTCATTGACCGAGCCATACGATTTCATTGACCGAGGTAGCAACTGCATGTCGAAAGAAGACCAGATCGAAATGGAAGGCGAGGTGATCGATACCCTCCCCAATACCACCTTCCGCGTTCGCCTGGACAATGGTCACGTCGTCACCGCGCACATCTCGGGCAAGATGCGCAAGAACTACATCCGCATTCTGACCGGCGACAAGGTCAAGGTCGAGCTGACCCCTTACGACCTCACCAAGGGACGCATCACTTACCGCGCGCGCTGAGTCCGCGTCGCAGAAACAAAAACGCCCGCGATTGCGGGCGTTTTTGTTTGAGCCGTTTGCGACCGTACCTCCTCAGGCGGGCTCCTCCACCTCGGTCTCCAGTGCCAGCCGATCACCTTCCAGTGCGACATGCACAGTGCCGCCGTGCTCTGCCAGCTCGCCGAACAGCACCATCTCCGCCAGTGGCTTCTTGATGTGCTCGTGGATGATGCGCGCCATCGGCCGTGCACCCATGTTGCGGTCGTAACCCTTCTCGACCAGCCAGCGCCGCGCCGCCTCGTCGACCACCAGATGGACCCGCTTGTCGTCGAGCTGGCTCTGCAGCTCCACCAGAAACTTGTCCACCACGTTGAGCACCACTTCCTCGGGCAGCGGCCTGAAGGTGATGACCGAATCGAGGCGGTTGCGGAACTCCGGTGTGAACATCCGGTTGATCGCCTCGCTGGCATCGGTGGTGTGATCCTGCACCGAGAAACCAATGCTGCGGCGGCTGATGTTTTCCGCACCGGCATTGGTGGTCATGATCAGGATGACATTGCGGAAGTCAGCCTTGCGCCCGTTGTTGTCGGTCAGCGCGCCGTGGTCCATCACCTGCAGCAACAGGTTGAACACCTCCGGGTGGGCCTTTTCGATCTCGTCGAGCAGCAGCACGCAGTGCGGGTGCTTGGTGACGGCGTCGGTCAGCAGGCCGCCCTGATCGAAGCCGACGTAGCCGGGCGGTGCACCGATCAACCGCGAGACGGTATGACGCTCCATGTACTCCGACATGTCGAAGCGGATCAGCTCCAGACCGAGAATCTTCGCCAGCTGCCGGCTCACCTCGGTCTTGCCGACGCCGGTGGGGCCGGCGAACAGGAACGAGCCGATCGGCTTCTCGACCGGCTTCAGGCCGGCGCGCGCCAGTTTCATCGAGGTCGCCAGCGCGGCGATGGCCTCGTCCTGGCCGAACACCACCATGCGCAGGTTCTCTTCGAGCTTGGCCAGCTGCTCGCGGTCGTCGCTGGAGACCGTCTTCGGCGGAATGCGCGCGATTTTCGCGACGACGGTTTCGATCTCGGTGACGTTGATCGTTTTCTTGCGCTTGCTGACCGGTTGCAGTTGCTGGTAAGCGCCCGCCTCATCGATGACATCGATAGCCTTGTCCGGCAGGAAACGGTCCGTGATGTAACGCGCCGACAGATCGGCGGCCGCCTGCAGCGCCTTGTCGGTGTATTTCAGTCCGTGGTGTTCTTCGAACCGGCTCTTCAGCCCCTTCAATATCTGGTAGGTCTCCTCGACGCTCGGCTCCGGCACGTCGACCTTCTGGAAGCGGCGGCTGAGGGCGCGGTCCTTTTCGAAGATGCCGCGATACTCCTGGAAGGTGGTCGAGCCGATGCAGCGCATCTGTCCCGATGTCAGCAGCGGCTTCAGCAGGTTCGAGGCATCCATGACACCGCCCGAGGCGGCGCCGGCACCGATGATGGTGTGAATTTCATCGATGAACAGAATCGCGTTGGGGCGCTTTTTCAGTTCGGCCAGCAGCCCCTTGAAGCGTTTCTCGAAATCGCCGCGATATTTGGTGCCGGCAAGCAGCGAGCCGAGGTCGAGCGAGTAGACGACGCTCTCCTGCAGTATCTCCGGCACAGCGCCCTCGACGATCAGCTTGGCCAGCCCTTCGGCGATCGCGGTCTTGCCGACCCCGGACTCACCGACCAGCAGTGGATTGTTCTTGCGGCGACGGGTCAGGATCTGGGCAACCCGCTCCACCTCGTGCAGGCGCCCGATCAGCGGATCGATGCGCCCCGCCCGCGCCTCCTCATTGAGGTTGGTCGAGTAGGCATCCAGCGGGCTGCGCTCGCCATCGCCATTTCCCATCGACTCCTCGTCGACCTGCTCACGGCTCTGCTCGCCACCGTGATCGATGCTGTGATCGGAGACCTTGGAAATGCCGTGCGTGATGAAGTTGACGACGTCGAGACGAGCGACGCTCTGCTGCTTGAGGAAGTAGACCGCCTGGCTCTCCTGCTCACTGAAGATGGCGACCAGCACGTTGGCGCCGGTCACCTCCTTCTTGCCGGAGGACTGCACATGGAACACCGCGCGTTGCAGCACGCGCTGGAAGCCCAGCGTCGGTTGCGTCTCGCGGTTGGCGTCACCTTCGGGAATGAGTGGCGTCGTCGAATCGACGAAGTCGGTCAGGTCGGTGCGCAGACGATTGAGATCGGCGCCGCAGGCGCGCAGCACCTTGGCGGCAACTTCATTGTCCAGCAGAGCCAACAGCAAATGCTCGACCGTCATGAACTCGTGCCGCTTCGTGCGCGCCCCTTTGAAGGCCTGATTGAGCGTCACTTCAAGGTCTCTGCTGAGCATACTGCTACCTCATCGACGTGGTGGGTCAGCCTTCGGATGCCTCGATCTCGGCCAACAACGGGTGCTGATGATCTCTCGCATATTGATTGACCTGGGCCGCCTTGGTTTCGGCGATATCCCGGGTGAATACGCCGCAAATACCCTTGCCCTGAGTATGAACGGTCAACATCACCTGTGTCGCCCGCTCCCGGTTCATATGGAAAAAAACCTCCAGGACCTCAACCACAAATTCCATCGGGGTATAGTCGTCGTTGAGCAGCACCACCTTGAAAAGTGGCGGCGGCTTCAGCGCGGGTTTGGCCTGCTCGACGACCAGCCCCACACCACCCTGCCCCTCGTCTTCGGACCCCATGCTCAATGTTAGTCGAGAAAAAACGTCGTGCTGCATAAGATGTCATGACTCTTGGATAACCGCCGGGCAGTCTCGGTCGGACCGAGGATGCAATGCCGAAATGATATCGCCACGCTCCTTGTCACGACCAGAAATCCGCTTGACTATTGATCAAAAACTGATAAAAGAGATCGCGTTTTGACCAGCTATTCGCTGGCTGGGTGGCATCATAACCAAATAATTAATGGGTTCTTCAGAGGTGGCTCCTGGGGGAGCGCGGCGAAAGGATCTTTGCTATGAAAACCGGCACCGTCAAATGGTTCAATAACACCAAGGGTTATGGCTTCATTTTGCCCGACGATGGCGAGGGCGACATCTTCGCGCACTACTCCGCCATCGATATGGATGGCTACAAGACGCTGAAGGCAGGCCAATCCGTCTGCTTCGAGGCCGAGCAGGGCCCCAAGGGGCTGCATGCCAAGAGCATCAGGGCGGTCGGATCAGCTGCAGAAGAGGATGATTCCGACGCCTCCGAAATGATGCAGCCGGCATCACTTGCCGCGGGTCTGACCTAGCTGGCTGCGCAGTCCGCTCTTCTGACGGCTGCTCATGATCCGACCTCCGTTAAAAGGGGTCACCCGCCTGCCGCTTGATTGCGCGCTCCGTGATGCGCATCCGTACCGAATCAAGACTACCTGCGTGAGCTGAACCAACACGGTGTTCTTGAGCTGAATCAATACAGTAAGTCCTGATTTCGACTCTGCCGCCAACCCGATCCCTCGCCAAACATGCTACGATCCGCCACCGTCGAAGGGGGTCGGAAGTGCCTGTTATCTCCGCTCGAAGCCGCGGGAAACTCACCTGCGCTCGGCACCTCGGCCTGAACAGGCCAAAAGCGATGACGGGTTCGTGCCATCCGCAACAATCCTCTCTCCAACTTCAGGGAGTACCCCTGCGGGCGCCGTCCCGGTCGGGTGCAGTATTTCTCTCGCCACTGGTATCTAGGGGTTTTTACGAGACATGACCAAGTCGACCATCATCTACACCGAGACAGACGAAGCACCGGCGCTGGCCACCTACTCGCTGCTGCCGATCGTCCAGGCGTTCACGGCGCCCGCGGGCATTGCCATCGAGACCCGCGACATCTCCCTGGCCGGCCGCATCATCTCCCAGTTCCCCGAATACCTGACCGAGCAGCAACGCATCTCCGACCATCTCGCCGAGCTGGGCGAAACGGCCAGGACCGCTGAAGCCAACATCATCAAGCTGCCGAATATCAGCGCCTCGATTCCGCAGTTGAAGGCTGCGATCAAGGAGTTGCAATCGCAGGGCTACAAGCTGCCGGATTATCCGGAAAAGCCGGCAAATGACGATGAGAAGTCGGTCAAGGCGCGCTACGACAAGATCAAGGGCAGTGCCGTCAACCCGGTATTGCGCGAAGGAAACTCCGACCGCCGCGCCCCGCTGTCGGTCAAGAACTACGCCAGAAAGCATCCGCACAAGATGGGTGCCTGGAGCAAGGATTCGAAAACCCGCGTCGCCCACATGAGCAACGGCGATTTCTACGGCAGCGAACAGTCGGCACTGATCGGCACCGCCGGCAATCTGAAAATCGAGCTGACCGGTGCCGATGGCATCGTTCGTGTCCTGAAAGAGAAGACCGCGGTCAAGGTTGGTGAAATCATCGACGTGGCGGTGATGAGCAGGAAAGCGCTGCGCAGCTTCTTCGAGCAGACCATCAGTGAAGTCAGCGGCACCGGCGTGCTGCTCTCCGTTCACCTGAAGGCGACCATGATGAAGGTCTCCGACCCGATCATGTTCGGCCAGGTCGTCTCGGTCTACTACGCCGATGCGCTGACCAAACATGCCGACACGCTGAAAACGCTCGGTGTCGACCTGAACAACGGTCTCGGCGACCTCTACGCAAAAATCAAGACGCTGCCGGCTGACAAACAGGCCGAGATCGAGGCCGACATCAAAGCGGTCTACGCCGTGCGCCCGCCGCTGGCGATGGTCAACTCCGACAAGGGCATCACCAACCTGCACGTGCCGA
>CAYLRA010000044.1:0-24810 GCA_964386045.1 uncultured Verrucomicrobiaceae bacterium | reverse complement strand
GGGAGGTGCCGAGCGCAGCGAGGCGGAGGGGTCCGGGGGTTAGGTGCAGCGCGACGAAGAGCTGACCCCTCCGCCCCTGCGGGGCACCTCCCCTATTTCATAGGGGAGGACGGTCGGAAACCTCGGCGGTGTAGCCGCCGTTGGGGTGAGGCACCAGCCGCAGCCATTGATTGATGCACGTCGGCAGCTGACCCGCCTCGTGACTGATGAACAGCACCTGCGTGTGACCCTGCGCGGCGATGCGGTCGACCAGCGCCAGGAACTGGCGACGGTGGGCGCCGTCGAGGCCGAGACAGGGCTCGTCGAGGATCAGCAGCGGCGGTGACTTCACCATCGCCCGTGCCAGCAGCGTCATCCGCTGTTCGCCGAAACTCAATTCATCGAAGCGCTGTTTCGCCAGCGGCGCCAGGCCGGCGGCGTCGATCCACGCCAGGGTCAGCTCCTTCTCACGGCCAGTGCAGTTCTGGTAGAGGCCGACCGAGTCGTACAGCCCCGACGCCACCACCTCCAGCACGCGCTGGCGGCCGACGAAGTTCAGCTGCAGCGGTGTGTTGACGATGCCGCAGTTGGCCTTCACCTCCCACACGCTCTCGCCGCTGCCGCGCTTGCGACCGAACAGCCACAGCGGCTGGCCGTAGGCCTTGTGGCTGTCGCCGTTGATCAGCGACATCAGTGTCGACTTGCCGGCACCGTTGGGGCCGCTGATACAGCAGTGCTGGCCGCGCGCCAGTCGCCAGTGGATGTCGGTCAGGATCGGCTGGTCGTTGAGGCTGACCGCAACGCCGTCCATGACGATCGGGGCGGCGGCGCCATCGAGTGGTGCGGCACGCAACAGCGGCGGTGGCAGTGGTCCCTCGCCGACATGCGCTTCGCCGTCATCGAGTTTCACCGTGTCGCGTGCGCCGCTGGCGACGACTTTTCCGCGCTCCAGATGCAGTACATGGGTGACGCCCTGTGGCAGTTGCGCGCAATCCGGCAGCAACAGCAGCAGCGGCGTGTCGCGCTGAAGCAGTCGCTCGATCAGCGCCAGCACCTCGCGCTGCGCGTCGAGGTCGAGCCCTTCCAGCGGGTTGTCGAGGATCAGCCCCTTCGGTTGCGCGAAGATGGCGCGCACCAGCAGTGTCTTGCGCCCCTCGCCGGTGGAGATGTAACGGATGCCGCGGTCGAGGATGTGGCCGATGCCGAACGCCGCCACCAGTTCGTCGAAGTGTTCGTTGGCGGGCTGGCCGTCGAGGATTGCCGCGCGCACCGTGGTGCCGACATCGAAGGCATCGTCGCTCTCGTTGCTGTTGTCGAAGCGAGCATCGATCTCCATCAGCGCCTTCTGCAGCGAAAACGAGACATGGATGAAGTCGCGCTCGGGGTCGATGCCGGTCGCCCACTGCACGGTGCCGCGCTGCGGTCGGCGCTGGTCGCGGACCAGCAGCGCCAGCGTGGTCTTGCCGGCGCCGTTGCCGCCGACCACCGCCCAGTGCTGGTCGCGCCGCCATGCCCACTGCGGCAACAGCAGCGCCGGCTCCAGGTGGTAGCCGAAGTGGATGTCGTCGAGTTGCACCAGGGTGTCGCTGCTCATTGCCGCCGCGTTTGAATCGAGTCGAGAGGGGGGTGCCATTTTGCCCGCAAAGGGGCGAGCCAGGTAGGCGGGGCTGGCAGAGAGGGGTGGCGGGGCGATGGGTGGTGAAGATCGACGAGGGGTTGATACAGCGCAAGCTCTGCTCCCGTGCGGCTGCCGGCTTTTCCGGGCCGGTCTATAGTTAGGCGCTCTCAATTGTCGTGTCCGCCGCCGCGGACGAGGTCGTCACCATCATGAAGAATAATCAGCCGGTCACAGGCCGCGAGCACCCCCTGCGCGACGGGGATCACCTGATCTCCACCACCGACCCGAAAGGGATCATCACCAGTGCCAACGACGCCTTCGTCGCCGTCAGCGGCTTCAGCCGCGACGAGCTGGTCGGGCGCGCCCACAGTGTCGTGCGCCACCCCGACATGCCGGTGCAGGCGTTCGAGCAGCTGTGGCAGGCGCTGAAGCAGGGGCGACCGTGGATGGGGCTGGTCAAGAACCGCTGCAAGAATGGCGACCACTACTACGTCGATGCCTATGTCACGCCGATCGTCGATGGCGACCGGGTGACCGGCTACCAGTCGGTGCGCAGCTGCCCGTCGCGCGAGGCGGTGGCGCGCGCCGAGCGCCTCTATCGCGGCCTGCGCGAGGGGCGCTCCAGTCCCTTGTCGACGCTGGCGCCGGCCAACCTGCCACTGGAGACCAAGGCGCTGCTGCTGGCACCGCTGGTGGCGCTGCCGGCCATCGTCGGCGCGGTGCTCGGCGGCAACTGGCTGGTAGCGGGGCTGACACTGCTGCTGGCCGCCGGCGCCGGGCTGCTGCTGGTGCGGCCGCTGCGGTCGCTGGCGGCGCGATCGCGATCGCTGTTCGACGACCCGCTGGCCTGTCGCATCTACAGCGGTCGCGGTGACGAGGTTGGCCAGCTCGACGCGGTGCTGCAGTCGCTGAAGGCGCGCGAGCGCACCATCCTCTGTCGCATCGACGAGGCGACCGCCACGGTTGGCAGCGTGGCCGAGGAGGCCGCCGTGGTGGTGGAGCAGACCACGGCGGGGGTGCGTCGCCAGCAGATGGAGCTGGATCAGGTGGCGACGGCGATGAACGAGATGACGGCGACCGTGCACGAGGTGGCGCGCAATGCCGAGGAGACGGCGCGCTCGTCGCAGGAGGTGCTCGGCCAGACCGCCAACGGCAGCCATCAGGTCAACCGTGCGGTGGCGGATATCGAGGCGTTGTCGGCGGCGGTGGCCGATGCCACCCGCGTCATCGAGAAGTTGCAGAGTGAAAGCCAGTGCATCGGCTCGGTGGTCGACGTCATCAGCAACATCGCCAGCGAGACCAACCTGCTGGCGCTGAACGCGGCCATCGAGGCGGCGCGTGCCGGCGAGCAGGGGCGCGGTTTTGCCGTGGTCGCCGACGAGGTGCGCAACCTGGCCAGCCACACCCAGAAGTCGACCGACGAAATTCAGCAGATGGTGCGGCAGATGCAGCAATCCTCCACCGCCGCGGTGGAGGTGATGCAGGCGGGGCAGCAGCGCGCCGCCGAGAGTGTCGAGATCAGCCGCGAGATGGGGGTGGCGTTCGGCGAGATCAGTGGCGCGGTCGACCGTATCACCTCGATGAACGCGCAGGTGGCGACCGCGTCGGAGCAGCAGAACGCCGTGTCGGAGGAGATCAATCGCAATCTGGTGGCGATCAGCAGTGCGGCCGCCGAAACGCTGGACAGTGCCGACCTGACCGCCGCCGCCAGTCAGCGGCTGCGTGCGCTGGTCAGCAACCTGCGCTCCATGGTTCACCAGTTCGGTTGAGCGTTACCCGGCGCCGGCCGGAAAGCAGAAAGCCCCGCCAGTGGCGGGGCTTTCTGCTTTCTCGGGCGTGCTTCTCGGGTCGGGTTGGCGCCTAGCTGGCCGAGCGGCGACGGGCGATGCCGAGCCCGACCAGGCCGATCGCCATCAGCGCAATGGTGGTCGGTTCAGGCATGGCGCGGCGATCGGCGCTGGCGGATTGGCTGGCCAGTTCACGGTTGCTGGTACCGGCTTCCGGCAGGGCGTGGGCGCCGGCCGGCAGTAGCGCGACCAGAGCGAGGGCAAAAAAAGTACCGCGGGTGTTCATGATGCTGTCCTTGATCTTCCGTCTGTCGCAGTGGCTTCAGTGCCGCTGGTGGCGCGCAGGATAGCCAGTATCGCGCCAACTCTCAAAAATATTTATTAAACAATTAATTAAGATTTGCTTATCACTATCTTTGTGGCTGGGGTGTAAAGAGGTTCGACGCAGTGCGGGGGTTATTCCTGCTGCTGCAGCAGGTAACTGCGCGTGCGCGAGCGCAACTGGCGCAGCCCCGGCAGTGGTTGCGCCGCTTCGGCCAGCGCCGCCTCCGACAGCTCGCCGCGCAGGAAGGCGGCCAGCTGCTCCAGCAGTACCGGCTCGTTCTCGTCGGCGTCGTATTGCCAGCGCGTCGGCTCTGTCAGGTTTCCCGTCACCAGCCCGTCGCGCAGGCGCAGCCAGCGCACGCCGCAGCCGTCGAGGCTGTAGTCGCCCGTCAGCCCGAAGCTGTGGTTGGGGGTGCTGGGGTCAAAGCCGTCGTCCGGTACTGTCCCGATTCTCGACAGTGCCATCACCCACTGGCTGCCCGCTTCGAACTGGCGGGCATCGGGCCGGCAGGTGCCGGGGTAGGCGCCCCATACCTGGAGAGTGTCGCCCGCTGCTTCGCCGCGCAGCGTGCTGGCGACGCGCAGCTGGATGGCGTTGCCGCGCTGCGCCGTTACCTCGCCGGTGACGATCAGGTCGGCATCGGCCTGAGCCCGGCTGAACGGCCCGCGCCAGAGGCAGCTGCAGTCGTCGGCGCGACCGGGCGTGGCGGTCAGCAGCAGGGCGGCGATCAGGGCGAGCGGGCGGAGCGGGTGCACGACCGTGGTCTTCTCCGGAGGGTGGGGCGGCGATTGTAGTAAAAGATGCGGCCGAAGGCGCTGCGTCACGGGTGCTCGCGCCGCTATGCTGCTGCCCCCGATAACGAGCGAAGGTATGCCGATGGCCGATAGCCCGACACCGATGCCCGCCGGCACCGCGCGGCGCAATCGTGCCCTCTGGCTGCTGGCGCTGCCGCTCGCTGCGGGTTGCCTGCTGCTGTTTGTCGAGCGGTTGCCGGCCGATGCACCGGAGTGGCTGCGCGAGGTGTGGGATCTCGGCCACGTCGCGCTGTTCGCCGGGCTGGCCTGGGTGCTGCTGCAGTGCTGGCGGATGCCGCTGCGGCTGTTGCCGAGGCTGCTGGCCGGCGCGGTGCTGCTCGGCTTTGGCGTCGAATTGATCCAGCACTACATCGGTCGCAACTTCTCCCTGCACGATGTGCTGCTCGATCTGATCGGTGCGCTGTTTGGCGCGGTGCTGGCACTGCGTTCGCGCTTGACGAGGCGGCAGCACTGGCTGCTGGCGCCGCTGCTGCTGGTGGCGATGGTGGTCGCACTGGCGCCGCTGACCCTCATCGGCTGGGTCAACCTGCAGAAGCAGCTCCAGTTTCCGCAGCTGGCCAGCTTCGAATCGCGCCTGGGGCTGCGCCGCTTCGAGTTCTACGGCGGCACGGTTGGTGAACTGCACGAGGGTTTGTTGCGGATTCGCTTCGGCACTGACAAATGGTCCGGTTTCCAGCTGGTCGAGCCGCCGCCTGACTGGCGCGGTTACCGCGAGCTGGTGATCGATCTCGACAACCCCGAGCCGCGACTGCTGGCGCTGAACTGCCGCATCGACGACCTGCCGCATCGGCAGAGCGGCCTCGATTTTCACAACCGTTTCAACCGCCGCTTTACGCTCGCCCCCGGCCCAAACCTGCTGCGCATCGCACTGAGCGAGGTCGAGCATGCGCCGCGCGATCGCACCATGGAGATGGACCGCATCGTTGCGCTCCACTGCTTCGTCCACAGCCAGCCCGAGCCGCGCATGCTGTTGTTGCACGGGCTTCGTCTCGAATAGTCCGGAGAGATTGCCGATGAGCTACCGCACCCTCGACTACCGCGTCGACGACCGCATCCTGCTGCTGACGCTGAACCGCCCCGAGCAGCTCAACGCCTTCACCGTGGAGATGGCCGACGAGCTGGTCGACGCCTTCGAGCGCGCCAGCCTTGACGATACGGTCGGCGCCGTCGTCGTCACCGGCGCCGGGCGCGCCTTCTGCGCGGGCATGGATCTCGCGGTGGAGGGCAATGTCTTCGGTCTCGACGAGACGCAGCGGCCGACGCTGGAGGATCTGGTCGAGCGGCTGCAGGAGCCGGCCATCGAACGCGGCGTGCGCGACACCGGCGGCCGCGTGGTGCTGGCGATCTTCAATTGCCGCAAGCCGGTGATCGCGGCGATCAACGGTGCGGCGGTCGGCGTCGGCGCGACGATGACGCTGGCGATGGATGTGCGGATGGCGTCGGAAAAGGCGCGCCTGGGTTTCGTGTTTGGCCGGATCGGTATTCCGATGGACGCCTGCGCCAGCTGGTTCCTGCCGCGTGTGGTCGGGCTGCCGCAGGCGCTGGAGTGGCTCTACGCCGCCGAGGTGTTCGATGCGCAGGAGGCGCTGCGCGGGCGGCTGGTGCGCTCGCTCCACGCGCCGGAGAAGCTGCTCGACGATGCACGCGCGCTGGCCCACAGGTTCTGCGACAACCGTTCGCCGGTGGCCACCGCGATGATGCGGCAGATGCTCTACCGCAACAGCGGGCAGCCGCACCCGCTGGTGGCGCATCGCATCGATTCGCTCGGGATCTTCCACGCCAGCATGGCCGACGGGCGGGAGGGGGTGGTCGCCTTCCGCGACAAACGCGAGCCGGCCTTCAGCGGGCGCGCCTCGCAGATGCCGCCCTTCTTCGACGAGTGGATCGCCGATGACGATGCGATCTGAGTGTTGATCAGTGATCAGGCCGGCGCCCGGGTGTCGATCATCGACGGTCGCGCGCCGAAGCCCTCGAACCAGAGGCTGAGGGCGGGATGGTGGTCGCGCCAGTTGAGGTCGGCGTGGCGCAGGTCGAGATAGCCGAGTGCGCAGCCGAAGGCGATCAGGCCGAGGTTGAGCGACTCCGGCAGCTCGGGCAGCTGCTCGTCCATCTCCGCCAGTGCGCGGGTGATCTGGCCGCGCCAGTGGGTCACCGCACCCGGTGAGCGCTCGCCTTCCGGCCGCCGGCTCTCCATCAGGCAGGCGACGGCGGCGTCGAGCACGCCGTCGGCCAGAGCCTCTGCCCGCAACACCTGCCAGCGCTCGCGACCGCTGGCAGGGATCAGCGGCTGCGGAGCCAGGCTGTCGAGATAGGCGCAGATCACCGGGCTGTCGTAGAGCGCGAAACCGTCTTCCAGCATCAGCGCCGGCACCTTGCCGAGCGGGTTGCCGCGGCGCAGCTCGGCTGACTCCTGCGGCACGCAGACGATCTCGGCGATGCGCCCGGCCAGCCCCTTCTCGCGGGCGACGACGCGCACCTTGCGCGCGTAGGGTGAGGTCAGCGAACAGAACAGCTTCATCGGGCCACGTCTCCGCTCAGAACTGGAAGGTGATGGCGCCGTAGACACCGTCGAGGCTCAGGTCGGCTTTGTCGTCGTTATCGTCGTAGTCGATATCGAAGCGGCGCATGCCGACCTCGACGCCGAGCAGGACCGGCGACACCCAGCCGGCACGCAGGCGGTAGTCGAGCAGCTTGTTGCTGCTGACGGCCAGGCCGTTGAGGTCGGCGCCAACGTAGAAGCCCAGCGGCAGGCTGGCGCGGGCGGCGGCGTAGACCAGTGGCAGGACCTCGTCGATCTTCTCCGACGCCGATTCGCCGCCGCCGGTGATGTTGAGGCCGCCATCGATGTGACGCACGGTCAGGCCGAGGTCGAGGTCGATGATGTTGTCGAGCAGCTGGTAGTAGAACGTCGCGTCGGTGTGGGTCAGCTCCAGTTTGCTCTGCACCGGCACGCTGGCCTGGAACTGCACGCCGTCGAATTCGAAGCTGCGGGTGGTGGTGCCGCGCGCGCGGGTGTCGATGCGCGTGTGCTGCAGACGCACGTTCGGCAGCAGCGGGACCGGGTGCTCCAGCACGGCGTAGATGACCGAGGCGGTGTCGTCGTCGAAGCCGAGGTCAGCATTGAGATCGACCCGATCGGCGCCCGATTGTGCATATCCGTCGTAGTCGGTCTGCCAGTTGTAGCCGCCGAGTTCGACCTTCACGGTGTCGGCCTGTGCCGCGACGGCACCGAGCAGTGCGCCGGTGGCCAGAAGGGTGGAGAAGAGACGGGTACCGCGGCTGACGTTGTCCATGGTTCGCTCCTTGAAATGGCCCGGGGGTGGGCGCGGGGTGTCGCTCAGTGTAACCAACCCGGTGCGCGCTGCACCGGTCAAATGGATCGGCGTCAGGCGATCACCGTCGCCTGCTTGCGTGCAGTGGCGCCGCCGACGCCGGTGGCGGTCAGCAGCCCGGCCACCTGGAAGATGGCGATGACGACGAAGACCAGTGCCGGCAGGTGGGCGTCCATCAGCGCGCCGAAGATCAGCGGGCCGATCGCCAGCCCCGAGTCGAGTCCCGAATAGACCACCCCGAAGACGCGACCGGTGGCGCCGGGCGGGCTGGCGCGGCGCACCAGCAGGTCGCGCGATGGCCCGGCGATACCGGCGCACAGGCCGATGGCGGCCAGCAGGCCGATGATGGCGAAGGCGGGCGGCAGCGCCGAAGCGACCAGCAGCGCCAGCGCGCCGGCGCTGCAGAGCGCAGTGGCGATGATCTTCTCCAGCCGTTCGGTTTTCGCCGCGAGGAAACCGCCGAGCAGCGTGCCGCCAGCAGAGCAGAGCATGTAGGCAGTGATGCAGCTCGCCGCCTGCCACGGCTGCATGCCGTACAGCTCCTGCAGCGCGGTCGGCGCGAAGCTCTGGATACCGGCGAAGGCGATGGTGATCAGCAGGAAGAAGGCGAAGCAGCCCCAGATGATCGGCAGTTTCAGAAAGTCGAACGCACCTTCACCGGGGTGCGCCCCGGTTTTCTCGCCACCACTGCCAACCGCCGCTTCCACTTCGCCCGGTGCAAAGCGTTCGCGCGTGAGGTAGAGCAGGACCAGCACGGCAAAGGCGAGCACGGCGGCGGCGATCAGCGCCCCGCGCCAGCCGAACGGCACGGCGAAGCCGGTCAGGAAAATCGGCGCCAGCGTCCAGCCCAGCGTGCCGCTGATGCCGTGCACGCTGAAGGCGTGGCTCATGCGCGCCGGGCTGACGTGTTTGTTCAGCAGCGAGTAGTCGACTGGATGGAAGACGCTGTTACCGAGGCCGGCGATGCCGGAGAAGAGCATCAGCTGCGCGTAGTGGTTGGCGCTGGCCAGCCCGAGTGCGGCGACAACGAACAGCGCGATACCGGTGAACAGCACGGGTCGTGCGCCGAATTTGTCGACGACGAAACCAGCCGCTGCCTGACCGAGACCGGAGACGACGAAAAAGACCGACATCAACAGGCCGAGCTCGGCGTAACTGACGTCGAACTCCACTTTCAGCAGCGGAAACAGCGGCGCCAGAATCAGGTGGAAGAAGTGGCTGATGCCGTGGGCGAGGCCGATCAGGCCGATGACCTGGGCATCCTGGCGAAGGGGTACGGCTATTTCGCTCATGGTTCGGGCTCGTTTGCGTTAGGCGTCGTTGCGTCGGTCCTCCCCTGCGAAGTAGGGGAGGTGTCGCGAAGCGACGGAGGGGTCCTGTTGCGGCATCAACCCAGACCCCCTCCCCCTGCTGCGCAGGGGGAGTCTGGGCTGTGCCTTCGGCCAGGTTATCGATTCAGCAATTTCGCCGCACGCTTGGCGAAGTAAGTCAGGATGCCATCGGCACCGGCGCGCTTGATGCACATCAGCGATTCCATCATTACCGCATCGCCATCGATCCAGCCGTTCTGCGCGGCGGCCATCTGCATCGCGTATTCGCCGCTGACCTGGTAGACGAAGGTCGGTGCCGCCAGTTCATCCTTCACGCGCCGCACGATGTCGAGATAGGGCATGCCCGGCTTCACCATCAGCATGTCGGCCCCCTCGGCGAGGTCCAGCGCGCACTCGTGCAGCGCCTCGTCGCTGTTGGTCGGGTCCATCTGGTAGTTGAACTTGTTGCCGCCTTTCAGGTTGCCGGCCGAGCCGACCGCATCGCGGAATGGGCCGTAGAAGCTCGATGCGTACTTGGCCGAATAGGCGAGGATGCGGGTATTTACGTGTCCTGCTTCTTCTAACGCTGATCTCAAGGCGCCGATGCGGCCATCCATCATGTCCGATGGTGCCACTACATCGGCCCCGGCGGCGGCGTGGCTCAACGCCTGCTTGACCAGAATCTCGACGGTGACATCGTTCAGCACGTAGCCGTTGTCGTCGATGATGCCGTCCTGGCCGTGCGTGGTGAACGGGTCGAGCGCGACATCGGTGATGACACCGAGTTCGGGCAGCGCTTCCTTCAATGCTTTCACCGCGCGCTGTGCGAGGGCGTAGGGGTTGTAGGCCTCTTCCGCCAGCAGCGATTTGCGCTCGGGCGGCGTCACCGGAAACAGCGCGATGGCCGGAATACCGAGGTCGAAAGCTTCCTTTGCCTCTTTCACCAGCAGGTCGATGCTGAGCCGCTCGACACCGGGCATCGACGCAATCGGTTCGCGCCGGTTGCTGCCGTCGAGCACGAACACCGGCCAGATCAGGTCGTTCGGCGTCAGCACTGTCTCGCGCATCAGTCGGCGCGAGAAATCATCGGCGCGCATCCGGCGCATGCGGGTGGCGGGGAAGGGACCGCGGGTTAGCGATTTGCTCATTATCTTTGCTCGGTTGGGTTGCGCGGTGTGGTGCCAGGCCGAGAGGGATTGTTGTTGCGGGACTCGCTGTGAATCCATCCCTGGACGCTCGTCGGCGACATCCCTGTCGCCGGCGGTCCCGCAACAACAATCCCTCTCAGCCTCCAAGCCGCATACCGGGGTTCAACTACATTTGATCCTGCGATGAGGCAGGGCGCCGGAGGGGGAACACTACTCGGGACCTTCAGAGACAGGGATGTCTCTGAAGAGCTACAGGGATGTACTTGTGCGTGTCCCGAGTAGTGTTCCCCCTTCGGCGCCCGTGTCGGTTACTGCAACCTCAATCACTGCAACGTCGAAAAAACCTTCTCCGCCGCAGCAACCGTAAATTCCAGATCCGCGTCAGTATGCGCACTCGACATGAACGCCGCTTCATACGACGCCGGCGCCAGATAGACGCCCTGCTGCAACATGCCGTGGAAGAAGCGGTTGAAGCGCGCCGTATCGCAGGCCATCACCTGCGCGTAGTTGGTCACGCTGGTGGAGTCGGTAAAGAACAGCCCCCACATCGTGCCGACATGGTTTGCGGTCAACGGTACACCTCGGCGCTTTGCGACGGCGAGCAGGCCATCGACCAGTTGTGTGGTTTTAGCGAACAGCGGCTCGTAGAAACCGGGCTGCGAAATGATGTCGAGCTGCGCCAGACCGGCGGCCATCGCCACCGGATTGCCCGACAGCGTGCCGGCCTGATAGACCGGGCCGAGCGGTGCGATCTTCTCCATGATTTCGCGCTTGCCGCCGAAAGCGCCGACTGGCATACCGCCGCCGATTACTTTGCCCAGTGTGGTGATGTCGGCGGTGACGCCGTAGTAACCCTGCGCACCCTTCAGGCCGAGGCGGAAACCGGTCATCACCTCGTCGATGATCAGCACCGCGCCGTATTGGTCGCACTGCTCGCGCAGCGTTTCGAGAAAGCCGGGTAGCGGCGGTATGCAGTTCATGTTGCCGGCCACCGGCTCGACGATGACGCCGGCAATCTGCTCGCCGAGTCTGGCGAAGGTTTCGCGAACCTGTGCGCTGTCGTTGTAGGTCAGCGTGAGGGTGTGGTCGGCCAGCGCCGCCGGCACGCCGGGCGAGCTGGGCACACCCAGGGTGAGCGCGCCAGAGCCGGCCTTGACCAGCAGCGAGTCGGAGTGGCCGTGGTAGCAGCCCTCGAACTTCACGATCTTGTCGCGACCGGTATGGCCACGCGCGAGACGAATCGCGCTCATCGTCGCCTCGGTGCCGGAGCTGACCATCCGCACCAGATCCATGCCCGGCACGATCTCGCAGAGCCTTTGCGCGAGCTGGATCTCCAAGGCAGTAGGCGCGCCGAACGAGAGGCCATCGTTCAGGCGCGCCTTCACCGCCTCGATGACGTGCGGATTGGCGTGGCCGGCGATCATCGGCCCCCACGACAACACGTAGTCGACATAACGGTTGCCGTCGACGTCGAACAGATACGCACCGTCGGCGCGCTCGATGAACAGCGGCGTGCCGCCGACCGCCTTGAAGGCGCGCACCGGCGAGTTGACGCCGCCGGGGATGTATTGCTGAGCCTGCTGAAACAGGGCGGCGGAGCGGTCGGTCGAGCGGGGCATGTGGGGAGAGCCTTGTGCAAACAGCGAGGGCGGGATTATCCCGGCTGCCGTGCCTGGGCGCCAGTTGCGGGAGGGGGTGAAGCAGTCCGGTCAGCCGAGGTCGCCCTCGTCCCGCGCCCAGAAAAAGCGATCGGGAATCAGCGCGCCGCAGCCGATGGCGCGTGCGCTGTGCAGGGACTGCCAGGTGAACTGCTGCGCCTGCTGCACCGCCTCGTGCAGGTCGAAGCCGTGGCCGAGGTAGGTCGCCAGCGCTGCCGACAGCGTGCTGCCGGCGCCGTGGAAGGTATGCGGCAGTCGCGGCCACTCGTAGTCGCGGCCGTTGCCGTGGCGGTTGTGCAGTGCGTTGACGCAGTGTTGTGTCGGCGGCGCGAGGTCGGTCACCAGCAGCTGCTCGACCCCTTGCTCGAACAGGGCCGCGAGGCTCGCCTGCAGCGTGTCACCGCGACCGCCCAGCCGCGCCACATGGTCCAGCGACAGGATCGCCAGCGTCGCCACCGGCAGCAGCAGGCTGTTCAGCGCGCGGCCGATCTCGCCGTCGTCGTCGTGCAGCAGCACCGGGTCGAGCACCGCCGGGATGTCGCGATACTGGACGAGAATGGTGTGCACCGCCTCGACCTGCGCCACCGTCGCCAGGTCGCCGATCTTGATCGCGCGCACGTTGCAATCCTCCAGCGCGGCGCGGCTCTGCTCGATCAGCAGCGTTGCGTCGGCGTGCAGGCGATCCTTCAGGCTGCGAGTGTCGCGCACGTTGAGCGCGGTGATCGCCGACACGCAGTGGCCGCCGAGGCTGGCGACGGTCTCGATATCGGCGACGCTGCCGGCACCGCCGGAGGGATCATGGCTGTTGATGCTCAGGATGACCGGTTGTTCATCGGCCAGGGGCAGCTCCATTGCTCATCTCCTTATGGCGTGGACGGTTGGGGGTCAGAACGGTCGCACCACCGCCAGGACGACGACGGCGAACAGCACCAGCACCGGCAGCTCGTTGAACCAGCGGTACCAGCTGTGACTGCGCCGGTTGGCATCGGTTGCAAAACGTTTCACCAGCACGCCGCAGTAGCCGTGGTAGCCGACCAGCAGCGCGACCAGCGTCAACTTGGCATGCAGCCAGCCCGCCTTCAGGTAGTAGTCGGGGTTCTGCAGGATCAGCGCGACGCCGAACAGGATGGTCAGCACCATGAACGGCGTGGTGAAGCGGTAGAGCTTGCGCTCCATGATCTTCAGGTGGTCGCGGGTCGCCTGCTCCTGCGCCATGGCGTGGTAAACGAACAGGCGCGGCAGGTAGAAGATGCCGGCGAACCAGCAGACCACGGCGATCAGGTGAAAGGCTTTCAGCCAGAGCATGCGGGTTCTCTCGCGACGGCAAACGGGTCGGACCGGGGGCGATTCTAACCGCGAGTGCGGTTACGGGTATTCATGTTGATCGACTATCATGGCCGCCCTTCGTCGAATGTGTTTTGAGGGTCTCGCCGTGATCAGAGTCGGTATTGTCGGCGGCACCGGTTACACCGGGGTCGAGCTGCTGCGCCTGTTGTCCAAGCATCCGCAGGTCGAGCTGGTGGCGATCACCTCGCGCTCGGAAGCCGGGCAGGCGGTGGCCGACATGTACCCGAACCTGCGCGGCCACGTCGACCTGAAATTCAGCGTGCCCGATCCCGCGGTGCTGGCCTCGCTCGACGTGGTCTTCTTCGCCACGCCGCACAACGTCGCCATGCAGATGATGCCGGAGCTGATCAGACGCGGTGTGCGCGTCATCGACCTGTCGGCCGACTTCCGGATTCGCGACGCCGAACTGTGGGCGAAGTGGTACGGCGAAGAGCACAGCTGCCCCGACCTGCTGGAAAAGGCGGTCTACGGCCTGCCCGAGGTCAATCGCGACGAGATCCGCACGACGCAGCTGGTCGCCTGCGCCGGCTGCTATCCGACCTCGGTGCAGCTCGGCTTCCTGCCGCTGCTGGAGCAGGGCTGGATCGACCCAATGCGGCTGATTGCCAATGCCGCTTCCGGGGTCTCCGGCGCCGGTCGCCAGGGCAAGATCGACAATTTGCTGACCGAGACCGCCGACAGCTTCAAGGCCTACGGCATCCCCGGTCATCGCCACCTGCCGGAGATCGAACAGGGCCTGGTCGACATCGCGAAGAAGCCGGTGCAGCTGACCTTCGCGCCGCATCTGGTGCCGATGATCCGCGGCATTCATGCCACGCTCTATGGCGAGCTGACTGCCGATATCGGCCTGCCCGACCTGCAGCGCGCGTTCGAGGAGCGCTACGCCGACGAGCCGTTCGTCGATGTACTGCCGTCCGGCAGCCACCCGCAGACCCGCACCGTCAAAGGCGCCAACCTCTGTCGCCTCGCCGTGCACCGGCCGCAGGGTCGCAACACCGTCGTCGTGCTGTCGGTGATCGACAACCTGGTCAAAGGGGCGTCGGGTCAGGCGGTGCAGTGCATGAACATCATGTTCGACCGCCCGGAGAAAGATGGCCTGGACGTGGTGGCGCTGCTGCCCTGAGTGGTTGCCCACAGCAAAGGGCAATAGTTGATTGTTTTAGTCGGACTAGCCGATACTCGCCGGCCCGACTGCCGTTCTACCGAGACCCGAGATTGTCATGAGCGTTGCCACCGAATTCGTCCCGCCGACCCTGCGCCTGACCGACCGCGCCGTGGCCAAGGTGCGCGAGCTGGTCGAGGATGAGCAGAACCCGGCGCTCAAGCTGCGCGTCTTCGTCACCGGCGGTGGCTGCTCCGGCTTCCAGTACGGCTTCGAGTTCGAGGATGAGGCGCAGGAGGACGACACCCAGGTGCAGCGTGACGGCGTCGTCGTGCTGGTCGATCCGATGAGTTACCAGTATCTGGTCGGCTCCGAGGTCGACTATCAGGAGGGGCTGGAGGGCTCGCGTTTCCTGATCAACAACCCGAACGCCGCCAGCACCTGCGGCTGCGGCTCCTCGTTCTCGATCTGACGTTTTTCTCGCAGGAAAAAGGCGCACGCGGCGTGAACCTTGCCTTACGCTGCCTGCGCTTCAAGCAATCGACAACATGGAGACTCCCGATGCGCCGTCTGTTCCCGTTGCTGGCACCCTCTTTATTGGTTTGGGTGCCGCTGACTGCTTCTGCCCACCCCGGCCATGAGCTGCTGACCCACAGCGGTGCGCTGCTGTTCGCGGCCGGCCTGGTTGTCGGCGCCATCGCCGCGCCGCTGCTGTGGCGCAGCCTGCGCGAGCGTCGCAACGAGCGCGATTGAATGGGTGCGCCGTCAGGGCGCGCTCTCCGCACTGTTTCGATGCGCATCTTCAGTCGATCGTGAAGGTGTAGATCAGGTCGAGTGCTTCGTTCATGCCGCTCAGCGCCTCGATCACCAGCCGCTTGGTCAGCTGGTACTGGAAGGTGATGGTGTTGCCCTGCTTGTCGAGACCGGCGCCGTAGCGGACGTAGAGGCGCTTGGCCAGGTAGCCGCTCACCTCGGCCTGGGCGCCATTATCCCCCTGCGTGGTACTGATCTGCAGATCGCTGATGCCGAACCGTTCGGCCAGCTTCGCCGCCTGCGCCTCCCCGCCCAGCAGCCCCAGCGAGAGCAGTGTGCCGCCGGCCGAAAATTCGGTGCCGGGGGTTCCCTCGGGTGGCGGGCGCCCGGTCAGCAGGTAGTAGACCGCGTTCGACTCCGGCATCGATGGCCGGGAGAAGATCCGCGCCAGCGGGTCGCGCAGCGTGCCGCTGACCTGCAGCCCCACCTCGACATCGTCGTAGCCAACCACCGGTGCCAGTTCGCGGATCGCCTCGATATCCAGAGTCGGGTTGTCGAGCGGTCCGGTGAACAGAAAACTGCCGCGCCGAACCAATAGCCGCTGGCCATAGGCGCGGTAGCGACCATCGACCAGCCGCACCGTGCCGTCGGCACGCAACGTCTGGCCCGGTCGTCGTGTCACCCGCAGCTTGCCGGTCAGGTGGGTGTCGGCGCCGAAACCGCTGAAGTGGAAGCGGTCGGTCGCCTCGATGCCGAGATCGAGCGCGAGCCGGTCGAACGCTGACGGCTCGACGGTGCGGCCAATCACCACCGCGTCCGGCGACACCGCGATCGTCTCCGGCGGCAGCTGGTTGATGCGGATATCCGCCTGTGTCACCCGCACATCGCCGCTCAGGGTGCTGCGCGCGGCACTGGCGTCGAGCGCCAGCCGCGCATCGAGGGTCAGTTCGCTGTCGGCCAGCGGCACCACCCGCAGCGCGTTGCCGTTCAGCGTCAGCCGCGCCTGCCACGGCTCGCCGGCCGGCCACTGCGCGCTGCCGCCGATCACGCCACCACCGCTGCCGCTGCGGTAGCTGCCATGCAGCGTCGCGCTGTGCTGGTCGAACCAGACATTCATCGCCAGCGCGCTGATCGGGTCGGCCACCATGTCGATCTGCAGCTCGCCGTCGTGCAGTACCAGATTGCCGGTCAGCGCCGGGGTGGCCAGCGTGCCGCGCAGGTCGAGCCGTCCATTCAGCTCGCCGCCGGTCAGGTTGAGGCCATCGACGGCGCTGCCAAAGGTGCGCAGGTGGAGGCCGTCGAGGCGGAGGCTGCCGTTCAGCGCACGCGTCCGCCGCGGATCGTCGACCGTCAGCTGCAGCGCCAGCGCGCCGAGGTCGGTGATGGCGGCCTCGCCGTCGAGCCGGGCCTGGCGCTCGTCGAGCTGCAGCGCCAGATGGGCCGGGGCCATTGGCAGCGACCGGCGGCCATCCTCGGTGCGCAGTTGCCAGGTGCTGGCCGGCAGCTCGACGCGGCCCTGCAGCCGCAGTGGCGCGCTGCTCTGCAGGGTCAGCTGCAGGTTGGCGACGCTGTTGGCCGCCGGCCGCAGCTGATTGGGCAGCCAGCCGCGCGCCCAGCGCAGCGGCAGCGCTTCGCCCTCGACGGTGAAAGAAGCGAGTTGGCCGTCGCGCAGCGCCAGCGGCTGCTGCAGGCAGAGCGCGGCGGTGTCGGCGCGCAGGCAGAAGGGGGCGAGCGTCAGGCGCGTCGGTTTGGCTTGCCAGTCGAGTGCCAGCTCGCGATCGGCGCGCCAGTTCACCGTGGTTTGCGGCAGTGGCAGTACGCCGTGCAGCTCGCCGCAGCGCAACCGGCCACTCGGCTGTTCCAGTTCGGCGCGGCCGCCGCAGGCCAGTTGCAGGCTGGCATCGGCGGCGGTGGCGTCGAGTTGCAGCTGATGGTTGCTGAGTGTGCCGCTGCCACGCAGGACCAGGTCGATGGGCGGCATGCCCGGCAGCTGCAGGTTGGAGGTATCGAGCTGCAGTCGGCTCGCGGCATGGCCGCCCTCCGCGATGGTTACGCTCCCCCGCACATTGGCCGCGTTCAAATCGTCGTAACCGAGGTTGCGGCCGTCGATCTGCGCGGTCAGCGTCGGTGCCGCCAGGGTGCCGCTCAGCTCGGCCTGAACCGCCAGCGCACCGCGCAGCAGCGGGTCGACCTGCGCCAGCGTCCTGGCGTCGAGCTGGAGCTGCAGTGCGTTGTCGTCACCGAGGCGGCCCTGTGCCTGCAGCCTGTTGTCGCCGCTGCGCAGGTCGATCTGCGCGATCTGCCAGTTGCGACCGTCGCTGCTCGCCACACGCGCCTCGCCGCGCAGCGGATGGCCGAACAGCGTGCCGTCGATCTGCGGCAGCGCCAGCGCCAGGGCTGGCAGGGTCGGGTCACTCAGGGCGAGTTCGAAGGGGGTCGCCAGCGTGGCGTCGACGCCGAGTGGCGCCAGCGCCAGCTGCCGCAGTTCGCCGTTGCACTGCAGCGGGAACGGCGCGCTCAGCGTCAGCGTGCAGCGACCTTCGACCGCGCCGTCGCCGACCGTCAGCACCGGCGTGATCTGCAGCGTTTCGCCCTGCCACGCCAGCTGCGCCTGCAACGGCATCGGGCCGAAATCCGGCTGGGTCAGCGTCGCCTGCAGCTCGCCGTCGATGCCGTCGAGGGTGCCGCGTGCGGTCAGCGTCGTCTCCTGCAGGCCGATCGTCGCCTGCCCCTCGCCCCACTGCAGCGGCCGCAGCTGCCGTGCGACGAGCTGCAGCCGCAGCGCCTCCTCCAGCAGCCACAGCGAGCCGGTCAGCGACAGTGGCCAGTCGCCGTCGCTGTGCAATTCGATGCCGAGCTGCTGCAGATCGCCCCAGGTGCGGACCGTGACCGGTGTCAGCGAGTCGTTCCATTCGTCGCTGTCGATGCGTCCATCCAGCTCCAGCGGGTAGTGGCCCCTGAAATGGATGACACCGGTGGCGCGAGCGCGCCACGCGTCGAGCTGCGCTTCGGCGTCGACGAAACGGAGGCGCGTGCCGAGCCAGCTGACCGAGGCGCTCAGTGCCGTCATCTGCAGCGGCTCGCCGCCGGTGTCGATGGTGAGTTGATCGAGCGCCAGGTTCGGTGCCAGCAGCGGCAGCGGCGTGGCGACCCGGGCCAGCGTGTCGTCGCCATCATCGCTGTCGTCGCCTTCGAAGACGCGCACCAGCAGCGTCCTGGCCTGCAGCTGCGGCAGGCGAAGCTGTCCGACCAGCAGCGCGCGCCAGTCGAGGCGCAGCTGCAGCGCGGTCAATGTCACCTCGACATCGGTATCGGCGTAGGTGAAGCGATCGATCACCAGCCCGTCGAGCCCGTTGCCGCGGCTGTCGCCAATGCTGATCCCCGGCACGGCCTGCTGCAGCAGCTGCAGCGCGCGGCGACTGCCGGGTTCGGTGGCGAGCACGGCGGCCAGCAGGCCGAGCAGGGTCAGCGCCGTCAGCAACAGCGCCAGCAGCGTCCACAGCACGAGCTGTGCGGCTCGCCTCATAGCGGCGGCACGCTTCATAGTGGTGGACCCATGAAGATGTGCAGGCGGAAGCCGCTCTCCTCGTTGCCCACCGGAAAGGCGAGGTCGGCGCGGATCTGACCGACCGGTGACAGCCAGCGCACGCCGAAGCCGAGGCTGGAGTTCCAGGGTTCGGTGTCGGCGTTGAAGGCGCGCCCGCTGTCGGCGAACAGCGCCACGCGCCAGCTCGGCAGGATGCGGTAGCTGTACTCGACACTGGCGACGTTGAGGTACTTGCCGCCGGTCAGTTGGTTGTTGGCGTCGCGCGGCGACAGCGACTCATAGCTGTAGCCGCGCACGGTCTGGTCGCCGCCGGTGAAGAAGCGCTGCGACGCCGGCACCTGGGTCAGGTCGTCGGTGTTGATGACGCCGACCTCGCCGCGCAGGACGAACAGGTGGTTGTCGCCGAAGCCAAACAGCTGCTTGTGGCCCAGCCGCACCCGCACGAAGGGGGTGTCGGCGCCGAGCGCGGTCGTGGTGCCGGCAACCTGGAGCCAGCTGCTGTAGCCGCGAGTCGGGTCGATGGTGTCGGGGATCACCAGTGCCTGGATCGACGCGGCCGGCAACAGGTAGTTGGCCCGCTGGCGCGGCTCGCTGCCCTGCTGGTAGCTCTCATCCTCGTAGCTGCCGCCGACGCTGTAGACCCACTCGTCGCGCCACAACGTGTCGTTGTAGGCGGCGCGCAGTGAGCCGATGCGCGACTGGGTATCTTCGAGATCGCGGCTCTCCCAGCTGGCACCGAAGGTGATGCTCTGCTGCAGCGGTCGATCGAGCGGGATGCGATAGGCGGCCGACAGCTCCTGAATGGGCTGAGACCAGCGCAGCTCCGAGCGCAGGCTGTGGCCGGCGCTGTTCATCTGTGGCCGGTCCCAGCGCAGGCGGGTGCGCGCGCCGGTGTCGGTGCCGTAACCGACGCCGACACCGATGCGGTGGCCCGGCGCGTCGTCGAGCAGCACTTCGGTATCGATCAGCTCGCCGTCGCGATGCGGTCGTACCTCCACCGTGTCGAAGTAGTTGCTGCGCTGCAGGTCGCGCTGCAGGTCGGCCAGCGCCCGCCCGCTGTAGTGGCTGCCCGGCGCTACCGGCGAGATCCGGCGCACGAGGTCGTCATCGAGCTGGCTGCCGCTGAACGTGATCTCGCCGAAACGCTTGCGACTGCCGCAGTCGAGGTCGAGCTGCGCCTGCGCAGTGCCGCCCTCGACATCGATCAGCAGCCGGCTGCCGAGATAGGCGGCATCCAGGAAACCCTGGCCGACACAAGCCTGCAGCAGCTCGCTCTTGAACGATTCGTAGTCGGCGTGACTGACCCCGCGCTGCGCCGAGAACGGGTGGCGCGCGGCACTGCGCTGAATCGGCCCGGCCGCGGCCGCCTCGTCCGAGAGGTGAATCTCTGGCGGCAGCCAGCGCAGGCGAGGCCCCGGTTCGAGTTTGATGCGCAGCGCCGTCGCCTCGGTCGTCAGCTGGTACTGCAACTGGTAGTACCCCAACGCTTCGCTGGATTGGCGGATGGCTCCTTCGAGGCGTCGGTTCAGTCGGCGCTGACGCTGTAGCTCGTTGTTGTCGACGGTGCCGATGTGGTGACGGATGTTGTTGCGCAGTGCTGCCGTGCCGCCGCTGATCTCGATCTCCGCGGGTGCGGCCATCAGCAGCGGGGAGAGGGTCACCAGAAGTGCGAGCAGCCGGTAGCGCATCGTTGCAGTTTTCAGCGTCGGCAACCCTGCGCATGGCGCGGCGCTGAGGCGTGATGAGGGGTGAGGGACATGCGGGGGCTCCAATCGCGGAGTGCCCGACTATACCAGTAGAAATCGCGCGCGGTGTCCGCTCTCAGGCCGGATGGATCGCGCCGAGCACGCAAGGTCGTGCCGCACCGGTGACGGAGGGTTCGTTGCCGGGCAGCCCCGCCAGTGTCTGCTGTGCCAGCCAGGCGAAGGCGGCGGCCTCGACCCATTCCGGCGCAATGCCCAGCGTCGCCGTACTGGCGAGCAGGCGCGGCTGCAGAAGGCGTGCGAGACGCTGTATCAGATCGCGATTGCAGGCGCCGCCGCCGCAGATGTAGACCTCGTCGACGGTGAACGACAGCGAGACAATCGCGTCGGCGATGGTGGTGGCGGTCAGCTCGGCCAGCGTCGCCTGCACGTCGGCGGGGTCGATCTCGTCGCCGAACAGCAGTAGCTGGTGGTCCAGCCAGGCGGGGCTGAACAGCTCGCGCCCGGTGCTTTTCGGTGGCGCCAGCTGGAAGAAGGACTCGCCGAGCAGTTGCTGCAGAAGCGAGCCGACCACCGTGCCGCCGCCTGCCCACTGGCCATCGATATCGCAGCTGCCGCGACCGTGGCGCTGCGCCCAGCTGTCCAGCAGCACGTTGCCGGGGCCAGTGTCGAAGCCGAGCAGTGGAGTGTCGCTGCCGAGCGCGGTGATATTGGCCATGCCGCCGATATTGACGATGGCGCGCGCGCGGTCGCCGCTGAACACGGCTCGATGGAACGGCGGTACCAGCGGTGCCCCCTGGCCGCCGGCGGCGACATCTCGCCGGCGGAAGTCGGCCACGGTGGTGATCCCGGTCTGGTGGGCAAGGGTGGCCGGGTCGCCGATCTGCAGGGTGAACGGCAGTGCGCCGTCAGGCCGGTGGCGAATGGTCTGGCCGTGGCTGCCGATGGCGCGAATCGCCTGCCGCGGAACCCCGCTCCGGGCTATCAGCGCCTCGACGGTCTCCGCCAGCAGCAGCCCCAGTGCCCGGTCAGCTCGTCCCATTCGCTCGATTTCGTCGTCACAGCCGTGGCACAGCTCGGCCAGCTCGCTGCGCAGTCCTGTGGGTAGCGGCTGGCAGATCGCGGTCAACAAGCGTGGCTGTTCCGCACCGAGGTCGAGCAGGGCTGCGTCGATACCGTCCAGGCTGGTGCCGGACATCAGGCCGATGTAGAGCTCCGGGGCATTCCCCATGGCAACTCCTTGGGCGGGTTTCGAGACCCGGAAAACAAAAGCCCGCGCAGTGCGCGGGCCTGTGCAGCAGGTGTCGGCTTACAGTTGCTTGTTGCTGTCGGCGTCGGCTGAGTTGCTCGCCAGCTGGGTGCCGCGGTCGCCAGTGTAGGCGGCGAATTGCTGTTGCAACTCGCGGGTATTGGCGGCAAAGCGCTGCAGTTCCCGCTTGTCGAGCGCTACCGCGCGCGGCAGCTGGTCGACGATGGTAGCTGGGTTGCGATGCACGCCGTTGACCAGGAATTCGTAGTGCAGGTGCGGGCCAGTCGAGTAGCCGGTGGAGCCAACCCAGCCGATCAGCTGTCCCTGGCGCACGCGCTCGCCAACACGCGCGGCACGCTTCTGCAGGTGCAGGTACTTGGTCTGATACTGCTGACCGTGCTGGATGGTAATGAAATTGCCATTCGGCGCGGTGAAACTCGACTGCACGATGCGACCGTCGCCGGAAGCGTATACCGGGGTACCGGTCGGGGCCGAGTAGTCAATGCCGCGATGGGGGCGGTTGACCTTCAGGATCGGGTGGAAGCGCTTCATGTTGAAGCCGGAGGAGACGCGGGTGAAGTCCAGCGGCGCGCGCAGGAAGGCCTTGCGCATGCTGACACCGTCAGCCGAGAAGTAGCCGATGTCGCCATTGGCATACTGGTAACGATAGGCGGTATGGGTACGCCCCTGGTTGGAGAACGAGGCTGCCAGGATGGCACCGTTGCCGACTTTCTGTCCGTCGAGGTACTTCTCTTCGAACAACACGGCGAACTGGTCACCCTTGCGCAGATCGAGGACGAAATCGACCACGCCGCCGAAGAGCTGTGCCAGTTCGAGGATGGTTGCGTCGGAGAGGCCGGCGTCTGCTGCCGACTTGTAGAGCGACGACGTGATCTCGCCGTTGGCGAATCGTGCCTCGACAGTGGGCTCGCGCACGATCTTCTCGATCAGGAAGCTGTCCTGACTCCGCATCACCTGCGTTGAGTTGAGGCGATTTTCCTGGTGACGCAGGCCCAGTAGTTGACCGTTGTCGTCAAGCTGGAAGGCGAGGGTCTGGCCCGGGAAGATGCGGGTGAGGGACTTGGCATCGGGGCTGGCGGACAGTACCTGCTGCATCTCGCTGGCGGGGATGCCGGCGCGGGCGAAAATCTTGCCGAGGCTGTCCCCCTTCTGGACTGTCAGTTCTTGCCAGGTCAGGCTGTTGTCACCCTCGGAGGCTTCGGCCTGAGCATCGACAGCAGCGATCTCGACGTCGGTTGTTCCGGTATCTGCCGGCTGTGTTTCATCGCTGAGTTCAAGGGTCAGCGGAATGAGGTGGCGCTTGGCCTGAACTGGTTCGCTGGGCAGCAGCAGGCCGAAAAACACGGCGGATGCTGCCAGGGCCGCGACGGCCAGATGCATGCGCGGCAACTTGCGGAACAGATGCAGCGGGCGAGGTACTTCGGTCTGTGGGGAGTCTGTCATCTCGGTAACGGTGTCGTCGGCGAAAGTTGTGATTGGCTAACCCATTGTTATTGAGCAAAAAGCAAGCCAGCTCGAGCCTTTGAGGTTCGGGTAAAAATAGCCTGTTGGCTTGCAAATGCTAGGGGTTGCGGTAAGGTGCGCGCTTCGCGACGCCTCCATAGGGTTGCCCGGATCATCGGTGGCGTCAACCCTCTGTTCATAAGCTGCTGCCTCGGTCACGTCTTGAGGCTGAGCAGCTTCATATATATGAAGAAGGTTTCGTGGCATGCCGACCGCCTCGTTAGATCTCCTCGCCGACCTCCAGGCTCGGGGGCTGGTTGCCCAGATGACGGGCGACGGAGAGTTCGAGCGACATATCGCCAGTGAGCCCCGCACCCTCTATTGCGGTTTCGACCCCACCGCCGACAGCCTGCACATCGGTCATCTGGTGCCGCTGCTGATGCTGCGTCGCTTTCAGTTGGCGGGGCACAGCCCCATCGCACTGGTGGGTGGGGCAACCGGTTTGATCGGCGATCCCAGTTTCAAGGCGCAGGAGCGCCGTCTGAATACGGCCGACATCATCGCTGAATGGACCGATCGAATTCGCAATCAGGTCAGCCGCTTCGTTGATCTTGATCGTGGCGCCAACGCCGCCCGGGTGGTCAACAACCTCGACTGGATGGGGCCGATGTCGGCGCTCGACTTTCTGCGCGAGGTTGGCAAGCACTTCTCGGTCAGCGCCATGATTCACAAGGAGTCGGTCAAGCAGCGGATCGAGCGGGAAGGGGCGGGCATCTCCTTCACCGAGTTCTCATACCTGCTGTTGCAGTCCTATGATTTTGCCGAGCTCAATCGCCGCTATGGCTGCACAGTGCAGGTCGGTGGCTCGGATCAGTGGGGCAATATCACTGGCGGCATCGATCTGACTCGGCGGCTGCACGGCAACTCCGTCTATGGCATGACCGTGCCGCTGGTGACCAAGGCGGATGGCACCAAGTTTGGCAAGACCGAAAGTGGTGCTGTCTGGCTCGATCCGGCGCGTACTTCGCCCTTTGCGTTCTATCAGTTCTGGATCAACGTCGCTGACGCGGATGTCTACAGGTTCCTCCGCTATTTCACTTTCTTGTCGCCGTCAGAGATCGGGCAGGTCGAGGCGGATGATCGTCAATCCGCAGGGCGACCCCAGGCGCAATCGATGCTGGCGCGGGAGATGGTTCGTCTGATCCATGGTGATCAGGGGTTGGCGGCGGCAGAGCGAATCGCCCGGGCGCTCTTCCAGGGGGATGTGTCGGGGCTCTCTGAGGGGGACTATGCGCAGCTGCGGCTCGATGGACTGCCATCGTCCGAGTTGCGGGCGGAGCATTTCGTTGACTGCTCGCTTACCCAGCTGCTCTCAGAGCGGGGGCTTGGGGCGGGCAAACAAATAAAGGACGCGCTCGCCAGCAAGGCGATCCAGGTCAACGATGTCGAGGTTGGTTTTGAACAAAATATGAGCTTGGGTCGGCTGTTCGCGCGCGACATGGCCCGTTTTGGACGGTTCTTCCTGGTCCGGCTGGGTAAGAAGAAGTACCACCTGTTTGAGCTGGCGGAATAAAAGTTCTCGGGAGGTGCAGCGGAATGTTGACATGGGTAAGCGCGCCCCTATAATGCGCGCCTCGCCCAGAGCTGAGCTGCTCGGAAACGACGGTTTGGCC
>CAYLRA010000043.1:0-25423 GCA_964386045.1 uncultured Verrucomicrobiaceae bacterium | reverse complement strand
CGATGACGGCGGCGTCGATCAGGTGGTCGAGCATGGCGGCGAGGATGGCTGCCGCGAGGAGGAACAGGATCAGCGCGTTGTTGAACTGCGCCAGCAGGCGCAGTACCGGATGGCGGCGCGGCGGCGGTGGCAGTTCGTTGCGGCCATGTTCGGCGACGCGGCGCTGTGCCTCGGTGTCGTCGAGCCCCTGCGGCGAGCTGTGCAGCTGCGCAAGACAATCGTCGATGTCGAGTGCGTGCCAGTCGATCGTCCTGTCGCCGTCCTGCTGCATGTCCCGTTCTCCACCCGGTTGCCGATAACGGCGGAACTATATCGAAGCTGCAGGGGGAATCGCTTGTTTCATCGCAAGCGGTTTCTCACTGCCGCACGGGGTGTTTTCGCAGCGTGCGCGTTTTCAGGTCCTCCCCTGTGCAATAGGGGAGGTGCCGAGCGCAGCGAGGCGGAGGGGTCCGTTTTTCGCCACTGCAAACCGCTGACCCCTCCGCCCCTTCGGGGCACCTCCCCTACTTCGCAGGGGAGGACTCGTTCGGTGCGATGCGTCTGTTTTGATCCAACAGCGGTCATTCGACGGAGAATCATGGGTATTCTGGCGCTCTTCGATTTGCGAGCGAGAGCCGCCCATGGCTGACAAGCCGCCGTCAAAATCCCCGGACAAGCCCGATCTGGCCGCCGGTTTCGAGCGGCAGTGGCCGTGGCTGCTGCTGATGCTGTTCGGCGTCTACTACCTGCTGTCGCAGCCGCAGTCGGCGCCGCAGCTGCTCGACTACACCGAGCTGCTGCGTCAGATCGACAGCGGCCGGGTCGACAGCGTCGAGCTGCGCGGCCTCGAACTGCGCGGCCGTTACCAGCAGAGCAGCGACGCCAGCCGTTACGACTTCACCACGACGATTCCCGCGCTCGAGGACCGCACGCTGCTGGAGCGGCTGACCGCGAAGGGGGTGAAGGTCAGCGTGCGGCCCGATCAGTCGCCGGTCTGGCTGCAGCTGCTGGTCGGTTTCATTCCGTGGGTGCTGATCTTCGGCTTCCTGATCTACAGCACGCGCGCGATGCGCGGGCGCATGGGCGGCGGCATGTTCGATTTCGGCCGCTCGAAGGCGCGCCGCTTCGAGCGCATCGAGGGGCTGTCGATCGGCTTCGACCAGATCGCCGGCAGCGACAACGCCAAGCGCGACCTGCAGGAGATCATCGACTACCTGAAGAACCCCGAGCGCTTCCGCAAGCTCGGCGCGCACATGCCGCGCGGCGTGCTGATGATGGGGCCGCCCGGCACCGGCAAGACGCTGCTGGCGAAGGCGACCGCGGCCGAGGCCGGCGTGCCGTTCTTCTCGATCAGCGGTTCCGAGTTCATCGAGATGTACGTCGGCGTCGGCGCCTCGCGGGTGCGCGAGATGTTCGCGCAGGCGCGGCGCGAGGCACCGGCGCTGATCTTCATCGACGAGATCGACTCGGTCGGGCGTATGCGCGGCACCGGTCTCGGCGGCGGCAACGACGAGCGCGAGCAGACGCTGAACCAGATCCTCGCCGAGATGGACGGCTTCGACGTGCGCGAGGTGGTGGTGGTGCTCGCCGCCACCAACCGCCCCGACGTGCTCGACCCGGCGCTGCTGCGTCCCGGCCGCTTCGACCGCAAGGTGGTGCTGGAGCTGCCGGGCCGCGCCGCGCGCCGCGCCATCCTCGACGTGCACCTGCGCAAGGTGCCGCTGGCACCCGAGGTCGACGTCGACGCAGTGGCCGGCGCTACGGTCGGCTTCTCCGGCGCCGATCTCGCCAACCTGGTCAACGAGGCGGCGCTGCTCGCCGCGCGCGAGAACCGCGACACCGTCACCCGCGCCGATCTCGACAACGCGCGCGACCGCGTGCTGCTCGGCGAGCGCCGCGACAACCTGCTCGACGCCGACGAGCGCCGCCGCGTCGCCAGCCACGAGTCGGGCCACGCCGTCGCCGCCTGGTTCCTGCCCGGCACCGACCCGGTCGAAAAGGTCTCGATCGTGCCGCGCGGCCGCGCGCTCGGCGTCACCGAACAGCGCGCCGAGGGCGACCGCTACACGGTGGCGCAGGGTTACCTGCAGCAGAAGCTGTCGATCCTGCTCGGCGGTCGCTGCGCCGAGCAGCTGCTCTATGGCAATGTCAGCAGCGGCGCCGCCGATGACCTGAAGCAGGCGACGCAGATCGCGCGGCGCATGGTGGCGCAGTGGGGCATGAGCGACACACTCGGTCCGGTCAGCTACCCGGTCGGCGAGGAGCATCCGTTCCTCGGTCGCGAGATGGCCGCGCCGCGCGATTTCAGCGAGCAGACGGCGACACTGATCGACGACGAGGTGCGCCGGCTGCTGCGCGAGGCCGAGGCGTGCACCACCGAGCTGCTGACCCGGCACCGCGACCGGCTCGACGCGCTGGTCGATGCCCTGCTGCGGCAGGAGTCGCTCGACAAGGGCGAGATCGCCGAGCTGCTCGGCGCCGCGCCGTCACCCGTTACCGACCGCTGTACGAAGGAGGAGAGACCATGAGCGAACGACCCGCGACCGACGGCGCGCCCGTTGCCGGCCGACCCCGGCGCCTGCTGCTGGCCACCGACCTCAGCGCCCGCTGCGACCGCGCGCTCGACCGCGCCGCACTGCTGGCGCGGGAGTGGGGTGCCGAACTGCTGGCGCTCAACGTGCTGGAGCCGGTGGCGCCCGACCAGGCGCTGGCCTGGCTGGCCGGTGCCGACGAGGCTTCGCTCGATATCGCCGCCCGCCGCCAGCTGGCGCGGGATCTGGCCGGCATCGACGTCCGGGTCACCGTGCGCACCGCGCGCGGCGGCGATGCCGCGGCGGCGATTCGCGCGGCGGCCGACGACTGTGGCCTGGTGGTGACCGGCGTGGCGCGCGACGAGACGCTGGGCCGTTTCCTGCTCGGTTCGACGGTGGCGAAGCTGGCGCGCTCGCTGCCGCAGCCGCTGCTGGTGGTGCGCCAGCGCCCGCGCGGCCCCTACCGCCGCATCGTCATCGCCACCGACTTCTCGGCGCCCTCGGCCCACGCGCTGCGCGAGGCGGTGCGGCTGTTTCCCGATTGCGAGCTGATTCTCTACCACGCCAGCGAATCCGCCAGCGGCGATGGCGAGGCGTGCGCGGCATTCCTCGCCGGCAGCGGGCTGGCGGCGGCGGTGCTGGCGCGGATCAGGGTGGTGGTCGAGCAGGGCGCGCCGGAGTCTGTGCTGGCGACCCATGTGCGCGACAACGATGTCGACCTGGTGGTGCTGGGCAGCCAGGGCCGCAGCGGGTTGATGGGGGTGCTGATCGGCAGCGTCGCCGCGCGCCTGCTCGACTGGGTGCCGTGCGACACGCTGCTGGTCAGGGAGTCGCGCGCGGGGCGGGAGACCGCATCCGGCTAAGCGCTGATAACAAAATGCGCCGGAAGATGTGGCGAGGGACGCGATGCCGTACAGGTCGCCGGGACACGCAACGACGTCCATTCATGGACAGGCTCGGGGGCGACACACGGTCCCGGCGACCTGTACGGCATCGCACCTGGCAGCGTCGGAGCGAGCGCATTTTGTCGGACGCTCTCAATGATGTTCCGATGTGGTGCCCTGCGGCGCGAAGCGCTGCACGACGTGGTTCGCCATCCCCTTGGCGAGCTCCTCCTCGCCGTAGAAGACATCGCCGATCCCTTCCTTGCGCAGCAGCGCGGACTCGTCCTCGCTGTGCGTGCGCAGCACGATCTCGATGCCGGGGTTCAGCGTGCGCGCGGTGTCGGCCATCTGCCGCACGTTGAGCGGGTCCGGCGCGGCGATCACCAGCATCGCCGCGTGGGCGATGTGCGCCTGGATCAGCACCGCCGGGTCGGATGCGTCACCGGAGACGGCCGCCTTGCCGCGCTTGCGCAGATCCTCGACGTAGTCGCGGTTCTGCTCGGCGATGACGTAGGGAATGTTGCGCTGATCCAGCTCCTGCGCGATGCGGCGACCGACGCGGCCCCAGCCGACCAGCACCACCTGCCCTTCGAGATACTTGCGCTCGGTGCTCATCGGCAGCTCGGCGTAGGGGTCGCTGCGGCTCTCCAGCTTGCGTGCGGTGGACGAGTTGCGCAGCGCCCAGTTGCGGATCGGCGCGATGGCGGCGAACACGAACGGGTTCAGCGCGATCGAGATCAGCGCGCCGGCCAGTACCAGGCTCATGCCTTCGGCGGGTAACAGTCCCAGCGCCATGCCGAGGCCGGCGAGGATGAACGAGAACTCGCCGATCTGCGCCAGGCTCGCCGCCACCGTCAGCGCCGTGTTGAGCGGGTAGCGGAACGCCAGCACCAGCGCCATCGCCGCGATCGACTTGCCGACCACGATGATGGCGACGACGCCGAGTACATGCAGCGGCTCGTCGACGATCACCGCCGGCTCGAACAGCATGCCGACGGAGACGAAGAACAGCACCGAGAAGGCGTCGCGCAGCGGCAGCGACTCCTCGGCGGCGCGGTGGCTGAACTCGGACTCGCGCATCACCATGCCGGCGAAGAAGGCGCCGAGCGCGAACGAGACACTGAACAGCGCGGCGGCGCCGTAGGCGATCGAGATCGCCGCGGCGATCACCGCCAGCGTGAACAGCTCGCGCGAGCCGGTGCGCGCCACCTGCCACAGCACCCACGGCAGCACGCGGCGACCGGCCACCAGCATCAGCGCGATGAAGGCGACCACCTGCAGCAGCGTCTGGCCGATGGTGAGCCACAGCGACCAGCCGGCGCCGGCCGCCGCCTCGTCGCCATCGCCGCTCAGCAGTATCCCGGCCAGCGGCGGCAGCAGCACCAGCACCAGCACCGTGGCGAGATCCTCGACGATCAGCCAGCCGACCGCGATGCGACCGTTCATCGATTCGAGAATGCCGCGCGACTCCAGCGCCTTCAGCAGCACCACCGTGCTGGCGCACGACAGCGACAGCCCGAACACCAGCCCCTCGCCGAAGCTCCAGCCCCACCATGAGGCCAACGCCATGCCGAGGATCGTCGCCAGCCCCATCTGTACCACCGCGCCGGGCAGCGCGATGTGTTTGACCGCCATCAGATCCTTCAGCGAGAAGTGCAGGCCGACACCGAACATCAGCAGCATCACGCCGATCTCCGACAGCTGCGAGGCGATGTGGACGTCGGCGACGAAACCCGGCGTGGCCGGGCCGATGATGATGCCGGCGATCAGGTAGCCGACCAGTGCCGGCATGCGAATGCGCTCGGCGATGAAACCGAAGATCAGCGCCAGGCCGAAGCCGCCGGCGATGGTGGTGATCAGCGAGATGTTGTGTTCCATGCAGAGTCCCGAAACCTTGAGGGGTGCGTCCTACGGATATTTCCAGGGTGGGAAGCTACAGGCTTGGGGGTGAACAGGCCAACCCGGAACAGCATTTTTCATGGATTTTCATGGACGCCGATGTTGCCGCCGCCGGGTTTACTGCCGCACCGGGCGTTTCTGCAATTTGCGCTGCAGCGTGCGCCGGTGCATGCCGAGCGCGCGGGCGGTGGCGGAGATGTTGCCGTCGTGCGCGTTCAGCACGCGCTGGATGTGCTCCCACTCGATGCGGTCGACCGAGGGGGGATTGTCCGGCGGCGACAGGTCGGGGTTGGGCGCGGTCGCGTCGAACGCGGCGAGGATCTCGTCGCTGCCGGCCGGTTTGCACAGGTAGTTGACGGCGCCGAGCTTCACCGCCTCGACGGCGGTGGCGATGCTGGAGTAGCCGGTCAGCATGACGATGGCGATATCCGGCAGCCGCTCGCGCAGCGCGGCGATCACCTGCAGGCCGGAGTCGGCGCCGATCTTCAGGTCGACGATCGCGCGCCGAGGCTGTGTCGTTGCAGCGAGCGCGACGGCGCCGGCGAGGTCGTGGGCGATGGCGACGCGCAGCCCGCGCCGCGTCAGCGCGCGCGTCAGCACCTGGGCGAAGGTCGGGTCGTCGTCGACCACCAGCAGATCGATCGTGTCGCTCATGGCGTCGCTGCTCTCGCCACCGGCAACCGCAGCACCGCCTCGGTGCCGCCGTCGGGATGGTTGTAGAGATGGACCGAGCCGCCGCAGCGCTCGGCGGTGGCGTGGCTCAGGTAGAGGCCGAGCCCCAGCCCCTTGCCCTTGGTGGTGACGAATGGCGAGCCGAGCTGTTCGGCCAGCTCCAGCGGCAGGCCGGGGCCGCGGTCGCGGATGCGCAGTTCGATCGTGTCGTCCGGCCAGTCCAGCGTCAGCAGCAGCGGGCCGCCGGCGTCCATGCCGTTGTCGAGCAGGTTGATGATCGCCTGCTGCAGCGCGGTGTCGAGTGCCAGCGGCGGCGACGCGCCGACATCGTCCACCTGCGGTGTGCCTTTGACTTCCAACGTGAATTGCGCCTGTGGTCGCAGCAGCCGCCAGCGCTCCAGCACCTGTTGCAGCGCGTCCGTCACCGGCATGGCTGTCGGCTGAGGCTGCTGGTGCTGGCGCGCCGTCTCCACCAGTTGCCTGAGGGTGGCGCGGCAGCTGTTCACCTGCTGGCGCAGCAGCGCGATGTCCTCGTTCAGCTGCGGATCGTCGCTGTGCATCTCGTCGAGCAGCACGGTCATCGTCGACAGCGGCGTGCCGAGTTCGTGCGCGGTGCCGGCGGCCAGCGTCGCCACCGCCAGCAGCTGCTCCTGGTGCAATGCCTGTTCGCGGCGGCGGCGCAGCTCCGTCTCCTGTTCGCGCAGCGCCGAGGCCATGCGCACCACGACGTAAGTGATCAGCGCGGCGGAGAGGGCGAAGTTGAACCACATGCCGAGGATGTGCAGGTTCAGCACCGGCGCATCGCCGTCGTGGTGGTGATGGACGTGTCCGACAGCCGGTTCGAACAGCGCCAGCGGCTGGTAGAGGAACAGCAGTGCGCTGTAGAGGCCGAGGCAGATCAGCGCCAGCGCCACGCAGTAGCGGCGCGGCAGTACCACGGCGGCGATCGCCAGCGGCACCAGATACCAGGAGACGAACGGGTTGGTGGCACCGCCGCTGAAGTAGAGCAGCAGGCTCAGCACCAGCACGTCGAACAGCAGTTGGGTGAAGAGTTCGGCATCGGTGACGGGCCACGACCGACCGAGGCGCCAGAAGGTGAATATCGCGGCGCCGGCCAGCAGCGTCACCACCAGCAACAGCGGCGCCCACGCCAGCGGTGCGCGCAGCCAGCCGGCGGCGTAGAGCAGCGCGATCAGCAGCGCACAGACGATCGCCAGCCGCATCACGGCGAGGCGTTGCAGGTTGGCTTTGGCGGCGGTGAGCGTGGCCATCGTCGGCAGGTCGGCAAAAAGAGGGCGCGATTATAGCGGCAGGCCGGAGCGTGCCGATTGCGGCAGAAGGTCGCAGCCGACGTTCACGAAGCCGGCTCGCCGGTGGTGCCCGGCGGCAATCGCAGTTCGAAGCTGACGACGCCATCGTCGCCGGCGTCGACCAGCGTGACATCGCCGCCATGCAGGCGGGCGATGTGGCGCACCAGATAGAGACCGAGGCCGGCGCCCGGACTCTGCTGTGCCTGGCGGCCGCGGTAGTACTTCTGGAACAGGTGCGCGCGCTCTTCATCCGGAATCGCCGCCGCGCACGGATTGCTGACGGTGAAGCGGAGCCCGGCCGGCCCTGCTTCGCAGCGCAGCTCGACGGTGTCGTCCGGCGCGTGGCGGCAGCCGTTGGCGATCAGGTTGCGCAGTGCGACCTGCAGCAGGCCGTGGTCGCAGTTCAGCGTCAGCGCCGGCGGCGAGACGACGCGCACCTGTTCCGGCGGCCACTCCGCCGTCGCGTCCAGCAGCAGTTGGTCGAGCGGGCCGTCCGAGCGCTGCAGCGCGGTGGTGTCGGCCATCCGGTCGTTCGACAGGTAGTCGTCGACCAGCACGCGCATCCGCTCCGCCGCCTCGCGGATGTTGTGGCAGCGTCGCTCGGTCTTGTCGATCGCATCCGGGTTGCGGGCGATCTGTTGCGCCGAGGTCTCGATGATGGCCAGCGGCGTGCGGAACTCGTGCGACACCATCGCGACGAATTCGCGCTGCTCGTCGCGGATGCGGGTCTCGTTGTCGAGCGCCGCGCGCAGTTCGGCGGTGCGCGTTGCCACCTGCTGTTCGAGGCTGTCGTTCAGCGCGCGCGTCGTCGCGACCATCTCGGTCTGTGCGGCGGCGTTGTCGCGCTTGAGCTGGTTGTAGTGGCCGATGATGCGCAGGCTCATCAGCGTCATGTGCAGCAGCACGCCGACGGTGGTGGCGTTGTCGGTGAAGAAGGTGGACGGCAGCACCCCGAGGTTGCGCAGGAAACTGATGATGACGCCGGCGTAGAAGATGCCGAAGGCGACCAGGAAAAATCGCGCCGGGCGATGTCCGCGCATCCACAGGTGCAGCGCCAGTCCGCTGAAGAGCGGGATCAGGACCAGCGAGGCCAGCTGTGCGATCGGCATACCGATGCCGAAGTGGCCGCTCAGCACCGCCGCGATGGCGATGGCGCAGAGCGCGATCGAAACGCGTACCAGCCAGCGCTGCAGGCGCGGATAGAACCGCGCCAGCTGCAGCTGGCGCGCCGCGAAGATGACGCCGAGCGGCAGCACGCCGAGCGGGAGGGTGATGCCGAGCAGCGGGTCGGAGATCGTCACCGGCAGTCGCAGCAGGTGCTGCGGCACGCCGGCGCTCAGCAGCATCGTGGCCAGGATGGCGCTCAGATAGCCGAGATACCAGCCGCTGTCCGGCGCCCGCGTCATGCGCCAGAACGCCGCGTGGAACAGCACCATCAGCAGGCAGAAGCCGGCATAGACGCCGTAGACGAAGGCCTCGCGACGCGAGAAGTCGCCGAATTCATGGAGCGGCATCAGCGTGAAACTGGCCGACATCGCGTTCTTCGTCTGCAGCCGCACCAGCAGTGTGGTCGGCAGCTCCTCGCCCAGCAGCAGCGGGAACACCGCTCTGGGGTAGTCGACCGGCCAGTCATCGCGATCGTGGTTCTCGCCGGCGCGCAGTTCGCGCCAGCCGCCGTTGTCGCGCCACAGGCGATCGCGCCGGGAGATATGGGGCGGTGGCGTGCCCGGCGGTACGATCGACTGCTCGTGTCGATAGAGGCGTGCATCGTCGATCAGCGGGTTGCTCAGTTTCAGCACCCACTCCGGTGGCGCATCGGCACCGCGCTGCAGCGTCATCCGCACCCACACCGTCTGCGTCGTGAAGCCCAGCTGCAGGCCGGCCGGCAGCGGTCGCCAGTCGTCCGACGCCATCGCGGTCTCCGGCGTCAGCGCGCCGGTGCGATCGAACAGCAGTTCGAGGTGGCCGTGCGGCGAGACCACGGCCTCATCGCTCAGCCGCAACGGCGCCGCCGTCACCGCCGGCGGCAACAGGATCAACAGCAGGAGAATCAGTCGGATATCGCTCATCCGCGCGACGATATCACGCAGCACCGGTTGTCGACGGCAAGTGAAGAAGTGTTGCGCTGGATCAATGCGCGACGATTTCGGCAGGCATTGCTCAGGTTTGCTCAGGGAGGCGCAGTGGCATGTCGCGGATAGCCAGCTACATTTGCCGCAGTAGCAGGATTCCCGTCGCGATGGATCGGGTCGCGGCCACAGGCATCATGTCTGGGCGCGGCTGTGGAGTAATTCCACAACAACCAATTCCACAACAATAAAGCCGCCGATACCGGCGTATGGGATCGTTCATGTCGTCGCTGTTCCCGCACTCCCCGTTCGTTCTTCCTCTCTCCCGTTTCTCCTCGACTCGCGCTCTCAGTACCTCGGCACTGGTGTTGATGGGGGCACTGGCCGCCGCGCCGGCGCTTGCGACAAAAGTCGAGCAACGCGCGGAGATGCTGGGGCATACCGGTTATTTCCGAGAGCAGTGTTTCAAGCTGCCGGCTGGCGAACTTGAGTTCAGTTTTACGGTACCGGTTGCTGTCGATTTCAACATTCACCACCACATCGGCAGCGATACGCACTATCTGGTGAAGCAGGTCGTCGAGCGCGAACTGTCGGCAAAAGAGCCAATCGATGCCGCCGGCGAGTACTGCTTCATGTGGCAGAACCTCGCCGACTCTCCCTCCGAATACACCATCGAGCTTTTCTATCAGGTTCGCTGATCGCAGCGCTCCGCCCTGTCGGCGGTGAGCTGCGTGCGTCCCGGAAAAGCCAATTTCGTCGATCCGTTACCGAGTTTTCGTTATGACGACACTGAGAACCTCCACCATTCATCGTGGCCTGCGGCTGCTCGTGCTGTCGTTGCTGGTCTTCGCTGGCGATGCCATGGCGGCCCACTTCCGCGGCGGCTCGATCACCTGGCAGGCGCTGGACCTCGACAATGGCGGCACCAAGAACGATGTGCTGGTCACCGTGAAAACGGCGTGGGGTGGCTTCGATAGCCCCGTCAGTTTCGCCACCACGCCATCCCTGGCACTGACGCAGGTCGGCACCAGCGACTACACCTACGTCAATGGCACCAACTTCGGGAACTCCGACTACACGTTGAGGACCGATGTCTTCCGTGCCTACAACCTCGATCCGTCGGTGCAATACCTGGTGCGATTCGCCGGCGGCAACCGCATCAGCAACCTGCTGAACAATGCCAACGGCGCCTGGGATATCCAGACGACGATCTTCCTGGCCCAGGGCAACCTGGCGCCGAAGATCGACCTGCCGATCATCTTCGAGATTCCGAAGCTGCAGGCTGACGGGGTCACGCCGCTGCCCAACTGGACCTTCCCGATCGGCTCCACCGACCCGAATGCCGACAAGCTGCGCTACCGTCTCGCCAACCTGAGCGAACTGGGCGGAGGTTCGTCGACCAACCCGGCCGGGCTGTCGCTGAACCCGAATACCGGCACGCTGACCTGGACCGGCTCCGGCGCGTTGCCGGTCGGCCTCTACTCCGGCGGTGTCGTCGCCGAGGATCTCGACGAGGCGGGCAACGTCAAGTCGAAGACGCATGTCGACTTCATCCTGAGCCTGGTCAACAAGGCCTCGGTCACCTACAACCACCCGGTCGGTATTCCCGAGACCAACAACGTCATCGTCCACAAGGGCGATTCGTTCGCATTCAGCATCGGTAGCGGCGTGGCGATCGAGACGCAGAGTCTCGGCAACCTGCAGGGGGCATTGACCAATCCATCGGCGGGCTCGTTTGTCTTCGCGCCGGGTGAAGACGGCGATCCGATCGACCTGCCGCCCGGCAGCTACCCGATCACGTTCGAGGTCCGCGACATCAGCGGCACCGCCAGCAACAACTATCTGGTCGTCAACTTCATCGTGCCGGACCCGCTGGCGCCGTTCATCAACAACATCGAAGGCGATCGCACCATTTACGCCGACGTCGTGTCGCAGCTGATCGACCAGAATCTCGACGCCGTCGTCACCGATGCCGACGACACTCACCTCAACGGTGGCCGACTGAAGCTCAACGTCACCTTCGTCGACGGTCAGTTCGAACTGCTCGGCATCGAGTCGAGCGGTGACGGTGCGGGCGAAATCCGCGTCGACGGTCGCGACATTTACTACGAGGGCAACCTGATCGGCGCCATCAGCGCCACGCTGGATGGCCAGGGGCGCGCGCTCGAGATCAGCTTCACCACCGACGACGCGACACTGGCGGCCGTGCAGGCGCTGGTGCGTGCCCTGACCTACGAGGACAGCTTCTCGCTGCGACCGCCGGGCGACCGCCGCCTGTCGATCTACATCGAGGATCCATCCGGACGCAGCAACTCCTATAACTTCTTCGTCGACGTGCAGGCGCATCCGACGCCGCCGACACCCGGTGGCCCGCCGCTCGAAGCAGCCAACACGCTGACCATCGTCAAGGGGCAAACCGTTGCGCTGTCGGGCGAGAACATCAGCTACGCCGATCCCGATGGCGACCCGATCACGCTGACCGTCAGCAATGTGCAGAACGGCCGCTTCGCGCGCGTGTCGGCGATCAACGTCGCGATCACCAGCTTCACGCAGCAGGAGATCAACCTCGGCGCGATCGCGTTCGTGCACAACGACAGCAACGACGCGCCGGCCTGGGACATCTCCGCATCCGACGGCATCAATCCGGCGACGGCGCTGTCGCCGGCGACGATCTTCTTCACGCTGCCGAACGTGGCACCGCTGATCAGCGGCACGCCGACCACCTCGCTGGCGGCAGCCACGGCTTACAGCTTCACCCCGGGTGTCGTCGATACGCCGCCGTACACATTCAGCATCGCCAACCGCCCGGCGTGGGCCAGCTTCGATACCGCCACCGGTGCGCTGACCGGCACGCCGCCGCTGAGCGCTGCCGGCACGACCTTCAGCAACATCGTCATCACGGTGACCGACGGCGGTGGCCTCAGCGCCAGCCTGCCGGCATTCGCCATCACCGTCACCGCGCCAGTCGACACCGATGGCGACGGTGTGCCGGATGTTGTCGAACTGGCAGCGGTACCGCCGACCGATCCGAACGATCCGACCAGCTTCCCGGACAGCGATGGCGATGGCGTGCCCGATTACGTCGAGGTACAGCAGGGTAGCGATCCGAACGATCCAGACGATTTCCTTGATACCGACAACGACGGCGTGCCCGATTACGTGGAGCAACACGCACAGCCGGCCACCAATCCGAACGATCCGACCAGCTATCCCGACAGTGATGACGACGGTGTGCCGGATTACGTCGAGGCGCGCGACAACACCGACCCGAACGACCCGCGCAGCTATCGCGACAGCGACGGCGACGGTGTCTCCGACTATCACGAGACCCATGTCGACAATACCGATCCGAACGATGCCACCTCGTTCGTCGACAGCGACGGCGACGGCATTCCCGACTACGTCGAGGGGCTCGACGGCACCGATCCGAACGATCCGAACAGCGCCAACCTGGCGATCGAGTTCATCGACGCCACCGGCCTCTACACGCCGGTCACGCTGGCGTGGCTGATCGAGCAGGGGCTGATGGCGAGCGGCGATGCGGCCAACTGCTGCGGCGATCTCACGCGCGATGCCAATGGCGCGGTGCGCTTCCCGCCCGGTCGCAACCGGATCACCTGGTCCGGCAACGGCCTCAACGTGCTGAACGTCAACCCGCTGGTGACGATGGGGCTCGACAGCATCGCGGCGGAGGGCGGCAGCGCCAGCTTCACCGTGTTGCTGAACGGGCTGGCGCCGGTCTATCCGTTCAGTGTCGCCTACACGGTCGGCGGCACGGCCGATGCCAGCGACCACGACCTGACGGCCGGCACGGTGACCTTTGCAGTTGACGAGACGCGCAGAAGCGTCACGTTCCAGATCGTCGACGACGGTGTCGGCGAGGGCGATGAAACGATCGTCGTCACGCTGGCCGGCAGTGGCCTGAATGTCGGCGTCAAGACGTCGCAGGTGATCACCGTTCGCGAGGGCAATGTCGCGCCGCTGGTGGCGCTGCAGGCCGAGCAGGGCGGTGCGTCGGCGATCGTGGTCGGCCAGGATCAGGGTCCCGTCACGGTGTCCGCCGTGGTCAGCGATGCCAACAGCGGCGACAGCCATCAGTTCGACTGGTTTGGCACCGCGGGTGACCTGGTCGATGTCGACGGCGATGCCGGGACGTTCACCTTCGATCCGGCCGCGGTGGCGCCCGGTGTCTATGAACTGCGGGTCGCGGTGCTGGACAGCGGCAACCCGCCGGCCTACGGCTACGCCCGCCTGACGCTGCGCGTGGTGGCGGTGCTGCCGGTGCTCGGTGGCGACGACAGCGATGGCGACGGTATCCCGGATGCCCTCGAAGGCTTCGGCGACAGCGATGGCGATGGCATTCCGGACTATCTCGATGCCTTTGACGCACCGAACGTGGTGCCGCAGACGGTCGGCGAGCAGACCCGCTACCTGATCGAGTGCCAGCCGGGCACGGCCTGCCGCATCGGTGATACCGCGCTGGGCGGTGGCAGTGGCGGCGCGCGCGTGACGGATGCCGACTTCGCCAGCGGTGTCGCCGGTCCGCGCGACCCCGACTTCGACGATATCGGCGGCTACTCCGATTTCGTCGCGCAGCTGTCGCAGCCCGGCCAGTCGCTGCTGGTGGTGATCCCGCAGGTGGCGGCGATTCCCCAGGCACCGTTCTACCGCGAACAGGACGATGACGGCCGTTGGCACAACTTCGTCGAGAACGGCGCCAACCGGCTCTACTCCGCCCCCGGCGCGCCCGGCCACTGCCCGCCGCCCGGCGATGCCGCCTGGCAGCCGGGACTGACGCCGGGTCACTGGTGCGTGCAGCTGCTGATCGAGGATGGCGGTCCCAACGACGCCGATGGCACGGTCGATGGCTACGTCGCCAATATGGGCGGTGTCGGCAGCGCCAGCCGCGTCGAGTTCGTCACCAGCGGCGGCGGACGCAGTGGCGGTGGCGGTGCCGCCGGCCTCGGTCTGCTGGCACTGCTGGCCGTCGCCGCGCTGGCGCTGTGGCGGCGTCCGCGGGTCGCGACCCGCGCTGCGCTGCTGCCGGCACTGCTGCTGGCGTTGCTCGGCACCGTCGATGCGGCGCGGCCGGTGCAGGCCGCCGAAACGACGACCTGGTGGGAGCGGCTCTACGTCGATGCGCGCTATGGCGTCGCCCGCACCAGTGTCGGCGCCAGCGGGCTGGAACAGGATTTCGCCGCCCAGGGCAACAGCGCCGACGTCACCGCCGTCGACGGCGATCGCGACGGCTATGGGCTGGCGCTCGGTATGGCGCTGACCGAACGCCTCGCGGTCGAGATCGGCTACCTCGAACTCGGCGATGTCGAACTGCGCTTTTCCAGCCCCAGCACGTCGATCGATCTGGCGCAGGTGCATCCGGAGTCGGGCGACGGTTTCACCGCCGGGCTGCGCTACCGCTATCCGCTCGCGGCCGGCTTCAGTGCGCAGGCGCGCGCCGGCCTGTTCGCCTGGGAGGGGGACTACCGGACCTATCGCGGCGCGGCGCGGGTCGATGACGACGCCGAATCCGAGGTCGACTTCTATTGGGGTATCGGTGCCGGTTATGCGCTGAGCGAGCGGCTCGGGGTCGACGTCGAATATCGGCGCATCGAGTTTTCGCGCTACCCGACCGGGTTCTTCAGCGTCGGCCTGCAGTGGCGCCTCGGCCGCTGACCGCCGAGGCCAGCGCGGCGAGCAGGGCACCGCCGAGGGCGCCGAAGGCGTGAGCCTCGCTGACCACGGCGATGCCGAGCCAGTCGCCGCTGTCGCCACCGGCGATCAGCTCGACGCCGATCTTGACGGCCACGGCGCCCAGCAGCAGTGTGCGCAGCGGCCGCGTCAGGCGCGGGTCGCGGCACAGCGCCAGTACCAGCAGTCCGTGCAGCACGCCGGAGAAGCCCACGTACCAGTCGACGCCGGTGGCGAACAGCAGCGCGCCGACTGCCAGCGCGCACAGCGGCGTCGCCAGCAGCCACAGTCGCGGCGAGAGCGCGCGGTGGAACAGCAGCCACAGCGCGGCCAGCGCCAGCGCGTTGGCCAGCGCGTGGCGCGCGTTGGCGTGCACGATGTGGCCACTCAGCAGCCGGTACCATTCGCCGCTCGCCGGCATGTCGCGCTGCCAGCGCAGCAGTGGCGTCAGCTCCGGCAGCGTCGCGGCGATGGCGAACAGCGCCAGCAGTGACAGCGGCAGTGCGTGGTGAAGCGGCGGTCGAAGCGGCAAGCGGAGACTCCGTAGGCGGCGGGCGCGGCGGACGATAGCATTGCCGGCGCGCCGGCCGAACCCATCCAGACGACTTACTTTTCTTTATCCCGACTTTTCCCGATGCCTGACCTGATCCTGCTCGAAGACGAACCCGTGCTGCGCCAGGAGCTGGCCGAGTTTCTCGGCGACAGCGGTTTCGTCGTCACCGAGGCCGCCACGCTGGCGGAGTTCGAGCAGCGTTTCGACCCGCGCCGCCATCGCCTCGTCATCCTCGACCTCGGCCTGCCCGACGGTGACGGCGCCAAGCTGATCCGCCGGCTGCGCGCCGCCAGTGCCGATCTCGGCATCGTCGTGCTGACCGCGCGCGACACCACCGGCGACAAGGTGGCCGGTCTCGGCGACGGCGCCGACCACTACCTCGGCAAGAGCGTCGACCTCGACGAACTGGCGGCGATCGTCGGTGCGCTGTCGCGGCGCCTCGGGCTGTCGGTGGCGGAGGCATCCGGCTGGCAGCTGCGGCTTGGCCCGCGCCTGCTGTGCGCGCCGGAGTTCGACCCGATCGAACTGTCGCACCAGGATTGCACCGTGCTGCAGGTGCTGATGGCACATGTCGGCGAGATCGTCTCGCGCCGGCAGATCGTCGCCGCGCTCGGCGAGAGTTATCTCGATTACGACCAGCGCCGGCTCGACACGCAGATGCGGCGGCTGCGGCGCAAGGTCGAGCAGGCCACCGGCGCGCCGCTGCCGGTCAGGACCAGCCGCAACGCCGGCTACTGCTTCTTCGCGCCAGCGGCCGTGGTGGCGTAACGCGCGGCGGCGTTGAGCGACCCGCCCCCCTCCAGTAGTATTCGCGCCTCCTGTTGACACCAAATTGCTGTCGACACCAATTTCTCGTCCCGGCCGACGGGGCGATCGCGGGGGCATCCGATGTCAGTAACACCGCAGGCACCGCTGGCTGCCGTCCATCCGCGCGCCGGCGCCGTGCCGCACGCGGCTGCCGCGGCGCTGCTGGCCCTGTTGCCGCCGTTCGCCGTTGCGGCGCCGATGGAGAGCGTCGTCGTCATCGGCACCCGCGGCGAGCAGCCGCTGGCCGCGCTCAATGCCAGCGTCGGCATGGTGTCGGCGGAGGAGGTGGCACTGATCGGCGCGGTGCATCCCAGCGAGAGCCTCGGCCGCATCGCCGGCAGCTGGGTCAGCCGCGGCAATGGCCAGGAGCACCTGACCGCGATCCGCTCGCCGGTCTTCACCGGGCCGGGCAGCTGCGGCGCTTTCTACATGGCCGAGGATGGCATCCCGATCCGCCCCAACGGTTTCTGCAACGTCAACCAGCTGATGGAGGTCAACAGCGAGCAGGCGCAGCGGCTCGAACTGCTGCGCGGCCCCGGCACCTTCGTGCACGGCGGCAATGCGCAGCACGGCGTCATCAACGTCGTCAGTCGACCCACTGCCGGCAGCGCCGATCTCACCGTCACCGGCGGGCCGCACGACTACGCTCGGCTGCTGTTCAGCGGCGCCGCCGCGCTCGGCGACACCGCGCTGCGCCTCAATCTGAACGGCGTGCACGACGGCGGGTACATGGATGACGCCGGTTACGACCAGCAGAAGCTCGGCCTGCGTGCCGACACCCAGCTCGACGCCTCGACGCGGTTTGAATCGCTGCTCAGCGTCACCAACCTGAACCAGGAGACGGCCGGCTACGTCGAGGGCGAGAACAGCTACAAGGATGATGCACTGCGCAAGCAGAACGCTTTTCCGGAAGCCTTTCGCGACAATACGGCCGCGCGCTGGTATGGCCGCTGGCTGCGCGAGCTCGACGGTGGCGACAGCATCAACGTGACGCCCTACCTGCGTTATCAGCAGAGCCGCTTTCGCCAGCATTTCCTGGTCGGCCAGCCGCTCGAAGAGAGCGACCTGCACAGCGCCGGCTGGCAGAGCCTCTACCAACTGCGGATCGATGACGCGACCCATCTGGCGTTCGGTCTCGACGGCGAGTGGACACGTGGCGATCTGACCGAGTACCAGCCCGATGCGGTTGCCGGTCGTCCCGAATTTCCGCAGGGCTATCACTACGACTACCGCGTCGATGCACTCGGCGGCGCGCTGTTCGCCGCGCTCGACTGGCAGTTCGCATCGCGCTGGTCGCTCGATGCCGGACTGCGTCAGGAGTATCAGCGCTACGACTACGACAACCATCTGCCGGTCGGCGCGGTGCGCGACGACGGCTCACCCTGCTTGCGCAACAGCATCGCCATCGACTGCCGCTACGTGCGTCCCGATGATCGCCGCGATGAGTTCGGTGGACTCGGTATCGATGGCGGCGTCAAATATGCGCTCGGCGACACGCAACAGTTGCGGTTGCATCTGGCCAGCGGCGAACGCGCGCCGCAGGCCGCCGAGTTGTATCGTCTGCAGAGCAGCCAGCAGCCGGAGGATCTCGACAACGAGCGGATGCGCAGCGTCGAGCTGGGCTGGCGCGCGCAGTTCGAACGGGGCAGCATCGATCTCGCACTGTTCCAGATGCGCAAGCGTGACGCGATATTCCAGGATGCCGAACGGCGCAACGTCAACGGCACCGAGACCGAACACCAGGGCTTCGAATATTCGCTGCGCTGGCAGCTGTTCGACGGTTGGCAACTCGCCGCCGATGGCACGCTGGCGCGCCATCGCTTTCGCAACAACCCACCGCTGTCCGGGGTTGCCGCCGGTGTCGATATCAGCGGCAACGATATGGTGGCAGCACCGCGCCACACCGCGTCGACGCGGCTGCAATACCAGACACAACGCGGCGCGAGCTGGGAGCTGGAGTGGGTCCACCTCGGCCGCTATTACCTCGAACCGACCGCGACGGTGAGTTACCCCGGCCACGATCTGCTGCACCTGCGCTGGCGCCAGCCGGTCAACGAACAGGTGGGTGTCGGTGCGCGGCTGATGAATCTGACCGATCGTCATTACGCCGAACGCGCCGACTACGCATTCGGCAACTACCGCTACTTCATTGGCGAACCGCGCGCGTTTTATGTCGATCTGACGCTGACGTTCTGATGCGCTTTTCCGATAGCTGCCGCGTTCGCAGGTATGCCGAAGCTCGCCCGAACACATCGGCGCACACATGTCGCACGGTGTGCTGACGAGTGTCACTATTTTTTCCACGTGCTTGATCGATGGCTGGAAGGGAACAGCTCAACTCCCTCAATACTTTGTTTTGGCAGATGATTTTCATCAAGGCGTAGTTCTTGCTGAATCCCTGCGGATATGGACTCCTTCTCGCCGAGGTTTCCCCTTCGTTGCGCCATGTGACTCTGCCAGGGAGCGTCAGGTTGCATTGCGCGTCGTACCGCAGAGGGGGGAACGACCGATTGCGGATGATGATAATAAATGGATGGCGTGTTGATCACCCTCGCGGTTTTGGGGCTTGTCACGATTTTGCTGGCTATTTACATACTTTCGGTTGCCACTCCGATTTGCTTGGAGGAAGATGAACCGGTGGCTTCACTCCGTCCGCAAAACGAGCGGCGAATACAGCCGCGAAGTGTTGTCGATCGACGTCGTGGCGGTCTTGTCACCTTTCCGTTGACGGTCAACGGGGAGTGTATCGAGGCGGATCGACGCAAGTGCCCGGATCGGCGTCGCGTTGAAAGCCATTCAGCCTATTCCCAGATGTGAGTTGTAAAAAATCCAAATTTAAGCGACAAGTAAATAAAGAAGTAATAAGAAGTGGCAGTAAAACGCGCCGCTGCGGCGGGCGACAGCACGGACGGTGGGCTGTGCTGAATTTGATAAATCAAAATCGCTGAATCACAGGGACGGGACATTCCGGGGATATCCGGGGCCCGCCTTTGCGCGGATATAACAATAATTCGGAAGCTGCCGGCTTCTGGTCGATTGAGGGGACGGACAGGGCTGTATGTCTTTCACTCTGGAAGTGTTGAGCAATATCAGCCTGTACAGCTATGGCCTGGCCTGGCTCGCCTATGCGGTGCTGGCGGTGGTCGTGGCCGTGCACTGGCGCAACCGCGCCCTCAGTCTGTCGGTCATCATCTGCATCGTGTTGACCTCGGTCTGGGGCGCGGTGATCGCGCTGGGCACGCTTCCCGAAAAGCCGCCGACGACCCTGATGCAGTCGGTGGAGGCTGCGCGCAATGCCGCGTGGATGTTCCTGCTGCATTCGATGTATGGCGCCAGGATCAGAGGCCACCGCCATTTCCTGGCCTATCGCCAGTGGCTGCCGTGGTACTCCGCGGGTATCGCGCTGGTGGTGATCTGGATGTACGCGGTGCCATTGCTGCTGGACAGCCTCGACGCGCCGGAGCAGCTGAAGACCGATCTCGGATTGATTCTGTGGCTGGGGTTTTCGCTCGCCGTGCTGGTGATGGTCGAGCAGATCTATCGGCTCAGCACGCTGGCCGAGCGCTGGGTGGTCAAATATCTCTGTCTCGGGCTTTCCTTTCTCGCCGGCTATGACTTCCTGATGTACTCGCAGGCGCTGGTCCTGCGGCAGATGGACCCGGTGATCTGGCAGGCTCGCGGTGCCGTTGTGGCGTTCACGGCACCACTGCTGGCGGTGGCGGTGTTGCGCAGTCGAACCTATTCGACCGACCTGCTGATCTCTCGCCACGTTGTCTTCCACACCTTCACGATGCTCGCGGCAGGCCTCTACCTGATCTACATGGCGGGTGTGGGTTATGCGATTCACTATCTCGGTGGCAGCTGGGGCGGCGTGGCGCAGGTTACCTTCCTGTCGGTGTCGGGGCTTTTCTTCATCGTTCTGATGATCTCGTCGCGGGTGCGCGACCGGTTGCGTGTCTGGCTGAGCAAGCACTTCTTCAGTTATCGCTACGACTATCGCCGCGTCTGGCTCGATTTCACCAATATCCTTGCCGACAGCAGCGACGCCACGCCGAGAGCAGTGACGCAGGCGATGGCGAAACTCTGCGGAGCGCCGGCCGGCCTGTTGTGGATGCGCACCGAGAGTGGCGGCATCGTGCTGATTGATTGCTGGAATACCCCCGACCCAGGACCTCTCGGCAATCTGACACCGCTCGCGCGCTGGCTGGAGCGACGACTCTGGTTGATCGATTTCCAGGAGTGGCGTGAATCGCCGGCGCATTATGAAGACTTGGAGATGCCGCCGGCATTGGCCGAATTCGATCAGGCGTGGCTGCTGGTGCCCCTCATGTTCGGCGATCGCCTGCAGGGCATCCTGCTGTTGTATCGGCCCGCCGTGGTGCCGGATTTCAACTGGGAAGATCGCGATCTGCTGAAGGTGGCGGGGCGTGCGGCCGCCACCCACCTCGCGCAGTACCAGGCCAGCCAGGCGTTGGTGGAGCTGCGTCAGTTCGAGGCCTTCAACCGGCTCTCCGCCTATGTTGTCCACGATCTCAAGAACATCCTGGCGCAACAGTCCCTGATCGTGTTCAACGCCGAGCAGTATCGCGCCGACCCCGAGTTTCTCGACGACGTTTTCGAGACCATCTGCAATTCGGTCGAGCGCATGAAGCGGCTGATGACTCAAATGCGCAGCGGCGTGCGTGGCGAGGAGCGCGAGCGCATTGCGCTCGCAGCGCTGCTGCGCGCTGTTGTCGCGGACAAGTCTCACGAGAAGCCGGTTCCGAGACTTGAATGTATTGATGGCGACTGCGAGGTGGAGGCGGATGGCGAACAGCTGCGAGCGGTATTTGGGCACCTGATCCAGAACGCCCAGGAGGCGACGCCGGATGACGGTGCCATCACCATTCGACTGAGTACGCATGCGGGGATGGTCAGGATCGACATCGAAGACAACGGTTGTGGCATGGACGAGAACTTCGTCAGCAAGCGGTTGTTCAAGCCGTTCGATACCACCAAGGGTCTGACCAACATGGGGATAGGAGCCTATGAGAGCCGCGAATATGTGCGGCGATTGGGCGGCGACATTTATGTGCGCAGCGCACCGGGCAGAGGGAGTTGCTTCAGCATCTCGCTGCCCGCCGCGGTGGCGCTGATCATGGCGATAGAGGAAGTCGAGGTGGCTACAAGTGGCTAGTGATAAAAAGCGTCTGCTGGTGGTCGAGGATGACAAGGGACTACAGCGGCAGTTGCGCTGGGTGTTCCGGGACTACGAGGTTTTTCTCGCCAGCAATCGGAGCGATGGCGTTGCCGCGCTGCGTCGGGTACAGCCGGGCGTGGTGCTGCTGGATCTCGGTCTGCCGCCGAATCCCGGGTGTGCCGTCGAAGGGGTGACCACGCTGAAGGAGATGCTCGCCCACGCCGCCGAGACCAAGGTGATCGTGGTGACCGGCGACAACGATCGCGCCAATGCCGTCGAAGCGGTCAGCATCGGCGCCTACGATTACTACCAGAAGCCGGTCGAGCCCGACACGCTGCGTTTCATCGTCGATCGCGCTTACCACGTCTACGAACTCGAGTCGGAGAACCGGCGCCTGCAGCAGAGCCACGCGCCGCTGCCACTGGAGGGCGTGGTGGCCAGCAGCCCGCAGATGCTCGAAGTGTGCCGGATGGTCGAGCGGGTGGCCCCTACCGATGTCACCGTGTTGTTGCGCGGCGGAAGTGGCACCGGCAAGGAGCGTATTGCCCAGGCGCTGCATCGGCTGAGTCCGCGGGCGAAGGAGAAAATCGTGGCGATCAACTGCGCCGCCATCCCTGCCAGCCTGCTGGAGGCCGAGCTGTTCGGGCATGAGAAGGGGGCGTTCACCGGCGCCATGACGCAGAAGATCGGGCGCATCGAACGCGCTCATGGCGGCACCCTGTTTCTCGACGAGATCGGCGACCTGCCGCTGGAGCTGCAGGCAAAGCTGCTGCGCTTCCTGCAGGAGCGCCAGATCGAACGGCTCGGTGGTCAGGCGGAGGTGGCGGTCGATACCCGCATCATCTGCGCGACGCACAAGAACCTTGAGCGCATGATCGAGGAGGGCACCTTCCGCGAAGATCTCTACTACCGCATCAGCGATGTCACCCTGCACATTCCGGCGCTGAAAGACCGCGATGGCGACGCGATCCTGCTGGCGAAGATCCTGGTCGACCGCTTCAACGCGGAGCTGAACTGTTCGCCGCGCAAGATGCTCAGCAAGGACGCCATCGCGGCCATCGAGGCGCATGCCTGGCCCGGCAACGTGCGCGAGCTGGAGGGCAAGATCAAGCGCGCCATCATCATGGCCGCCGGCAACCAGATCACGGTCGCCGATCTCGATCTGCAGAGCAGCGACGGCGATCCGCTTCCCACCAATCTGAAGCAGGCGCGCGAGGAGGCCGAGCGGCGAGTCGTGATCAGGGCCATGGCGCAGTGCAACAACAACATCTCCGATGCGGCGAATCTGCTCGGGGTCGCCCGCCCGACGGTCTACAAGCTGATCGACAAGTACAACTTCCGGTTTTGATGGCCAGCGCTGGAAGGGGGTGTAGCTGTTCTTGACAGTTTGAATGCGGGTTTTGTCACCGAATTTTACACTTGTGGCTTGCGTGTCTCCGATACCGAACGCGGCGCCGGCAGGGTGCCGGCCAAACGCTGTTTCTTACGATGTCTCCAGGCGGAAATCCTCTTGCAGGGCTTTCCAGTGTTTTATCAGCTCCGCCTTGTGCGCCTCATCCATTGGCAACGCCTTCAGGGCGTTGGGCCAGAGTTCGCGAGCTTTGGCCATCGTGTCGTCCAGATGCGGCTTGATGGCCCGCCAGGGAATTTTTGATCTGCCCGCCCAGGATTGGAAGTGGGCGTAGGTGACCTTGTACCACTCTTTGGTTTTGCCAAGATTCAGCGCGTATTTCGTTTCGTCCTTGATATAGACGCGTGTCGTGACGATGTCATAGGCCGGTGAAAGCTGTGGCGTCAGTTTGTCCGCGTAGAGCAGGCTCCAGTTTTTCAGATGCGCGTCGCCATTGGCGAGCAGGATGTTCACCAGCAGGCGTCGCGCAAGCTGCTGCACATTCCCGAGTCCGTCGCCCGTGTACTGATAAATGATCTGCCCGATCTGTTCATAATTCGCGGAGTCGTATTTGTCGTGCGGATACTTCACGAGGAGTTGTGCAAAATCTTCCATGTGAATGCGCTTGTTGTTGTCCCGATCAAAGCGGCGCACGGCGAAAGCGTGGTTTTCGTCGGGAAGATTGATCTGCGGCAGCCTGTCCAGGCTGTCGAGTGGTACGAGTCTGATGTCGGGAATATTGATCCCGGCAAGCGCGGCCAGGCTCATGGCGGTGTACTCGTTCAATGGAACATCTTTGTGTCTGGTTGAAGGCGTCTTGATGATCCAGTCGCCGAGATCGCCGCTCCGGGCCATCTGATAGCGACCATCCTTTTCCTTCATCGAGAATTTCATCTGTACGCCCGCCAGCGAAAAGTGATTCTCCGCACTGCCTTTCTTGACCTTCACGGCCCTGGTTTTGCCGTAGGTGCCGAGAATATGCGGCGGTATCTCTTCGGGCTCCAGCGGCGTTGCGATCAACGCGCCGGGCAGGTCCTGCCCCAGGTGCGCGAAGATTTCGAATTCGTTGTCGACATGGGTTTTCAACCCCTGTGCCAGCAACTCCCGCAGTGCGCCCTCCGGCAACAGGTTCGAGAGCGTCGGGTGCAGCCGCTGTCTCTTGGCCCAGGGTTCGGCGAGCAGTCTGTCCGCGTTCGGAAAGTCCGGGTGGGTGATCAGGCTGAAAGTCGGGCGGGCGGGGTTGGCTTTGAAGTCGTCGTCAAATGTCAGCACGTTGCGACCGTTCCGGAAGCCCGCGAGGTATCCCACCAGCGTGTCGTGCAGCGTCAACTGGAGAACGCGCACTTCGTCGGCGTTGCTCATGTGTCATCCGCCAGCAGGTCTTTCCAGGGATCATCGGCCAGCGTCGGCTCTTCCACCGCGAGCTTGTCCGGGGTGCGGGTCGTGACATAGGCGGGTGCTTTGTCTTCGAGAGCCGCCTTGACGGCTTGAAGTTTCTCCTGCGGGATCAGCATCAACTCCATCCTCAACCCCCTGGCGAGGAGCTCCAGATTGTCGAGCCGGGGGTTGCCCTTCGACTCCAGCCGCTGGTACTGCTGGCGCGACATGCCGATGCGCAACATCATCTCCGCCTGGGTGAGCCCCAGCGCTTTGCGACGCTGCCTGATCTGATCGAGGATTTTGCTCATGGCTATCAGAGGAAATAAATAAGTTGCTTTTTGAGTTTGTGGAAATAGATTGGTTGCTTTTTCAAAGAATGGCAACAAAAAAGTTTCTTTCGGTGTCTGGCGGTGGGGAGTGAGGAGGCTTGCAATATATATGTTGCTTCGATAGGCAGCCGGAGGGCGTCGGGTATGATACGCGCCCCTCACCACCCGCCTTGCGGCAGCTTCTTCAACGTTGGGTGCGGTTGCGGATTTCTGTACGGAATTGAGACATCGAGATGGCTGACAGCAACATCGCCCGTGAAATCAACGCCAGACGCACCTTCGCCATCATCTCTCACCCCGATGCCGGCAAGACCACGATCACCGAGAAGCTGTTGCTGTTCGGGAACCTGATCCAGATCGCCGGCACCGTGAAGGGCAAGAAGTCCGACCGCCACGCCACCTCCGACTGGATGGCGATGGAGCAGGAGCGCGGCATCTCGGTCACCTCGTCGGTGATGCAGTTCCCCTACCGGGAGCGCACCGTCAACCTGCTCGACACCCCCGGCCACGAGGATTTCTCCGAGGACACCTACCGCACGCTGACCGCCGTCGACTCGGCGCTGATGATCATCGACGGCGCCAAGGGCGTCGAAGAGCGCACCATCAAGCTGATGAACGTCTGCCGGCTGCGCGACACGCCGATCCTCAGCTTCGTCAACAAGCTCGATCGCGACATCCGCGACCCGATCGAGCTGCTCGACGAGATCGAAGAGGTGCTGAAGATCGCCGCCGCCCCGATCAACTGGCCGATCG